>NZ_JBITLN010000007.1:0-371447 GCF_044465285.1 Streptomyces sp. NPDC049687
CAGGCTTTCCTCCGGGCTTCCCTTCGGTCTTGCGTTTCCGACTCTATCAGATCTTTTCTCGATCCGATTTCCTCGGTGCTTTCCAGGTTCCCGCTTTTGTCTCGCGGTTTCCTTTCCGGCGGGTCCGACTTTATCAGAGGTTCTGGACCGGTCTGACCGGCCAGTAGTTTTCCGATTCGTCGGGGGGCTTCTGCGGAATCAGAGTTCCGAGCTGCCGCATAGATTCTCACTGCTGCCGACCGGACCACATCCAGTTCCAGGCAACTGTTCGAATCTACCTCCTCGCGCACTCCGTGTCAACGGCTCTTGCGGGGCGAAGAGGAGACTAGCAGCTCTGCAAGCCGCTTCGCACATCAGGCGGCCGTGGGCACCGTGGCGCTGCGCTCGGTTGCCTCGACGTCCCCTGTGGCTCCGGCGCGGACAGCCCTGCCGCCGAGGACATGGACGTACGCGATGAAGGCCAGTTCGGCGGCGATGCCGATGGTGATGCGGGCCCAGGTGGGCAGGTCCGAAGGGGTGACGAAGCCTTCGATCGCGCCGGAGACGAAGAGGACAAGGGCCAAGCCGATGGCCATGCCGACCGCGGCTCGGCCCTCTTCGGCGAGGGCGGTGCGGCGGGAGCGGGGGCCCGGGTCGATGACGGTCCAGCCGAGGCGGAGTCCGGTGCCGGCGGCGACGAAGACCGCGGTCAGTTCGAGCAGCCCGTGCGGGAGGACCAGGCCGAGGAAGGTGTCGAGCCGGCCCACCGAGGACATGAGGCCGGCGCCGATGCCGAGGTTGAGCATGTTCTGGAAGAGGATCCAGAGCACCGGGAGGCCCAGGAAGACTCCCAGGACCAGGCACATCGCGGCGGCCTGGGCGTTGTTCGTCCACACCTGGGCGGCGAAAGAGGCGGCCGGGTGGCTCGAGTAGTACGTCTCGTACTGACCGCCTGGGCGGGTGAGTTCCCGCAGCTCGTCGGGGGCCGCTATGGAGGACTGTACTTCCGGATGGGTGCCGATCCACCAGCCCAGGAGGGCGGCGACGGCGGTGGAGAGGAGTGCGGTGGGGATCCACCAGCGGCGCGAGCGGTGGACCGCGGCGGGGAAGTCCTCGGTGAGGAAGCGGGTGACATCGCGCCAGGATGCGTGGCGGGTTCCGGTGACGGCGCTGCGCGCGCGTGCCACGAGCCGGCTGAGCCGGCCGATGAGCTGGGGCTCGGGGGCGCTGGACTGGATCAGTGAGAGATGGGTGGCGGTGCGCTGGTAGAGGGTGACGAGTTCGTCGGTCTCGGCGCCGGTGAGGCTGCGTCGGCGGCGCAGGAGGGCGTCGAGGCGGTCCCATTCGGCTCGGTGGGCGGAGACGAAGACGTCGAGGTCCATCGGTGTGCCTGCTCCTCGGCTTTCGTCGGCTGCCGGTGGCGTGGATCAGCTTGTCGTACTGCGGCGCGATGTGCCCTCAGCTTGGCAGACTGGCTGTTTTAGGGGCAGGTCGGGGAAGGGGTGACGGGCGTGAGTGAGCTGGTGACGGGTGAGGCGGTGGCGCTGGAGCTGCAGCCCGCCAGGCTGCCCAGCAGGGCGCTGGCCACGTTGCTGGACCTGGTGGTGGTCTTGGTCGCCTATGTGGTCGTGAGTGTCGCTCTGCTGTTGGCGACGGCTTCCCTGGACGAGGCGGCGCAGACTGCTGTCTCGATCGCCACGTTCCTCTTGGTTCTGGTGGGTGGGCCGATCGCCGTGGAGACCCTCAGTCATGGGCGGTCGCTGGGGAAGATGGCGTGCGGGTTGCGGGTGGTGCGGGACGACGGCGGGCCGATCCGGTTCCGGCATGCGCTGGTGCGGGGCGCGCTCGGGGTGGTGGAGATCGTGCTGACGTTCGGGGTGGTGGCCTGTGTCGCCTCGCTCGTGTCGGCGCGGGGACGTCGGCTCGGGGATGTCTTCGCCGGAACCCTGGTCGTGCGGGAACGGGTGCCGGTGGCGCGGAGCGCTTTCGTGCCGCCTCCTCCGCCCTCGCTGGCGGGGCGGTTCCAGGAGCTTGATCTGTCCGCGGTGCCGGACGGGCTGTGGTTGGCGATCCGCCAGTACCTGGGGCGGATGAACCAGCTGGATCCGCAGGTGGGCTGGGCCATGGCGGGGCGGCTGGCTGGTGATCTCGCGGAGCGGACGGGAGCTCCGGTGCCGCCGGGGGTGCCGTCTGCCGCGTATCTGGCCGCGGTGGTGCAGGAGCGGCAGGTCCGGGAGGCTCGGCGGGCCTTCGGGGACAGTCCGACTGCGGGTGGTCCGACGGCTGGTGGGGCGGTGGTCGGTGTGGTGGGTGCCTTCGGCTCGCCGTCTTCGTACGGGCCGCAGTCGCCGCTCGGTTCCTCGGCGCCGTCTGAGTCGCCGGTGGCCGCGGAGGGGTCGGAGGGTGTGGGGGGCGAGGGTCGGAGCACTGGTTTCGTGCCGCCTGTGTAGGGCTGGGCGGGGCGCCTTCAGGTGAACGTGGACGGGGGTGATTCGAGGTCCTCGAGTTCGATGCCGGGGGCTGAGAGGACCACGTCGCCGGCGATGTGCACGGCGTGCTGCTCGCCGGTGTCCAGGGCTGTGACCTGGTATTCGTCCACGGTCAGGGGGGCGTTGTCAGTGGCGTGTGTTTCTCTCTTCACCAGGGCCCAGGACTGGTCGACGGTGCGTGGGGCGAGGACCGGGTCGGTGAAGGCGACAAGGCGTACGCGGGTGGCCGCGGAGGAGGGGGTGAGGCGCAGGAGGCGGGTGGTGGCGACGAGGAAGGCGGGGGAGCTTCCGGTGAAGGCGTGTGCACGGACGTTGCCTTCGGTGGCGTGGGTGCCGGTGGGGTCGGTGCGGACCCAGGTGACGCCGTCCAGGGCGGCGCCGCGGACCTGCCAGCTGCTCGCGTGGAGTTCGAGGCGGAGGGGGCGGCCGAGGTCGTCGAGGGTGAGGTCGACGGAGCCGGTGTGATCGCCGGTGGGGGTGGTCAGCTGGGAGACGTAGCGCCAGCCGGAGGGGCCGGGGGCGCAGTGGAAGTGCTCGTGAGCGAGGGGGGTGTGATCGTGCGGATCGTGGAGCGAATATCGGCCGCGGGGCATGGGGGTCCTGGGGTGTGACGGGCTGGTCGGGCGCCGCGGCGGTCCGGCCGAGGGGCCGAAGGGGCAGGCCCCCGACACGGGGGTGCGGGGGCCTGCTCTGAGGTGCTGCTGCGGCTGCGGGCTCAGGAGCTCGCGGCCGGGTCAGTAGCGGTAGTGGTCCGGCTTGTAGGGGCCCTCGACCTCGACGCCGATGTAGGCGGCCTGCTCCGGGCGGAGGGTCGTCAGCTTGACGCCGAGCGAGTCCAGGTGGAGGCGGGCGACCTTCTCGTCCAGGTGCTTGGGCAGCGTGTACACGCCCACCGGGTACTCGTCGGGCTTGGTGAACAGCTCGATCTGGGCCAGCGTCTGGTCCGCGAAGGAGTTGGACATCACGAACGACGGGTGGCCGGTGGCGTTGCCGAGGTTCAGCAGGCGGCCCTCGGAGAGGACGATGATCACCTTGCCGTCGGGGAAGGTCCAGGTGTGGACCTGCGGCTTGACCTCGTCCTTGACGATGCCGGGGATCTTCGCGAGGCCGGCCATGTCGATCTCGTTGTCGAAGTGGCCGATGTTGCCGACGATGGCCTGGTGCTTCATCTTGGCCATGTCGGAGGCCATGATGATGTCCTTGTTGCCGGTCGTGGTGATGAAGATGTCGGCCTTGTCGACGACCTCGTCGAGGGTCGTGACCTGGTAGCCGTCCATCGCGGCCTGGAGGGCGCAGATGGGGTCGATCTCGGTGACGATGACGCGGGCGCCCTGGCCGCGCAGGGATTCGGCGCAGCCCTTGCCGACGTCGCCGTAGCCGCAGACGACGGCGGTCTTGCCGCCGATGAGGACGTCGGTGGCGCGGTTGATGCCGTCGATGAGGGAGTGGCGGCAGCCGTACTTGTTGTCGAACTTCGACTTGGTGACGGCGTCGTTGACGTTGATCGCCGGGAAGAGGAGGGCGCCGTCGCGCTGCATCTCGTAGAGGCGGTGGACGCCGGTGGTGGTCTCCTCGGTGACGCCGCGGATCTCCGAGGCGAGCTGGGTCCACTTCTGGGAGCCCTCGGTGATGGTGCGGTTGAGGAGCTCGAGGATGACGCGGTGTTCCTCGTTCTCGGCGGTGTCGACGGAGGGGACCTCGCCGGCCTTCTCGTACTCGACGCCCTTGTGGACGAGGAGGGTGGCGTCACCGCCGTCGTCGAGGATCATGTTCGGGCCGCCGGTGGGGCTGTCCGGCCAGGTCAGGGCCTGCTCGGTGCACCACCAGTACTCCTCCAGGGTCTCGCCCTTCCAGGCGAAGACCGGGACGCCCTGGGGGTCGTCCACCGTGCCGTTCGGACCGACGGCGATGGCGGCGGCCGCGTGGTCCTGGGTGGAGAAGATGTTGCAGGAGGCCCAGCGGACCTGGGCGCCGAGAGCGACCAGGGTCTCGATGAGGACGGCGGTCTGCACAGTCATGTGCAGGGAGCCGGTGACGCGGGCGCCGGCGAGAGGCTGGGCCTCGGCGTATTCCTTGCGGATCGCCATGAGACCGGGCATCTCGTGCTCGGCGAGGGTGATCTCCTTGCGGCCGAACGCGGCCAGGGAGAGGTCGGCGACCTTGAAGTCCTGTCGGTTGTCGACAGTCGTCATGGTGAGCTGCTCCTCGGGGTTGGGTCGAGGTGTGGGTACGGCTGGTCTGCGCGGCGGCGGACACAGGGGTGCCCGAAGAGGACACAGGCATGCCCGCGTGCGCGCAGCGCAGTCCGTCGGAGGCCCTCTCTCCCTCGGTCGGTCCGCAGGGGGACCGCCCGACCGCCATCAGCAGCGACGTCTGGCTCCGTTCCAAGCTACACCGGAGGCGGCGGGCAGCCCCAGTCCGCCTGCGAACAGATCACGCCGATCACGGATCGTGAGGGCGGGAAGCGAACAGGGCCCGCCGTGGTGGGGGCGGGCCCTGTCGGGAGGTGGGAAAGGGTCAGTGCTCCGCCGGGTGTTGGGCGGGGCCGCCCGGGGTGGCCTCGGGGTCGGGGCCCTTGGCGGCCTCTGCCTCGCTGTAGATGTCGGGTTCGAGGTAGATGACGCGGGCGATGGGGACGGCCTGGCGGATGCGGGCCTCGGCGGCGTTGATGGCGGTGGCGACCTCGGTGGCGGTGTCGTCGTGCTGGACGGCGATCTTGGCTGCGACGAGGAGTTCCTCGGGGCCGAGGTGCAGGGTGCGCATGTGGATGATGCCGGTGACGGTGTCGCCGTCGACGATGGCGGCCTCGATCTTCTGGACTTCTTCGATGCCGGCGGCCTCGCCGAGGAGGAGGGACTTGGTCTCGGCGGCGAGGACGAGGGCGATCAGGACGAGGAGGATGCCGATGCAGACGGTGCCGATGCCGTCCCAGATGCCGTCGCCGGTGAGGAGGGCGAGGCCGACGCCGCCGAGGGCGAGGATCAGGCCGATGAGGGCGCCGAAGTCCTCGAGGAGGACGACGGGCAGTTCGGGTGCCTTGGCGCGGCGGATGAACTGGGACCAGGACAGGGTGCCGCGCAGGTCGTTGGACTCCTTGATGGCGGTGCGGAAGGAGAAGCCCTCGGCGATGATCGCGAAGACGAGGACGCCGACCGGCCAGTACCAGTGTTCCAGTTCGTGCGGGTGCTTGATCTTCTCGTAGCCCTCGTAGATGGCGAACATGCCGCCGACCGAGAAGAGGACGATGGAGACGAGGAAGGCGTAGATGTAGCGCTCGCGGCCGTAGCCGAAGGGGTGCTGGGGGGTGGCGTCGCGCTGGGCCTTCTTGCCGCCGACGAGGAGGAGGGCCTGGTTGCCGGAGTCGGCGAGCGAGTGCACGCCTTCGGCGAGCATCGACGACGAGCCGCTGAACGCGAACGCCACGAACTTCGATGCCGCGATCGCGAGGTTGGCGCCGAGTGCTGCCACGATCGCCCTGGTGCCGCCTGACGCGCTCATGTGTTCGCGTTGTCCCTTCGCCTTCGTATGTGCGGTTCGCCGTCCAGGCCTTTGCCTGTCCTTTGCCGGTGGGTCATTCTTGCAGCCCGTCGCGGCGACGACGCGTCAGGTATCCACAAGCCCGGTCAGACAATCACAGTGGCGCGGAAGAGGGTGCCCGTGCCGGACACTTCGGCCTTGTCGCCGGCCGGGACGAAGACCGACTGGCCGGGTGCCAGTTCGTGCTCCCCCGCCTGGACCGTCCCCGCCGTGCAGAGCAGGATCTGCGGGGTCGCGCTGGTGAGGTCGTGGGCGGTGCCGCCCTCCGGGAGGACGTACCGGGACAGGCGGAATTCGTCGATGGGGGTCTCGTAGACCTCTTCGCCGTCGGGTGACGCCTCCGGGCGCAGCACTCCTGGGTCGCCGGGTTCGAAGCGGACGATGCGCAGGAGTTCGGGGACGTCGACGTGCTTGGGGGTCAGGCCGCAGCGCAGGACGTTGTCGGAGTTGGCCATGATCTCGACGCCGAGGCCGCTGAGGTAGGCGTGCGGGATACCGGCGCCGAGGAAGAGGGCCTCGCCGGGCTGGAGCCGGACGTGGTTGAGGAGCATGGCGGCGATGACGCCGGGGTCGCCGGGGTAGTGGCGGGCGATGCCGGCGTAGGGGGCGTGGTCGCCGCCGAGGCGGTCGCAGGCGGCTGCCGCGGCGGTGACCGTGTGGGTCATGTCCTCGGGGTCGGCGGTGAGGATCGCGGTGAGGACCTCGCGCAGGGCCGCTTCCTCGGGGTGGGCGTGCAGGAGGTCGACGTAGGGCTTGAGGGAGTCGACCCCGAGGCCGTCGAGGAGGGCGGCGGCCTGGAGCGGGTGCCGGAAGCCGCACAGGCCGTCGAACTCGGTGAGGGCGCAGATGAGTTCGGGCTTGTGGTTGGCGTCCTTGTAGTTGCGGTGGGGGGCGTCGACGGGGATGCGGCGGCGCTCTTCGTCCTCGTAGCCCTCCTTGGCCTGGGCCAGGTCGGGGTGGACCTGGAGGGAGAGGGGGGCGCCGGCGGCGAGGAGTTTGAGGAGGAAGGGGAGGCGGGGGCCGAACTTGGCCACGGTGCGCTCGCCCAGTTCGCGCCGCGGGTCGGTGTCGATCACCTCGACGAGGGTGCCCCGTTCGGTGCGCGAGGGTGCGCCCGGGTGGGCGCCCATCCACATCTCCGCCTGCGGTTCGCCGGTGGGCTCGGTGCCGAGCAGGTGTGGGATGGCGGTGGGGGAACCCCAGGCGTAGGGGCGGATGGTGTTGTCGAGGCGGTCCATCGGGTCTCTGCCTGTCTTTCCGGCCGGCTGACTGAGTTGTCGGTATAGATCAAGCCTGTGAGGCGAGCGCCAGGTAAACGGCGGCGAAATCCGTGGTGGCGATCAGTTCGGCGAGGGTGACGAGTTCGTCGCCGTCGTCCGGTTCGAGTTCGCTGATCGGTGTGTCGTGGCTGAGGACCAGGTCGCGGGCGGCGGGGGCGGCGGTGAGGCCGCCGATGGGGCGGTCGCGCAGCAGGACCACGCGCGCGTGCAGGGCGGGGGGTTCCTCGACGCGGTCGCGGAAGAAGTCGTCCGGGTCGGCGCTGGCGGCGAGGGGGCCGGCGAGGAGGGCGCTGTGTTCGGCGAGGGCTTCGGGGAGTTCGGCGACGAGGGCGGGGCGGCCTGCGAGTTCGGCGAGGGCGGCGGCGAAGCGGCGGCCCGCGGGGCCGGCGGAGGTGCCCTCGGTCCAGATCACGGGGAGGGAGTCGGCGAGTTCGGCGGCCAGGGTCTTCGCCGGGTTGCTGTAGGTGGCGATGGCGGGGCCGCAGCGTTCGGCGACCTGGTCGAGGCGGTCGGCGACCTTTTCGAGCGCGTCGGCCGGGGCGGAGAGGAGGGCGATGCGGTCGAGGACGGCGAGGAGGGGCGTGAAGAGGGCCCACAGGACGCCGGGGGCGGACGCGGCGACGGGGGGTTGCTCGTCCTGTTCGTAAGGGGCGGTCGCGAGCGGTACGAAGAGGCCGTGCGCGCCGCTGGTGGCCTCGGTGAGGGGGGTGCGGGCGGGGGCTACGGCGACGACGGTGCAGCCTCGGCGGTAGGCCTGCTCGGCGAGGAGGGAGAGGCCGGGTTCGGTGCCGTCGGGGGTGGCGATGAGGAGGAGGTCCACGGAGCCGGTCCAGCCGGGGAGTTCCCAGCGCAGGGCGCCCGCGGCGGGGGCGACGCCGGTGGGGGCGAGGCGGATGACCGGGCAGGCGGCGCCGGCGAGGGTGCCGAGGAGGTCGGCGACGCAGGTGGCGGCGGCGCCGGGGCCCGCGATGAGGATCGCGCGCGGACGGCCGTCCGGTTTGAGGTCGTGGACGCCGGCTTCGGCGGCGTGCCGGGCGGCGGTGCGGACGCGGGCGCCCGCCTCGGCCGCGCCGCGCAGGAGAGCTCGGCGGTCGGCCTCGGCGAGGGCCTCCGGCGTGTCGAGCAGCGAGTCGTCGAGCATGGCGGGAGTCTCCGATCGCCGAGGGGGTCGTCGGGCTTGTGGTGCCTGGGTGGGTGGCGTCGTGGGGCGGGACCCGAGGCCCGTCTGCCCGAGGGCTTGGGGCCTGAACCCGTTCCGGCGGGCTGGTGCGTGGCGACTGACGTCCGGCGCAACGGGCCCGGTCGGTGGCCTTCCGGTCCTGCGACTCCCCTTCCCGTGCCCCGCGGCAGGTGGTCGCCCGGGGGTGGTGGGGCGGGCCCGGCTGTCGTGGCGGCCTGGGTCGTGGTTACGCGGGGCGGCGGGCCTCGTCGACGAGGAGGACGGGGATGCCGTCGCGGACGGGGTACGCCAGACCGCAGTCCTGGCCCGTGCAGATCAGCTCGGATTCCTGCTCCTTGAGGGGAGCGTGGCAGGCCGGGCAGGCGAGGATCTCCAGGAGGCCGGCTTCGAGCGGCATGGGGTGTGTCCCTTCAGGGTCGGCGGTCGTGGCTGGGGGGTGTGCGGATGTGCCTGGTCAGCGTACCGCTGGTGGGGTGGGGGTGGTGGGGGGTGCGGCAGGGGCGGCCCCGGGCGGGGCACACCCCTTGGGCCTGCGCGCGGATCTCACCCCCGGATGATCGCCAGGGCCTCGTCTCTGATCTTGGTCATGGTGGGTTCGTCCCGGGCTTCGGCGTTCAGCCGGAGCAGGGGTTCGGTGTTGGAGGGACGGACGTTGAACCACCAGTCGGGGGCGGAGACGGTGAGGCCGTCGAGTTCGTCCAGGGTGATGTCGGGGCGGTCGGCGTAGGCCGCGCGGATCGCCGCGATGCGGTCCGCCTGGTCGGTGACCGTGGAGTTGATCTCGCCGGAGCCGGTGTAGCGCTCGTATGCGGCCACCAGGGACGACAGGGGCGATTCCTGGCCGCCCAGCGCCGCGAGGACGTGGAGGGCGGCCAGCATGCCGGTGTCGGCGTTCCAGAAGTCCTTGAAGTAGTAGTGGGCGGAGTGTTCGCCGCCGAAGATCGCGCCGGAGCGGGCCATCTCCGCCTTGATGAAGGAGTGGCCGACCCGGGTGCGGACCGGGGTGCCGCCGTGCTCCTCGACCACTTCGGGGACGGTCCAGGAGGTGATCAGGTTGTGGATGATCGTGCCCTTGCCGCCGTGGCGGGCCAGTTCGCGGGCGGCGACCAGGGCGGTGATCGCGGAGGGGGAGACCGGGTCGCCCTGTTCGTCGACGACGAAGCAGCGGTCGGCGTCGCCGTCGAAGGCGAGGCCGAGGTCGGCGGACTCCTCGCGGACGCGTTTCTGCAGGTCCACGATGTTCGCCGGGTCGAGGGGGTTGGCCTCGTGGTGGGGGAAGGTGCCGTCCAGTTCGAAGTACATCGGGACGACGGTCAGGGGCAGGCCCTCGAACACCGTGGGCACGGTGTGGCCGCCCATGCCGTTGCCCGCGTCGACCACGACTTTCAGGGGGCGGATGGCGGTCAGGTCGACGAGTGAGCGCAGGTGCGCCGCGTAGTCCTTCAACGTGTCGGTCCGGGTGCGGGTTCCCGGTACGGCGGCGGCTTCGGGGGCGCCCGTCTCCGTCCAGCGCTCCACCAGTTCGCGGATCTCCGCCAGGCCCGTGTCCTGGCCGACGGGGGCCGCGCCGGCGCGGCACAGCTTGATGCCGTTGTACTGCGCCGGGTTGTGCGAGGCGGTGAACATGGCGCCGGGCAGGTTCAGGGCGCCCGAGGCGTAGTAGAGCTGGTCCGTGGAGCACAGGCCGATCTCGGTGACGTGCACACCGAGTGCCGCCGCGCCGCGCGCGAAGGCGCCGCTCAGGCCGGGTGAGGAGGGGCGCATGTCGTGGCCGACCACGATCGCCTCGGCGTCCGTCACCCGGGCGAAGGCCGCTCCGAACAGCTCGGCGAGGGACTCGTCCCACTGGTCCGGGACCACCCCGCGTACGTCGTACGCCTTCACGATCAGCGACAGATCAGCAGCCACGGGCAAACCTTCCTCAAGTCCTGTTCAGTCGCCACAAACTACCCGGAACGGTTCACCCCCTGCTGTGAGTCCGCCCGGTGGCCGCCCAGAAGCAGCCTTGCGCGCTAACCGGAGCCGGGCGGGAGCCGGGGGACGGCAGCGGCACACGTCAACGGGTGTGCGGTGAACCGTGGAGGAAGTGGGCTCAGTTGTCCGGGGAGCGCAGGACTCGCAGGTGGCCGCGGCGGGCGACCTCCATCGGGTCCGCGGCGCGTCCGCCGCCACCGGCCTGCGCCGCGCGTTCCTGCGGACGGGCCGCCTCGCGGACGGCGTTGGCAAGCGCTTCCAGGTCGTCCCCACTGGGCCGCGCGGGAGCCGAACCGTCGAGGAGGCGGACGACCTCCCAGCCGCGCGGGGCGGTGAGGCGCTCGGAGTGCTCGGCGCACAGGTCGTAGCAGTGGGGCTCGGCGTAGGTGGCGAGCGGGCCGAGGACCGCGGTCGAGTCGGCGTAGACGTACGTCAGCGTCGCGACGGCGGGTCGGCCGCAGGCGGTTCGCGAACAGCGACGTACAGGGCTCACGACGTTGGACGGTACCGCACTCTTGAGCGGGCCGCGACGACTCTCCACCAGGTCACTCCACCGTGTCGTGTTGTGAAACGCCCCACGCGCCTCTCCAGTCATACCCCGCTGACCTGCGCGAACACCAGTCATCAGCGGATGGAAGAGGAAGGTCCGCGGTCACCGGCCGGTACAAACAGGAGCAATTGCCATGAGGTCACCGGTCTCGGAGAGATACGAAATCGAGCCCAACCTTGGCTGGAATGGTCATCCTGCGACAGGGGGTGCGGGGCGGACGGGAGGGGCCGGGATGCCGCGTGGGGCCGGACGCCCGATCGCGGCGGGGTCTACGCTTCAGTAGTGATGGACAACCCCGTACCGCCCCGTGCCGCAGGCCCCGGGCCCCGTCGCCGCGATCGTCACGGCCGGGGCATGCGGGGACCGATCGCGCCCCCTCAGGTTCCGCTGGCCGCGAGCCGCGGCGAGGCGTTCGCCGATCTGGTGCAGGACTCCGTGGAGCGGCTGGAGCGGCGGTGGCCGCAGCTCGCCGAGATCGACTTCATGGTGCTCGAGGTGCCGCGGCCGGCCGCGGCCGGGGAGCCGTGGAACGACGAGGCGGTGCCGCTCGGCGGGACGGTTCCCGCGCGCGAGGGGCGGCGGGCGCGGGTGGTCGTCTACCGGCGGCCGGTCGAGATCCGCACCAAGGGGCGCGACGAACGGGCCGCGCTCGTGCACGAGGTGGTCGTGGAGCAGGTGGCGGAGTTGCTGGGGCTGACGCCGGAGACGGTGGATCCGCGCTACGGCGAGGACTGACGGGCTACTGCTGCAGGACCGCCACGTCCTCGTCCGCCTCGGGGACCTCGACCGTGCCCCGGTCGTCCGGCAGGGTCTGGATGGTGAAGCCGGGGACGCCCTCCTCGGTCGCCGCGAGGGTGCGGGCGGCGTAGACGGGCGTGTCCGTGAGAGGTTCCACCGTCAGGGCGTAGGTGCCCTTCAGGCCTGCCGGGACGGGGAGTTCGACGTCCTGGGTCGTACCGGACCTGATCGTGTACGTCTTCGACGCGGCCGTTCCGCCCTCGCTGCCCGCGGACGCCGTGACCTTCACCTTCGCGGTGCCCTTCGGCGCGGTCAGGGAGAGGGTGGTGCCCTTGGCGGTGTTGTCGGCGGCGGACGCGCGCGTGCCGACCGGCGCGGACGCGGGGATGAACGCCGACTCCTGCTTGTTCCCCTTGCCGCGCAGGACCCGTACGGCCGCGACGACCGGCACCGACTGGTCCGTGGGCGTCAGGACCAGTGAGCCCGCCTCGCCGCGGGTGACGTCACCCAGGTCGACGGCGGCGGTCATGCCCGCCTTGACGTGCAGCGTCTCGTGTCCGGCGGGGGTGATCAGGCCGGTCGGGGAGGCGAGCTGGACCTTGAGGTCGGCGTCGGCGTCACCCGGTGCGTAGGCGACGAGCCGGACGGCCGTGGCGTCATCGGGGATGCCGGGGACGACCAGGCTGGGGGCCGGGTCGGTGGTGGCGGCCAGCCAGTCGCCGCCGAGTTTGTCGTCCAGGGCCTGCACCGAGGCGCCGACGCGGCCGCTGCGGATGTTGACGTGGACGGTGAGGTCGTCCTGCTTCTCGTCGGTGAGCGTGGACAGCAGGACCGGTTCGCTGGAGTGCGGCGGGACCGTGATGCCCTCCCCCACCGTGGTCTGCACGGCGCCGTCCTTGCCGTAGATCTCGATGTCGGCGACGGCGGCGGAGTCGTCCGGGTTGGTGAGGTGGACGTAGTCGGTGCGGTCGGCGGCCGTGCTGACGCCCGGGAACCAGAACTCCGTGTCCGCCGGGGTGCAGGTGACGCCCTGCAGGCCGCGGCCGCTGCCGGCGGCGACCTCGGTGGTCTCCTGGACCGTCCAGCCGGGCGCGAGCTTGCCCTCGGCGGTGCCCAGGAGCGCGGGCGCCTCTCCTCCGGAGGTGTCCCCGGTGGCGGGGGTGCCCGGCGTCTTGGGGGTCACGACGGGCTTCGCGGCCTTCTTCCTGCCCTTGCCGCCCGCGCTGTCGTCCGTCGCATCCTCGGTGGCGGCGACGAGTTCGGCCGTGCCGTCGCTGCCCGTGCCCTTGGTGACGGGCGTGAAGGACGTGTACGCGGTCTCGGCGATGTCGGAGGTGCTGGGCGCCGGGCAGAGCAGACTCGTGCGCTCCACGGGCAGTACGGCGGCCGCCTTGGCCGTGTCGCCCGTGCCGGAGGCGGGCTCGTTGAGTGTCGCGAACCCGGTGACGGCGGCGAGCGCGGCCGTGCCGGCGATCAGGGACAGGGTGGTGCGGTTCACTGCTGGCTCCCGTCGGGACGCTCGCTGCCGGTGCCGGTGCCGTGGGGGGGCTGCTGCGTCGGGTCGTAGGCGGGGTCGTAGCCCTGGTTGCCGTAGCCCTGGTCGTAGCCGTACGTCTGCTCGTACGGCGCCTGCCCGCCCTGTCCGTCGTAGGTGTAGGGGTCGTACTGGCCGGCCTGGTAGGGATCGTAGGACTGCTGGTCGTAGGTGCCGGCCGGGTACTGCTGGGTGCCCTGGTACTGCTCGCCCTGGTAGCCGCCGTACTCGGCGTCCGCGTAGGTCGGCTGGTTCCAGTCGTCGTAGGACTGCTGCTGCGGCACCCCGGCCGGGACCTCCTCCGCCGGCTCCTGCTGGGCCGGCGGGGAGGGGAAGTCGTCGTGCTGGGCCGCGGGTTCGTCGGACTCCTCGGCCTGGGCGCGCAGGCGGCGGGCGCGGCGGCCCTCGCCTTCGGCGGCCTGGGCGGGGATCGGCTGCTCCTCGGGGAGGTCGTCGTCGACGTCGCGGCGGCGGCCGGGCAGGGCCAGGACGATCAGGACGAGGGCGAGGAAGCCCTGCGCCCACAGCCAGGCGGTGTGTGTGAAGGGGTCGTCGTAGGTGACGTCCAGCGTCCCGCCGGAGGCGGGGAGTTCGAAGCCCTGGGCCCAGCCGTCGACGGTGGTGCGGGTGAGGGGCTTGCCGTCCAGCGTGGCGGTCCAGCCGTCGGCGACGGCGTCGGCCAGGCGCAGGACGCGGCCGTCGGAGCCGGCCGGGATCGTGGTGTGGATGTCGACCGGGCCCGCCGCGACCGGAGTCGCCGTGCCCTTGCCGGAGGAGGCGACGATCGCCGCGCGGGAGACCTCCTGGTCGACGCGCCACAGGGCGCTGCCGTCCTGCTGGCTGAGCCGGCTCAGGCCGGGCGTGGCGTCCAGGATGCGGGTGACGTCGCGGGGCGCGCCCTTGTGGACGAGGACGTAGCGCACGGCGAACTTGCCGAGTTGGTCGCTCTGGTCGGCGCCGGAGCCCGCGACGAGGTTGGCGACCACCTTGTCGAGCGTGGCGTTCTCCCCGTCGGCGACGCTGAGTTCGGCGTCGCCGAGGCGGGCGCCGGAGCCACGGACCAGCATGTAGTCGACGTGGGCGGCGGAGTCGCTGTCGAGGACGAGGGTGCGGGCCTGGTCGCGGGTGCCGGCCTCCTCGGCGACGAACGCGGGCACCTGGACGGGGTCGCGGCGCTCCAGGGGGCCGTCGGCGCCGCCGATCATCCAGCCGGCGGCGAGCAGGAGGGGGCCCGCGGCGGAGGCGAAGGCGATGAGGGCGGCGACCGGCTGGCGCCAGCCGAAGCTCTGCTCGGCGACACGCGCGCGTGCGCCGTCGGCGCCGATGACGGCGGCGGCCAGGAGGGCGATGCCGTAGACGAGGGTGGCGGGTCCGGCCCAGGTGGAGCTGTTGGACAGGGCCGCGAAGACGAGGGCCACCAGGGCGACCGCCCAGGCGGTCCAGATGCCGAACTGACGCTCGCCGCGCAGCAGGGCGGCGAGGGCGGCCAGGACGATGCCGATGAGCATCAGCCCGTCGACCGTGCCGGGTCCGCCGGGGCTGGCGGCGAGCAGGTCGAGCGCGGAGGCGGTGGACGGGCCGTAGTCCAGGCCGGCCTGGGTGAAGAAGCCGAACGGGAGCAGGGACAGCGACCAGGGGGCGAGGATCAGCAGGGGGGTGCCGAGCTGGGCCAGGAAGCGCAGGCCGTAGGCGGTGATGTCGGTGCGGCGCACGGCCAGGACGGCGAGGCCGAGGACGAGCGCGAGGGGCCAGACGATCGGCGTGAACGCGGTGGTGATCGTCAGCAGCAGCGCGTACGCCCAGGTCGCGCGCCAGCTGCCGCGGGCACCCGAGGTCCTGGTCAGGCCGCCGGCGGCGGCTCCCGCGCGGGCCATGAGCGGCAGCAGGACGGCCAGGACGGCGGTGCCGACGCGGCCGCCGGCGAGGGCGCCGGTGGCGGCGGGCAGGAAGGCGTAGACGACGGCGGCCCACGCGCGCAGGAGGCGGGACCCGACGATCGGACGGGAGGCGAAGTAGGCGGTGAACCCGGCCAGCGGCACCGAGCAGACGAGCAGCACGGTGAGGGCGAGGCCGGTCGAGCCGAGCAGCAGGGTGGCGAAGGCCGCGATGATCGCCAGGTAGGGCGGGGCGGACGGGGTGCCGCCCGCGCCGACCGGGTGCCAGGCGTCGATGTAGCGCGACCACAGTTCGGAGGCGTCGGCCGGGGCGGGCAGCAGGGCGCCGCCGGCGAGGGCGCCGCCGCCCAGGAGGTTGCGGCAGGCGACGAGGGAGACCAGCAGCAGGACGAGGAAGAGGACCGGGCCGGGTTTGCGGGCGATGCGCTTGAGGCGGGCGAACTGCTCGATGTCCAGGAAGTCGGCGTCGTCGCCGCCGGGCCCGGACTCCAGTCCGCCGCCGTGCCGTCCGGCGCCGTTCGCGGTCTCCGGGTCGTCGGCGCCGAAGAGGTTGCCGGCGACCTGTTCGACGCTGGCCCGCACGGTGGCGCCGGGCGGCGGGAACAGGGGGCGCAGCTCGCCCTTGTCGATCTGCGGTGTGCCGCGGCTGCGCCGTCCGGCGACGATCCGCTCGGGCCGCAGCAGGGTGCCCAGCAGGCCGCGGATCTCGTCGACCGCCTGGCCGGGGACCTTGCCGACGAGGTAGGCGACCGTGCGCAGCAGCGTGCCGAGGACCACCCGCAGCAGGATCCAGGGCAGCAGGGCCGTACGGCTGTTGACGAGGAGGGTGTAGACGGCGCCGGCCTTGTCGACCTTGTGCGGGGAGGCCGTGGTGCGGCCGGCGCAGTCGACGGTGCGGCGCTCGCGGGAGGCGGCCTCGGCGTGCCGTACGACGGCTTCGGGGGCGATGAGGACGCGGTGGCCGGCGGCGGTGGCGCGCCAGCACAGGTCGACGTCGTCGCGCATCAGGGGCAGGCGGCGGTCGAAGCCGCCGAGTTCCTCGAAGACGTCGCGGCGGATGAGCATGCCTGCGGTGGAGACCGAGAGCACGGGCCGGACGTGGTCGTGCTGGCCCTGGTCCTGCTCGCGGCGGTCCAGGCCGGTCCAGCGGCGGCCGGAGGAGGCGATGGTGACGCCGACCTCGAGGAGCTGACGGCGGTCGTACCAGCCGCGCAGCTTGGGGCCCACGACGGCCACGTCGTCGCGGCCCAGTTCGAGTTCGTTCTCCACGACGCGCAGGAGTTCGGCCAGCGCGCCGGGTTCCGGTGCGCAGTCGTCGTGCAGGAACCAGAGCCACTGGACGGGCTCTCCGTGCGGGAGCTCCGGCATGTCGTAGGTGTCGTCACGCCACGTGCGCGTGACGGGGTCCCAGCCGCTGGGCCGCTTCAGGTAGGGCAGTTCCTCGGGGGTGAGGACCGGGGCGGTGCGGTTGGCCTCCTCGACGGCCTGGCCGAATCCGGTACGGCGGGCGAGGTGCAGGACGCGGTCGTCGCCGAGGGCTTCGGTGACCAGCCGCGCGGAGTCGTCCGAGCTGCCGGTGTCGGCGGCCATGACGAACTGGACGGGGCGCTCCTGGCCGAGCAGCCCGGCGAGCGCGTCGGGCAGCCAGCGGGCACCGTCGTGGGAGACGAGGACCGCGGTGACGACATGCCGCGGGAACTCGGGCGGGCGGGTCGGGTCGAACGCGGCCGGGCCATACCCGGCGGTGGCAGTGCCGGCTTGGTGGCCTGCCGTGTGGCTGTGCACGGACATCGAGGTACGGGCCCCGGTTCGATGGACTGCGGTGGACGCCTGCGCCGCGTGCGGGCGGCGGGGTGTCTCGGACGAGCGACCACACTATCGGCTGGGCAGGACGGCGGCCCGCCGCCTGTGGACAACCCACTTGCGACGGGCCGTTCGGAGCCTCGTCCGCCCGTGCTGCGGGGTGGTTCTCAGACGGCCGCCTTCTTCAGCCTGCGGCGCTCCCGCTCGGACAGGCCGCCCCAGATGCCGAAGCGCTCGTCGTTGGCGAGGGCGTACTCGAGGCACTCGGAGCGGACCTCGCAGGCGAGACAGACCTTCTTGGCCTCGCGGGTGGAGCCGCCCTTCTCGGGGAAGAAGGACTCGGGATCGGTCTGGGCGCACAGGGCGCGCTCCTGCCAGCCGAGTTCCTCGCCCGCGTCGTCGACCAGCAGTTGCTGCACCAGCTCGGTCATGTGCGCCCCTCGCTCTGTCTTTCGCGTCCCCGTGTACATGGCCGTTTACCGATGTCGGTGACATGGCCCATTACCGATGCCGGCTGAACGACACGAGTGAAATTACAAGTGTGCTGCTCCGGGCGAGTCAAGCCGAGATCTGCTATTGAGCCCCTTATTCACTCTGCGGAACCAAGGCCGTGCGGTAAGTGTTCAAATCGCCATAAACCTTGACACGCAGATGAGGCCCTGCGAGGGCTTCGGGCCCCCACAGCGCTTGTACGGAGAAGGACGCCCAGAAGTTCGATCCCGTTGCGACACGCGCGCGGAACGAGTTGTGCCCCATGTGTCCCGGTGACCGGGTGCGCAAACCTTTCACCTCGGAGATGCACCGGATGAGGTGAACGGCGTCCCGCATACCGGGCGCCGAGTTGACATCGGCAGGTGTGAACCGGTGTCCTAGTGGGCATGCTCGCGAACTCGGCACTCACCTCGACCCGCTCCGTCGGGTCCCACGGTGCTGCCCGCGCTCGCTGTAGCTGTTGTTGCTGTTCCAGCTGTTGAGCCTGCCCAGCGCTCCGGCTGCCCCTTCCGAGTCCACCGCGACCCGGCTGCCGTTTCCCTTCGGCCCGCACCAGGGCACCCCTGTTCCACCCGTGATCCGGGCGGACGGCACATGAGACCCAGCCCCCCTTCTTCCGCCGAGGAACCACCCACCCCATGAACAGCGACAGCGACCTCCAGATCGCCGGCGACATCCTCGAAGTCCCGCACCTCCTGCAGGCTCCGCGCGAGCACCCGGTCACCGTGGCCGAGTTCGTCGGCCTCGCCCGCTCCCTCGCCGCCGACCGTGACCAGTGGGCACACCTGGTCCGGTACGACGCCACGACCCGCTGGTACCACCGGCTGCGCACCGGCCCGGGCTACGAGGTGTGGCTGCTGTCCTGGGTGCCCGGCCAGGGCAGCGGACCGCACGACCACGGCCACTCCTCCGGGGTGCTGACCGTTCTGGAGGGCGAGCTGACCGAGCACACGGAGCGGGGCAAGCGGGTACTGGGCGAGGGGGCGCAGCGGGTGTTCGCGCCGGGGTACGTGCACGAGGTGGTCAACGACGCGCTGGAGCCGGCGGTGAGTCTGCACGTGTACTTCCCCGGGCTCACGGAGATGCCCATGCTCCCCCAGTCCCGGCTTCGCTCGGCCGGGGGGACCCCCATCGCCTGCGCCGCCGGCGAGACGTACGACGAAGTGGACGCCGTCAGCGCCTAGCGGGCGTCGGGGCACGGGGCCGGGACGCTCGTACGGGCGGTCGGGTTGTCCACAGGCCGGCAGTTGTCCACATCCGCCCGGCGGGTTGTCGTCGCAGCCTGCGAGACTGGCTCCCATGCGCATTGTGGTTCTGGCAGGCGGCATCGGCGGTGCCCGGTTCCTGCGCGGTCTGAAGCGGGCCGTGCCGGACGCGGACATCACGGTCATCGGCAACACCGGCGACGACATCCATCTCTTCGGGCTGAAGGTCTGCCCGGACCTCGACACGGTGATGTACACGCTCGGCGGCGGCATCAACGAGGAGCAGGGCTGGGGGCGGGCCGACGAGACCTTCCATCTGAAGGAGGAGCTCGCGGCGTACGGCGTCGGGCCCAAGTGGTTCGGGCTGGGCGACCGGGACTTCGCCACGCACATCGTGCGGACGCAGATGATCGGCGCCGGGTATCCGCTGAGCGCGGTGACCGAGGCGCTGTGCGACCGGTGGAAGCCGGGGGTGCGGCTGATCCCGATGACCGACGACCGGGTCGAGACGCATGTCGCGGTCGAGGTCGACGGTGAGCGCAAGGCCGTCCACTTCCAGGAGTACTGGGTGCGGCTGCGGGCGTCGGTGCCGGCGGAGGCGGTCGTGCCGGTCGGAGCCGAGCAGGCGAAGCCGGCGCCGGGGGTGCTGGAGGCGATCGCCGCGGCGGACGTGGTGCTGTTCCCTCCGTCGAACCCGGTGGTCTCCATCGGCACGATCCTCGCCGTGCCCGGCATCCGCGAGGCGATCGCCGAGGCCGGGGTGCCGGTCGTGGGCCTGTCCCCCATCGTCGGCGACGCGCCCGTGCGGGGCATGGCCGACAAGGTGCTCGCGGCGGTCGGCGTGGAGTCGACGGCCGCGGCGGTGGCCGAGCACTACGGCTCGGGGCTGCTCGACGGCTGGCTCGTGGACACCGTCGACGCGGGCTCGGTGGAGCGGATCGAGACGGCCGGCATCCGCTGCCGGGCCGTTCCGCTGATGATGAGCGATCTCGACGCCACCGCGCGGATGGCTCGGGAGGCACTGGCTCTGGCAGAGGAGGTACGGGGGGCATGACCGCTGAGAGGGCTTACCGCGTCTGGGCCGTGGCCGGACTGCCCGAGGTGCGGGCCGGGGACGACCTCGCCAAGCTGATCGCCGTCGCCGAGCCCGGGCTCGCCGACGGGGACGTGCTGCTGGTGACCTCGAAGATCGTGTCCAAGGCGGAGGGGCGCGCCATACGGGCGGACGACCGGGAGGCCGCGATCGACGCCGAGACCGTGAGGGTCGTGGCACGGCGCGGGACGCTGCGGATCGTCGAGAACCGGCAGGGGCTGGTTCTGGCCGCGGCGGGTGTCGATGCCTCCAACACCCCCTCCGGGACGGTGCTGTTGCTGCCCGAGGATCCGGACGCGTCCGCCCGGGCGATCCGGGAGGGGCTGCGGGAAGCGCTCGGTGTCGAGGTCGGCGTCGTCGTCACCGACACCTTCGGGCGGCCCTGGCGGGCGGGGCTCACGGATGTGGCGATCGGCGCCGCCGGGGTGCGGGTGCTGGACGATCTGCGCGGGGGCACGGACGCGTACGGCAATCCGCTGAGCGCGACGGTCGTCGCGACGGCGGACGAGCTGGCGGCGGCCGGGGACCTGGTGAAGGGCAAGGCGGCCGGGCTGCCCGTGGCCGTGGTCCGGGGGCTGGCGCATGTGGTGGCCGAGGGGGCCGGGCAGGGGGCGCGGACGCTTGTGCGGGAGGCGCGGGAGGACATGTTCCGGCTCGGGACCTCGGAGGCGGTGCGGCTGGCGGTCACTCAGCGGCGCACCGTGCGCTCCTTCACCGACGAGCCGGTGGATCCCGGGGCGGTACGGCGGGCGGTCGCCGCGGCGGTGACGGCGCCGGCGCCGCACCACACCACGCCGTGGCGGTTCGTGCTGCTGGAGTCGGCCGAGTCACGGACCCTGCTGCTGGACGCGATGCGGGACGCGTGGATCGCGGATCTGCGGCGGGACGGGAAGTCCGAGGAGTCGATCGCCAAGCGGGTGCGGCGGGGTGACGTGCTGCGGAACGCGCCGTATCTGGTGGTGCCGTGCCTGGTGATGGACGGGGCGCACACGTACGGGGACGCGCGGCGGGACGGGGCCGAGCGGGAGATGTTCGTCGTGGCGGCCGGGGCCGGGGTGCAGAACTTCCTCGTCGCGCTGGCCGGGGAGCGGCTGGGGTCGGCGTGGGTGTCGTCGACGATGTTCTGCCGGGATGTGGTGCGAAAGGTGCTGGAGTTGCCGGAGGGGTGGGATCCGATGGGGGCGGTGGCGGTGGGGCATGCGGCGGAGGAGCCTCGGGCTCGGGGCGAGCGGGGGGTGGGAGGCTTCATTGAAGTGCGGTGAGGCGGAGGGAGAGGGGCTTCGTGTGGCGCGCCCGTCCGCCTGCTGGTTCGTGCGTTGCTCGGGGGGCCTGTTTCGGTCACGTGGAGTCGCCCGCACTCTCGTAGGGTTCTCTTTCCCCTCGTAGCTTCTTCCTTTCGATCCCTTAGGACCTCGGCTGTGTCAGGACGATTTGCTCCCCGGACCACGCGTACGACCGTGCGCGGGGGGCATGCCGGTGTGCCCGCTGGGGTGCCTCGGCCGGTCCGGGGTGGCGGTGACGGGCCGGCGCGGGTGCGGGAGTGGGTGCCGGAGGGGGCGCTCGATCTGGGGCTGGTGCTGGGGCCGTTGCGGCGGGGGCCCGGGGATCCCACGTTCCGGGCGATGCCCGACGGGTCGGTGTGGCGGGCCAGTCTGACGCCTGTCGGGCCTGGGACGTTGCGGGTGTCGGCGGTTCCCGGCGGTGGGGCTGTGCGGGGGGAGGCGTGGGGGCCGGGGGGAGAGTGGCTGTTGGAGCGGTTGCCCGACCTGCTCGGCGCCTCCGACGAGCCGGAGGCGTTCGTGCCTCGGCATCGGGTGGTGGCGATGGCTCGGCATCGGCGGCCGGGGTTGCGGTTGACGCGGACCGGATTGGTGCTGGAGTCGTTGATTCCGTCGATTCTGGAGCAGAAGGTCACGACCGACGAGGCGTATCGGGCGTGGCGGTTGCTGGTGCGGAAGTTCGGGGAGCCGGCGCCGGGGCCTGCGGCGGGTGGGCGGCTGTGGGTGATGCCTGCGGCGCGGACGTGGGCGCTGATTCCGTCGTGGGAGTGGCATCGGGCGGGGGTCGACAACAAGCGGGCGTCGACGATTCTGCGGGCCGTTCGGGTGGCGGGGCGGATGGAGGAGGCGGTGGGGATGGGGCCGGAGGAGGCCCGGGCTCGGTTGGAGGTGGTGCCGGGGATCGGGCCGTGGACTTCGGCGGAGACCGTGCAGCGCAGTCATGGGGCGGCGGATGCGGTGACCGTGGGGGATCTGCATCTGCCGGGGATCGTGGGGTGGGCGTTGGCTGGGGATCGGGGGGCGGACGATGCGGTGATGTTGGAGTTGTTGGCGCCTTATGCGGGGCAGCGGCATCGGGCTGCTCGGTTGATTCTGTTGAGTGGGCGGGTTCCGGAGCGGAGGGCTCCGCGGATGCGGCGGGGGGATATCGGGGCGCTGTAGGGGTTTCGCCCCCGCCGCCCTTACCCTTCCCGTCCCCAGGGGCTCCGCCCCTTCGACCCCGGCGGGGACTGCGTCCCCTGCACCCCTCGCGGGGCTCCGCCCCCGCACCCCGCTGGGGGCTGCGCCCCCAGACCCCGCTTCGGCCCTGAACGGGCCTCGTCCTCAAACGCCGGACGGGCTGAAATGCCCTGACCGGCATCGAGAAGCGAAGCCCCCACGGGTGGGTGGGGGCTCGGGACGGCACGGCCCCCGCCTTGAACTCCCAACCGGCTGAAATGACCTGACGGCACCAGGAAACCCCCACCGGTCGCTGGGAACTCGGGACAGCACGGCCCCCGCCTTGAACTCCCCGACCGACTGAAATGACCTGACGGCACCAGGAAACCCCCACCGGTGGGTGCGGGCTCGGGACGGAACCGTCTCGGCCTTGAACTCCAGACGGGCTGCCATGACCTGACGGCACCAGGAAACCCCCACCGGTCGCTGGGAGCTCGGGACAGTACGGCCCCGGTCTCACCCGACCGATGGGCTCTGAGGTCCTGGACCGCGCCTTGGCGTGGTCGGCGGGGTTACTGGTCCGAGGAGAAGCGGAGGGCGCCTGCTGGGATGCGGGCGTCGCACCAGACTCTTGCACCCTCGCGGAGTTCGTTGTCGGGGCCGATGACGGCACCGTCGCCGATGACCGTGCCGGTGAGGACGGAGCGTTCGCCGACTCGGGCTCGGGTGCCGATGAGGGAGTCGGTGATGACGGCGCCTGGTTCGATGACGGCGCCGGGGAGGATCGTGGAGCCGAAGACCCTCGCGCCTTCCGCGACGAACGCGCCCTCGCCCACGACCGTGCCGCCCGTCAGCTTCGCGTCGGCGGCGACCCTTGCCGTCGGGAGGATCAGACGGTCGCCGCAGCGGCCGGGGACCGCAGGGGACGGGGCGCGGCCGAGGACCAGGTCCGCCGAGCCCCGTACGAAGGCCGCGGGGGTGCCGAGGTCCAGCCAGTACGTGGAGTCCACCATGCCCTGGAGGTGGGCGCCGGCGGAGAGGAGGTCGGGGAACGTCTCGCGTTCCACCGAGACCGGGCGGCCCATGGGGATCGTGTCGATGACCGAGCGGCGGAAGACGTACGCGCCCGCGTTGATCTGGTCGGTGACGATCTCCTCGGGGGTCTGGGGCTTTTCGAGGAAGGCCAGGACCCTGCCCGTCTCGTCCGTGGGGACCAGTCCGTACGCCCTCGGGTCCGTGACCTTGGTGAGGTGGAGGGAGACGTCCGCCGACGTCGCCTCGTGTGTCGCCACCAGCCTTCTGATGTCCAGGCCGGTGAGGATGTCGCCGTTGAAGACCAGCACCGGGTCGTCGGGGGCCGAGTGCAGGCGGGACGCCACGTTGCGGATCGCGCCGCCCGTGCCGAGGGGTTCGTCCTCCGTCACGTACTCGATGTGGAGGCCCAGCGACGAGCCGTCGCCGAAGTACGGTTCGAAGACCTCCGCCAGATAACTCGTCGCGAGGACGATGTGGTCCACGCCCGCCGCCTGCGCCCGCGCCAGTTGGTGCGTGAGGAACGGCACCCCCGCCGCCCTGACCATGGGCTTGGGCGTGTGCACCGTGAGCGGGCGCAGTCGGGTGCCCTTGCCGCCGACCAGGAGGATCGCTTCTGTCACCTTCGTCTCTGCTTCCTGCCGGGACCGGCCGAACTGTCATTCGACCGGCCAGTGTATGCAGACCGTTGTGTGGCGCTTTCCAGGCCGTGCGGTGTTCCGTCCCAGTCCCAAGGAGACTGTCCCCCCGACGGCTGACGAAATGTGCCCCCAGCTGGATGTGTTCTCCGGCCGTTCGGGTGCAGGCGGTTGCGGTCCGATGCCGGCGGTCCTCGCCGCCCGTGGTCCCTCCGGGGGCCGCTCCAGGCCCCCGGAACCACCGAACCCGGGCCCGCCTCAGCGCCCCTGATAGTGCGCCGCGGTCGAGCGGGCCGAGCCGAGCTTGCCGTAGAGCTGCTTTCCGGGGCATTCCGTGGCGAACCCGTCCCGATGACCTGAGATCACATTCAGTCGTACGTTCTTTCCCCTCGGGTAGAGATTGCCACCTCCGGACTTCAGGTATGTCTTTCCTTTCGGATTCGCCCCGAACAGACCGAGTTTCCATGCCGTCAGCCGCGCGATGGCCGTGACCGTGGCCGAGTTCGGCTTGGCGGAGGAGAAGGTGCCGAGGACGGCGATCCCCATGCTGTTGCTGTTGAACCCGAGGGTGTGAGCGCCCATGACCGCCTTCGTCACGCCCCCCGCGCGGCCCTCGTAGATGGTGCCGCACTTGTCGACGAGGAAGTTGTAGCCGATGTCGCGCCAGCCCATGCTCCGCACGTGGTAGCGGTAGATACCGCGGATGACGGACGGGGCCTGGGAGCACTTGTAGTTGTTGCCGGTCGCCGTGTGGTGCACGAAGGCCGCCTTGACCGTCGACGTGTAGCGGAATCCCGTCTCCCGCAGGCTCTCGTCGGCGCCCCAGCCTCGGCGCGTGACGATGGCCGGGCGCGGACCGATGTACGGCTTCGCCCGCCGGCTCTTCGTCGACTCGCTCCCGTGGGGGGAATTGGGGGAGATGAGTTCGCGGCTGGTCTGGTCGCGGCTCAGGGCGGGGAGTTCCAGGGGGGCGGGGGCCGCCTCCTGGGCGTTCGGTACGGCGGCTTGTTCGGCGTTCGGTACGGCTCTGGTGCGCGGGGGGCCCACCGGGACGTGGGTCGGGGTGGGGGCGCCGGGGTCGACCAGTTCGAGGCGCAGGCCGGTCGGGAGCGGGGCGGGGGCGGTGAGGGTGCGGACGCCCCTGCCGGTCTCCTCCGTACGGCTGCGGGTGTCGGGGTGGACGCGGACCTCGACTCCGTCGGAATCGCCGACCCACAGGGGGGCGGTGGCGCCGCGGACCCGGCCCGAGGAACGTTCGGCGGTGTCCGGGTCGGCGCCGTGGTCGGCGTTGTGGGTCTCCACGTCCTGCCAGCCGGACCAGGCGTTGCCGCCGGCCGGGCGGGTGCGGACCTGGACGCGGGCTTCGAGTTCGGCGTCCGGGTCGTCCCAGATGACGCCGAGGAGGGAGAAGCGCCTCACGTCCCGACGGGACAGGCCCTGGTCGGCGTTGCCGAGGGCACGGTCGCGGGTGAGGGAGGTGAGGGGGCTGAGGGGCAGCGACTGGGTGCTGCCGGGGAGGGAAGTGGCTCTGGTGTCGGCGATGTCGGCGATGCCGGCCTCCGCGGTCGGCGCCGGTCGCACTGCCGCCGCCGTGGCGGGCGACGTCAGTGGGAGGGCGAGGGCGGCCGCACAGGTGACACCGATCGAAGTAGCAAGCAATCCACGCATGCGAACGATCCTGGACATAGTCATACATATCTGTCCATCGGGGATTTGACGGGCCGTCGGGCGCGTTCCGCCGAATCGGTGGCCGCGCCGCCGGCCGGCGTTCGGCCGAACCGGTGGCCCGTCGGTGGGTGCCGGGGCGGGTCGGCGCGTACGCTTGCGCGGGTGAACGCCACCGATCGCACCCCTGCCGACCTGCTGCGTTCCGCGCTCGCCGCGGATCCCGCGCGCCCCCTGGTGACCTTCTACGACGACGCCACGGGTGAGCGGGTCGAATTGTCCGTGGCCACCTTCGCCAACTGGGTGGCCAAGACCTCGAATCTCCTCCAGGACGGGATGTCCGCCGAGCCCGGTGACCGGGTCGCGTTGCTGCTGCCCGCGCACTGGCAGACGGCGGTGTGGTTGCTGGCGTGCGCGTCGGTGGGGGTGGTCGCGGATGTGGAGGGGGATCCGGCGCGGGCGGACTTCGTCGTGGCGGGGCCGGGGCGGTTCGAGGCGGGGATGGCGTGTGGCGGGGAGCGGTACGCGCTGACTCTCGCGCCGCTCGGACGCCGGTTCGTGCCGGCGCCTCCGGAGGGGTACGCGGATTACGCCGTGGAGGTTCCGACGTTCGGCGACCGGTTCGTGCCGTACGCACCCGTCGATCCGGAGGCGGCGGCACTGATCGTCGCGGGGGCGGAGTACACAGGGGCGGAGATCGTGGAGCGGGCGCGGGCCGAGGCGGGCGGGTTGGGGTTGACGGGGCCCGGCTCGCGGTTGCTGTCGGGGTTGCCGTACGACACGTGGGAAGGGTTGAGCGCGGGGCTGTACGGGCCGTTGGCGAGTGGGGGGTCCGTGGTGCTGTGCCGGAATCTGGAGCGGGCGGGTGAGGAGGCGGTGGCTCGGCGGATCGAGAGTGAGCGGGTCACGGCGACGGCCAGGTAGACCTGCCCGGGGTTCTCTCGCCCCCGCCGCCCTTCCCCTGCCCCTTCCCCTGCCCCTTCCCCTGCCCCTTTCCGCTCCCCAGGACTCCGCCCCTGAACCCCGGCAGGGCCTGCGCCCCATGCGGTCCGCGGTCGGGGTCACCCGTTCGGAGTAGGTCCGGCCGCCGGGTGGGGCAGGGGGCGGCATCGTCGTAGGAGGGGCACGACGTGCTCGTACGGGCTACCGGATGCGGGAGGGGTGAGCCAGGCGTGGGACGTCGCGGGGACATGGGGGGCCGGGTGTCCGCCGGGCGGGGGGCCCGGCGGCGGTGGATCGGGTGCGGGGTGGGGGCCGTGGTGTTGTTCGCGGCCGGGAGCGGGGGTGTCGGGTGGGTGCTGTACGCGAACCTCGACGGGAACATCACGCCCGACGAGGCGGCCGCGGCGGAACTCGAGCGCTATGCGAAGGAGCGGCCGACGTCGTTGGTGAAGGACGCGCAGAACGTGCTGGTGATCGGGTCGGACTCGCGGGCCGGGGACGACAACGGGCGGTACGGGACGGACTCCGGGACCGAGCGGTCGGACACCACGATCCTGTTGCACCTGTCCGGCGGGCGGCGCAGCGCCACCGCGGTGTCGGTCCCCCGCGATCTGATGGTGGACGTGCCGTCCTGTCGGCGGCCGGACGGGACGCGGACCGCGTCCGGGTTCGCGATGTTCAACCACGCGTTCGAGACGGGAGGGTCGGCCTGCACCATCCGGACCGTGGAGAAAATGACCGGCGTGCGGATCGACCACCATGTCGTCGTCGACTTCAGCGGGTTCAAGGACATGGTCGACGCCGTCGACGGGGTCACGGTGTGTCTGGAGGATCCGATCGCGGACAAGGCCGCCGAGCTGCGGCTGCCCGCCGGGAAGGTGACGCTCGACGGAGAGCGGGCGCTCGGGTACGTGCGGGCCCGCAAGTCGCTGGGGGACGGCAGCGACACCGAGCGGATGGAACGGCAGCAGCGATTCCTCGGGGCGCTCGTCCACAAGGTGCAAAGCGATGACGTCCTGCTGAATCCCGTGAAGTTGTATCCGGTGCTGGACGCGGCCACGTCCTCCCTCACCACCGACCCGGATCTGGCGAGTCTGCGCGGACTCTACGAACTCGTGCGCGGCCTGCGCGACATTCCTACCGAACGTGTGCAATTCCTGACCGTTCCACGGGAGTCGTACGTCCACAACGCCAATCGCGACCAACTCATGGAGCCCGAGGCCGGGAAACTCTTCGAACGGCTGCGCACCGACGCCCCCGTGGCGGTTTCTCAGGAACTTCCCATGAATTCGGGCTCTGCGGAGTCGGGTGATCACGGACCGTACGGGCGGCGGGCCGCCTCCCCCGCCGCCTCTCCCTCACCACCGGCCCCTACGTTCCGCGGGAACACGGCCGTCGAGGACGGCTGCGGGTAAAGCGCTTGCCAAGGCGAGGCCTTGTAACCGAGTCCGGTCCAAGGAAATGGGCTGGATTGCCCGGTTGTAGGGACGTGGAATTTGTCACGGCCGTCGCCCCACGTTGAACTGGGCGGATAGTGTGAGCGACCCGGTGCACCCAACCGCGAGATCCGTCCTGGGGTCGTGCACTGATTGACCGAGTGAGACTGAGTGACCTTGACGACCCGAGCGCCTTTTGAGGGGGAAAGGCGCCGCGTGGCCCCGACGGAGGATTCGGAAACCGTGGACGCGCAAGGCCGTGGGCGGGCGGACAGCATCGATCCCGCAGACCAGTGGGTGCTCAATCCGAACACCGGCGAATACGAACTGCGACTGACTCCTTCCGCACCGCAGTCGGCGGTGCCCGGACCCCGCAGAGCCGCCTCGGGGGCGGCAGCGGCGGCAACCGGTGCGCCGGGTGCCGCGCGGGGCCGTCCGGGGCCGCCGGACCGGGAGTCGCCGGAGGGGGCGCCGGACCGGGTGCCGGGGCCGCGACGGCGGCGCGGGGCTCCGGAGGAGCCGCCGAGCCGGCGCGGGCGCCGACCGGTGAAGAAGAAGTCGAGGGCGAAGAAGATCCTGCTGTGGACCGGCGGGACGATGGCCTTCGTGCTCGTGGGCTCGGCCGCGGCGGCCTACCTCTATCTCGAGCACCTCAACAACAACATCACCTCCGTCTCCGACGACGGCGCGAGCACCGGTGGCTTCAGCACGGACAAGGCGATCAACATCCTGCTGATCGGCACCGACAAGCGCACCGGCGCGGGCAACACCAAGTACGGCGACGCCAACAGCGTCGGTCACGCGGACACCACGATCCTGCTGCACGTCTCCAAGGACCGGACGAACGCGACCGCGCTGAGCATCCCGCGCGACCTGATCGTGGACGTCCCGGACTGTCCGACCACACAGGCGGACGGCACCACGAAGGTCATCAAGGGTCAGGAGAACGTCCGCTTCAACACCAGCCTCGGCCAGGAGGAGCGGACGCCGAGCTGCACCGTGCGGACGGTCACCGAGCTGACCGGGATCCAGGCGGACAACTTCATGGTGGCCGACTTCAACGCGGTCAAGACGCTGAGCACGGCGGTCGGCGGCGTGGAGGTGTGCCTGGCCAAGGACATCGACGACGCGGACTCGCACCTGAAACTGTCCAAGGGCACCCACACCATCGAGGGCGAGCAGGCGCTGGCGTTCCTGCGCACCCGCCACTCGGTGGGCTTCGGCGGCGACCTGAGCCGGATTCAGCTGCAGCAGCAGTTCCTCAGTTCGCTGATGCGCAAGCTGAAGTCGAACGACACCCTCACCAGCCCCACCAAGATGATCAAGCTGGCGGAGGCGGGCACCAAGGCGCTGACCGTCGACTCCCAGCTCGACAGCATCGGCAAGCTCAAGGACCTGGGCCTGGAGCTGGGCAAGCTCAATGTGAAGAACTTGACCTTCACGACCGTGCCGGTGGTCGACAACCCGGCGGAGAAGGTCAAGGCGACCGTCGTCCTCAACGACTCGACGGCACCCACCGTCTTCCAGATGATCAAGGACGATGTCTCCTTCACCGAGGTGAAGCAGAAGGCGGCGGCCTCCAAGGACGCGGCCTCCGCCGCGGCCGCCGCCCGGCTCAAGGGAACCAAGTCCGCCGCCTCCGAGGTCCGGGTGCGGGTCATGAACGGCGGAGCCCCGGCCGGCAGCGCACAGGAGACTCTTAACTGGCTGCAGAATGATGAGGGCGTGACGAAGTCCGAGAACGCGGGCAACGCGCCGGAGGAACTGAGCAGGACGACGCTCGAGTACGACCCCGACCAAGCAGACCAGGCACGCAGGCTCGCCGCCATCATGGGGCTGCCCGGCACCGCGCTGAAGCCGGGCGAGAGCGTCCTCAACGCCCAGGGGCTGCCGACGATGACGTTGACGCTGGGCAAGGACTTCAAGGGCGCGGGCGTTTCGCTCACGGCAGCGGCGAAGGTGCCGGACACGGTCCAGAAGTCCACGGCGGACAAGGTCGAGTGCGCCAAGTAGGTAACCCTTCGGGCCCGTCACGCGTCTGACTTGACGCGGGACGGGCCCGTGTCAGGCGCACGGCGTGGAGGGGCAGGGGAATGGCGGCGAAAGGTGGGGTGCGGGGAGAGGTCCCCCCGGTCGAGGACACGATGTCCCTGACGCCGGTGGACAAGAACGCACCGGAAGCAGACGCTTCCAAGAACGACGGCGGGCACAGAGCCGGCCGAGGCGTGGACCGCAGGCGGCGCAGACGGCGTGTGCTGCGCTGGTCGGCGACGGTGCTGGCGGTGGTGATACTCGGCGGCGCGGGCGCCGGATACCTCTACTACGAGCACCTCAACTCCAACATCAAGAGCGACGACCTCAACCTCGGCGACGCCAAGGACCGCGCGGCCAGGACACAGGCCAACTCGGCCGGTCAGACGGCGCTGAACATCCTGCTGATCGGCTCGGACGCACGCGACACCGCGGAGAACCAGAAGCTGGGCGGCGCGAAGGACACCTACGGCGGCCCCCCACTCGCGGACGTCCAGATGCTGCTGCACATCTCGGCGGACCGCAGCAACATGTCGGTGGTGAGCATGCCGCGCGACACCCTCGTCGACATCCCCAAGTGCACCGACCCGGACACCAAGAAGACGTACGCGGCGAGCACCCGGTCGATGACCAACGAGTCGCTGGGCCGTGGCGGCCCGGGCTGCACGGTGGCGACCTGGGAGAAGCTCACCGACATCCACATCGACCACTTCATGATGATCGACTTCTCGGGTGTGGTGTCGATGGCGGACGCCATCGGCGGCGTCCCCGTGTGCGTGGACGCCAACGTCTACTCGCACACCGGCACCGGCAAGGGCTCCGGCCTGAAGCTGGAGGAGGGCACCCACTCCATCAAGGGCAAGCAGGCCCTGCAGTGGCTGCGCACGCGCTACGGCTTCGAGGACGACACCGACCTCGCCCGCGCCAAGGCACAGCACATGTACATGAACTCGATGGTCCGCGAGCTGCGCGCCAACGCCAAGCTGACCAACCCCAACAAGCTGCGCAAACTGGCCGAGGCGGCGACGAAGGCGATCACCGTCGACGACGGGCTGGACACCATCACCAAGATGTACGACCTGGCCACCGAGCTGCAGAAGGTGCCCACCGAGCGCATCACGATGACGACGATGCCGAACGCCTACGACACCGTCCAGACCGGGCGCGTGGTGCCCACCTCGGACGCCACGAAGCTGTTCCGGCTGGTGCGCGAGGACATCGCCCTCGACGGCAAGGACGAGAAGAAGACCACCGCCACGCCGTCGCCGACGGTCACGGACACCGCCGCCGCGGACGACGAGATCGCGGTGCAGGTGCACAACAGCACCCGTACCGGCACGCTCGCCCCGGTCAGCGGGCGCGCGGCCACCGTGACCCAACTGCTGAAGAACAAGGGCTTCACCGAGGCCGTCGCGGACACCTCCGCGGCCACCTCCGAGGAGACGACCCTGATCCGCTACCCGAGCGCCGACCTCCAGGCCGACGCCCAGCGGGTCGCGAAGGCCCTCGGCATCCCGACGAGCCAGGTGAAGAAGTCCACCGACGTCTCCGGAATCACGCTCTTCGTGGGCGGGGACTGGCGCTCGGGCACCAAGTACGAGGCGCCGAAGAAGGAGGACAACGACACGACGCCCGCGTCGGCGCAGGCGATCAACGGCGCCGACGACTCGCAGTGCATGCACGTGGACCCGAACTACACCTGGTAGTCCGGGCCCTGGTGCCGTCCGGCGGTGCTCAGCTCGACGAGCTGCTGAGGACCGCCGGGCGGCGCGACGCGATGACCTTCCTCGCCAGCGACCTGGGGCTGGTCAGGAAGCCGAAGCCCCACGACATGTGCATGGTGGCGAGGGCGACGGGGATCTGCAGCCGTGCCTTCAGCGGCAGCCCCTTGCCGGCCGGCACCGACCCGGCGGCGATCGCCGCGAGGTAGCCGCCGGGGATCACGAACCCGAGCGGGGTGACGGCGGCGCCCACGACCAGGCCCGCGACTATCGCGCAGACCGCGGCGGGCGGGGCGAGGTAGCGCAGGTTGATGGAGCCCTCGTGGTAGCGGGCGACGACGTGCCGCCAACGGCCGTAGTCCTTGTACTGCTTGGCGAGCGCCCTCACGCTCGGCCGCGGCCGGTAGGACACCCTCAGCTCCGGCGAGAACCAGATCAGCCCGCCGGCCTCCCGGATGCGGAAGTTCAGCTCCCAGTCCTGGGCGCGGATGAACTCCTCGTTGTAGCCGCCCTGCTGCTCCAGCGCCTCGCGCCGGAAGACCCCGAGGTAGACCGTCTCGGCCGGACCGGCCTGCCCGCCCGTGTGGAAGGCGGCGTTGCCGACACCGATCTTCGAGGTCATGGCGGCGGCGACGGCGTGCTCCCAGTCGTTCTCACCCTCGGCGTGCATGATGCCGCCGACGTTCTGCGCGCCGGTCTCCTCCAGGAGCCGTACGGCGGTGGCGATGTAGTCGGGGGAGAGCATGCCGTGGCCGTCGACGCGGACGACGATCGGATGGCGGGAGGCCTTGATCGCGGCGTTGAGGGCGGCGGGCGTGCGGCCGGTCGGGTTGGGGACCGTGTGGACGCGCGGGTCGTCGGCGACGAGCGCGGCGGCGATCTCGTCCGTGCGGTCCGTGGACGGACCGAGGGCGATCACGACCTCCATCTCGCCGGCGTACTCCTGCGCGAGGATCGCTTGGACGGCTCCGCGCAGATGCCGCTCCTCGTTGAGGACGGGCATGATGACGGACACGGCGGGGAGCTGCACGTCGGGCTTGGCGTTCATAGGGGGCTCACGTTACCGCGAACGGGGGACACGGTTGCGCCCCGCCGGGTGCGCTGCCCCGGGCGACAGATCGTACGGGCCTACGGTACTCACGGCTCCCCGCTCCCCCACTCCCCCGCTCCTCGGCCGTCGCCCGGAGGTGTCCCCGTATGCCCACCACACCGCCCCGGACCCGGCGCCGCCCGCCCCGTCCCCCGGTACGCAGGAGACGGCCCCGCTGGGCCGTGCGGGCGGCGACCACGCTCTCGGCCGTCGTGCTGGCCTCCGCCGGGATCGGGCACTCCGTGGTCACCAGCCTCGACGCGGACATCGCCCGGGTCGACCCCTTCAAGGACATGAAGAACCGTCCGCGGGCGGGCCACGGCATGAACGTCCTGCTGGTCGGCACCGACGGGCGGGACAAGGTCACGGAGCTCGAACGGCGGCGGTTCCGGCTCGGCGGCGCGCCCTGCCACTGCACCGACACCATCATGATCGTGCACATCTCGGAGGACCGGGAGCGGGCCAGCGTGGTCAGCCTGCCGCGCGACTCCTACGCCCGCACACCCCCGCACATCGACCAGGTCAGCGGCAGGAAGCACCACGGCCACCCCGTCAAGCTCAACGCGGCGTACGCGGAGGGCGGCCCCCAGCTCACCGTGCGCACGGTGGAGAGCATGACCCGTGTGAAGATCGACCACTATCTGGAGGTCGACTTCACCAGCTTCATGAAGACCGTCGACGTGCTGGGCGGTGTGAAGATCTGCACGGCGCAGCCCCTGAGAGACACCTACACCGGCCTGGACCTGCCACCCGGCAAGCACACGCTGCGGGGCGGCACGGCCCTGCAGTACGTCCGCTCCCGGCACGCTGACGCCTCCTCCGACTTCGGCCGGATGAAGCGTCAGCAGCGTTTCCTGGCCTCGATGGTGGACCAGTCGACCTCGTCCGGGATCCTGTTGAATCCGTTGAGGTTCCGGGACGTGGCGCGGGCGGTGCTGAGCTCGGTGCGGGCGGACCGCGGCTTCGGGACGGACGAACTCCTGGACCTGGGCCGGGCGATGCGCACCTTCTCCCCGTCCTCCTCCGAGTTCACCACGGTGCCGGTCGGTCGCACGGGGTTCGAGGTGCCGGGCATCGGCTCGACCCTGAAGTGGGACCCGGTGAAGGCGGAGCGTCTCTTCCGGTCCCTGCGCGAGGACAAGCCCCTCGCCACCGCGGCCCCCCGTCCACGGCCTCGCCCCCGGGAGGAGGTGCTGCGGGTGGAGGTGCCGCCGCAGCAGATCCGGGTCCAGGTCGAGAACGGCACGACGACGAAGGGCCTGGGCAGGCGCGTGGACGACGCGTTGGCGGCCACGGGCTTCCGTACGACCCACCGCCCGGTCGACGCCCGCGACCACGCCGTCCGGCGCACGGTCGTCGTCCACGACCCCCGCTGGGACCGCTCCGCCCGGTCCCTCGCCGCGGCCTTCCCCGGCAGCGAACTGCGCGCCGTCCCCGGCCTCGGCCCGACCCTGAGGGTCGTCGCCGGCGCGGACTTCCGGGAGGTCCGCAAGGTGGGGGCGCAGGAGCCGGTGTCGCCGGAGCCGGAGGTGGTGCGGGGGGACGAGGTGGGGTGTGCGTAGGTACGTATTCCTCCCTCTGGGGAACGAATAGTGCGGATTGGTTGCCTCCGCCCGATGGCGCAAGGCGTCCGGGGAGCGTAGGACGGAAGTGCACGGGGCCCGCCCCGGGCCCCTCACCCCACCCCGGAGGAGCCATGACCATGAACCAGCCCGGAACCATGCCGGCCATGAGCAAGGAGATGCAGGACTGCGTCGAGGCGTGCATGGCCGCCCACACCATGTGCGAGGAGACCATGAGCTCCTGCATGCAGATGGGCGGCGGCCAGGCCCAGATGCGGATCATGAGCGCGCTCATGGACTGCTCGGAGATGACCCGCATGTGCGCCGACATGATGATGCGGCGCTCGCCCCTGTCGGCAGAGATGTGCGCGATGTGCGCCAGGGCCTGCGACATGTGCGCCGAGGCGTGTATGTCCATGCCCGACGACCCACAGATGATGCGCTGCGCCGAGGCGTGTCGCCGCTGCGCCACGACGTGCCGTGCGATGGCGGGCGCCACGATGTGATCTCCGCCTGAACGCGATCAGGGGCACCCCCGTGGGTGCCCCTGGTCACGACGTGGCGTCACTCGAACAGCGGCGCCAGCTCCCGCTCCAGGTCCGCCGCCGTACGGAAGTGCACGGCCCGCATGCCCAGCGCGGCGGCCGCGGCCACGTTCTCCTCGGTGTCGTCCACGAACAGGCACCGCTCGGGCCGGGCGCCCGCCCGTGCCGCCCCCAGTTCCAGGATCCGCGGGTCCGGCTTGGCGAGCCCGACGCGGGCGCTGCTGACGACGTCGTCCGCGAGGTCGGTGAGGCCCATCGCGGCCAGGTCGGCCTCCAGTCCCGTCGTCGCGTTGCTGACCAGGACCAGCGGCACGCGGGTGCGGGCCCGGCGCAGCAGCGCCACCACCTCGTCGTCGGCGTGGAAGGGCGACTCCAGCAGCGCGGTGCCGAGCGACCAGGCCGTCTCCTCGTCCTCCACCAGGCCGGCCAGCCCCTCGGCGATGGCGGCGACCCACTCCTGCTCGGTGATCTGCCCCAGCAGCAACGGCCCGTCGACCTCCGGGGCGAACGCCACCTTCTTGGTGGTGCCCTCCGCCAGCCCGGCGGTGCGCTCCAGCGCCTGGAGGTGGGTGGAGTCGAAGTGCCGTACCACGTTGTCGATGTCGCAGAGCACCGCGTCGAAGGGGCGGTCAGTCACTCGTCACCGTGACCTTCTCGTCGTTGTTCAGCTCCTTCACCAGCTGCTTCACCTTCGTCTTGTCCCAGACGAGGTTGCCGCCGGAGGAGCCGGAGATCGGCATGTTCATCGACACGCCGTCGCCGCCGTTGACGCCCTTCATCGCGAAGAACATCGAGCCGAGGTCGTACAGCCCCATGTCCTTGTCGACGATGAGCGAGTCCAGGCCCGCGCCCATCACCGGGTAGAACTTGAAGGGGTTCAGGATCGTCGACGGGGTGGCCACCTGGTGGGCCAGGGCGGCCAGGAACTTCTGCTGGTTCTTGGTGCGCTGGAGGTCGGACGCGGCGAACGCGTGCCGGGTACGGACGAAGGCGAGCGACTCCTCGCCGTTCAGCGTCTGCTTGCCCGCCTTGAAGTCGGCGCCCGAGTACTTGTCCTTGAAAGCCTTGTCGATGGTGATCTCGACGCCGCCGACCGCGTCCACGATGTTCGCGAACCCGGCGAAGCCGATCTCGACGTAGTGGTCGATGTGCAGCCCGGTGTTGTACTCGATCGTGCGGACCAGCAGCTCGGGACCGTCCTCGGCGTACGCCGCGTTCAGTTTCACGTGCCGGCCCGAGCCCTTGTACGTCTTGCCGGACTCCGAGCCCACGTACGTCGGGACCTCCACGTCCGAGTCGCGCGGCAGCGAGATCAGCGTGTCGCCGTTGGACCCGACGTGCAGGATCATCATCGAGTCGGTGCGCTTGCCCTCGGCGGAGCCGGTGTGCAGCTCCTTCTTCTCCGCGGCGGACATGCCCTCACGGCTGTCGGAGCCGACGATCAGGTAGTTGGTGCCGTCGCCCGCCTCGGGCCGGTCGATGACCTTCGACAGGTCGACCTCGCGGCGCAGCTTGCCGTCGGCCCAGAAGTAGGTGCTCACCGTCGTGACGATCAGCACGCCCGCCACGGTGATCGCGGTCCACTTGACGCGGCGGCGCCAGTTCGGCGCGGGACGGGAGTTCCGGGGGTACCCGCCCGCCGGCCCGCCCGGCTCACCGGGGCCGCCGGGGGAACCGTAGACGTGGCCCGTGCTGTAGCCGCTGTCGTAGCCGGCCTGCTGGGCGTTGGTGTAGTCGCCGTGTCCCTGGCCGTTGACGTACGACGGCTGCGGCGGGACGCCGGGGCTGTGCGGCGGGGCGGCCGGGCCGCGGCGGACCTGGCGCATGACGCGCGCGCTCTCCGGCTGGGCGCCGGCACTGCCGCTTCCGTAGCGGGGGCCGCCGTTGTTGTCGGACCATCCCTCGGGCCAATCGTTCATGCGCCCCAGTGTGCCGGTCAGGGCTGTGTCCCTTACAAGGGGCGTCGGAGAATCAGGGCCGCGCTGTTGCCAAGCTGACACAAAATCCCGGGTTGTCCCCCTCGGCATAAGGTGGAGGTCATGACAGACCAGGTCACCGCAGTGGACTCGGATATCCCGGGCATTCCGGGCAAGCCGACGTCCGCGTCCCGCACCACCCTCAGCCACATCATGACCCACAACGACACCAACCTCCTGGGCACGGTGCACGGCGGTGTGATCATGAAGCTCGTCGACGACGCGGCGGGTGCCGTGGCCGGGCGGCACTCCGGCGGGCCCGCCGTCACCGCGTCCATGGACGAGATGGCGTTCCTGGAACCGGTCCGCGTCGGCGATCTCGTCCATGTGAAGGCCCAGGTCAACTGGACCGGCCGGACCTCGATGGAGGTCGGCGTCCGGGTCCTGGCCGAACGCTGGAACGAGTCGGCGCCGCCCACCCAGGTCGGCTCGGCCTACCTGGTCTTCGCCGCCGTGGACGCCGACGGCAAGCCCCGTGCGGTTCCCCCGGTGCTTCCGGAGACGGACCGCGACCGGCGCCGCTACCAGGAGGCCCAGATCCGCCGCACGCACCGGCTGGCGCGCCGGCGGGCGATCATGGAGCTGCGGGAGCGGCGAATCGCCGAGGGCTACGAGAACTGAGCTGCGCGGAACTCAGTTCGGGGCGCGAGAGGTAGTGGGCCGCCGGATCGTGCGGGACGGGCCGCGGGGGTCGTGAGACGGCACGACGAAGGGCGCCCCGGCACCGGGGCGCCCTTCACGGCTGCGGTCGTGGCGCCGGCCGTTACGGCAGGTTGCGGGCCATCACTATGCGCTGGACCTGGTTGGTGCCCTCATATATCTGCGTGATCTTGGCGTCGCGCATCATGCGCTCGACCGGGTAGTCACGGGTGTAGCCGTAGCCGCCGAGGAGCTGGACGGCGTCCGTGGTGACCTCCATCGCCACGTCCGAGGCGAAGCACTTGGCGGCCGCGCCCTGGAAGGTGAGGTCGGCGTCGCCGCGCTCGGACTTGGCGGCGGCCGCGTAGGTCAGCTGGCGGGCGGCCTCGATCTTCATGGCCATGTCGGCGAGCATGAACTGGATGCCCTGGAAGTCGGCGATCGGCTTGCCGAACTGCTTGCGCTCCTGGACGTAGCCCTTGGCGTAGTCGAAGGCGCCCTGGGCGACACCGAGGGCCTGGGCGGCGATGGTGATGCGGGTGTGGTCGAGGGTCGCCATCGCCGTGGCGAAGCCGGTGCCCTCCTCGCCGATCATGCGGTCCGCCGGGATGCGGACGTTGTCGAAGTAGACCTCGCGGGTCGGGGAGCCCTTGATGCCCAGCTTCTTCTCCGGGGCGCCGAAGGAGACCCCGGGGTCGGACTTCTCGACCACGAAGGCCGAGATGCCCTTCGAGCGCTTCGTGGGGTCCGTGACCGCCATCACCGTGTAGTACTCGGAGACGCCGGCGTTGGTGATCCAGCGCTTCACGCCGTTGAGGATCCAGTGGTCGCCGTCGCGGACCGCCTTGGTCTTCATGCCGGCCGCGTCCGAGCCCGCGTCCGGCTCGGAGAGGCAGTACGAGAACATCGCGTCGCCCTTGGCGAGCGGGGTCAGGTACTTCTTCTTCAGGTCCTCGGAGCCGGAGAGGATCACCGGGAGCGAGCCCAGCTTGTTCACGGCGGGGATGAGGGAGGAGGACACGCAGGCGCGGGCCACCTCCTCGATGACGATCACCGTCGCCAGCGCGTCGGCGCCCGCGCCGCCGTACGACTCGGGTACGTGCACCGCGTGCAGGTCGCTCGCGACCAGGGCGTCCAGCGCCTCCTGCGGGAACCTGGCCTCCTCGTCGACGGCTGCGGCGTACGGCGCGATCTTCGCCTCGGCCAGTGCGCGGATGGCGTCTCGGAGCATGTCGTGCTCCTCGGACGGGCGATACAGGTCGAAGTCAGCCGATCCGGCCAAGGTTGCTCACGCTCCAAAGACGCTGCTGTTACCGACGCTAATTACCGTTAAGTAACTCAAATTTTAGAGGTCCGGCAGCGGGACTGATACGTGAGCTGGACAACAAGGGGAAGGTCCTGGGGGAAAGTGCCCGGTGAGGGGCCCCGGCACGCCCCGACTATGCTCAGGCAGCGCACCCCCGGCTTACCTCTCTGGAGCACCCATGAGCCTCAAGATCACCGTGATCGGCACCGGCTATCTCGGCGCGACACACGCCGCGGCCATGGCCGAGCTGGGTTTCGAGGTGCTCGCCCTGGACGTCGTCAAGGAGAAGATCGAGAAGCTGGAGCGCGGCGAGGCCCCGATGTACGAGCCGGGTCTCGAGGAGTTGCTGCGCCGGCACGTCACCGGCTTCGAGGGGGCGACCGGGCGGCTGCGGTTCACCCAGGACTGGGCGGAGGTCGGCGCCTTCGGCGATGTGCACTTCGTGTGTGTGAACACCCCGCAGAAGCACGGTGAGTACGCCTGCGACATGTCGTACGTCGAGTCCGCCCTGGCGTCGCTCGCCCCGCATCTGGCCCGGCCCGCCCTCGTGGTCGGGAAGTCGACCGTGCCCGTGGGCTCCGCCGACCGGCTCGCCCGTATGATCGCCGAGCTGGCGCCCGCCGGCGCGGACGCCGAACTGGCCTGGAACCCGGAGTTCCTGCGGGAGGGGTTCGCCGTCGACGACACCCTGCACCCCGACCGGATCGTCGTCGGCGTGCGCAGCGAGCGCGCCGAGAAGCTGCTGCGCGAGGTGTACGCCACCCCGGTCGGGGAGGGCTCGCCGTTCGTCGTCACCGACTTCCCGACCGCCGAGCTGGTGAAGACCGCCGCGAACTCCTTCCTCGCCACCAAGATCTCCTTCATCAACGCGATGGCGGAGGTCTGCGAGGCCGCCGGCGGTGACGTCGCCAAGCTGGCGGAGGCCATCGGCTACGACGACCGGATCGGGAAGAAGTTCCTGCGGGCCGGGATCGGCTTCGGCGGGGGCTGCCTGCCCAAGGACATCCGTGCCTTCATGGCGCGCGCCGGTGAGCTCGGCGCCGACCAGGCGCTCACCTTCCTCCGCGAGATCGACTCCATCAACATGCGCCAGCGCGGCCGGATGGTGGAGCTGGCACGGCAGGCGCTCGGGGGCGGTCCCTTCCTGGGCAAGCGGGTCGCCGTGCTCGGCGCCACCTTCAAGCCCGACTCGGACGACGTACGTGACTCTCCCGCGCTGAACGTGGCCGGGCAGATCCACCTCCAGGGCGGCCAGGTCACCGTCTACGACCCCAAGGGCATGGACAACGCCCGCCGGGTCTTCCCGACGCTCGGATACGCCGACTCGGCGCTGGAGGCCGTACGGGGCTCCGACGTCGTCCTGCACCTCACCGAGTGGCGGGAGTTCCGTGAGCTGGACCCGGCGGCGCTCGGGGAGGTCGCGGCGGTCCGGCTGATTCTCGACGGGCGCAACGCCCTCGACCCGGTGCTGTGGCGCAAGGCCGGCTGGACGTACCGGGCGATGGGCCGGCCCACGGCCTGACCCAGGGGTGACGCCGGTTCGGCCGAGGCTCAGTCGGCCGAACCGGCGTCTGTCTGCATTCTGCCGCACCCGAGTGATGTTTGCCGCGTGAACTTCCTCTGGGTCTTCTTCCGGGGCGCGCGGGAGGGCTGCGCGTTACGCGGCGGGACCGTGCGGGCATCCGTTCGGCATGGCATTCGTCGCTCGTTTCCGTTCCGTCGTGCTCGACTGTCCCGACCCGCGCGCGCTCGCCGAGTTCTACGCGGCGGTCCTCGGCGGTACGCCCCGGGCCGAGGAGGGCGAGGAGGACTGGTACGTCCTCCAGGTGCCCGACGGCCCCCGGCTCGCCTTCCAGCAGGTCGAGGGGTACACCCCGCCCGAATGGCCGCGCCCCGACCGCAATCCGCAGCAGTTCCACCTCGACCTCGACGCCGGCGCCACCTGGGCGGAGGTCGACGCGGCGCACGAGCGGGTGCTGGCTCTGGGGGCGCGGCCGCTGGACCTCGAGGACCGGGAGAAGAAGGACTTCCAGGTGTACGCCGACCCGGCGGGCCACCCGTTCTGCCTGTGCCGGATCGAGACCCCCTGACGATCAGCCGTCCAGCTCCGCGATGTTCGCTCTCGACGCCTCGCGGCGCTCCTGCGCGGCGCGGGCCGTGAAGTCGGCGGTGCGCAGGACGCGCTGAGCGTTGCCCCAGGTCAGCAGGGCGAGGTCGGTGTCCGTCCAGCCCCGGCGCAGGAGTTCGGCGACGAGGTGCGGGTAGCCGGAGGCGTCGGCGAGGTCCTGGGGATGGGCGGCGCCGGAGTCGTACGTACCGGACAGGCCGACGCAGTCGGGGCCCGCGACGGCGCGGACGTGGTCGAGGTGGTCGGCGACGTCCCGGACGTCCGGGCCGGTCTGCTCGGCGGTCAGCGGCACCATGCACAGCCCCTTGGCGGCGCCCAGCCGGGCGAGCAGCACGTCGGGGAGGTTGTCGGGGTGGGGGCACAGTGCGCGGGCGGCGGAGCGGGTGCACAGCACCGGGGTCCTGGAGAGCGCGAGGACCCGGCCGATGGTGGCGTCGGAGGCGCCGGAGAGGTCGGCGAGCACGCCCAGCCGGTTCATCTCGCGCAGGACCTCCTCGCCGAACCGGGTCAGCCCCGCCTCGCTGGCCCAGGAGGTGCCGGCGAGGGTGAGGACGCGCAGTCCGAGGGAGTGCAGGACGCGCAGTATGGCGAGGGAGTCGTCGAGGGCGGCGGCGGGGGCCGGGCCGAGGACGACGGCGACCCGGCCGCAGTTGCGGGCGTCGAGGACCTGTCCCGCGGTGCGGGCGGGGCGCAGCCCCTCCGGGTGCGTGGCGATCACCGAGCGGGCGAGGTCGAGCTGCTCCAGGGTGGCGCCGACGGCCCGGTCGGCGGCGAGTCCCTCGGGCAGGTGCAGCGAGCAGAACAGCGCGCCGACATGCCCCTTGCGCAGCCGGGGTACGTCGGTGTCGACGCCGCGCTCGCCGAGCTGGAGGTCGTGCCAGGGCAGATGGCGCAGCGCCCGGGGCAGACCGCTGTAGCCGTCGGCGACGGGGTGCGCGGCGAGCAGGGCGTGGGCGCGCCCGAGGTGGTCGGTCTCCGCTTCGGCCTCGGGGACGTACGGGGCGGTGAGGGGAACCGGCAGTTCGTCGGCCTCGGGAAGGTCGTGCACTTCGTCCTGGAGGTCGGTCATGACGGTCTCCGTACGTCGCTCAGCGGCTCGATCGGCAGCGGTACGGCCACCGTCGCACGGGGACGGGGAGGCTTCCTGGTGGGTGGGGCGTTCGGGCGTACGCCCCACCCGGGAACGCCGGTCAGCCGTCCAGCGACTCGATCCTCGCGTGCGACGGCTCCCGTGTCGCCCGTAGTTCACGGGCCACGTCCTCCGCCGCGCCCAGCACGCGGACCGCGTTCTGCCAGGTCAGCTTGGCGAGGTCGGGCCTCGACCAGCCGCGGTCGAGGAGTTCCGCGATCAGGTTGGGATAGCCGGAGACGTCGTTGAGGCCGTCCGGGGTGAAGGCCGTTCCGTCGTAGTCGCCGCCGATGCCGAGGTGGTCGATGCCCGCCACTTCGCGCATGTGGTCCAGGTGGTCGGCGACGGTCGCGGCCGTGGCGACGGGGCGCGGGTTGCGCTCCTCGAAGGCACGGTGGACCTTCATCGCCTCGGGGGTGGTGTCCAGGTCGAAGAATCCGTGGGCCCGCAGGTTGTCGCCCGCCGCCGCCGTCCAGTCCACCGCCGCCTGGAGCACGAACTTCGGTACGAACGTCACCATGGCGACGCCGCCGTTGGCGGGGAGGCGTTCAAGGACGTCGTCGGGGATGTTGCGGGGGTGGTCGCAGACCGCGCGGGCGGAGGAGTGCGAGAAGATCACCGGCGCGGAGGTGGTGTCCAGGGCGTCGCGCATGGTCGTCGCCGCGACGTGCGAGAGGTCGACGAGCATGCCGAGGCGGTTCATCTCGCGCACGACCTCGCGGCCGAACGCCGTCAGGCCGCCCGCCCTGGGCTCGTCGGTCGCCGAGTCCGCCCAGTCCACGTTGTCGTTGTGGGTGAGGGTCATGTAGCGGACGCCGAGCGTGTACAGGCCGCGCAGGGTGCCCAGCGAGTTGGCGATGGAGTGGCCGCCCTCCGCGCCCATGAGTGAGGCGATACGGCCCTCCGCCCGCGCCGTCTCCATGTCGGCGGCGGTCAGGGCGGCCCTGAGGTGCTGCGGGTGGCGGTCGATCAGCCGCTGGACGCAGTCGATCTGCTCCAGTGTCGCCGGGACCGCGTCCGGCAGGTCGGCGCGGACGAACACCGACCAGTACTGCGCGCCGACTCCGCCCTCGCGCAGACGCGGCAGGTCGGTGTGCAGGTGGGCGGCCTGGGAGGTGGCGATGTCGCGGGCGTCGAGGTCGTAGCGGACCTGTTCGCGCAGTGCCCAGGGCAGGTCGTTGTGGCCGTCGGCCACGGGGAACTCGCGCAGCAGGTCGCGGGCTTCGTCCAGGGAGGTCATCTCCGTCACTTTCCGAAGCCGAAGCCGTTCGAGCCCTCGACCTTGGCGCGCAGCCGCTTGCCCTTCTCGGTGGCCTGGTCGTTCAGCTCCTGCTGGAAATCGCGCATCCGGGCGAGGAGGTCCGCGTCGTGGGCGGCGAGGATCCGGGCGGCGAGCAGGCCGGCGTTGCGGGCGCCGCCGACGGAGACCGTGGCGACGGGCACGCCGGCCGGCATCTGCACGATGGACATCAGGCTGTCCATGCCGTCGAGGTACTTCAGCGGGACGGGCACGCCGATGACCGGCAGCGGGGTGACGGAGGCGAGCATGCCGGGGAGGTGGGCGGCGCCGCCGGCGCCGGCGATGATCACCTTCAGGCCGCGTTCGGCCGCCTGCTCGCCGTACGCGATCATCTCGCGGGGCATGCGGTGCGCGGAGACGACGTCGACCTCGTAGTCGATCTCGAACTCGTCGAGGGCCTGGGCGGCGGCCTCCATGACGGGCCAGTCGCTGTCCGAACCCATGACGATGCCTACAACGGGGCTCATTCGGTGATCGTGCCTCTCAGGTAGCCGGCTGCGTGACGGGCGCGCTCCAGCACGTCGTCGAGGTCGTCGCCGTAGGTGTTGACATGGCCCACCTTGCGGCCGGGCTTCACGTCCTTGCCGTACATGTGGATCTTCAGCTGGGGGTCGCGGGCCATGCAGTGCAGGTACGCGGAGTACATGTCCGGGAAGTCGCCGCCGAGGACGTTGACCATGACCGTCCAGGGGGCGCGCGGGCGCGGGTCGCCGAGGGGGAGGTCGAGGACGGCGCGGACGTGGTTGGCGAACTGGGAGGTGACCGCGCCGTCCTGGGTCCAGTGGCCCGAGTTGTGGGGGCGCATCGCCAGTTCGTTGACGAGGACACGGGAGGACCCGTCGTCATTGCGGGTCTCGAACAGTTCGACGGCGAGGTGGCCGACGACGTCCAGTTCCTTGGCGATCGTCAGGGCCAGCTGTTCGGCCTGGAGGGCGAGGGCCGGGTCCAGGCCGGGGGCGGGGGCGATCACCGTGTCGCAGACGCCGTTGACCTGCTGCGACTCCACGACCGGGTAGGCGACCGCCTGGCCGTGCGGGGAGCGTACGACGTTGGCGGCGAGTTCGCGGACGTAGTCGACCTTCTCCTCGGCGAGGACGGGGACGCCCGCGCGGAACGGGTCCTCGGCCTCCTCGGCGGAGTCGACGACCCAGACGCCCTTGCCGTCGTAGCCGCCGCGGACGGTCTTGAGGACGACAGGGAAGCCGTCACCCTCCTGTGCGAACGCCGCCACGTCCTGCGGGTCGGTCACGATCCGGTGCCGGGGGCACGGGATGCCGATCGCGTCGAGCTTCGCGCGCATCACGCCCTTGTCCTGGGCGTGCACCAGCGCGTCCGGGCCCGGGCGGACCGGGATGCCGTCCGCCTCCAGCGCCCTGAGGTGCTCGGTGGGTACGTGTTCGTGATCGAAGGTGATCACGTCGCACCCGCGCGCGAAGTCACGCAGCGTGTCGAGGTCGCGGTAGTCGCCGATGACGACATCGCTCACGACCTGCGCCGCGGAATCCTGGGGGGTGTCACTGAGGAGCTTGAACCTGATGCCCAGCGGGATGCCTGCCTCGTGTGTCATACGCGCGAGCTGGCCCCCGCCGACCATGCCGACTACCGGGAACGTCACGCCCCCAGGGTATCGGCCACGCCGGCCCGGCCGGATCCCGCTCCTCTTACCGGGCTTTTCACCGGCTCATACCGGCCGTTTGCCGCGTTCTTCCCGACCTGTTCTCGACCTGTGAAGGCCGAGCACAGGAAACCGACAAGAGTGGTGGTTAGCATGGCTGGGTTGACGCAACCAAGACCCGGACGGGGGCCTGTACGACCATGGCGCATGGTTCCTCGGGGCAAGTCACGCACGGACGGCTGCGACGGGTGGCCCGTGAGCTGGCCAAATTCGGGGCGGTGGGCGGGGCCGGGCTGCTGGTCAACCTCGGCGTGTTCAACCTCGTCCGCCATCTCACCGATCTGCCGGTGGTGCGGGCCAGTGTCATCGCGACCGTCGTCTCGATCGTCTTCAACTACGTCGGGTTCCGGTACTTCACCTACCGTGACCGGGACAAGAGCGGGCGTACGAAGGAACTGACGCTGTTCCTGCTGTTCAGTGCCGTCGGACTGGTGATCGAGAACGGGTTGCTGTTCCTGGCGACGTACGGCTTCGGGTGGGACAGTCCGCTGCAGAGCAACGTCTTCAAGTTCCTGGGGATCGGGATCGCCACGCTGTTCCGCTTCTGGTCGTACCGGACGTGGGTGTTCCGGGCGCTTCCGGCGAAGGAGGCGGTGGCCAGTGCCGAGTCATTCCTCGCGGAGGAGTCGCTGATCGGGGAGCAGGCACGCGCGAGGAAGGCCCGGCAGCGGGTCAGCTGACCGGAGCTCCGCCGCCGACGGCGTCTTCCCTGGGGACTGCTCCGAGAAAGCCCCCTGCGGCGGCACCGCGTACGCCCCTACCTCACCATCGGCTCCTCGTCGCCCGATGAGGACCTCTTCTGAGGGGCCGTGCGGGAGAGGAAGATGCCGAAGACCGGGGGTTGGGCCTGGAGCATCTCGAGGCGGCCGCCGTCGGCCTCGGCCAGGTCGCGGGCCACGGCGAGGCCGATCCCCGTGGAGTTGCGGCCGCTGATCGCGCGTTCGAAGATGCGGGCGCCGAGATCGGCGGGGACGCCGGGGCCCTCGTCCGTGACCTCGACGACCGCCTGGTTGCCGGTGACACGGGTGCGCAGGGCGACCGTGCCGCCGCCGTGCATGAGGGAGTTCTCGATCAGCGCGGCCAGCACCTGGGCGACCGCGCCCGGGGTGCCCACCGCCCGCAGATGGCGCTTGCCGGAGCTGACGATGGCACGGCCCGCGCTGCGGTACGCCGGGCGCCACTCCGCGAGCTGCTGCTGGATGACCTCGTCCAGGTCGAAGGTGACCGCCGAGCCGGTCCGGGGGTCGCGGGCGTTGGTGAGGAGGCGCTCGACCACGTCCGTCAGGCGTTCCACCTGTGTCAGCGCGATCGTCGCCTCGTCCTTCACCGTGTCCGGGTCGTCGGTGAGGGTGATCTCCTCCAGGCGCATCGACAGGGCCGTCAGCGGGGTGCGGAGCTGGTGGGAGGCGTCGGCGGCCAGGCGGCGTTCCGCGGTGAGCATGCGGGCGATGCGTTCGGCGGAGGAGTCCAGGACGTCGGCGACCCGGTCCAGCTCGGGGACGCCGTAGCGCTTGTGGCGGGGCCTGGGGTCGCCCGAGCCCAGCCGTTCGGCCGTCTCGGCGAGGTCGGTGAGGGGGGAGGCCAGCTTGTTCGCCTGGCGGATGGCCAGGAGGACCGCCGCCACGACCGCGAGCAGCGCCACCAGGCCGATGATCAGAAGGGTGCGGCCCACCTCACGGGTGATCGTCGAGCGGGGCTCCTCCACCCGGACCGTCTCGCCGCCCTCCCCCCTCTCCTCGGCGTGGATGACGTCACCCTCGGGCCGGGCGCCGACCTCGATCCGCGGCCGGCCGGGGATGCTGATCACGGCGTAGCGGTCCTGCGTGACCTGGTCACGCAGGATCTCCGCGGTGATGTTCTCCGCGCCGAGCAGCCGGGTGTCCACGATGCCGACCAGCCGCACCGCCTCGGAGTCCACCCGCTCCTGCGCGCTGTTGCTGATGGTGCGGCTCTCGACGATGACGAGGGAGACACCGAAGACGGCGATCACCACGAGAACGACCGCGAGCGTGGACTGGATCAGGCGCCGGCGCATGTCCTCTTATCCCGCTTACCCTGCTTGGCCCGGTGCTCCACCGAGGTCCGCGCTCTCAGCTCTTCTCGAAGCGGAAGCCCACGCCGCGCACCGTGGCGATGTACCGGGGGTTCGCCGCGTCGTCGCCCAGCTTCTTGCGCAGCCAGGAGATGTGCATGTCGAGGGTCTTCGTGGACGACCACCAGGTGGTGTCCCAGACCTCGCGCATCAGCTGGTCGCGGGTGACGACCCGGCCCGCGTCCCGGACGAGGACCCGCAGCAGGTCGAACTCCTTCGCCGTCAGCTGGAGCTCCTCCTCGCCCATCCAGGCGCGGTGCGACTCGACGTCGATCCGCACGCCGTGGGTGGCGGGCGGCTGCGCGGGCTCGGCGGCGCCGCGCCGCAGCAGGGCCCGTACCCGGGCGAGGAGTTCGGCGAGCCGGAAGGGCTTGGTGACGTAGTCGTCGGCGCCCGCGTCCAGACCGACGACGGTGTCCACCTCGTCGGCGCGCGCGGTCAGGATGAGGATCGGCACGGCGTGCCCCTCGGCGCGCAGTCGGCGGGCCACCTCGAGGCCGTCCATGCCGGGCAGCCCGAGGTCCAGCACGACCAGGTCGATGCCCCCCTGGATCCCGGCGTCGAGCGCGGTCGGTCCGTCCTCACGCACCTCGACCTCGTACCCTTCCCGGCGCAGTGCGCGGGCCAGCGGCTCCGAGATGGACGCATCGTCCTCGGCGAGCAGTACACGGGTCATGAGCTGATGGTAGTCCGCGGGGGGCGGGGCCCGAAGTGTGATCGGCGCCCCTGTTTCTTACTCAGGGACATGTCGGACACCCGACACGCCGCCACTCCGTCCATCCTGATGCGTACCTACGGTCGAGGGGTGGCAGGATGGAATGGACCTTCAGAAGCGCGCCAGGGTTCCTTGATCACCTGTGATCCGCGTCTCAAGTCCTTCCATATCCGACACTCTCCTGACGTATGGTGAAACAACGCCTGCAGCACTGCGGGGACCTTTGGCGCACTCGACGCCGAAGGTCTCTTTTGTGTGCGGAATGACCTACGGCCGGGCCTCTGCTCGCGCGACGCGCGTAGAGGCGTGCACCCCGGGGGTCGCCGGCCACCGCTCCGCGATCCGGGGCGGACTCCCCGTGGGCATGGGGTGGACGGACCGACCCGCCGGTGCCGGCCGCCCCCCACCGGGCGCGTACCCCTCATGCACCGCGTCCCGACCAGCAAGGAACGACCATGGCGTCCAGCCTGACGACGGACTCGGTCCGCCCGGGCACCCCCGGTTCCGAGAAGACCTTCTTCGGCCACCCCCGCGGACTGGCCACTCTCTTCATGACCGAGATGTGGGAGCGCTTCTCCTACTACGGCATGAAGGCCCTGCTCCCGCTGTACCTGGTGGCACCGGGCGGCCTGCACCTGAGCGCGGCCACCGCGACCGCGATCTACTCGGTGTACCTGTCCCTCGTGTACCTGCTCGCCCTCCCCGGCGGCTGGTTCGCGGACCGCGTCCTGGGCCCCCGCAAGACGGTCGCGGTCGCCGGCGCGATCATCATGCTCGGCCACCTCACCCTTGCCCTGCCCAACTCCGGCACCTTCTTCGCGGGCCTCGGCCTGGTCGCGATCGGCTCCGGTCTGCTGAAGGCCAACATCTCCACGATGGTCGGCCACCTCTACGAGGGTCCGGACGACCCGCGCCGTGACGGTGGCTTCACCGTCTTCTACATCGGCATCAACCTCGGCGCCTTCGCCGCCCCGCTGGCCATCGGCACCGTCGGCGAGAACGTCAACTGGCACCTGGGCTTCGCCCTCGCCGCCCTCGGCATGGCGCTGGGCCTCGTCCAGTTCCTGCTCGGCAGCCGTCACCTGAGCGCACGCTCCGACGTCGTGCCCACGCCGATGACGCCCGCCGAGAAGACCGCCACCCTGCGCAAGGCGGGCCTGTGGGCCGCCGTCGCCGCGGTCTTCTACGCGATCGTCGGCTTCTCCGGCCACTACACCCTCAACTGGCTGCTGGTGCCGATCACCGTCGCCGGTCTCGTCATCCCGGTCATGGTCATCGCCCGCATCAAGCGGGACAAGGACCTGGACCGCGCCGAGCAGTCGAAGATGTCCGCGTACATCTGGTTCTTCGTCGCCGCGGCCGTGTTCTGGATGATCTACGACCAGGGCGGTTCCACCGTGTCCCTGTTCGCCGACTCCTCCGCCGACAACACGATCTTCGGCTGGGAGTTCCCGGTCTCCTGGTACCAGTCGGTCAACCCGGTCATGATCATGGCGCTGGCGCCGGTCTTCGCCTGGGCCTGGCTGGCGCTGGCCCGGCGCGGCAAGGAGCCGAGCACCGCGGTGAAGTTCGCGATGGGCCTCGTCATGATCGGCGCGTCCTTCTTCCTGTTCCTCGCCCCGCTGGCGATCGCCGACGGCGGTCACAAGGCGGCCGCGATGTGGCTGGTCGGGATCTACTTCGTCCAGACGATCGGTGAGCTGACGCTGTCGCCGGTGGGTCTGTCCGTGACCACGAAGATGGCGCCCGCGAAGTACGCCTCGCAGATGATGGGCGTCTGGTTCCTGGCCGTCACCGCCGGAGACGCCACCACCGGTCTGCTCTCCATCGCCGGTGTCGACCTCAACAGGACGGGGATCGTGGCCTTCCAGGCCGTGCTGGCCGTCATCGCCGGTGCGGCGGTGTGGATGTACCGGAAGAAGGTCAGGGAACTCATGGGAGACGTTCACTGACGTCCGCCCGCAGCCGACGGAGGCCGTTGCACCCCGATGGGTGCAGCGGCCTCCGCGCGTCGGCTAACGCACCCTTCTTCCCGGCATGAAGGTGAACACCGCGCCGCCCAGCAGGATCGCCGTGCCCGCCACCAGGCCCAGCGCCTTCAGGGCGCCATGGTCCCCGGAGCCCGTCTCCGCGAGGCCGCCGCCGGTCGTCGTACTGGACGAGCCACTGCCGCCGGAGGCGCCGCTCGCCTGTTCCGCGGTGTCCAGGGTGAGGGAGACCGCCGTCCTGTCCGGGGTGCAGGTGGTGGTCGTGCCCATGGCCTCGACCACCAGGACGCCCGGGGAGAGCGTGGACTTGCCGGTCGCGCCCGGTTTGTAGGTGCCCTTGAGGTCCGGGATCTCGATCGGGGCGTTCTGCGGGATCGCCTCGGCGTTCAGCGGTCCCTCCACCTTCACCGTGCCCTCGTCCGCGCCGCCGAGCACGACCTGCATGGTCGGCTTCACCTTGCCGGCCGGGATGGCGATCGGACTGTCCATCACCGACTTCTTGAACTGCACGGTGAGGTCGTAGCTCCCGCCGTCCTTCTTGGCGTTGATCTGGATCGGCGAGGTCGCCTTCTTCTCACCGATGGGCGAGGCGCAGGTGTAGGGGATGTCCACGACCTTGCCGGTGAAGTCGGTCTGGCCGTCGTCGCTCGTCGCGCTCGCCGACGTGCTGGGTGTAGAGGACGTACTGGCCGTCGGGGTCTGGCTCTCGGTCGTGCTCGCGCTCACGCTTCCCGACGGGTCGGACGAGGCGCTCGAGCTGTTCCCCTCCCCCGGCGTCACCGTGATCGTCGCCGCCGCCTGCACCGCCTCCGAGGGCGTGCAGGTGGTGTTCGTCTGCATCGCGTTGACGACGTACGCGTCCGGCGTCAGCGTCACCTGCCCCGCCGCCGTCAGCTTCAGCGTGCCCTTCATGTCGGACAGCACCATGTCGCCGCCCTTGGGGATCACCGGATTCTCGCGCGGGCCGGTCATCTCGACGGCCGCGGTCTGCGCGCCGGCCGCCTTGAGGGTGCCGGACGGCTGGACCGAGTTCGCGGGCAGGTCGATGAGGTCGGGGTTCTTCGACGCGGCCTGGGTGAACTTCCAGACGATGTCGACGGTGTCGCCGACCTTCGCCGTGGCCGGCGCGGTGATGTCGACCTTGGTGGTGCCGTCGATCTCGGGCAGCCCGATGCCCGAGGGCGGCACACAGTGGGTGGCGTAGGACACCTCGGCGGCCTGGGCCGGTCCGGCGGTCACGCCGAGCAGCGCGGCGGCCCCGGCGAACAGCACGGCGGCGCCCGCCGCTGCCGCTCTCTTCCGTCCTGACCCGCGGTCGGGTGGTACGGCTCTCTCACTCACTTGGGTCCCTTCCTGCAGGGAGTCGTGGACTCGTCGGGTGGTCGTCGTGCGGTGCGGAGAGCCGGCCCGCCGTGCCCGGACCGGTGTCCGGCGTGAACCACGGCAGGGTCGTCGACGTGGTGGGGGCCGGGTCGGGGGTCTCCTCCGTGTGCCTACGAGGGGTTCGGCGCCGTTGACGCGTCTGTGGCCGTAGGCGGTCCACCACCGCCATCCCGATCCGGAACAGCGCCGCCGGCACCACCACGCAGAGGAGGATCCAGAACAGGGTCACGCCCCAGGGCCGGCCCACGCCCCACGGCTGCTCCGCGAGGACCTTGCCGCCGTACTTCAGGGAGACGGTGTAGTCGCCGTGGGCGCCCGCGGAGAGTTCGACGGGCAGCTCGACACGCGCCTTCTTGCCGGGGGCGATCGTGCCGCGCCACTGCCGTTCGTCCCACTGCGGGGCGAACACGCCGTGGGCGGTGCCCACCTCGAAGAGCGGGTCCTTCACGGTCGTGGTGCCGAGGTTGCCCACGGTGAAGACGAGCGTGCGGGTGGGCGGGGCCCCGAACCAGGTGAGCAGCCCGCTGGAACCGTCCAGGCGGGTGTCGGTGAGGATCGACAGTTTTCCGCCTGCCGACTCTTCGGGGAGGGGCTCCACGGGGTGCCCGGCCACCTGGAACACCGCGTCGGCCGCGGCCTTCGCGCCGGTCGCGGTGGCCACATGCACCACGCAGGGGCACGGCACCGGCGGCTCGGCCACGGGAAGCCGGCGGCTGAAACGTCCGTCGGCGTCGGTGGTGACGGCACGGCCGTCGGCGTTGGCGCAGGAGTTCGTGCCGCCGACCACCCCGCGCGCCGGGGTCGCCTGCCCGCAGACCAGCAGCATCAGCAGGGTGCGTGCGCGCCAGCCGCTGCCGCTGACGGTGACCGAGTCGCCGGTCCCGGCCTGGGAGGTGGAGAGGGTGACGACCGGCTTGTCCGCGGCGGCGGCCGGGCCGACCGACGCGAGCAGGGGGAACAGGAGGAGAAGGGCCAGCGCCGCGATCCTCAGTCTGCCGTTCACGTCCCCGCTCCCCTCGGCTCGACCTCGCGCCTACGACGCCTTACGACCGCCACGGCACCCGCCGCCACCGACAGCGCGCCGCCGGCCGCCCCCGCCGCCGCGCCCCACGGCACGAACCGGGCCGAGGTCCGGCCGGTGGCCCGTGCGGCGCCGGGGGCGGTGACCGTCAGGCGGACGGTCACGGCGTCCAGGGCCGGGCGGTCGGGCCAGGGCTCGTCGAGCCTCAGCCGGCGACCGGGCGGCAGACGCACGGGCAGGGGACGCACGGCGCGCTCCAGCACGGTGCCGAGGACACCGTCCGCGCGGACCGCGAGCCGTGGGACGAGCTCTGTCGAACCCCGGTTGACCAGCTCGTATGTGATCCGGTCACCGCGCACGGCCACGTGCTCCACGGTCAGCGCGGCGAGCCTGGGACCACCGACCCGCACCAGCAGCCGGACGCCCGCCTGCCGACCGGTCGGCTCCCGTACGACGATCGCTCCGGCGCGGTCGCCGGGGGCCGCGCCCGCCGGGACCGTCACCGTGAACGGCACCTCGGCGCGGGTGCGGGCGGGGACCCGGACGGCGGTCTCGGCGAAGGCGACCGGGAGGCCTCCGAGACCGGTGCCGCGCAGGCGTACGGTGAGCGGCCGGGTGCCCCGGTTGGTCACGGCGACCGTGTCCTGGAGCACCGCCCCGGGTGCGCCCTCGGCGTAGAAGGACGGCCGTCCGCCGCCGGAGGGCGCGACCGACCAGCCGCCGGTGGGGGCGGGGGCGGCGGCCGCGAGCAGGGGCAGGGTCAGGGTGAGGGACAGCGGCAGCAGGGCACGGGCGGCGGCGCGGGCGTACGGCATCGGCGGCTCCAGTACTCGTACGGGGATGCGGTCAGCGGGGCTGGTTCCGCCGGGTCAGCCACAGGACGCCCGCCGCGCCCGCGAGCAGCACGGTGCCGCCGAGGGTGCCGAGGGCGACCGCCGAGTCCTCGGGGCCGGTCTGCGGGAGTTCGCCGCCGCCGGAGTCGTCCTCGCCGCCACCCCCGGACGCCGCCGTCACGTCGAGGGTGAGGGACGGGCCGGGTGTGTTGGTGGGCGTGCAGGTGGTGGTCGTACCGAGTGCCTTGATGGTGAGCACCCCGGCCGTGAAGGTGACCTTGCCGGTCTTCTTCGGGGTGTAGGTGCCGCTCAGGTCGTTGATCTTGATGGGCGTGTTCTCGGGGATCGCGGCCTGGTTGGCGGAACCGGTGACGTTCAGGGTGCCGTTCTCGGCGCCGCCCAGCTTGATGGTGGCGCTCGGCTTCATCGACCCGGCGCCGAGCTCGACCGGACTCGAGGAGACACCTTTCTGCCAGGACATGGTGATCTTGTAGCCGCTGCCGCTCTTGACGCCCTTGATGTCGATCGGCGAGACGGCGCTCTTGTCGCCGATGGGCGTCTCGCAGGTGTAGTTGACGTCGACGACCTCGGCCATGGCCGCGGGGGCGGCCATCCAGACCGCCGAGCCGGCCAGGGCCGCGGCAGTCGCGAGCACGGCGGTTCGCTTCCGGTTCGACACGGTCCCCTCATTCCTGGCAGTACGTGACTGACCCGACCATTACTGACGAGGCATCAGATCGAGCCGTCAAGGTACGCCCGGGGAGATGAGGAGGGAAGACAAGAGGCCCACCGGAGTTGTGACGATCCGACGCGGGCCTTCGGGGGGTTTCGGGATGCCGCCGGTGCGGCGGGGGACGGCCGAGCACGCGCCGCGCGGGGCACCGGCCGACGGCGCGGTCGCCGTGCGGCGGGGGCGGGGCGGCGCGGGAGCCCGCACACGAGACGGCGCCCATGCCCGCCGCGCGGGAGCGGGAGCCGGCGGAGCGCCCGTCACACTGCGCAGCACTCGCTCGCGGCACAGGACGCGGCGGGGCGCTCGCCGCGCGAGGAAGGCTCCGCAGGGCACGCGCCGTGTGGCGCCCGGGCGGCAGGACACGCGCCGCGCGAGGAAGGCTCCGCAGGGTACGCGCCGCGCGAGGCGGGGGCGGCGGGGCGTTCGTCCTTTGGTTCGGGCTCGGTGGCGCCCCGCTGGTGGTCCTTCCGGGTCAGGCGGGGGCGCCCAGTTCTGCCCAGACCGTCTTGCCGGCGAGGCCCGGGGTGCGGACGACGCCCCAGTCGAGGCAGAGGCGCTGGACGATGAACATGCCGTGGCCGCCGGGGCGGCCCGCGCGGTGGGGGGTGCGGGGGGCCGGCTGGCCGGTGCCGCGGTCGGAGATCTCGACGCGGATCACCTTGTTGTCGCAGCCCAGGACCATCCGCTCCGGCCCCTCCGCATGGAGGCAGGCGTTGGTGACCAGTTCGGAGACGACGAGCAGCACGTCCTCGGCGGCGGCCCGCTGGTCGGCGGTGGCCGCGGGCAGCCAGCCCCAGGCGTACAGCGCCTGGCGGGCGAAGTCACGGGCCGCCGGGACGACCCCGCTCACACCGTCGAAGCTCAGTCTGCGGACCTGGCGACCCGCCGAAGCCCCGGCGGCGCCGCCGGCCTCCGGCTCCTGCTCGGGACCGCGGTCGCCCGGCGAGTAGGGCCGGGTGGTGCTCATCAGCGCTTCACCTCACCGATTCACCGGTTCACAATTCAACGTTCTCTCCAGCACGGAATGCGGTACAGAGTGCAGTACGTGGCCAGACGGCGTTTCCGTCGAACGTGCCGCCGACATGTTCAGGTTCAGGATGTCTCCTGCCCGACGGAACCGGCGAAACACCCCCCGTTCACATCGGAACGCACAGGGACGACGATCCTCAGCCGTCCTCGTCCGCGAGCGCGGCCTCGAGGCTGTCGTGAACAGTGAAGACCGCCTCCGCGCCGGTGATCTCGAAGACCCGCGCCACCACCGGCAGCATCCCCGCCAGATGTACGCCTCCCCCGGCCGCCTCCGCCTTCAGACGGGCGCCCAGCAGGACGTTCAGTCCGGTGGAGTCGCAGAACTCCAGCCGGGAACAGTCCACGACCAACCGGCTGATCCCCTTGGAGAGGCACTCCTCCAGTGGCTCCCGCAACAAATCGGCGGTGTGGTGATCCAACTCACCCGCCGGAGTCACGATGGCGCTGGAGCCCTCTTCCCGCACCTCGACCAGAAGCCGGCCCGACTGTGCGCTGCCGACCGTCCCGCGGTCCATGCGTCTCTCTCTCCCGGGGTCGCTCACTGCTTGGTGATGGCCTGTCGACTACCTGCTGAACTACTTGCCGAACGTCCTCGAACCCTACGCCTTCGTCACGCGCTCCAACACCCGAACAATCGCACACAAACAGACATACCTGAACAAAGTGCACTTGCGAAGGGCTCGGTAAAGCCGGTAGGGCTAGAGGAACACGTAACCGACACGGCCGGCTTTGGAGGCGCCGCACACCGTAGTGCGCTCACTGGCTTCGGCAGCCATATGCCGAGAACGATGGAGGACATCATGTCACCCCGGCTCGACGCATCGCGTACCCCGACAGCGACGTCGACAACCCCACCGGATCAGGAACATCTGAATCCCATCGCGGAGCTCCCCGAGATCCCTCCGTACGACGAGATCATCCCTCCGCAGGAGGAGATCGGACAGATGGGCGCCGTCGACGCGCGGGCCCTGTCCAAGACGCTGTTCGAGCGGCTCGAGTCCCTCGAAGAGGGCACGCACGAGTACGCGTACGTCCGCAACACCCTCGTCGAACTGAACCTCGCCCTGGTCAAGTTCGCCTCCTCCCGCTTCCGCTCGCGCAGCGAGCCGATGGAGGACATCATCCAGGTCGGCACGATCGGCCTGATCAAGGCGATCGACCGCTTCGAGCTGTCCCGGGGCGTGGAGTTCCCGACTTTCGCGATGCCGACCATCGTCGGTGAGATCAAGCGCTTCTTCCGTGACACGTCGTGGTCGGTGCGCGTCCCGCGCCGGCTCCAGGAACTGCGCCTCGACCTCGCCAAGGCGGGCGACGAACTCGCCCAGAAGCTGGACCGCTCCCCCACCGTGGCGGAGCTGGCCGAGCGCCTCGGCCTCTCCAACGAGGAGGTCGTGGAGGGTATGGCGGCCTCGAACGCCTATACGGCCTCCTCCCTGGACGCCCAGCCCGAGGAGGACGACGCGGAGGGCGCCCTCGCCGACCGCATCGGCTACGAGGACCACGGGCTCGAGGGCATCGAGTACGTCGAGTCGTTGAAGCCCCTGATCGCCGAACTCCCGCCCCGGGACCGCCAGATCCTCTCCCTCCGTTTCGTCGCGGGCATGACCCAGTCGGAGATCGGTGAGGAGCTGGGGATCTCGCAGATGCATGTGTCGCGGCTGCTGTCGCGGACGCTGGTGCGGCTGCGGAAGGGCCTGACGGTCGAGGAATAAGGGGATCCGCCCTCTGGTGGTGCCCTCAGGGGCCGCGCTGGACCTCTCTGACCACTGCGGCCCCTGAGGGCACGATCCTTACCCCGGGAAACCTCCCCACGACACCCCTCTCACCACTAGGGTCACCTCCACCCCAGACTGACCAGTACGTCAGCAATGGCGAGGAGGCGGATCGTGGTCCGTGCCGAAGGTGAGGGCGAGCAGACGGGCGACTTCGGTGATTCCGACGCGCGCCTGACGGACCTGCTGCGCGGCGCACCCGCCCGGGCCTACCCGGCCCTGCGCACACTCCGTACCCGCCACGAGCCCGCCGTCCTGTCCTACGCCCGCCTCTGCACGACGAGCGAACCGGCGGCCCGCCGCCTGGCGGCGGAGGCGTTCACCCGCGCGGCCCGCGACACCGCGCGCGGCAGCGAACCGGGCGGTGCCTGGCGGCACCAACTCCTGCTGCAGGCGGGGCGGGTGGCGGCGGACTGGGCCGCGGACGACCGGGCGGGCGGACTGGACGCGAGCCTGCTCCTGGTCCTCAACACGGCCCCCGCCCCCGGCGGCCCGCTCCCGCCCCTCCTGACCGCCTTCCGCTCCCTCCCCGCCCGCGCACAAGGCGTCATCTGGTACGGCGTCGTGGAGCGGGAGGAGGCGGACCGCACCGCCGTCCTCCTCGGCCTGACCCCCGAGGACGTGGCCTACGACATCGCTCCCGCCCTGCACTCCCTGGCCCAGACCGCCCTGCGGCTGCGCCTCGCCGCTTCCGACGACCCGCGCTGCGCGGACTTCCGGCGGCTGATCGAGGAGTCGGTACGCCCGGAGGGGGCCAGACGCAGCCCCGACCTGGAGGCCCACCGGGCGCACTGCCCGCACTGCGCGACGGCGTACGAGGAGCAGCGCGCGCTGCGGGACACGCCCCGCACGGCTCTGGCCGAGGGACTGCTGCCGTGGGGCGGGACGGCGTACGTGAGGGAGGAGCAGGAGCCGGCCGGGATGCCCGCCGTGGCCCGGCGGCCGCCGTCTCGGCGCGGTGTCGTGCTGGGGTCGGCGGTGGCGGGGGTGGTGCTGGTTCCGCTGCTGGTCGCGCTGATGTCCTCGGGTGACGCGCGGGACTCGACGGGAGCGGTCGTGGCCGGCCCGTCGAGCATCGCGCCGGTGACGGTCACGGCGACGGTGTCGGCGCCGGGCGCCGTGTCCACGCCGACGAGCAGGTCCCCTTCCCCGGCCCCGAGTTCCTCTCCCCCGCGCACGAGCGCGCCCCCGAAGCCGACCCCGACGCCGTCTCCGACCCGCGCGCCCGGTGGGACGTACGCCCAGGTCGTGAACATCGCCACGGGCCGCTGTCTGGAGGTGGCGGGCGACTTCGACAACGGCACGGATGTGGTGACGGTCCCCTGCACGTCCTCGCCGAGTCAGCGGTGGCGGGTGGACGCGGGGCGCGGGGTGGTCCAGTCGGGCGCCGACCAGGACTTCTGTCTGGACAGCCGGGGGTCCGTGGACAACGGGGTCGGGGTGTGGGAGTGCGCGTCCGTGGAGGGGAGCCATGGGGAGAACCTGCAGTTCACGGTGGACGCCGACGGGACGATACGGCCGGCGATCGCGATCCTGACGGGGCTGACGGCGGCCGTGGACGGCGGGGTGTCGCTGGAGCCGCTGGACGGGGGCGGGGACCAGCGCTGGCGGGCGGGGGCGGGGTGACCCCGTCGGCCGTCACGGATCCGGCTGACTCTCGCGGAAGAGGCTGTGGGCGTCGGTGACCTGGTAGGAGCGGTCGAGCCAGAGGCCCAGTTCGTCCATGTCGGTGGAGGCGAGGACGCGGTCACGGACGGAATCCGGTACCTCGATGTGACGCCAGCGCAGGTTGCGCAGGATGTTGTCCGCGCGTTCCTGTGCGCGGCCCTCTTCTCGGCCCTCTTCTCGGCCTTGTTCGCGTACCTCTTGGGCGAGCGGGTGCCGCCAGAAGTACTGCATCGTCGTCATCAGATCCCTCCACAGTTGCTGAGCCTGGGGGTCTGCCAGGCATGAGTCGACGAACTGGACCAATACCGCGGCGCTGTCCGCGTCGATGGTCCGCAGGGCGGCTGCCAGCGATTCCAGTATGCCCACGGCCTGCGGTCCACGGCCGTGTGTCATCGCCGAAAGCACCGCGAGGGGCAGGTCCCGCGCGGCCTCCCGCTCGTCCGCGATCACCGGAACGTTGTCGGGACCGAGGACGAACGGCTGCACCGTGAGTGAGGGCATGCCCCGCACACCGACTCGGATGGGCTCAGCCGCCCAGCGGGCTGTGGCGCTGTTCTGGGTGACGACGATGAGGACGGGATCGCAGTGGTACTTCTCCAGCAGGTAGGCGAGGTAGTACGGCCAACTGCGACGCTTCCTGTCATCCGGCCTGCCCTGCGACTCTACGACCAGGAGGTAGGTGCCTTCGCCTGTCTCGGCGCGCAACAGTGTGTCGACGCGTCGCTCGATCGGCTCAATTTCGGTGAGGTCGACGTTCAGGGCGGCGAAGTCGTGCGGCTCGGGGAAGGGGATGCGTAACACCTGCTGCAGGGCCCGGGTGAGCAGTGCGGGGTCCTTCTGGAAGATCCTGTGCATCGCTTCGTGCGACGAGCTGACCACTTACGCTGCCCCCAGTTCGCACCACACCAGCTTGCCGCGATGCCCGAACCGGGACAGCGGCTGCCAGCCCCACAGATCCGAGCAGGCCCGTACGAGGGCGAAGCCGCGCCCGCTCTCGGCGTCGGTCAGCGTCTCGAACTGCCCGGGGGGCTCGGGGGGTTCGGGGTCCGCGTCCCAGGCTCCGATCTGCAGGACGCCGTCCCGGTGGCGGACGCGCAGGCAGGCGGGACCCTTGGTGTGGAGTACGGCGTTGGAGAGCAGCTCGGATGCGAGGAGTTCGGCGGTGTCGACGAGGCCGGCGAGGCCGTGGACGGTGAGCATCGGGCGGAGGGCGAGACGGGAGACCGTGACGGCCCGGGGGTCGTGGGGGATGTGGAGGGAGTACTCCCAGGAGTCGGTTTCAGGCATGGGGCGGCTCCAGGTCTGTGGTGGAGGTGAGGAACGCAGGCAGTGGCAGTGCCGCAGCCGTCATGGCAGGAGGGAGCGGTGCGCTTCCGCTGCGTGAGCGAGGCATCACCGACGGTATTTCCTAAAGTTAGGAATATGCAAGCCGCTGTCCTATCCTGACCCTCGAACGAGGTACACAGACAGGGAAGTTGAGACGAGGAGGTGCCGCTTGCCGCCGAAGAGGCATCTCACGGCCCGACGAGTGCGCCTGGGCACTGAGCTGCGCAGACTCCGCGAGGCCACGGGCATGAAGGCTCGGGAAGCTGCGGCGCTCCTCGGTGCCGACTCGGTCCAGATGAGCCAGATCGAGTCCGGCGTCGCAGGAGTGAGCGCGGAACGCGTACGTCGCCTCGCGGCCCACTACGCCTGCACGGATGAGGCGTTGATCGAAGCCCTCGTGGCCATGGCCACCGATCGCACACGGGGATGGTGGGAGGAGTACCGGGGCGTCCTTCCACCGGTGTTCCTGGACACCGCCGAGGTCGAGCACCACGCGGCGTCCCTCCGGGAGATCGTGATCACTCACGTGCCCGGGCTCCTGCAGACCGCTGACTATGCCCGCGCCGTCTACACGTACATGATGCCCGGCCTACCCGAAAGCGAGCTCACCCCTCGCGTAGAACATCGGCTGAGGCGACGGGCCGTCATCGAGGGCGACAACCCCACACCGTACGAGACGGTCGTCCACGAATTCGCCCTGCGCATCCGCGTGGCCGACCGCAGCGCCTCCCATGCTCAACTCCTCCGCATCCTCGACCAGATCGAGGAGGGCCATGCGACAGTCCGCGTCATCCCCGCCGATCAGGACGGTTTCGCCGGTGCTGGGGCTTCGATGATGTACGTCGGCGGTCCGGTGCCCCGGCTGGACACCGGCCTGCGTGACGCCCCCACCGGCACCGCGTTCATCGACGCGGAACCCCAACTAACCCAACTTCGAACGCTCTTCCGTAGGGTGGAGAAGGCGGCGTTGACCCCGGTGGCGTCGCGGGACTTCATCCACGGCCTGACGAAGGAACTGTGAGGCACCCATGGAGCACACCTTGCGCTGGCAGAAGTCCACGTTCTCCGACGGCGGGAACGGCAACACCTGCGTCGAACTCGCCTCCACCCCCACCACCCTCCACCTCCGCGAGTCCGACGACCCCACCACCGTCCTCACCACCACCCGCACCCCCCTCACCCACCTCCTGCACGTCATACGGACGGGCTCGCTGTGAGCGGCAGGCGGTTTCAGACCACCCGTACGCCCCGCCTCCATACCCCCGACACGAGCGGTACGCCCGGGCGGTAGGCGAGGTGGACGTGGCTCGGGGCGTCGAGGAGGGTCAGGTCGGCGTACGCGCCCGGGGTGAGGCGCCCGACGTCGTCCCGGCGCAGGGCCGCCGCTCCGCCCGCCGTGGCCGACCAGACCGCCTCGTCGGGGGTCATGCCCATGTCCCGTACGGCGAGGGCGACGCAGAAGGGGACGGAGGAGGTGAAGGACGAGCCCGGGTTGCAGTCGGTGGAGAGGGCCACCGTGACGCCCGCGTCCAGGAGGCGGCGGGCGTTCGGCCACTCGGCGCGGGTCGAGAACTCGGCGCCGGGGAGGAGGGTGGCGACGGTCCGGCTGTTGGCCAGCGCGTCGACGTCCGCGTCCGTGAGGTGGGTGCAGTGGTCGGCGCTCGCCGCGTCCAGTTCGACGGCCAGTTGGACGCCGGGGCCGTGGGAGAGCTGGTTGGCGTGGATGCGGGGGTGCAGGCCCCTGGCCTTGCCGGCGGTGAGGATCGTCCGGGCCTGGTCGCCGTCGAACGCGCCCTTCTCGCAGAAGACGTCGATCCAGCGGGCGTGCGGCGCGCAGGCGTCGAGCATCTCGCCGGTGACCAGGGCCACGTACGCGGCCGGGTCGTCGGCGTAGTCGGGGGAGACGATGTGGGCGCCGAGGTAGGTGACCTCGTCGGTGTGGGCGGCGGCGAGGCGCAGGGCGCGGGCCTCGTCGGCGACGGTCAGGCCGTACCCCGACTTGGTCTCGAAGGTGGTCGTGCCCTGGTGGAGGGCCTCGGAGAGGTAACGGGTGAGGTTCGCCTCCAGTTCCTCGTCGCTCGCCGCACGGGTGGCCGCGACCGTGGTGCGGATGCCGCCCGCCGTGTAGCCGCGGCCGGACATCCGGGCGTTGAACTCCTCGGTGCGGTCGCCCGCGAAGACCAGGTGGGAGTGGGAGTCGACGAAGCCGGGGAGGGCCGCCCGGCCGTCGGCGTCGACCCGATTGTCAGTGGCGGGTGCTTTGCTTGAATCACCGGTCCAGACGACGCGGTCGCCCTCGATGACGACGGCCGCGTCCCGGACCAGACCGAGGGGAGAGCTGTCACCGAGGGAGGGGTCGTTGGTGACCAGCGTGGCGATGTTGGTGATGACGGTGCTGCTGCTCATCGTGTCCTCGAGCCTGTCCTCGTGGGGGCGGGGTGCGGTGGTTGCTACGAGCGCAGGGCCTCGACCGCCCGTGCCAGGGCCCGCGGCACATCCGGTACGAGCGTGTGCGCCCCGTCGCGTACGACCTGCCGGCCCGCGACGACCGTGTGCCGTACGTCCGCGGCGGTCGCCGCGAATACGGCGGTCTCGGCGCCGAGCCGGGGCAGCGGGCCCGCTGTCCTGACGGAGTCGAGGGCGATCGTCGTGAAGTCGGCGGGCGCGCCGGTCTCCAGGGTGCCCGCCTCCGGGCGGCCGAGGGCGGCATGGCCGTCGGCGGAGGCGGCGCGCAGGAGAGCCGCCGCTGTCCAGTGACCGCGGGTGCGGGTGCGCAGGCGCTCGTCCAGCTCCATCGCGCGGGCCTCTTCGAGCAGGTCGACGACGGCGTGGCTGTCGGAGCCGAGGGAGAGCGGGGAGCCCTCGTTCTGGAGGGCGACGGCCGGCCCGATGCCGTCCGCGAGGTCCCGCTCGGTCGTCGGGCACATACAGGTGCCGGTGCCGCTGCCGCCGATGAGGGAGATGTCCTCGGCGGTGAGGTGCGTGTTGTGGACGCCGGTGGTGCGCGGTCCGAGGACGCCGTGCAGGGCGAGGAGCTGGGTCGGGGTGCAGCCGTGGACCTCGAGGCACGCCTCGTTCTCGGCGGTCTGCTCGGACAGGTGCACGTGCAGGGGCGCCCGGCGGTCCTCGGCCCACCGCGCCACGGTCGCCAACTGGTCGGCGGGCACGGCCCGTACGGAGTGGATGGCCGCCCCGATCCTCGCGTGATCCCGTTCCTTGAGAAGTGAACAGCGTTCGGCCCAGGCGTCCGCGCTGCCGTCGGAGAAGCGGAGCTGGTGGGCGTTGGGGGACTGTCCGAAGCCGGAGGACAGGTAGGCGGTGTCGAGGAGGGTGATGCGGATACCGGCTTCGGCGGCGGCCTCGAACAGGGCCTCGCCCATCGCGTTGGGGTCGGTGTACGGGGTGCCGCCGGGGGCGTGGTGCACATAGTGGAACTCGCCCACGGCCGTGATGCCGGCCAGCGCCATCTCGGCGTACACCGCGCGCGCCAGGTCGTGATACGTCTCGGGGGTCAGGCGGTCCGCGAAGGAGTACATGATCTCGCGCCAGGTCCAGAAGGTGCCGGAGCCGACCTGGACGGTGCCGCGCAGAGCGCGGTGGAAGGCGTGGGAGTGGGCGTTGGCCAGGCCGGGGAGGGTGAGGCCGCGCAGGATCTCGGCGCCGGGAGGCGGGGAGTCGATGCCCGTCCGGACGGCGGTGATGCGGCCGTCGGTCACCTCCAGGGCGACGCCCGGCTCGACGTGGGTGCCGAGCCAGGCGTGCTCCAGCCAGTAGGTCCGTGTCCGCTGCGTGGAGGTCACGTGCAGGCCAGTCCTTCCAGTACGTCGGCGAGGGCGTGCACCCCGGCCACGCAGTCGTCCTCGGCGGCGAACTCGGCCGGGGAGTGCGAGACGCCCGTGGGGTTGCGCACGAACAGCATGGCGGTCGGGATGCTCCCGGAGAGGATCCCGGCGTCGTGTCCGGCGCCGGTGCCGAGGACGGGGACCTCGAGGTCGGTGTCCTTGCCCAGGATGCGGGCGAGTTCGTCGCGCAGGGCGTGGTCGAACTCGACGACCGGGGTGAAGGACTCCCGGACGACGTCGAGATCGACGCCGTGCGCCTCGGCGTACTCGCGGGCGGCCTTCTCCACCCCGCCGACCACGAGGTCGAGGGCCGCCTGGTCGGCGGCGCGGGAGTCGAGCCAGCCGCGCACCAGGGAGGGGATGGCGTTGACGCCGTTCGGCTCGACGGAGATCTTGCCGAAGGTGGCTACGGCACCGGCGAGTTCGGCCTCGCGGCGGGCGGCGAGGACGGTCTCGGCGTACGACAGCATGGGGTCGCGCCGGTCGACGAGCCGCGTGGTCCCCGCGTGGTTGGCCTCGCCCCGGAAGTCGAACCGCCAGCGGCCGTGCGGCCAGATGGCGCCGGCGATGCCCACCGGGTCGCCGGAGAGGTCCAGCGCGCGGCCCTGTTCGACGTGCAGTTCGACGAAGGCGCCGATGCGGTCGAGCCGTTCCGGGTCGGGGCCGATGGCCTCGGGGTCGTAGCCGGCGGCCTCCATGGCCTGCGGGAGGGTGATCCCCTCGCCGTCGGTGAGCCGGTGCGCCCGCTCGACGGTGAGCTGTCCGGCGGTGAGCCGGGAGCCCACGCAGGCGAGACCGAAGCGGGCGCCCTCCTCGTCCCCGAAGTTGACGAGCGCGAGGGGCTTGGTGAAGGTCACCCGCCGGGCCCGCAGTTCGTCGAGCGCGGCGAAGGAGGACACGACCCCGAGGGGCCCGTCGAAGGCACCGCCGTCCGGCACGGAGTCGAGATGCGACCCCGTGACGACGGCGTCCCCGGCGGCGGGATCCCCTAGCCACGCCCACTGGTTCCCGTTGCGGTCGACCTCGTACGCCAGCCCCCGCGCCCCGGCCTGCGCCCGGAACCAGGCCCGGCAGTCGGCGTCGGCGGGCGTCCAGGCGTAGCGCCGGTAGCCACCGGAGTCGGGGTGCCGCCCGAGGGGGCGCAGCTCACGCCACATCTCGTGGAAGGAGGTCGCTCCAGGCCGTGGGCGGTCGTTCCGCGGGGCGGAACCGGTGGGCACGGCCGGACCCGCGCTCGGCGACGAGGGCTCGGCCCCCACCGGAGAGTCGCCGCTCCTCGTCACGCGGGATCACCCTCGCGCATGGGAACCCGCACACCCCGCTCGTCCGCCACCGACTCCGCGATGTCGTACCCCGCGTCCACGTGCCGGATGACGCCCATGCCGGGGTCGTTGGTCAGGACGCGGCGGATCTTCTCGCCGCCGAGCTCGGTGCCGTCGGCCACCGTGACCTGGCCGGCGTGGATCGACCGCCCCATGCCGACGCCACCGCCGTGGTGGATCGAAACCCAGGAGGCGCCCGAGGCCACGTTCACCATCGCGTTCAGCAGCGGCCAGTCGGCGATCGCGTCGGAGCCGTCGAGCATGGCCTCGGTCTCGCGGTACGGGGAGGCGACGGAGCCGCAGTCGAGGTGGTCGCGGCCGATGGCCAGCGGGGCCGCCAGCTCGCCGCTCGCCACCATGTCGTTGAAGCGCTCGCCGGCCTTGTCGCGCTCGCCGTAGCCGAGCCAGCAGATACGGGCGGGCAGGCCCTGGAAGTGGACGCGCTCGCCGGCCAGCTTGATCCAGCGGGCCAGGGACTCGTTCTCGGGGAAGAGGTCGAGGATCGCCTTGTCGGTCTTGGCGATGTCGGCCGGGTCGCCGGACAGGGCCGCCCAGCGGAAGGGGCCCTTGCCCTCGCAGAAGAGCGGGCGGATGTAGGCGGGGACGAAGCCGGGGAAGGCGAACGCGCGGTCGTATCCGGCGAGTTGGGCCTCGCCGCGGATGGAGTTGCCGTAGTCGAAGACCTCGGCGCCGGCGTCCAGGAAGCCGACCATCGCCTCGACGTGCCGGGCCATGGACTCGCGGGCGCGGGTGGTGAAGCCGGCCGGGTCCTTGGCGGCGTAGGAGGCCATGTCCTCGAAGGCGACACCGGTCGGCAGGTAGGCCAGCGGGTCGTGGGCGGAGGTCTGGTCGGTGACGATGTCGACGGGGGCGCCCATGGCCAGCAGTTGCGGCACGAGCTCCGCCGCGTTGCCGAGGACGCCGATGGAGAGCGGGCGGCGGGCGTCGCGGGCCTCCACCGCCAGCCGCAGGGCGTGCTCCAGGCTGTCGGCCTTCACGTCCAGGTACCGGTGCTCGATGCGGCGCTCGATCGCGCGCGGGTCGCAGTCGATGCAGATCGCCACGCCGTCGTTCATGGTCACGGCGAGCGGCTGGGCGCCGCCCATGCCGCCGAGGCCGGCGGTCAGGGTGATGGTGCCGGCGAGGGTGCCGTCGAACTTCTTCGCGGCGACGGCGGCGAAGGTCTCGTAGGTGCCCTGGAGGATGCCCTGGGTACCGATGTAGATCCAGGATCCGGCGGTCATCTGGCCGTACATGGTCAGACCCAGCTGTTCCAGCCGGCGGAACTCCTCCCAGTTGGCCCAGTCGCCGACGAGGTTGGAGTTGGCGATGAGGACGCGCGGGGCCCACTCGTGGGTCTGCATGACGCCGACGGGGCGGCCGGACTGGACGAGCATCGTCTCGTCCTGCTTCAGCCCCTTCAGGGTCCGCACCATCGCGTCGAAGGAGCGCCAGTCGCGGGCCGCCTTGCCGGTGCCGCCGTAGACGACGAGCTTGTCGGGGTGTTCGGCGACCTCGGGGTCGAGGTTGTTCTGCAGCATCCGCAGGGCGGCTTCCTGCTGCCATCCCAGGGCGCTCAGTTCCGTACCGCGCGGCGCTCGTACGGGGCGGGGTCCTGACATGGTCTGCCTCCTTGCGGATGGTTCATCCCGGCGGATTGTTAGTCGCTCTATTCACATCCTGGCTCGCTGAATAGAGCTAGTCAATACATCGGGGCGGCGACCTGGGTCGCCGGGGCCGCGATGGAGGGCGGCGGCGGGAGCACCGCACACCCCGACTGAGGGGCGCTCCGGATGTCGGCGAAAGGCGCGTGATGCACAGGAGAGGCGCACGTCGGCGGGTTCACCACCCCCCACGGCCGCGCACGCCGTTGACGTACGCGCTGGTCACGGTGTTGAAGGGACGCATGGGGCGTGGCGGCCCGAAACGGGTCCAGCCGACCCACTTTAGTCAGCCTGCCGCATGTTCCGCTGGAAAATGCCAGATCCCTCACCCCTCGCGCATACGTTGCGTAGCTTCGTCATCACTCATCCGAACCGCAGGCGGGAGGGGAGCCGAACGGTGCCCGGAATCGACGAGTGCCTACTGGAGGCCATGCGGCTGCCCGGGGCCCGGGGAGCGGCGTTGGTCGACTGGACCAGCGGGCTGGCGCTGGGCTCCGTCGGGGAGTTCCCGGGCGGCGACCACGAGGCGGCGGCGGCCGAGGCCGCGGAGGTCGCGCGGCTCACGGCGGAGCAGCGGGCGTTCACGCCCGTCGGCGTCGACGCCGGCCACGAGGGCGACGGGGAGGAGGCGGCCGACCCCCCGGTGGAGGATCTGATCATCAGCAACCGGGACAGCTACCACCTGCTGCGGTTCGTGCCGACCTCCTTCGACAGCAGTGTGTTCCTGCACGTGTGGCTGGGCCGGTCGGACGGCAATCTCGCGCTGGCCCGGATCCGGCTCGGCGAGATGGCCGGACGGCTGGTGCTGGGATGACGCTCGTGGGGACGACACCGCGGGGGACGACCCCGCCGCCCCGGCTGCCGGTGCGGGAGAGATCCACGGCGGGAGAGCGGGCGGGAGGCGGGCTGTCGCCGATGCTGACCCGGCTCGCCGCCGAGCGGGCCACCGGCGTCCTGGAGCGCGAGCGCGGCTCGCTCTATCTCGCCGAGGGCCATGTGGTGCACGCCGAGAGCCCGCTCGCCCCGGGCCTCGACGTGCTCCTCCTGACCCACGGCACGCTCGACCCGGGCACCTGGCAGGAGGCGCTGGACCGGGCCGACGAGGAGCGCGGCGCGCTACGGCTGCTGCTCGACGCCGACCGGATCCCGCGCGGCGCGCTGGAACTGTGCCATGCGGGGGCGCTCTACGACGCGGCGTACTTCGCGCTCGCGCCCAGCAGGACGCCGGGACACTTCCGTTACGGGGCCGGGCACCGGCTCGGGGGGTTGCGGCCGGTTCCGGTGAGCGCCCTGGAGCGCGAGACGCTGCGCCGCCGCGAACTGCTGGACCGGCTGTGGCCGGACCCGCTGGCGGACGGGGCGCCGCTGCTGCGGGCGGAGGCGGTCGCCGCCCCGGCGCCGACCGCGCGGCAGAGCGCCGTACTGGCTCTGGTGGACGGTGTGCGCACGGCGTCGGACATCGCCCGGGAGCTGGGCCGGCAGGCGTTCCACACCCTGGTCGACGTCCGCCGGCTGGCCGCGGCCGGGCTGCTGACCGCGCTGTTCCCGCCCCCGCCGCCCCCGTTGCCCCAGCCGCCCTCACCTCCACCGCTGCCGCCCCGGGTGCCGGGCGGGGCCCCCGCCGCCAATCCCCCACCGGGCGTCTCCCTGCCCCGTGTCAACGACCCCGACATCACCTTGCTGAAGAGGCTCAGGGATGCGCTGGAGGCCCTTTGAGCGGCAGCGACCGCGCGACGGGAGGAGTGAACTGATGGCCGCCGGGCCGGAGATCCTCGACGAGCTCCGCCGGCTGCGGGCCCGGGTGCCCCAGCTGACCGGCGCGCTCGCGGCCGGCGTGGACGGGCTCGTCCTGGCCCACGACACACCCGGCGTGGAACCGGAGGGGGTGGCCGCGCTCACCGCCGCCGCCCTCGGTGTCGCCGTACGGCTGGCGGACACCACCGGCCAGGGCGATTTCCGCGAACTGCTGGTGCGCGGGGCGTACGGCTACGTGGCCACCTACGCGGCGGGCCGCGGCGCCGTGCTGACGGTGCTCGCGCAGGACCGCGTCAACGTCGGCCGGCTGCACCTGGAGGGCCGCCGGGCCGGTGCCCGCATCGGGGAGCTCGTCGACACGGTCGAGGCGAAGGCGCGGGAGGCCCGGGCGCGGGAGCCGAAGGCCGTGCCCGCCAAGCCACCGGCACAGCCGCCCGTCCGCACACCCGCCAAACCCTCCGCCGCACCCCTATGGACCAGATCGGCGCGCGACACATCCACGACCGCGCGCACCACCACGGAAAGTCGAGAGGAACCGAGGAACACGTCATGGCCAACACCGAAACCGCACTGAAAGAGGCGCTCGCCTCCATCGAGGGCGCGACGGCCGCCGCGCTCGTCGACTACACCAGCGGCATGGCGCTGGGCACGCTCGGCGGGAGCAAGAGCTTCGACCTGAACGTCGCCGCCGCCGGCAACACCGACGTGGTGCGCTCCAAGATGCGCACCATGGAGCACCTCGGGCTCAAGGCGCAGATCGAGGACATCCTGATCACCCTGTCCGACCAGTACCACCTGATCCGCCTGATCAGCGGGCGCGGCGGCAACGGGCTCTTCCTGTATCTCGTCCTGGACGCCAAGCGGGCCAATCTCGCGATGGCCCGCCACCAGCTGAGGAAGATCGAGGAGGACCTGGAAGTCTGACTACACCGCCATCTCGGTGCGGCGGCGGGCCCCTCCCGGGGCCGCGTCGCCCGCCGCGATCCCGGTGCTGCGGTACGCCTTGACGGCCTTGCCGGCCGGGCGGCCGCCGTACCGGTCCAGCCAGTCGACGCGCACCCACAGCAGCGCGTCCGCGGCCCGCTCGCGCCGGCCGAGCCAGGCGGCCTTCAGCCGCAGGCCGGTGCCGAGGCCGGCGAGCAGCATGCCGGCGGCGGCAGGCACGGCGAAGGAGCTGCCCAGCGCGGCCGCGAAGGCGAGCAGCAGCCACCAGCGGTGGCCGCGTCGCCAAGTGCGGCCGGTGACCGCCCGGTCCTGGAGTACATCGTGCTTGCCGGCCCGGGCGGCGCCGCCCGCGAGCGCGGTGTAGCGCCGACGCCCGTACCACGCCACCACGGCGGCGGCGACGATGAACAGCGCGGCACCCGCCATGACCCCGATCCGGCGGCCGGTGAACCCGGACGGCAACACGCCGATCCCCGCCGCGAACACCCCGCACCACCACAGCGGCGCGGCTCCGGCCCGTACGACGACGGCCACCCGAGCCAGCCCCTGACCTCCGCGTGCCACGTCCGCCTCCTCGTCAACTCCGGCACAGTTCCCGTGGCGGTACAGGCTAGTGAGCGAACGTGAGACGAGTCTGAAAAAAAGCGAGTCCGACAAGAACCGGACTACTCGACGAACAGCCCCCGTGCGACCGCCCGTGCGTCGAACTCCTCCAGGCGGGCCTGTGCGTCGGGCAGGTCGTCGCACATCGCCTCCAGCAGGACCCGGCCCAGCAGCATCGGCGCGCACGCCGTGTCGAAGGCGAGCCCGGTGCCGACGGCGGCCGGCAGCAGCAGGTCGGAGACCTTGGCGACCGGCGCGAAGGCGGAGTCGGCGACCGTGACGACGGTCAGCCCGGCCTCCTTCGCGTATGCCAGCGTGTCGAGGACCTCGCGCGGATGCCGGGGCAGGGCGAAGCAGAGCAGCGCGGTGGCGCCCGCGCGGACGGCGGCGTCGATCCGGTCGTGGATCATCGTGCCGCCCTCGTTGAGCAGCCGTACGTCCGGGTGGACCTTGGCGGCGAAGTACGAGAAGCCGTACGCCTGGGAGGCGGCGGCCCGCAGTCCGAGCACCGGGAGCGGGCGGGAGGCGGCCAGCAGCCGGCCGGCCTTGCGCACGGGTCGCGGGTCGGCGAGCAGTTCCGCGAGGTGCCTGAGGTTCTCGATCTCGGCTTCCACGGCCTGCTGGTACTCGTTGTACGACGCCGAGCCCGCCGGCTGTTCGGCGGGCGCGACCTCGCGCAGGTGCTTGCGCAGGGCGGGGTAGCCGTCGAAGCCGAGGGCGACGGCGAAACGGGTCACGGACGGCTGGCTGACCCCGGCCAGCTCCGCCAGCTCCACGCTGGACAGGAACGGCACGTCGGCGGCGCGGCGCACCATGCTGTGGGCGATGCGCCGCTGGGTGGGTGTCAGCCGGTGCCCCTCGAAGAGCGCCTGCAGCCGACCCGCCGGGGTGTCCGCCACGCCCGTGTCGGTCTCCGTGCTCATGCCCCGTTCCCCCTCCAGATCTCCGTGAACCGGTCCAGCAGTCCGGCCGCCGCGCTCACGTCGTCCGTGAGCGGCCGGTCGGTCTGTTCCGCGTCGAGTGCCGCCTCGGCGAGCTCCAGCGCCCGCCCGGCCGGGAGTCCCGGCTCGGGCCGCAGCTCGCGCTGGCGCAGCGCCCGTACGGCGGCGACGAGTTCGCAGCCGACGACGAGACGGTACGCGCCGCAGGCGCGCAGTGTCTGCCGGGCGGCGAGCGAGGCGAAACTGGCCTGTTCCTCGACGCCCCGGGAGAGTACAGCGTGGCCGAGCGACGCGGGGGCCGAGAAGGCGCGCAGGTCACCGAGGGCGGCTCCGGCGGCGTACTCCAGGATCATCACACCGGAGGAGGCGGGCAGGTCGTCGGCGAGGAAGGGGCGCAGCCGGGTGTAGGCGGGTTCGTTGAGGGTGGAGAGCCGGGACGTGGACAAGCGCGCCACCTGGGTCAGCGCCAGCCGGAAGTGGTCCAGGGCGAGGGCGAGCTGGGCCTGGTAGAAGCCGCCGTGGTGGTAGGCGGTCATGTCCTCGGGGCAGATGAGGGGGTTCTCGGCGGCCGCGTTGATCTCGATGCCGAGCACCTCCTCCAGGGCGTCGGCGGCGTCGTGCGCGGGGCCGTGGATCTGGGGCAGGCAGCGGAAGCCGTACGGGTCCTGGATCCGCCCGAGGGGAGGGGTGGGCCGGTCCTCGGCACCGATCAGTTCCCGCATCCGACGGGCGACCTGGGCGGAGCCGCGGTGCGGGCGGGCGGCGTGCACGGGGGCCGCGTAGGCCTCGTGCGAGCCGTCCACGGCGAGGAGGGAGAGCGCGGCGACGACCTGGGTGGCTTCGAGGAGGCCGCGCAGCTCGTGCAGGGCCAGCGCGGACTGGCCGAGGGTGAGGGCGTTGCTGCTGATGAGCGCGAGGGCGTCGTTGTTGTCCAGGGGCTGGGGCTCCGGGGCGCCCTCGCCGTTCCAGGGATGCTCGCCCACCAGCGCGAGGCCCACCTGTGCCAGCGCCGCCAGGTCCCCGGTTCCCACCGACCCGAACTCGTTGACGACCGGGTACGCCCCGCTCTCCAGGGCCTCGCACAGCGCCGTGACGACACTCGGGCGCAGTCCGGCGCCCCCGGCGAGCAGCTGGTTGGCGCGGACGGCGAGCATCGCGCGGACCTGCCGGGCGGGCAGCACCTCGCCGATCGCGCCGGCGTGGCTGCGCAGCAGCCGCAGCCCGTGCTCGGCGGCGGCCTCGGTGGGCACGTCCTCGTTCCGGTTGGCGCCGACGCCGGTGGAGCGGCCGTAGACGCGTCCGGTCGCGGCGATGAGCCGGGCGGCGTCCCAGACGTCCGTCATCCGCCGCATCGCCTCGGTGCCGGGCACGGGCCGCGCGGTGCCGTCGGCGAGGCGGACGACGTCCGGGACACCGAGGGCGACCCCGTCGAGGACGACCAGTCCACTGTGAACGGCCTCCGGGGTGTCCATGATCTGAGACGACATACGATGCCAAGCTCCCCTCAATCCGGACACTCGATCTTGCCTATCGGTCATCCGTTACGTCGGTTTAACGCGGAACCGTTGACAAGCTATTCAGCTACCAAGAACTCTGCATGACGTTATACAGCCGGGCAAGGGACATCTCATGATCCAGTTCGACGCGGTCCACAAGCGCTTCCCCAACGGCACGACAGCAGTCCACGACCTCACCCTGGAGATGCCGGAAGGCGGCGTGACCGTCCTGGTCGGATCCTCCGGTTGCGGCAAGACCACCACCTTGCGGATGGTCAACCGGATGGTCGAGCCGACCTCCGGCACCGTCAAGGTCGGCGGCAAGGACGTCACCCGGCAGGACGCGGCCGAACTGCGGCGCTCCATCGGGTACGTCATCCAGCAGGCGGGCCTCTTCCCGCACCGCACGGTGCTCGACAACATCGCCACCGTGCCGCTGCTGCTCGGCCACGGCCGCCGCAGGGCCAGGGCCCGCGCGGCCGAGCTGCTGGAGACCGTCGGCCTCTCCGCCGACGCCGGCAAACGCTACCCGCACCAGCTCTCCGGCGGGCAGCAGCAGCGGGTCGGTGTGGCCCGCGCACTCGCGGCCGACCCGCCGGTGCTCCTCATGGACGAGCCGTTCGGCGCGGTCGACCCCGTGGTCCGCACCCAGCTCCAGGACGAACTGCTCCGGCTCCAGAAGGAGTTGAGCAAGACGATCGTCTTCGTCACCCACGACATCGACGAGGCCGTACGGCTCGGCGACCGCATCGCGGTCTTCCGCACCGGCGGCCACCTGGTCCAGTGCGCCCCGCCCGCCGAACTGCTCGCCCGCCCGGCCGACGACTTCGTCGCCGACTTCCTCGGCGCCGAGCGCGGTCTGAAGCTGCTCTCGCTGAAGACCCTGGCGGACGTCCCGCAGGGCCCGGCGCCAAAGGGCGACGTCTGGACCCTCGTACTCGACGAGGCCCGCAAGCCCCTGCATTGGGCCTCGGGGGACACCGAGCTCCCCGTACGGCCCCTGAGGGACACCGACTCCCTGCTGTCCGCCCTCAACGAGTCCGTCGCCTCCCCCACCGGCCTGGTGGCCCGGGTCGACACGGCCGGCGTCCTCACCGGCGTCACCTCCCGCGACGACATCCACGAGCACGCCGGGCAGGCCCACACCGAGGCGCGGGTGGCCGCATGACCATCGACTGGTCCTGGGTATCCGGCCACACCGACGACCTGACCACGCTCACCGTCTCCCACCTCCAGGCCGCCCTGACCGCGGTCCTCCTCGGCCTGCTCGTCTCCCTCCCGCTCGCCGTGATCGCCCACCGGGTCCGCCCCCTGCGGGGCTTCCTCCTCGGGCTCTCGAACGTGCTGTTCACGATCCCGTCGATCGCGATCTTCGTCCTGTTGCTGCCGGTCAGCGGTCTGACCCGGACCACGACCGTCATCGGTCTGACCGTCTACACCCTGGTCGTGCTGCTGCGGAACACGGTCGAGGGCCTGGACTCGGTGCCCGCGAAGACCAAGGAGGCGGCCAGGGCGATGGGCACGCGCCCCCTGCGCACGCTCCTGACCGTCGAGCTCCCGCTCGCGCTCCCCGTGATCATGGCGGGCGTGCGGATCGCCACGGTCATGTCGATCTCCCTGGTCTCGGTCGCCACCTACATCGGCGACGGCGGCCTCGGCCAGCTCTTCACCGACGGCTTCCAGCGCGACTTCCCGACCCCGGTGATCGCGGGCGTGGTCCTCACGATCCTCCTCGCGGTCGTCGCCGACGCCCTGCTGGTCGCCCTCCAGTACGTCCTCACACCGTGGCAGAGGCGGCGAGCCTGACATGTACGAACTCTTCAAGAACCTCGGCGGCTGGCTGACCAGCGGCGCCCAGTGGTCCGGCCCCGACGGCATCGCCCACCGCCTCGCCGAACACCTCCAGTACTCACTGCTCGCCACGCTCGTCGCGGCCGTGATCGGCCTCCCGCTCGGCCTGCTGATCGGTCACACCGGCAGGGGCGCCTTCCTGGCGATCAACCTGGCGTCCTTCGGCCGGGCGCTTCCCACCGTCGGCCTGGTCGTGCTGGTCTTCCTGGCCGGCGGACTGTCGATGCTGCCGGTGTACGTGGCCCTGGTCGCCCTCGCCGTCCCGGCGATCGTCACCAACACCCACGCCGGGATGACGGCCGTCGACCCGGATGTGAAGGACGCGGCGCGCGGCCAGGGCATGCGCGGCCACCAGGTCCTCCTCCGGGTGGAACTGCCCCTCGCCCTCCCCCTGATCATGACCGGCCTGCGGCTCGCGCTCATCCAGGTCGTGGCCACGGCGACCATCGCCGCGTACGTCTCCTTCGGCGGCCTCGGCCGCTATGTCTTCGACGGCCTCGCCCAGCGCGATCTCGTGCAGGTGCTCGGCGGCGCGGCGCTGGTCGCCGCGGTGGCCGTGGCTCTCGACCTGCTGCTGAGCGGCCTCCAACGCCTCCTCTTCCGACACCGCACCGCCTGACCCGTTTGGGGAACCCACGCCATGAACCGACGTACTCTCCTCGGCGGCCTCCTCGCCGCGGCCTCCGTCCCCGCCCTCTCCGCCTGCGCGAGCGGCATCACCTCCCTCGACGGCCAGGGCACGGACACCTCCGGCGGCGGCTCCAGCAAGGGCGGGGTCACCATCGGCACCGCCAACTTCACCGAGAACCAGGTGCTCGGCTACCTGTACGCGGCCGTCCTGGAACAGGCCGGCGTGAAGGTGACGGTCCGCCCCAACCTCGGCACCCGCGAGATCGTGATCCCCGCCCTCCGGGGCGGCGACATCGATCTGCTGCCCGAGTACCAGGGCGCTCTCCTCAACTACCTCGACCCCAAGGCCACCGCCGCCGAGGAGGGCGCCATGCAGAATGCCCTCACCCTCGCCCTTCCCGGCGGCCTGCAAGTGCTGCCGTACGGCACGGCGGAGGACTCCGACGCGTTCGTCGTCACCCGCGAGACGGCGAAGAAGTACGGCCTGACGTCCCTCGCCGACCTGAGGAAGCAGAACGGCAGGCTGGTCCTCGGCGCCGCGCCCGAGGTGAAGAAGCGCCGGGTGGGCGTGGTCGGGCTGAAGGAGGTGTACGGCGTCGAGTTCAAGGAGTTCAAGTCGCTGGACTCCGACGGTCCGCTGGTCAAGGGCGCGCTGAGGAAGGGAGACGTGGACGTGGCGAACCTCTTCACCACCGACACCGACATCGAGGCCGAGGACTGGGTGGTGCTGACCGACCCCGAGAACCTGATCCCCAGTCAGCACATCGTGCCGCTCATCGCCGACCGCAAGGCCGACGACACCGTCCGCAAGGCCCTCGCCAGGCTCGGCAACATCCTGACCACCGAACAGCTCACCGAGCTCAACCGCCAGGTGGACAAGGACAAGAAGGACCCGGAGGACGTGGCGAACGCGTACGCGAAGCAGCACGGGCTGACCGCGTAGCACCCCTCCTGTTCCCCTGAACCCGACCTCGAAGAGGGGGGCTGTCCCCAGTGCGCGGGGCGTCCCCGCTGCCTACCGTCGATGTTCATGACGGGATGGGAGACGGCCATGGACGCGCGGGACACCGACCTGAAGAAGGAACTCGACGCCACCCTGCAGACCCGCAGGGAGCTGGGTGAGGAGTACGAGTCCGCGCTCGTGGACTCCTTCCTCGAGAAGGTCGACCAGCGCATCGACGCGGCGGTGGAACGGCGGGTGCGCCGGGGGTTCGCCGAGGCGCAGATGGCGACGGCCCGCGACGCCCGCTCGCCGAAGGCGACGGACTCCTGGGGCGACCGCTTCGGCTTCGGCATCGTCTCGCTGGTGCTGGCGGTCCCGCTGTCCGCGATCGGCGCGAGCACCGCACACCTGCCCGGTCTGATCGTCTCCTGGGTCGGCATCGTCGGCGTCAACGCCGTCCAGGCCGCCCGCAGCAACCCCGGCCTGTTCGGCGGCCGCCGCCGCGCCTCGAAGCACGGCGACGACGACTGGGAGGGCTGATCCCTCGGCCGGGCCGGAAAAAGATTGTGCGCGGGGACCGCCGCACCCCCGTTACCGGGGGGCGGGACGACGGCGGTCCCCGCGAGGGACGCGGGCCGGGTCAGGCCGGGCTTGCGCGTCCATGGCGCCTGTGGAGGTCCGGGAGCCGCTCCGGAGGTCCGTGACGCCGTTCGGTTGCCGGCCTGGGCGGGGAGCCGCTCCCGCCCTGCCGACATCCACTAATGTGCCGGACGCGTGTTAAGCGTGTGCTGCGCGGACGTGACACGCTCGTACCACTTCCGCGAAGTCCACCACTTCGGTAGGCAAACGGAAGTTCAGCGGCCGGATACGGAGTTCACCGGAGGTTTCCCGGAGGTTTCCCCCCGGGACCTGGAAGTTGCGGCCGCCCCCGACCGGTGTTACTTCCCGCCCTTGGCCAGGAAGGCCAGCAGGTCCTGGCGGCTGACGACGCCGGTGGGCTTGCCCTCGACGAGGACGATCGCCGCGTCCGCGGCGCCGAGCACGGACATCAGGTCCCCGACCGGCTCACCGGAGCCGACCTGCGGCAGCGGGGCGGACATGTGCTTCTCCAGCGGGTCGGAGAGGGAGGCCCGCTGGGTGAACAGCGCGTCCAGCAGCTCCCGCTCGACGACCGAGCCCACGACCTCCGCCGCCATGACGTCCGGGTGGCCGGCGCCCGGCTTCACGATCGGCATCTGCGAGACACCGTACTCGCGCAGCACGTCGATGGCCTGGCCGACGGTTTCGTCCGGGTGCATGTGCACGAGGGACGGCATGGCGCCGTGCTCCTTGTCGTTGAGGACGTCGCCGACACGGGCGGACGGGCCCTCGTCCTCCAGGAACCCGTAGTCGGCCATCCACTCGTCGTTGAAGATCTTGGAGAGGTAGCCGCGGCCGCTGTCGGGGAGGAGGACGACCACGACGTCGTCCGGCCCGAGCCGCTCGGCGACCCGCAGCGCGGCGACGACGGCCATCCCGCAGGAGCCGCCGACCAGCAGCCCCTCCTCCTTGGCCAGCCGGCGGGTCATCTGGAAGGAGTCCTTGTCGGACACGGCGACGATCTCGTCGGCGACGGTCCGGTCGTAGGCGGTCGGCCAGAAGTCCTCACCGACGCCCTCGACGAGATACGGCCGCCCGGAGCCGCCGGAGTAGACCGACCCCTCGGGGTCGGCGCCGACGACCCGCACCGTGTCGTCGCTGACGTCCTTCAGATACCGCCCGGTGCCGGAGATGGTGCCACCGGTGCCGACTCCGGCCACGAAGTGCGTGATCCTCCCCTCCGTCTGCTTCCACAGCTCGGGGCCGGTGGAGTGGTAGTGGGAGAGGGGATTGTTGGGGTTGGAGTACTGGTCGGGCTTCCACGCGCCCGGCGTCTCACGGACGAGCCGGTCGGAGACGTTGTAGTAGGAGTCCGGGTGCTCCGGGTCGACGGCCGTCGGGCAGACCACGACCTCGGCCCCGTACGCCCGCAGCACGTTGATCTTGTCGGTGCTGACCTTGTCGGGGCACACGAAGATGCACTTGTACCCCTTCTGCTGCGCCACGATGGCCAGCCCGACACCGGTGTTCCCGCTGGTCGGCTCGACGATCGTGCCACCCGGCCGGAGCTCCCCGCTCTTCTCGGCGGCCTCGATCATGCGCAGGGCGATGCGGTCCTTCACGGAACCGCCCGGGTTGAAGTACTCCACCTTGGCCAGGACGGTCGCCCGGATGCCCTTGGTCACGCTGTTGAGCTTCACCAGCGGGGTGTTGCCGACGAGGCTGATCATCGAGTCGTGGAATTGCACCGTTGTCTCCGGTTGCTTGCAAAAAACAGTGGTCGTAGTGGTCAAACCAGCGTACGGGTCGACCGGGAGCTTCACTCCCCGTTGAGATTGGCCGACGGTCCGTACGGGGCAAGGAGTGGATGTACGGACACGAGGAGGTGACGGCGAGGCATGACGAGCATGTCGAGGGCGAGGGTGGCCCGGCGCATCGCGGCCGGCGCGGCCTACGGCGGCGGCGGTATCGGCCTGGCCGGGGCGGCGGTCGTGGGACTGCTGCTGACGGAGGCGCACATGGCCCGGCGCCACGTGAACGGGGGCGGCGAGCATTCCCGGGTCCCGCACGCGGACGGCCGCTACGGCCTCGCGTACGACGCGCCCGGCACCCCGGCCGGGGAACCCCTGCGCCTGGTGCTGCTGGGCGACTCCACGGCGGCGGGCCAGGGCGTCCACCGGTCGGGGCAGACGCCGGGTGCGCTGCTGGCCTCCGGCCTGGCGGCGGTGGCGGAACGCCCGGTGGAACTCCGCAATGTCGCCCTCCCCGGCGCCCAGTCCGACGATCTGGACCGCCAGGTCGCGCTGGTCCTGGGCTCCGACCGGATGCCCGACATCTGCGTGATCATGATCGGCGCGAACGACGTGACCCACCGGATGCCGCCGACCCGCTCGGTACGCCATCTGTCGGCGGCGGTCCGCCGGCTGCGCACGGCGGGCGCGGAGGTGGTCGTCGGCACCTGCCCCGACCTGGGCACGATCGAACCGGTCCCGCAGCCCCTGCGCTGGCTGGCCCGCAGAGCCTCCCGCCAGCTGGCGGCCGCCCAGACGATCGGCGTGGTCGAACAGGGCGGCCGCACGGTCTCGCTGGGCGACCTCCTGGGCCCCGAGTTCGAGGCGAACCCCCGCGAGCTGTTCGGCCCCGACCACTACCACCCCTCCGCCGAGGGGTACGCGACGGCGGCGATGGCGGTCCTGCCCACCCTCTGCGCCGCCCTCGGCCTCTGGCCGGCGGAGGAGGAGCGCCCGGACGCCTCCCGCCGCGAGGGCTTCCTCCCGGTGGCCCGGGCAGCGGCGGAAGCGGCCTCGGAGGCCGGCACGGAGGTCACGGCGGCGATGCCGACCGGGCCGCGGGGTCCGTGGGCCTTGCTGAAGCGGCGCCGGAGGCGGAGGGTGCAGGAAGCGGAACCCACGTCGGCTTCGCCCACCAGCACGTCCGGGGTCTGAGGACGAAACAGAGCCAAGCAAGCGCTTAGAAAGTGCGGTCAGGGTCACACCGCCATCCCCGTGACCCAGACCATACGTACCGGTAACTTCCCAGGAAGCCCCGCCCGTACGAACCCTTCCCGCCAATGGAGCCGTGATGCCCGAAGCCGTCATCGTCTCGACCGCCCGTTCCCCGATCGGCCGCGCCGTCAAGGGCTCTCTGAAGGACCTGCGCCCGGACGACCTCACCGCCACGATCATCCAGGCCGCCCTGGCGAAGGTCCCCGAGCTGGACCCGAGGGACATCGACGACCTGATGCTCGGCTGCGGCCTCCCCGGCGGCGAGCAGGGCTACAACCTGGGCCGGATCGTCGCCGTACAGATGGGCATGGACCACCTGCCCGGCTGCACGGTCACCCGTTACTGTTCCTCGTCGCTGCAGACCTCCCGCATGGCCCTGCACGCCATCAAGGCCGGCGAGGGCGACGTCTTCATCTCGGCCGGTGTCGAGATGGTCTCCCGCTTCGCCAAGGGCAGCTCCGACGGCCTCCCCGACACCAAGAACCCCCTCTTCGCGGAGGCGGAGGCACGTACCGCCGCCACCGCCGCGCAGGAGGGCTCCACCTGGCACGACCCGCGCGAGGACGGCCTGCTCCCCGACCCCTACATCGCGATGGGCCAGACCGCGGAGAACCTGGCCCGCGCCAAGGGCATCACCCGCCAGGACATGGACGAGTTCGGCGTCCGCTCGCAGAACCTCGCCGAGGAAGCCATCAAGAACGGCTTCTGGGAGCGCGAGATCACCCCGGTGACCCTCCCCGACGGCACGGTCGTCAGCAAGGACGACGGTCCGCGCGCCGGCGTCACCATGGAGGCCGTCCAGGGCCTGAAGCCGGTCTTCCGCCCCGACGGACTCGTCACCGCAGGCAACTGCTGCCCGCTCAACGACGGCGCCGCCGCGGTCGTCATCATGTCCGACACCAAGGCCCGCGAGCTCGGCCTCACCCCACTCGCCCGCATCGTCTCCACCGGTGTCTCCGGCCTCTCCCCCGAGATCATGGGCCTCGGCCCGGTCGAGGCGAGCAAGCAGGCCCTCCAGCGCGCCGGCCTCACCGTCGACGACATCGACCTGGTCGAGATCAACGAGGCCTTCGCCGCCCAGGTGATCCCCTCCTACCGCGACCTCGGCATCGACCTCGACAAGCTGAACGTCAACGGCGGCGCCATCGCCGTGGGCCACCCCTTCGGCATGACGGGCGCCCGCATCACCGGCACGCTCATCAACTCCCTCCAGTTCCACGACAAGCAGTTCGGTCTGGAGACGATGTGCGTCGGCGGCGGCCAGGGCATGGCGATGGTCATCGAGCGTCTCAGCTGATCGCGCGCTGAGAGCCCCTGCGTAACCGTTTCGGCACCTGCCGTCACGCCATGGCCCGGAGTCCGGAAAGCACCTGGACTCCGGGCCGTTTTGTGATCCAATCTCCCCCAGGATGTGACCTATCTCCCTCGGTCAGTGATTTACCCAGCTCAGCGCCCTTCACCACTAAACCCCAGACTAGAGATCCTGTCCGTTTCGTGACGTTACGCACTGACAGCGGGATGGTCCGCCCTTCAAGCTGATGTAGGAAGTCGGGGGTCGACTTTGAACCGGGAGTACGTCAGTGAGCGCCATGCCGATCGCCTTGCTGGTCACCACGGCCGCCACGGGCGCCGTGGGCGTCGCCGTCCTGCGCACCCTTGTGCAGCTGCGCCGGCAGGTCGCCGCCCTGCACACCCAGCTCGCCGAGAACCACGCGGCCGAGCGGCGGGGCTTCGTGCCGGCCGCGCGTTCCGCGGCCGACGCCGCAGAGATACGCGCCGCGGTCGCCGAGGCGCTCGCGGAGGAGCGGGAGCGGGAGCTGGCCGAGGCGCGCGCCTTCTGGGCCGCCCAGGAGGCCCGTGACGCCTCCGACGCCCCCTCCCTGCTGGGGCTGCCGGACAGCGAGCTGTTCCTGCCGCGTCAGGCCGACTTCGTGGGTCTGGAGCCGCTGGAGCCGGTGACCGAGCCGACCGCGGACGCCGACGAGTTCACCGGGGAGTCGCCGGAACTGGCCGCGGCCCGCCGCCGCCACCCCTCCCATCCGGACTTCGTACCGGTCCAGTCGCCGGTCGGGAACGACCACGAGCGCACGGTCGCCGCCCTGGAGGAGCTGGCCGCGTCCCGGATCGAGCTGACCGACGTCCGCCCGGGTCCGCTCGGCACCCTCGACGTCTACGTCTTCGCCGACGGCACGACCCTGTGCATGACCCCGGGTCACCGCGAAACCGCCCAACGCCTCTCGGCCGCCCTCACCGCCGGCGAGACCCCGTTCCTACTGGGCGGCTCGGGCATCTCGGGCGCCTACACCCTGACGTTCGCGTGCGGCGAGGAGAACGTCTACATCCTGGCGGACAGGGTCATAGCGAGCCTGTGAGCGCCGGGGAGCCGTCGACGCGCCTCACACCCCCGCTCGCTTCTGCGCCTCCTCGACCAACCGCACAGCCTCGGCAACCTGGCCCTCGTCCGACAGTACGAGGGCCAGATCGTGCACCGCCACGGTGATCTGGTCGGCGGCGGCGAACATCCCGGCGTCGGGCATCTCCCGGGGCTCCGCCCCGGGCTCCTCAAGACGCTGCGCCCAGCCGGCCAACTCGCGGGCCAGCCCCAGCGCCTCCGCGGCAGCGCCTCGCTGCAGCCGACTCTGAGGGGCCGCCCTCAAACGATCGGCGAAGTGATCCACCGCACGGGTCAGTGACGTCGTATCCACCACGCCGTGAGCGTACGCGTCGTACCGGGACTGTTGCCAACGGGCGAACGCTCAGGCACGGTGACCTGAAGGACCGGCTTACATCCCCTTTGCAACCGGAGGCGCCGATGTCCCATGTCCTCTCCGAGGAGACCCACCGCAATATGCTCGCCCGCATCCCCCATTGCACCGGTCGTGAAGTCTCCGACTGGCTGCGCACCGTCGACGAAGGCCCCGCTCTCCGCTTCGAGGAGAAGGTCAGCTGGCTGCGCGCCGAACACAACCTCGCGTACGGCCACGCCAAGGCGATCATCCACGAGTACGAGCTGAGGAGGGCCGCGCGCAAATTCCTCTAGCGCGCACACCGGTACGCATCCGCATCGGACATGAGGAAGGGCCCCGGGGTGACCCCGGGGCCCTTTCACGCCGTACTACCGCGGGCGGCCGATGCTCAGTCCTGGTTCAGGATCGACAGGAGTCGCAGGAACTCCATGTAGATCCACACCAGCGTCATCGTGAGGCCGAAGGCGGCGAGCCAGGCCTCCTCGCGCGGGGCGCCGTAGGCGACGCCGTCCTCGACCTGCTTGAAGTCCAGGGCGAGGAAGCAGGCACCGAGGATGATGCCGATGACACCGAACACCACGCCGAGGGCACCGCTGCGGAAGCCGAGGCCGTCACCGCCGCCGAAGACGGTGAACAGCAGGTTCACGGCCATCAGCAGGACGAAGCCGAGCGCGGCGGCCATCACGAAGCCGTAGAAGCGGCGGTTGACGCGGATCCAGCCCGCCTTGTACGCCACCAGCACACCGGCGAAGACCGCCATGGTGCCGAGCACCGCCTGGGCGACGACGCCGTCGGCGATGTACGTGGACACCGCGGACGAGATCACGCCGAGGAAGACGCCCTCGAGGGCGGCGTACGACAGGATCAGCGCGGGGGCCGGGCGACGCTTGAAGGACTGGACCAGGGCCAGCACCATCGCGACCAGACCGGCGCCGACGGCGATGCCGTACGACTTGTTGAGGTTGGCCTCGTCGACGGGCAGCAGCAGCCAGGACAGGACCGCCGTGAGCACCACGGTGCCGAGCGTGGTCGCGGTGCGCGCGACGACGTCGTCCATGGTCATACGGCCGGTGGTGGACGGGGCCTGCGGCGGTGCGCCGTACTGAAGGTCCTGCTGTGCGTAAGGGTTCTGCGCGTAGGGGTTGCCCGCCTGTTGCGCGTACGGGTTGGCCTGCGTGCCGACAGCGGGTCCCCCGGCCTGCGGCGTCGCGTTGAAGCCCGCGTAGCCGTTGTCGCGGCTGAACCCCCGTCGCGAGAAGACCGGGTTTCTGCTCCTCATTTCACTCCTCCATGGCCACACAGCGCGGCCTTGGCCTCAAGGGTAATAGGTAGGCAAAGGATTGACCCTAGTGCTTGAGGAGGATCTTTCCCTCATGCGCCGCGCAACACGCTACGCGGCAGCGTGATTCCCGGCACCGGAGGATCTCATTCATGACCAACCTGCTACCTGTCCGGAACCGGTCGGAGACCGGCCGACGGGTCACGTTCGATCATTCGAACGGGAACCCGGTGTAAGCCTCGGCAAGATCGGTCTCGGCGGCGCGCGAGGAGGCGATCCGCTCCAGCCGGGCCAGTTGGAGCCGGTCCTCGAAGGGGGTGGCGTCGGGCGCGCGGTGCAGCAGGGTCGTCATGTCGTACGAGAACCGCTCGGCCTGCCAGACGCGCCGCAGACAGGTCGCGGAGTAGGCGTCCAGCAGCTCGGTGGAGCCCGTCTCCTGCTGGTGCGTCAGCGCCCTCGCGAAGGTGACGACGTCCCCGACGGCCAGGTTCAGGCCCTTGGCGCCCGTCGGCGGCACGATGTGGGCCGCGTCTCCCGCGAGGAAGAGCCGGCCGTGCCGCATGGGCTCGTGGACGTAGGAGCGCATGGGGGTGACCGACTTCTGGGTGAGGGGGCCGCGCTCCAGCCTCCAGTCGTCGTCGGTCTCGAAGCGTCGCTCCAACTCGTCCCAGATCTCCTCGTCGCCCCAGCTCTCGGCGTCGGTGCCCTCGGGCACCTGGAGGTAGAGGCGGGAGACGGACGGCGAGCGCATGGAGAGCAGGGCGAAGCCGCGGTCGTGGCGGGCGTAGACCAGCTCGTCGTGCGAGGGCGGCACGTCGGCGAGGATGCCGAGCCAGCCGAAGGGGTACGTCCGTTCGAACACGCGGGTCAGCTCGGCGGGGATCGCCTTGCGGGCGACGCCCCAGAAGCCGTCGCAGCCGACGACGTACGCGCACTCCAGGACGTCCTCGACACCCTCGTGACGGAAGCGGACGCGCGGGCTGTCGCTGTCGGCCCCCTCCACCGCCAGCGCCTCCGCCTCGAACAGCAGCGGACCGCCCTCCTTCGACTGGAGGGCGATGAGGTCCTTGCACACCTCCGTCTGGGCGTAGACCATCACCGACCGGCCGCCGGTGAGGGCGGGGAAGTCGACGCGGTGGCGTTTCCTGTCGAAGCGGAGCTCGATGCCGTCGTGACGCAGGCCCTCGCGGTCCATGCGCTCCCCGGCACCGGCCGCGCGCAGCACGTCCACCGTGCCCTGCTCCAGGATCCCCGCGCGCTGACGGTGCTCGACATAGGACCGGTCGCGGCTCTCCAGGACTACGGAGTCGATGCCGGCGTTGTGGAGCAGACGGGCGAGGAGGAGGCCGGCGGGTCCGGCGCCGATGATGCCGACGGTGGTGCGCATCGGGCTTCCCTTCAGACATGACGTTCATGCGACGATCAGGCGGAGTGTTCGCGTGGTGAAATTTTCTTCACAGTTGCCATGCGTGAGTCTGCGCCCGGGCTCACCCGGTGTCAACGGTGGGGTGCGGCGATCAACGCCTCAATGCAGGGTGCAGCGATCACCGAGGCGTCGGAAGTGCCCAGAGCCGGACTTGAACCGGCACGCCCGCGAAGGGGCAGCGAGGTTTAAGCTCGCCGTGTCTGCATTCCACCATCTGGGCAGGCCATGGGCTCCGCGTTGAGCTTCCGACCCTATCGGGATCCGTCCCCCGAACAGCCGGGTAGTGGACCGATGTTGTCTTATTTTATTGAGGTCTGAGGGAGCATCAGCACGCGGAACTGGCCATCCGCACTTGCCAGTAGCCTCGCGTGCGACAGCCGCTCGTGTATGCGGAATGACGGAATTTCACCGTCCGAACGAGGGTGCTCCACCGGTTCTTGACGACCCGTCTCTCAAGGACGCGGGTCATCCCCAGGTATGACACGGCGCCCCTTGGTGCGACCCGAGGCTGTCTTCAGAACCGGAACAGCGACTGACTACAGGGCGGCCTGCGCCCGTGACGATGGTTCACGTCCCCAAGGAACAGCCCACCGTGAACACCCCACCGTCCTGACAGGAGCTCGTTTCCCGTGACCACCAGCCCCCTCGCCGAACGGACCACCGCCGTGGCCGCACGTGCCACGGACCTGTCGAAGATCTACGGACAGGGCGAGACCCAGGTGGTCGCCCTCGACCGGGTCTCCGTCGACTTCCGGCAGGCCGAGTTCACCGCGATCATGGGCCCCTCCGGGTCCGGCAAGTCCACGCTCATGCACTGTGTGGCCGGCCTCGACACCTTCTCGTCCGGATCGGTGCGCATCGGCGAGACGGAACTCGGCTCGCTGAAGGACAAGCAGCTCACCAAGCTCCGCCGGGACAAGATCGGGTTCATCTTCCAGGCGTTCAATCTGCTGCCCACGCTGACCGCGCTGGAGAACATCACCCTTCCGATGGACATCGCGGGGCGTAAACCGGACAAGCAGTGGCTGGACAGCGTCATCCGGATGGTGGGTCTCAAGGACCGGCTGAGCCACCGCCCCGCCCAGCTCTCCGGCGGTCAGCAGCAGCGCGTCGCCGTCGCCCGCGCCCTGGCCTCCCGGCCCGACATCATCTTCGGCGACGAGCCGACCGGAAACCTCGACTCGCGCTCCGGCGCCGAGGTGCTGGGCTTCCTGCGCAACTCGGTGCGGGAGCTGGGGCAGACCGTGGTGATGGTGACCCACGACCCGGTGGCGGCGGCGTACGCGGACCGGGTGGTGTTCCTCGCGGACGGCCGGATCGTCGACGAGGTGTACGGGCCGACGGCGGACTCCGTCCTCGAACGGATGCTGCGTCTTTCCGGGGGGACCCCCCAGACCCCCGAGTTCGACGCCAAGGGCCGCACCAGCTGACGTCCGGTCACCGACCATCGGAGTAGACACCCACATGTTCCGCACCGCCTTGCGCAACGTCCTCGCGCACAAGGCCCGGCTCCTGATGACCGTCCTCGCCGTGATGCTCGGCGTCGCCTTCGTCTCGGGGACCCTGGTCTTCACCAACACCATCTCCGACGCCTTCCAGAAGAGCTCCGCCAAGGGCTTCGACCAGGTCGACGTCGTCGTCACCGCCAAGGTCCAGGAAGACGTCGGCGACCGCATCGTCAAGACGCCCGGGCTGACCGAGGCCCTGCGCGAGAAGAGCGCGAAGGTGCCGGGAGCGGACTCCGCCGTGGGGGTCGTCAGCGGCTTCACCGCCCTCGCCGACAAGGACGGCAAGCTCCTCGGCGGCGGCTTCCAGTCGCAGGGCGGCAACTACTGGGGCGAGAGGGACGCCCGGTACCCGCTCGTCGAAGGACACGCGCCCAGCGGTGCCGACGAGGTCCTCATCGACTCCAGGACCGCCGAACGGGCCGGCTACGAGGTGGGCGACACTATACGGATGTCGGTCGACGGACCGGTCCTCACCCCGAGGATCACCGGCATCTTCACCACCGACGACGGCAATGTCGCCGCCGGCGGCAGCCTCGCCCTGTTCGACACGGCGACCGCGCAGCGGCTCTTCGGCAGGACCGGCACGTACGACGAGATCGACGTGAAGGCCGCCGGCGGGACCTCGCAGACCGCGCTGAAGACCGCCCTGGACGCCGCCCTGCCCCAGGGCAAGGTGGAGACCACGACCGGTCAGGAACTCGCCGACGACCAGGCCGAGGCGATCTCCGCCTCGATGAGCGGGCTGAAGCAGGGCCTGCTGGTCTTCGCCGGGATCGCCCTGTTCGTGGGCACGTTCATCATCGCCAACACCTTCACCATGCTGGTCGCCCAGCGCACCAGGGAACTCGCGCTGCTGCGCGCCGTGGGCGCCTCACGCCGGCAGGTGACGCGGTCGGTGCTGATCGAGGCGTTCGCGGTGGGCGTGGTGGCCGGCGCGACCGGTCTCGTGGCCGGTGTCGGCATCGGGGCGGGGCTGCGCTCGCTCATGAACACGCTCGGCGCCACCGTCCCCGACGGCCCGCTCGTCATCTCGCCCGGCACGGTCGCGACCTCCCTCGCCGTCGGGGTCGTCATCACCATGCTGGCCGCCTGGCTGCCCGGCCGCCGGGCCGCGAAGATCCCGCCGGTCGCCGCGATGAGCAGCGTGCACGCGAAGGCGACCACCAAGTCGCTCGTGCTGCGCAACACGCTGGGCGCGCTGTTCTCGGCGGGGGGCGTCGCGGTGGTCCTGACGGCCACGACGATGGAGGGCTCCGACGGCCAGGTCCCCATGGGCCTCGGCGCGGTCCTGCTGATCATCGGCGTGTTCATCCTGACCCCGCTGCTGTCCCGCCCGCTGATCGCGGCCACCGCGCCCGTCCTGCGGGTCTTCGGGGTCTCCGGCAAGCTGGCCCGGCAGAACTCGGTGCGCAACCCGCGCCGTACGGCCGCCACGGCCTCCGCGCTGATGATCGGCCTCACGCTCATCACCGGTATGACGGTGATGGCGGGCAGCCTGCAGAAGTCGATCGACAAGATGGCGTCCTCGGCGATCAAGGCCGACTACGTCGTGTCGATGGCGAACGGCCACGAGCTCTCGCCCGACGTCGAGGAGAAGCTGAAGTCGACCGACGGGGTGACCTCCACCAGCCCGCTACGCAACGCGCCCGCCCGCATCGACGGCACGACCGAGTACCTCACCGGCGTCAACGGTTCCGCCATCGCCGATCTGACCGACCTCAAGGTCGACGACGGCACCTTCAAGGTCGGCGGCGGCCAGGTCGTCGTGGACGAGGACACCGCCACGTCCCACGGCTGGAAGGCCGGTTCGCGCTTCACCGTCTCCTACGAGGACGGAGGGAAGCAGCGGCTGACGGTCGCGGGGGTCTACGAGGGCAACGAGCTGATCCAGGGCATCCTGCTCGACACCTCCGCGCTCGCCCCGCACCAGGAGGACCCGACCGACATGCAGGTCATGGTCAAGACGTCAGGCGGCGCCTCGGACGCGACCAAGGACCGGCTGGAGAAGGCCCTCGGCTCCAACCCGGCCATCCAGGTGCAGAGCAAGAAGGACCTGTCCGACAGCATCGCGCGGATGTTCACGCTGATGCTGAACATGCTCTACGGCCTGCTGGCCATGGCGGTGATCGTCGCGGTCCTCGGGGTCATCAACACCCTCGCGATGTCGGTCTTCGAGCGCTCGCAGGAGATCGGCATGCTGCGGGCGATCGGCCTGGACCGCAGGTCCGTCAAGCGGATGGTCCGCCTGGAGTCCCTCGTCATCTCGCTCTTCGGCGGGGTGCTCGGCGTCGGCCTGGGCGTGTTCTTCGGCTGGGCGGCCGGTGAGCTGCTCGGCACGAAGATGGCCACCTACGAACTCGTCCTGCCGTGGGGCCGGATGGCCCTGTTCCTGCTGCTGGCCGCCGGCGTGGGCGTCCTCGCGGCACTGTGGCCGGCGCGGCGGGCGGCCAGGCTGAACATGCTGGCGGCGATCAAGTCGGAGTAGCGGTTCCGGAGGGGCCCCGCGTCCGGTGACGCGGGGCCCCTTGCCGCGTCCTCAGTTCCAGGTACGGCTGCGCAGGGGCATCCCGGAGTCCCCGGACTCGGGTGTCCGCACTGCCAGGACCTGGTTGACGCCGAGGCGGTTGCGCTCGAAGCCGACGGCACAGGCGGCCATGTAGAGCCGCCAGACACGGGCCCGCCCCGGGGAGGTGAGCCGGACGGCCCGTTCCCAGTCGTCCTCCAGCCGGGCGACCCAGCGGCGCAGGGTGAGGGCGTAGTGCTCGCGGATGGACTCCACGTCCCTGACCTCGAAGCCGGCGCGTTCGAGCTGGGTGACGGTGGTGCCGACGGGGGCGAGCTCACCGTCGGGGAAGACGTAGGCGTCGATGAACTCGTCGATGTGATAGGCCGACTCGTCGCGCTGGGGCCGACGGGCGATCTGGTGGTTGAGCAGCCGCCCGCCCGGGACGAGAAGCTTGTGCAGGTCGGTCGCGTACTGCAGGTACTTCGCGGTGCCCACGTGCTCGGCCATGCCGATGGAGGAGATCGCGTCGTACGGCCCGTCGCTCACGTCCCGGTAGTCCTGCACACGGATCTCGATCCGGTCGGTGAGACCGGCGTCGGCGACGCGCTTGCGGGCGTAGGTCGCCTGCTCCTGGGAGAGGGTGATCCCGACGACGCGCACGCCGTGCTCGCGGGCCGCGTGGACGGCCATGGATCCCCAGCCGCAGCCGACGTCCAGGAGCCGCTGACCGGGCGTCAGGGCGAGCTTGCGGCAGATGAGTTCGAGCTTGTCGCGCTGAGCGTCCTCCAGGGTGCCGTCCGGCGCGTCCCAGTAGGCGCACGAGTACACCATGGACGGCCCGAGGACGATCTCGTAGAAGTCGTTGCCGACGTCGTAGTGGTGACTGATGGCCCGCCGGTCGGTGCGGCGGGTGTGGAGGTGACCGGTGCGGCGGATCTCCTCGGGGGGCGGGGCGGGCGGCAGCGGAGGCCCGGCGAGTTTCAGCAGCCCCCGGACGGCCGATCGGAACTGGGGGTCGCGCACGGCCTCGGTCAGGCTGCGGGCTTCCTCTCCCCGCTCCCAGATGAGTCCCGAGAGAAGGTCGAGGGCAAGGTACAGATCCCCCTCGATCTCCAGGTCCCCGGCGACCCAGGCGCGGGCGAGCCCCAGCTCGCCGGGCTTGAACAGCAGACGGCGCAGGGCTCTTCTGTTGCGTACCACCAGAGTGGGCGCGTCGGGCGGACCCGCCTGCGAACCGTCCCAGGCGCGGACGCGCACCGGGAGCGGGACTCCCAGCAACTGTTCGACAAGCGCATGGAGCCGCGGCGCGGCGTCGGTCATGGAGCACACCTCCGTGACGGTGATCCCGGACTGTCCGGATTCCACGTAAACACCTGAGGGGCCCGCACGCAGTCCCCCACGCGCGTTACGGCTGGGCAAACTCCGTCGACATCACCCAGGGGCGGTCGGTGCGCCCGGGAGAGACACGCCGAAGGGGCCGCCCGCACCACGGATGGCGGGCGGCCCCTTCGGGGTGTTTCACGAACGGTGGGTCAGGAGGCCTTGGCCTTCTCGTTCTCCTGCTTGACCGCGGCCGGGGCCGGGGCGGGGGCCGGCTTGGCGGCCTCGTAGAACTCCTCGCGCGGGGACTCCAGGGCACCCAGGGCGACGACCTCGCGCTTGAGGAACATGCCGAGGGTCCAGTCGGCGAAGACGCGGATCTTGCGGTTCCAGGTCGGCATCGCCAGACCGTGGTAGCCACGGTGCATGTACCAGGCGAGACGGCCCTTGAGCTTGATCTTCATCTTGCCCATGACGATCATCGCGACACCCTTGTGCAGGCCGAGACCCGCCACCGCACCCTTGTTGGAGTGCGCGTACTCCTTCTGCGGGAAGCCCCGCATGCCGGAGACCACGTTGTCGCCGAGGACCTTGGCCTGACGCAGCGCGTGCTGGGCGTTCGGCGGGCACCAGGCGTTCTCGACGCCGGCCTTGCGGGCGGCGACGTCCGGGACCTGGGCGTTGTCGCCGGCGGCCCAGATGTAGTCGGTGCCGGTGACCTGGAGGGTCGGCTGGGCGTCCACGTGACCGCGGGGGCCGAGCGGGAGGCCGTAGCGGGCCAGGACCGGGTTCGGCTTGACGCCGGCCGTCCACACGATCGTGTTCGAGTCGACCTCGAGGCCGTTCTTCAGGACGACGTGGCCGTCGACGCAGGAGTCCATGGAGGTGGAGAGGTAGATCTCCACGCCCCGGCTCTCCAGGTGCTCCTTGCCGTACTGGCCGAGCTTCGGGCCGACCTCGGGCAGGATCTTGTCGGCGGCGTCGACGAGGATGAAGCGCATGTCCTCGCGGGACACGTTCTTGTAGTACTTGGCCGCGTCGCGGGCCAGGTCCTCGACCTCACCGATGGTCTCCGCACCGGCGAAGCCGCCGCCGATGAAGACGAAGGTGAGCGCCTTGCGGCGGATCTCCTCGTCGTTGGTGGAGTCGGCCTTGTCCAGCTGCTCGAGGACGTGGTTGCGCAGGCCGATGGCCTCCTCGATGCCCTTCATACCGATGCCCTGCTCGGCGAGGCCGGGGATCGGGAAGGTGCGGGAGACCGCGCCGAGCGCGATCACCAGGTAGTCGAAGGGCAGCTCGTACGCCTCGCCGACCAGCGGGGCGATCGTGGCGACCTTGCGGTCCTGGTCGATGGTGGTGACCCGGCCGGTGAGGACCTCCGCCTTGGGCAGCACGCGTCGCAGCGGGACGACGACATGGCGCGGGGAGATGTTGCCGGCGGCGGTTTCGGGGAGGAAGGGCTGGTAGGTCATGTACGACCGGGGGTCGACGACCGTGACGGTCGCCTCGCCGTAGCGCATCTTCTTGAGGATGCGCCGAGCTGCGTACAGGCCTACGTACCCACCGCCTACTACGAGGATCCTGGGACGCTCCGTGGTGCTCATGGCATCGAGTATCCACCCGCCCGGGAGGGGTCGCTCGTGCGCCCCTTCACAAGCTTCCCGAGGGTGTGTGTTATCCTCCGCCGCTCACGTGATCCACGTCATGGCGCGGGACGGGAACCAGCGTGTAGGGCGGGGCGTTGTCAATGCCGCGTGAGCTGCCTCTCCGAGTGTGGAGAGGGGTGGTGAGGGGCTGGAAACACCCCCTCGGAAGACCTCCTCGAAACGTCCGCCCGCGCCTCTTTTGAACACGTTCACACGGGCATCGGGCCCCCGGAAGGGCCAACCGGCCCCGGTTCGCCCTCCGGCAGGGCCGAATTCCTTGTGAAGAACTTCACGAACTTTTCCGACGGGCTGTCGCGGAGGGGCTCCAAGGGCCCCTCCCGGCACGCTCAAACGGGCATCACGCCTGCTCAGCAGAGTGCAAGTAGCACGTTACGCGACGGACCACGCTATGCCGTCGAGGATCGCTCGCGAGCACGACTCGCCGAAAGGAGCACCGTGTACACAGCGATGCGTACACTGGTCTCATGACTGAGAACACCGTGACTGTACGGGAAGCCCGCGCGCACCTCGCCGACCACATCAACCGGGCCGAGGAAGGCGTTCCGACCGTCATCACGCGCAACGGTGCTCCGGTGGCGGCCGTGGTCCCGATCGCGGACTTCGAAGCCCTGGAGGAAGCGGCCGACGTCATGCTGGCGCGCGAAGCCGAAGCGGTTCTGTCCGAGGGCGGCCCCACCGTGACGATGGCGGAACTGCTGGCAGACCTGTTCGCCGAGCAGAACGGCGATGCGGCTTGAAGTACGCCTTCCGGTTCACCGCGGCGGCGCAGCGGCAGCTTCGGGCCGTCAGCCGGCACGATGCCATGCGCATCCTGACCGCGTTGACCGCGCTCGGCGACGATCCGTACCGCGAGGACGCCGATGTCAAGAAGCTCACCGGCCCGTCCGGGCTCTACCGGCTCAGGGTCGGCAGCTACAGGGTCGCCTACCAGATCAACGAGGGTGAGCTAGTCATCCTCGTCGTCAAGGTAGGCGACCGGCGGGACGTGTACCGCAACCTGTAGGCGGTCAGGCCAAAGACCAGCCGATGCCGTCGAGGATGTCGTGCTCGCTCACCACGACCTCCTCGGCACCGATCCGCTCCATGATCGCCAGCAGGACGAGGGCGCCCGCCGCGATCACGTCCACCCGGCCCGGGTGCATCGACGGGACCGCCGCGCGCTCGGCGTGAGTGGAGTGCAGCAGCCACTCGGTGATCTCGCGGACCCTGTCGTACGAGACGCGCGAGTGGTGGATGGCCTCCGAGTCGTACGCGGGAAGGTCCTGTGCGATCGCCGAGACCGTGGTCACCGAGCCCGCCAGTCCCACCAGGGTGTGCGCCTCGCGCAGCGGGACCGTCCGCTCGGCGAGGTCGAGGGCGGCCTCGATGTCGGCCCGCATGGCCGCGATCTGCTCGGCGGTCGGCGGGTCGGTCACCGCGCCTTCGTGCACCAGGTGGCGCTCGGTCATCCGCACGCAGCCGACGTCCACCGAGCGGGCCGCCCGTACGTGCTCCTCGCCCACCACGAACTCGGTGGAACCGCCGCCGATGTCCACCACCAGGTAGGGCCGGGTGAGGTCCTCGCGGCCCTCGAGCTCTTTCGTGGCGCCCGTGAAGGAGAACTCGGCCTCCTGGTCACCGGTGATGACCTCGGGCTCGACGCCCAGGATGTCCAGGACACCGCGGACGAAGTCGGCACGGTTCTCGGCGTCCCGGGAGGCGGACGTCGCCACGAAGCGCAGCCGCTCGGCGCCGTACTCCTTGATCACCGCCGCGTACTCGCGGCACGCGGCGAAGGTCCGCTCCAGCGCCTCGGGGGCCAGTCGGCCGGTGCGGTCCACACCCTGACCGAGGCGGACGATCGTCATACGGCGGTCCAGCTCGACCAGTTCACCGGAGTCCGGGTCGGCGTCGGCGACGAGGAGCCGGATGGAGTTCGTACCGCAGTCGATGGCGGCGACCCGGGTCACTGGGCGTCCTCCTGTGCGGGGGTCCGCGGCGGCAGCGTCACGCAGGTGCCCTTGCGCCACCACTCGGGCAGCATGGCGAGCGCCTCGTCGCCGAGCGGGTTCACACCCGGGCCGGCGGCCAGGGAGTGCGCCACGAGGACGTGCAGGCACTTCACCCGGTCCGGCATGCCGCCGGCGCTCGGGAAGCCCTTCAGCTCCTCGATCTCGTCCCGGCGCCGGATGTAGTCCTCGTGCGCGGCGCGGTAGGCCGCGGCCAGCTCCGGGTCACTCGCCAGCCGATCGGTCATCTCCTTCATCACGCCGTTCGCCTCGAGCGTGCCGATCGCCGAGTTGGCCTTCGGGCACGTCAGGTAGTACAGCGTGGGGAAGGGGGTGCCGTCGGGCAGGCGGGGGGCCGTCTCGACGACGTCCGGCTGGCCGCACGGGCACCGGTGCGCGATCGCGCGCAGTCCGCGCGGCGGACGGCCGAGCTGCTGCTTGAAGGCCTCGACATCCGCGTCGGTGGGCTCGGTGCGCGGGGTGGTCGGCGGAACTGTTTCCATACCTGTCTTTCTCAGTGCACGGTCTCACTGGTCGGAGGCGTCGGCCTTGTCGACGCCGTCCCAGACGTTCGAGTACCAGGGGCGGTCGGCCGCCCCGAGGTCGGCGCGGGACTGCTTGGCCGCGTCCGGGTCGATCACGACGTAACCGGTCTCCCCCGGCATCACATAGTGCAGCCGCTGCCGGATCTGCTGCTCGGCGTACGCGTCGTCCTGCCAGCGTGCCTTGAGGTCGCGCAGCTGCTCGACCCGCCTGGCGGCCTGTTCCTTCTCGCGCTCCAGGTCGGCGATGTCGGCGCGCTGGGAGACGTACTGCCGCATCGGGTAGGCCAGGGCCACGATCAGGGTGCACAGGACCAGCGCGAGGAGGGCGGCGCGGCCGGTGAGACGGGAACGGCGGGCCTGGCGTCTGGTCTGGGACCGGTAGACCCGGGCCGCCGTCTGTTCGCCGAGCAGCCGCAGCCTGGTCGCGGTGGAGAAACGGTCCCGGTCCTTGACGGCCATCGGCTCTCCGCCTCCCCTTTCACGTTTCACACGCGCGTACGTCCCCGCACACGGTACGGGACCGGGTACGGGGACGTACGTACGACTGGCTAAGCCTTGGCCCGCTGGGGCCCGCTCAGGGGTCAGCCCTTGAAGCGGGGGAAGGCGGAGCGGCCCGCGTACACGGCCGCGTCGTCGAGGATCTCCTCGATGCGCAGCAGCTGGTTGTACTTGGCGACGCGCTCGGAGCGGGCCGGGGCGCCGGTCTTGATCTGGCCGCAGTTGGTGGCGACGGCCAGGTCGGCGATGGTGACGTCCTCGGTCTCGCCGGAACGGTGCGACATCATGCACTTGAAGCCGTTGCGCTGGGCGAGCTCGACGGCGTCCAGGGTCTCGGTCAGCGAGCCGATCTGGTTGACCTTGACGAGCAGGGCGTTGGCGGTGCCCTCCTCGATGCCGCGGGCGAGGCGCTCGGGGTTGGTGACGAACAGGTCGTCGCCGACGAGCTGGACCTTGTCGCCGAGCTTGTCGGTGATGACCTTCCAGCCGGCCCAGTCGTCCTCGAACAGCGGGTCCTCGATGGAGACGAGCGGATAGGCCGCCACGAGCTCCTCGTAGTACTCCGTCATCTCGGCGGCGGAGCGCTCCTTGCCCTCGAAGAGGTACTTGCCGTCCTTGTAGAACTCGGAGGCGGCGACGTCGAGCGCCAGGGCGATCTGCTCGCCGGGCGCGTAGCCGGCTTCCTTGACGGCCTCGAGGATGAGGTCGAGGGCCTCACGGTTGGAGCCGAGGTTCGGGGCGAAGCCGCCCTCGTCGCCGAGGCCGGTGGACAGGCCGCGGCCCTTCAGCACCTTCTTGAGGGTGTGGTAGACCTCGGTGCCCCAGCGCAGCGCCTCGGAGAAGGACTCCGCGCCGATCGGGGCGATCATGAACTCCTGGATGTCCACGTTGGAGTCGGCGTGCGAGCCGCCGTTCAGGATGTTCATCATCGGCACCGGCAGCAGGTGCGCGTTGGGGCCGCCCAGGTAGCGGAAGAGCGGGAGGTCGCTGGCCTCGGAGGCGGCGTGGGCGACGGCGAGGGAGACGCCGAGGATGGCGTTGGCGCCGAGGGAGCCCTTGTTGTCGGTGGCGTCCAGGTCGAACATGGCCTGGTCGATCAGGCGCTGCTCGGTGGCGTCGTAGCCGACCAGCTCCGGGCCGATCTGCTCGATGACGGCGAGGACGGCCTTCTCGACACCCTTGCCCTGGTAGCGGTTGGGGTCACCGTCGCGGAGCTCGATGGCCTCGAAGGCGCCCGTGGAGGCGCCGGACGGGACGGCGGCACGACCCGTGCTGCCGTCGTCGAGGCCGACCTCGACCTCGACCGTGGGGTTGCCTCGGGAGTCCAGGATTTCCCGGGCTACGACGACGTCGATGGACGGCACGAGCATCTCCTTCTTGGGATGTGACGCTGGTTGTGCGGGGCCACGTGGGCCTTGCGACTAGAGCCTAACCGTCTTCGGGGCGTCGGCAGCCGACCGACCGTCCCGTGGACAGACAGACGGTACACATTGTTTCTGGCCGGAACAAAGACCGTCCAGGGAGAGCCGGCGAACAGAGGGCAAAGAAAACCCCGCCCCGGTGCGTACGGGGGAACACGCACCGGGGCGGGGAGCTCGTGGGGACGGGGGGGGTGTCCCTCACGAGGTCTTCAGTGTGCGGGGCCGACCTGTGGGGGTGCTGTGGCCTCGCTGGGAGCAGGGTGTCACTTCAGGTGCAGTTGCTGGCCCGGGTAGATGAGGTCGGCGACCTCGACGATGTCCTTGTTCAGCTGGAACAGCTTCTGCCAGCCGCCCTTGACGTCGTGCTTCTCGGCGATGGAGCTGAGGGTGTCGCCCTTGACGACCTTGTACTCGCCGTCACCCTTCTTGACCTTCTTGCCGGTCGGAGTGGTGACCGTCTTCTGGCTCTTGGGGGCGGCCGGGCGCTCGGCGGAGCGGGAGGCGCCCTGCTGCTCGGTCGAACGCGTGGTGGTGCCGCTGCTCGACGAGGAGGAGCCGCCGGAGCCCGACGAGGCGCTGCCGCCGTCGTAGGAGGCGCTGGACAGACCCTTGCCGCAGACCGGCCAGGCGCCCTTGCCCTGGGAGGCGAGGACCTTCTCGGCGACGGCGATCTGCTGCGACTTGCTGGCCTGGTTGGCCTGGGCGGCGTACTGGGTGCCGCCGTACGCGGCCCAGGTGGAGGCGGAGAACTGGAGGCCGCCGTAGTAGCCGTTGCCGGTGTTGATGGACCAGTTGCCGCCGGACTCGCACTGGGCGACCGCGTCCCACTCGGAGGCGGTGGCGGCGGAGGCGTTGCCGGCCGCCATCAGCGGGGCGGCGATGGCGACACCGGTGACACCGGCGAGCGCGGCGGCCCGGGTGGCCTTGGACGGACGACGGTGCTTGCCCTTGCCGGAAAACAGCATGGTGGATCCCCTCACCGACGCCTGCGAGGTGAGCTGTCGGGTTCGGGCCGGTTGAGTTGCCCGGCCGCACACCTCACGGTGCGCGGCTTCACCCCGAGCCGGTTCCGGCGGTCAACCACCGGGCCCGGCACTTACCTTGGGTCCCCCGCTCCTGCCTACGGCGCTTGACGCGACGACTGTTCCCGGGCTGCCGCTGGCAGGATTCGGCGTTGCGACGGCCGGGGCTCGGATTGCCGAGCGGTCCTGACCGTAGACACGCGATCCGCCGAATTTCAAAGACGATCAGGGCTTCTGAGACTCATCCCACACTTTCGCCAAACCGGACATTCGGCGCGAAATGGGGCGTGAACTCCTGGCCGTTTTCGGCGTGTTCCCGCCCTATTGGATGCCTGTGTCGAGGGTCTGACCGGGGACGATGGCGCTCGGATCGGCGCCGATGAGGTCCCTGTTCTCGGCGTAGAGCGCGCGCCATCCGCCGTCGAGGTCAAGGGAGTCGGCGATGGAGGCGAGCGTGTCGCCCTCCTGCACCGTGTAGGTGCTCACCGCGTGACGGCCGGAGGAGGTGGTGGAGGTGTCCGCCGCCAGGGTCTCGTCGGCGGTGGCGCCGCGATGACGGCCCGAGCCGAGGGAGCCGGTGTCGACGAGGCTCCAAGAACCCTCACCCTGGGCGGAATTGTCCGAGTCATCCACTTCTGGGATTACCGTGGGCGAGACGTCCTTCGGCCCCGCACTCCCCTGGTCGCCGGTGGAGGAGTCCGATTTGCCGGACTCGTTCGCAGCCGAGGAGGAAGGGGACGAAGTGGACTCGGGGGATGAACTCGGCGCATTCCCTGGCGAGTCGGAGGTGCCGGCGTCCGAGCCGTCGGAGGCACCGGATCCGCTCGAGCTGCCGGAGTCGGAGGACGCCCCCTTGGAAAGGTCGGACAATCCGGATGACACGGACGAGTCGGACTCGCCGTCCGCCACTCCGGTGTCGACGTCCAGCGCGCCGTTCTCCTTGGTGAGTCCGGACGTCAGCCCGCAGGTGCCCCAGGCGCCGACGCCCTCCTTCTCGAGGAGCTTCTGGGCGACGGCTATCTGCTGGTTACGGCTGGCCAGATCGGGGCTCGCGGCATAGTCGAGTCCGCCGTACGTCTCCCATTCCTTCTGCGTGAGGCTCAGGCCGCCGTACTCGCCGTCACCCTCGTCGGCACTCCAGGAGCCGCCGGTCTCGCACTGCGCCACCTTGTCCCACACCGTGCCGTCGGCAGCGCTCGCGCCGCCCGCGGCGAACAGCGGGATGGCGATGGCCGAGCCGGTCACTCCGGCCGCGACGAGGAGCGCCGGGGCCTGGCGGGGGCGACGGTGACGACCGTTCCCGGAGAGCATGCGGGGGCCTTTCTCTGGACAGCAGCAACCGGCGCGGCGGGCGGTGCGAGCACACGGGTTCGCCGCGCTGACGAGTGAACGTATCGGCAGACGATCACTTGTCACAAGTTAATGCCGCGCAGATCACGTGAAGATCACAGGCTTGAGGATCGGTCACCTTTACTCCGCCGGATGGTCACAGTTCGACTGACATACCGTCAGGTATCGGTCGGCGATCGATCAGCTACGGGCTGGAGCGAACTCCACGGGCAGTGTGCGCAGTCCGCGCATGATGAGCCCGCCGCGCCACCTCAACTCCGCCGGATCGGCGGCGAGTCGGAGGTCGGGGAGGCGGGTGAGGAGGGTGGCGAGGGCGGTCTGGCCCTCCAGACGGGCGAGGGGGGCGCCGAGACAGTAGTGGATGCCGTGGCCGTAGCCGAGGTGCTGGTTGTCGCGGCGGGAGAGGTCGAGGGTGTCGGGGTCGGCGAAACGTGCGGGGTCGCGGTCGGCGGCGGCGAGGACGACGAGGACGGGGTCGCCCTGGGCGATGTGCTGCCCGCCGATGGTGAGCGGCCGGGTCGCGAAGCGCCAGGTGGCGAGTTCGACGGGGCCGTCATAGCGGAGGAGTTCCTCCACGCCGGTCTCCAGGAGGCCGCGGTCGCCCGCTGCCAGGGCCTGCTGGAGCCGATTGCGCTGACCGGGGTGGGTGAGGAGGGCATAGGTGCCGTTGCCGATCAGATTGACGGTCGTCTCGAAGCCGGCGAACAGAAGGATGAAGGCCATGGCGGCGGCTTCGTTCTCGGTGAGGTGCTCGCCGTGGTCCGAGGCGCGGATGAGACCGGAGATGAGGTCCTCACCGGGGGCGGGGTGTTGAGGGAGTTCCGCGCGCTTGCGATGGATGAGCTCCAGCAGATAACCGCGCATCTTCTTCACGGACCGCGCGACCCCGCCCCTCGGCCCTCCCCCGTGCCGGATCATCATGCCCGCCCAGTCCCGGAATTCGTCCTGGTCCTCGCGGGGGACACCGAGGAGGTCGCAGATGGCGTAGATGGGGAGGGGGAAGGCGAAGTCGTGGATGAGGTCCGCCTCGCCCTCGCCCGCGAACCGGTCGATGAGGTGGTCCGTCAACTCCTGCACCCGGGGCGCGAACTCGGCGACCCTGCGCGGCGTGAACGCCTTGCTGACAAGCCGACGGAGCCTGGTGTGGTCCGGCGGATCGATGTTGAGCAGATGCGTCATCAACTCGGCCTTGCGCTCGCCGGGGATGCCGGTCTTGCCCTTGGCGTGGGCGGGCTCGTCGTGATGCGCGGGGTTCTTGGAGAGCCGCTGGTCGGCGAGGGCCTGTTTCGCGTCGGTGTAGCGGGTGACCAGCCACGCCTCCACCCCACTGGGCAGCCGCGTCCTGCGCACCGGGGCATGCTCGCGGAGCCAGGCGTAGGCGGGGTAGGGGTTGGTCGCGAACTCCCAGGTGAAGAGGTCGGGGGCAGTGCCGGGTGGGGTGGGGTTGCTGGTCACTCCTCGACGGTAGCCGGGTTTTCGGGGAGGACTTCGCCAAGGGCGCTGAGCCGGCCGGCCGCGGGCTCCCAGCCGGCTTCCGCGGCCTCGGCGAGCCAGTGTTCGGCCCGGGTGAGGAGGATCGCGCTCACGACCAGCAGCCCATGAGCCCCCACCGTGCTAACCCGCCACCCCCTCCACCCCCCGAATCGTGTCCCGGTAGGCCCGGGCCGCGGCGCGCAGGGCCGCCTCCGGGTCGGTGCCCTCCGCCTCGGCCCGGGTGGCCAGTGCGAGGAGCTCGTAGCCGATCCCCTCCGCCGCCGGCAGCGGCACCTCCAGGCCCGCCGATCTCACTCTCGACGCCAGCTTCGACGCCAGCGCCAGGCCCGGCTGGTGGAGAGGTACGCCGTCCGTCACCGACTCGCGGCGTTTCTCGACCGCCTTGGTGCGGAGCCAGTGGGCCTTGACCTCTTCCGGGGTCGTGGCCGTGGCGTCGCCGAAGACGTGGGGGTGGCGGTGGATGAGTTTGGTGACGATCGTGGCCGCCACGTCGTCGATCGAGAAGGGGGAGTCGGGGTCCTCCTCGGCTATGCGGGCGTGGAAGACGACCTGGAGGAGGACGTCGCCCAGTTCCTCGCGGAGTTCGTCGCGGTCGCCGTCCTCGATGGCCTCGACGAGTTCGTATGCCTCTTCGATGCCGTACTTGGCGAGGCCCTTGTGGGTCTGCTGGGAGGACCAGGGACACTCCCGCCGGATGCGGTCCATGACCTGGATCAGGTCGAGGAGGCGGGCGCCCGGGAGGTCGTAGGAGGCGGGAAGGAGTTCCAGCTCGGGCATCGAGACGCGGCCCGAGCCGGCCAGGCGGGCCAGGCCGTCCGTCAGGGCCGGTTCGCCCTCGCCGGTCGCCACGATCACCACCGTGTGGCCGCCCGCGCAGGCCGTGACCAGGTCCTCGGCGGACACCGCCGTCTCCTCGACCCCTATGCCCGCCTCCCGCAGGTACGGCAGCTGCGGGTGGGTGCCGTCCGCGCACAGGACGCGGTCCGCCGTGCGCAGGGCCTGCCAGGCGGGCCAGGAGAGCAGGCCGGGGGCGACCCGGTGGCTGGTGGTGAGCAGGACGACTCGGCCCGTCGCGGAGCCGGTGGGTGCGGTCACATCGTTCACACCCCCGAACGTAACCCACACCCGCCGACCGCTCCGCTCAGTTGTCCACAGGCAGGGGCGACCGGTCATACGGTCGTATCGTCACGTCGTCTGTTGCGTCCCCGCCGACGTGACATCCCGTACCCACGGCGTCTTCGCGTCGACGCGGCTGACCTTCTGGGCGTCCCAGTCGCCGTAGCGCGGGTTGAGGTCGACGCCGAGTTCCTTGGACGTCTTGGACAGGGCGCTCCAGAAGGCGGGCTCGCTGGTGGTGGTGCCGAGGCTCGTGGCGAGTTTCTGGGCCTCCAGCTGGAGGCGGAGGTTCTCGTCGACGCGCTGCGGCGGGATGCCGTACTGCTGGAGCCACGAGGTCTCCAGGCCCTTCGCGCCGCCCCACTGCTGCTCCAGGCCGGCCCGCGCCTGCTGGACCTCACCGCGGCTGACGCTGATGCCCGCGTCCTCGGCGGCGCGGTCCAGCACCCGGTCCAGGACCATGCCGTGCAGGGTGTCGCGGGTGAGGGTGCCGGTCTGGGAGACGACCTGCGCGTACTGGGCGTCGTCCGGGACCGCCGCGCGCTGGGCCGTGCGCACCTCGTTCACGCGGTTCTCCAACTGCGCGACGGTGATCCGTTGGCCGCCGACGACGGCCGCGGCACCGGGATGCGCGTCGTTCCCGCAGGCGGTGAGGAGAGGGGCGGCCGCCATGATCGCGGCGGACAGCAGGAGCGCGGTGCGGCGGCGGTGCAAGGGAACCTCCCGGTCGGAGATTGTGCGACGGTGCACAAAGTCTTGCGGTGATCGATGGTAGGCAGTGGTGCGCCTGGGGCCAAGCCATTCGACCAACGATTCACCAGGACTTCGGGCACCGCCGCGCCCGCGGCATTCAGTGCCTCCCGGCCACCGCGTCCTCGACCGCGTGTGCGACGCCCGCGCGCAGGCCGTCGCCCGTCGCCACCCGGCTCACGTTCGCTCCCGCGCGCGCGGCGCCCACGAGGACGAAGTCCACCTTCTCGTACCGTCCGGCCGTCTCCTCCGCCGCCGCCACCTCCGGCTCGCCCACGGCCAGGACGACGTCGCAGGAGCGCTGGAGGAGGCCGTTGAGGAAGGGGCGCGCGTTGCCGGTGCTCTGCTCGCCGGTCACCGGCTCGTAGCTCACGCGCGCGTGCGTCTTCAGGGACGCGTCCTGCATGCCCTGCCAGACCGCGGCCGCGGTGCTGCCGGCGGTGATGCCCCGCTCGCCGGTGAGCAGGCAGGCGTCGACGTCGGTGTAGGCGCGGGCGCGGGTGGCGGGGATGGGGGGACGGTCGTCGTGGGAGAAGAGGAGGACGGCCGTCACCAGCAGGGCCGCCGCCACGGCGAGCCCGCCCGCCGTCCAGGCGATCGTGCGCCCGCGCAGGGCGCGCAGCCAGGCGGCCGCCGCGCGCCCGAGCACGGTCGCGCGCCCCTCACGCCCCGGCTGCGCCGGACGCGCCTGGGACACCTGTCTCACCTGCTTGACCATGGCGTACTACCCCCTACTCCCCCGCCGCCGTGCGCGGCCAGGCCCGCCACGCGTGCGTGGCGGCTCCGGCCGTCGACAGGGCGATCAGCAGCAGGTCGACGGCGAACAGCGGGCCGTGCGTGTCGACCGGGGTGAGCGCGAGTTCGGCCACCCAGGCGGCCAGCACCGCGCTGAAGGCGGCGAAGGCCGACCAGTCGGCGCGGGAGCGGCGCCGCAGGGCGAGGACGAGGGACGGGACGGGGCACAGCAGCCCCAGACTGACCACGGGCAGCGCCGCGAACCCGATACGGGCCGCGGGCGTACGCAGCACCGCGTGCGCGACCACGGCCCTCATCTCCCGCCCCTCCCTTCCGAGTCCCGGTCAGCCGACGAGGGCGACCGGGGCGTCCCACGCGTCGCGGTCCACGGTGATGGTGTAACCGCCGTGCGTCTCTTTGCTGTTGACGATGTACTGGTGACCGCGGCTGTGGTTGGTGTACTGGGTGGAGCCCCACGGCCAGTCGGTGGTCGTGGTGTTCTTCTTGTCCCACAGCGCGTACCAGAGGTTGCCCGGCAGGTCCGTCTTGTCGGTGGCGTTGGCGATGGCCTTGGCGCTGGAGCTGCTGAAGCCGTAGTAGCCGGCGCGGTAGATCTTGGCGCGCAGGGTCTTGGTGAAGGAGCGGACGTAGGCGAGGACGGCGTCGTTGCACGACTTGTTCGTGATGTCGTACGCCTCCATGTCGAGGTAGATCGGGCTGCCGGCCTTCATGCCGAGGGCGGAGGCCTTGGCGACGGCGTCCGCCGCGTCCGTGGCGCCGAGAGAGGTCGCCGTGGAGGCGGTGATCTTCTCGGGGCTGGAGCCGGTCTGGCAGGGCGGCTGGGCGCCGACGTAGAGCGGGATGAGCTTCCATCCGAGCGAGTTGACCGACTTCACCCAGGACGCGGTGAGGTTGGGCTGGCTGCAGCCGCGGTTCTTGCCGCCGACGTAGACGGCCGCTCCGCCGTAGAAGCCGTCGGTCTTCCAGGCCTTCATCGCGGAGAGGGACGGGGCGGCGCAGGTGTCGAAGGCGCGGCCCGTGAAGGTCTTCTGCGCGGGCCAGGTGGTGGTCGCCATCGAGGTCTGGGCGGCTATCCCGGCTCCGGCGAGGACTGCGGCACCGGCCACACCCCACGTGATGTATCTGCGCTTCCTGGACTGCCGGTGCTCGGCCATCCCCACCCCATCGCTCGTGTGCAGGCGTACGGCGTGGTCACCGCATACGCGTGCGCTAGTTCGAATGCCCCCTGAGTCGGATCGCACCGTAACGTGCGTCGACCCTGTGATCGGGAAACACAGGCTCCCCGTAGCCACAAGTTTCCCTCATGTCACAGTAAAGAAAGGGAGGGCCCTCGACCGCCCGACCCTGACCTACTCTTGCCCCCTGATGACCTGGGGGCGGGATGAGCATGGCGACGACGACAACGACGGGCGCGGAGAAGCGGCTCGAGGGCGGCTGGTTCCAGCGGTTCGCCTGGGCCGCCCTTGGGTGGTTCTCCCTGGGGCTACTGGTGTGGCTGCCCTTCTTCTACGTGGCGCTGCGCCGGGGCCGGCCCTCCGACTGGGGCGCCTTCGCGTCGTTCGCGCTGTACGAGTGCGTGACCCTGCCGTGGGCGGTGAACTCGCCCGCCGGTGACGGCGATCCGTTCCTGGGGATCGCCGCGCTGCTGACGCTGCTGATCGCGACGGTACTGCTGCTGTTCGCGGTGTTCGACAAGAAGACCCGTCCGGTACCGGCCATGCCGGCGTACGGGCAGCCGCCGTATCAGCAGGGGTATCCGTACGGGCGTTAGGCCGCGGCCCGGCACGGCGGCGAGCGCCCCCGGATCGATTCCCCACTCCGCCGGCACCGGGATGCCGGGCGGCGGCGCCCGGAGTCCGCGGGGGATGAATCTCCCGGGGGCTCGGACGGGTCCGGATTCGCGGCATCAGCCGCCCAGGCTGCCGACGGACACCGCCGAAATCGGCAGCTCGTCCGCACCGCTCCTGGAGATCGACACCTGCGGGCCGCCGGTTCCGACGGTCATCGAGGAATCCGACACCGAACACCCGGGAATCTCCGACGTGACGCGGTCCACGAATTCCCGGAAAGGGATCCCCAAAGCGGCGTGGCCGTTCAGCAACACGTCCGTGGGAGAAGTGGCCACCAGCCTGCGCACGGTACCGGCGGCGTCGTACTGGGCGACGATTCCGCAGAAGAAGATGTCCGTGGCCCAGCCGAAATGATGCGTCGCCATCCCTTCACCGAAGACGGAACGCACCTCGTTCCGGCTCGTTCCGAGGCGGGCCGGTCCGATCCGGTCGTCCGACACCTCCAGCGGCCCGGTCGGTGACGGCGTCGTCCCGACGAAGAACTCGGGCGGCGCGGGGATTTTGCGCCGGAACACCGAGACGCCGGCGAACGCCTCCTCGGGGTCGGGGCCGCTCGGTGAGAACAGGGTGATGCCGATCTCCTCGACGCTGTGCACCCCGAGATTCCACCCCGCCACGCAGGACCGCTCCGCGAGTCGCCGCAGGACGTCCCGGCCCGGCCCCGTGAGCAGTGCGACGTCCTCGAACACCGGGCGGGCCGGCGCCGTCGCCTCGACGGCCTCCAGCAGGTCGTCGGGGCCGAACTCCAGGGTGAGGCCCAGGGCGGGGTAACCGTCGGCCGGCAGGTCGGCCCAGGCCGACCTCCGGAAGGAGACGTCCGGCTGCCCGAGGGCGGAGCGGCAGTCGGCCCGGCCGGCGCCGAACCGGAGCACGCCGAGCGCCCGGAACGGTTCGACGCGCCAGACCGAAGCGTCGTCGTGGGTCATCTGAGTCCTCCCGAGTACTGACCGGACCGCCTGATGGCATCAATGTAGTCGGGCAATTTCGCCACCATTTCATCCATCGCGTCGTCGTACTTCGAGCCGAACAACTGGCGCACATTGGTGACGTCCATCTGAAGGGCTTCCGTCAGACGTCCCTGACGCAACAGGAACTCCTGGTGCGCCCGGTGCAGCATCCCGAGATGGCTGGATCCCCAGCTCTCGGTCAGAACGTGGTCCGCCTCGTCCATCTGGATGGCCAGCCCCTGGCCCTCCGGAATTCCGAACACGGCGGAGTTCGCCTGACTCGACGGCATGTGGTTGATCTCGGTGCCCGGGATGTTGCGGCCATTGGGTCCCTTCAGGTCCTTGTACTGCCCACCGCGGTAACTGTGGCCGGCCGGAGCCCGTCCGCACTTGGTGGCGTTGTGGACGAGGACGGGAACGTCCCCGGCCATCACGTAGTACGTGTGCAGCGAACCGACGGTGAGGTCGTAGGTCGTGGTGTGCGCGTGGTAGAGGCGGACGGTGGTGACCTCGGCCGTGCCGGTCGGGGTCACCAGGACGTCGCCGGGCGTCAGGTCCTTCGCCTCGACGAACGCGGCACGGGTCTCGTCGTAGAAGGGGTGGTGGAAGGTCGTTGTGAGACCCCGCGCCGCGACGGGCGCCGCCGTGCCGCCGTCGTCGTGGCCGTGGCCGCCCGCCGCCAGAGCGCCGAGGACCGCGGCCGAGGCCGCCAGACCGAACGCCGCCTTGCGGGCCGCCGCCCGGGCCACCTCGCGGACCAGGGACCTCGCCCCGCCCTTGGAGGCCGTCACGGTCTTCCCGGCCTTCGCCACCGCCCCGCCGGTCTCCGCGCTCGCGGTCTTGGCGGTCGCGGTCTTGGCGGTCGCGGTCCCGGTGATCGCGGTCTCCTCGACTCCGATGTCGACGAAGTCGCGGTCGGTGTACGTGACGATCACCGCGGTGACCTTGTGTGCCTCCGTGTCCTTCGTGCCGGGCACCGAGTTGGTGATCACGTCGCCCACCCGGACCTGGTCGATGGCCTTGGTCGTGCCGTCGGCCATCAGCACCCGGGTCGAACCGGTGAAGCTGTGGGGCACGTTCTCGACCGCGTCGGGCGTGCAGGCCGAGGCCTCCTCCTCGACGGACTCGTTCGACCCGCCGGGCTCGTCCGAATGCGACTGAGACCTCGACCCCGCCCCCTCCGAGTCCGCCCGGGAAGCCGCCGCCTCCGTCGCGTCGGTCGCCGCCGTTTCCTCGGCTTCCGTCGCGCCCTTGCCGAAGAGGCCGCCGACGACCTCCATCGCCTTGGGCGCCGCCTTCGCCAGCAGCTTGCCGCCGATCTTGCCGAGGGCGCCGCCGAGCGCACCGGCGACCGCACCGGTCACCGCGGCGCCCGCGAAGGCGCCGGCGCTGCAGTCGTCGCCGCCGTTCTCCGCGCAGGCGAAGCCCTGTTCGACCAGGGAGCCGACCGCGCCCGCGGCCGCCGCGCAGCCGATGGAGCCGACCCCTGCGGTGAGGGCCTCGCAGCCCGCGAAGACCGCCGTGGAGACCACGAAGGAGGTGATCGCGGCCGCGTGGTGCTTCACGAAGGTCGCGGTGGCCTTCGCCGCCTCAACGGTGGCGTGGTAGGCGGTCCGCGCCGCGTGCGCGACCGCGTGCGCCGCCTTCTTCACGGCGTGGACGACCTTCTTCGCCGCCTTCTTCACGGCGTGCACCACGCGATGCACCGCGTGCGAGACCTTGTGGTAGGCGGAGTGCACCGCGTGGACCACCCGGTGATACGCGCGTCTGACCTTGCGTGCCGTGTAGTGGTAGACGCGGCGCACCACCCGCACGGTCGCGCGGTACACGTCCCGCACGTGGTGGACCACCTTGTGCGCCGCGTGCTTCACCGCGTGGACGACCTTGCGGGCCGCGTGCTTCACCGCGTGGTAGACCCGGTGCGCCGCGTGCTTCACCGCGTGGGACACGTGGTGAGCCGCCTTCTTCGCGCCGCACACCACGTCGTACCAGGAGCAGTTGCCCGACTCGTCCGTCCCCGCCAGCGGGTTGTCGTCGACGTACGCGAACGGGTTCGCCGACACCGAGTTCGGGACCGGGTTCAGGGCCAGGCTGTCCTTGTTGAGGAACTGGCCGGTGCCCGGGTCGTACCAGCGGGACGCGGTACCCACGTCACCGGTGCCGGGCTCGGTCCAGCCGGACTGGAAGCCGAGGTGGCCGACGACCGTGTCCGTCGGGGAGACCACCTTGCCGAGCGGGTCGTACGACGCCGAGCCCGCGAGCGTGGTCGCGCCCGAGGTGAAGGAGCCCACCACGTCGTTGTGCTGGTCCGTGAGAGCCGACACCCCTGAACCACTGCTGTCCTTGACGCCTACCAGGCCGCCGCCCGTGTCGTAGGTGTACGTGTCGTCGCCGTCGGAGGCGATGGTGTCGTCCGCGCCGGAGTAGGCGAAGGCGCGCGTGGCGCCCGTCGTCGTGTCCCGGTCGGTGATGTTCCGGCCGGTGGCGTCCAGCGTGTACGACTGCTCGCCCGCGACGATCTGCCCGCCGAAGGCGTCGGTCTTGTAGGTGACCGTGCCGCCCGCCGTCGACGACTCCTGCGTCATCGTGCCGCGCGCCGAGTAGGAGTAGCTGTGCGTGCCGTCGGACGTCAGCTCGTCACGCGCGTCGTACGTGTAGACGTCGGCACCGTTGCGGATGCGGTTGCCGGAGGCGTCGTAGGCGTACGAGGTCGTGGTGGACCCGTTGTTCCAGGACGTCAGCCGGTTGGCCCAGTCGTAGGTGTACGTGTTCGCCGACGCGCCAGAGACGCCCGCCGTCGTCTTCGACGTCAGGTTGCCGTTCTCGTCGTAGCCGTAGGCGACGCTCGCGACCGTCGAAGCGCCCTGGACCAGCACGTCGTTGGTGAGTTCGTGCCGGCTGTCGTAGGTGAAGGTGCGGGTCTGGCCCGTCGAGCCGTACTTGACCGTTCTCAGGTCGTTCAGCTGGTCGTAGGTGTACGTCAGCTGGTTGCCCGTCGCCGGGTCGTTCAGGGAGGAGAGGCGGCCGGCGGTGTCGTAGCCGTACGTCGTCGTGCCGGCGGCGTCGGTGCGGGAGGTCACCGAGGAGTCGTCGTTGTAGGCGAAGCTCGACGTGCCCGCCGAACCCGACGTCGTCAGCAGGTCGCCACGGTCGTCGTAGGTGAACGCGTCGTGCGTGGCGTCCTGGTGGTCGGCCGCGCCCGCGATGCCCGCCTCGTCCGTGTCCGCCGACAGCACCCGGCCGTCGGCGTCGTAGGTGAAACTGCGCTTCGCCGTCGCCGCGTCGGCACCCGCGCCGGTCATCGACTTCAGCTGGCCGACGGAGTCGTACGCCATCGACGTCGTCGTGCCGCCCGGGAGGGTGGCGTTCGTCAGCTGACCGTCCGCGTCGTACGCGAACGTCGTCGTCGAGTCGGCGGCCGAGCCGTACTGGGCCGTGGTCGGTTCGGTGATCTTCTCCTGCTGACCCCACGGGGTGTACGCGTAGCGCCAGGAGTTGCCGCGGCCGTCGGTGAAGCGGGTGCGGTTGCCGGCCGCGTCGTAGCCGAAGCTCGTGGTGATCGACGTCGACGCGTCGACCGGCTGGATCTCCTGGGTGATCGTGCCGGCCGCGTCGTAGGTGAAGTGGCTGGTGTGCTGGCGCGCGTCCGTGGCGGCGATCAGGTTGCCGACGCCGTCGTACTGCTGCGAGGTCGACCACAGCTGGACGTTGTTCTTGTCGTACCCGCGCGTGGCGACCGGGTCGCCGTCGGCGTTGTAGTCGGTCTGGGTCCAGGTGCCGTCGGCGAGGGTCGTCTTCTGCGGGTTGCCCTGGAAGTCGTAGGTGTAGCTGGTGGTGTTGCCCGCGCCGTCCGTGACCGAGGTGACGTCACCGGCCCGGTTGTAGCCGTACGAGGTCTTCACCCCGCCCGGGGAGGTGACCGAGGAGGCGTGCGCCCCGTAGGGGTTGCCGGTGGTCACCGCGTAGGAGGTGGTGGTCGTCAGGGTCCTCGTCGACGGGTAGCGCTCCAGGGTGGTGGAGGTGACCGGGCGGCCGAGGTAGTCGTACGTGGCCTGCGCCTGCGCGCCCGTGCCGTCCGTCGCGGAGAGCTGCTCGCCGTTCTTGTCGTAGACGGCGTGCGTCTTGGTGCCGTCCGGCTCGGTGATCTGGGCGACGTCGCCCATCTGGTCGTACAGGTAGGAGGTCGTCTTCCCGCCGGGCGTGGTGACCGAGGTCTGGTTGCCCTCGCTGTCGTACGTCCAGACCGTGGTGCCCGCGTTCGCGGTGGAGGCGCCCGCCGGGGTGTACGAGGGGAGCGTCTCGGAGACCTTGTTGCCCTCGGCGTCGTAGACGGTGGTCGTGACCAGGCCGTTGGGGTCCTGTTCCTCGACGGCCTCGCCGAAGGTGTTGAAGCCGCTGGTGGTGACCGGGCGGACGGTGGAGGCGGTGGTGCCGTCGGGCTCGGCCTGGACGGCGGGCGCGGTGGTGACCGCGAGGTTGCCGGCCTCGTCGTAGGCGTAGTTCGTGGTGTGCTGCTCGGCGTCCGTCATGGACGTCGGCAGACCGCGCCGGTCGTAGCTGTACTTGGTGGTCTGGGCGTCGGAGGAGCCGACCGTGCCGCCGGTGCGGCCCTTGCCGTAGAGGGAGGTCACCTCGGTCCCGGACAGGGCCCGCTGGTAGACCTGCACGTCCCCGACCTCGCCGTTGACGACGTCGGACGTCGTGCCGCCGGCCGTCTTCGTGCCGCCGACGGACAGCGGTCCCGTGCCGGTCCACGGTGAGGGGTCGGTGGCGGAGCCGGCCTGCGCGCCGTTGACGTACAGCTTCATCGAGCCGTTGCTCGCGTCGAACACGCCGACCAGGTGGGTCCAGGTGTTGAGCGGGGCGGCCGTGGAGGCGGTGGCGTCGTAGAACGCGGACGGGGAGGCTGCGTCGGAGCTCGCCGCGTGGAAGCGGAAGGCGTTGTCGGTCTTGGAGTACTGCAGGTAGAAGGAGGCCCGGTTGGCTCCGCCCTGCGCGACGAAGGTCCGGAAGGTGGAGGCGTCGGTGAGGTTCACCCACGCGGAGACCGTGTAGGAGGCGGAGGTGTCCAGGACCGGGCTGTTGGTGGCGATGACGTCACCGGTGCCGGTCGTGGAGCCCGCGAACCTGGCCGCGTCGTCCGCCCAGGTGACTCCCGAGCCGGCGGTGGCGGTGTTGCCGGTGCCGGAGGAGTCGGTGACGGACTTCCCGGACGTCTGGTTCAGCTTCCACCAGCCCGCCGGATGCCCTGAGGCGTCCCCGTACAGCGTCTCGCTGAGCAGGTTGCCCATGTCGTCGTAGGTGTTGGTGGTGGTGCGGTCGTATCCGGAGGAGTCGTGGTCGTTCTCGGAGGCGACCTGGTCGTCCGGGGTGTACGACACCGTGGTCACCCGGTCCACACCGGTCGGGTCCAGCTCGGTGGACGTGGTCCGGGAGGCGGCGTCGACCGTGTACTTGGTGACCGTCTCGCCGTTGTCGGTGGTCGACTGGGTGAGGTTGCCGGCCGCGTCGTAGAGGTCCGACTCCAGCGTGTAGGTGCCGGTGCCGTCGGCGCTGGTCCGCTTCACCGTCGCGGTCAGACCGTCGTCGGTGTACGTGTACGCCGTGGTGTTGCCCATCGCGTCGGTGACGGACGCGAGCCGCCCGGCCGGGTCGTAGGCCCGGGAGGACTCGGTGAGGAGAGCGGCGGTCTGCGGGTTGACCGGGTCACCCGTGTACATCAGGCCCTGGGTGAGCAGGTTGCCGTTGTCGTCGTAGGTGTACCGGGTCTCGGTGCCGGCGGTCGTCACCTCCTTGGTCTTGTTGCCGGAGGTGTCGTACGTGTACGTCGTCGTGTTGCCGTTGCCCGCGCCCTCGGCCGCGTTGGCGTCGGCCTCGGTCAGGACGCGGTCGTAGGCGTCGTAGGTCCAGTTCTGGGTGCGCGCCTGGTCGCCGCCGCTCGCGTCGGCCACCGTCTGCGAGGTGACGTCGCCGTCGTCGTCGTAGACCGACGTGGTGACGGCGGCGTGGGTGGCGCCGGTTATGCGGTCGGTGAGCTGCGGGTCGTGCTCCTCGAGAACCTGGCCCGCGGCGTCGTACTTGTAGGTGGTGGTCAGCCCGTCGGGGTAGGTGTCGGAGACGACCTTCTCGGTGAGGACCTGGCCGACACCGTCGTAGGTGTACGAGGTGACCAGTCCGACGGCGTCGGTGGTGGACGCGACGTCACCGTTCTTGAAGTACGACACCTGGTTGACGGCCCCGCCCGGCGAGACGGTCTTCACGGGCAGGCCCTTGGGCACCACCCCGCCGTCCGCGGAGGGATAGGTGCTGGTCCCGTCGCTGTAGACGGTCGTGGTGGTACGGCCGTTCGGGAACCCGGGGACCGCCGGGCCGGTGATGGCCGTCTGGTTGCCCGCCGAGTCGTACGTGTACGAGGTCAGGTAGGTCGTGTCGGTCGCCGACGACGACCGGCCGTCCCGCTCCGTCAGCAGCTGGTCGTTGCGCGGGTCGGCGGTGGTCAGCTGGGCCGTGGTGTCGTCCGGGTAGTACGTGTAGTACTCGGTGTTGCACTTGTTGGCGGCCTGGTCCTGGCAGGACGTGGAGGAGACCACGTTGCCGCGCACGTCGTGACCGGTGATGGTCACCGCGCCGTTCGGATCGGTCACCGTGTGCTCGAAACCGGCCGAGTCGTAGCCGAAGCTGGTCTTGTTGCCGAGGCCGTCGATCTCGGTGAGGGCGCGGTTGCCGTTGGTGACGTCGTAGGTGTACTTCAGGGTCGCGGTGGTCGGGGAGGTGACCGTCACCGTCTCCACGGGGAGGAGACCGGTGGAGTTCTGCGCGGCCTCGTACTGCTGGGCCACGTCCGCGTCGGTCAGTTGCGAGCGGAAGAGGGCGACCTCGGCGATGGAGCCCTTGAAGTAGGTCGCGTATCCGGTGTTGGAGGTGGAGCTGGTGTGGCTCTCGTCCGGCCAGTTGCCGCCGTTGAAGCCGGCGCCGACGTAGGTGTACGACTGCCCGGACATCGCGGCGGTCCCGGTCTGGGTGCCGATGAGGGTGCCGTCGAGGTACAGGGACTGGCTGGTGGCGCTGGTGGAGAGGACCACGTGGTGCCACTTGCCGTCGGTGACGGCGGCGGAGGAGGCGAGCGGCTTGGTGGAACCCCCGGAGAACCAGAACTCGCCGTACAGCTTGCCGCTGCTGCCCACGTAGAGGACCGGCGTGTAGCTGCCGCTCGTGGTGCCCGCGCTCAGCGGGTCCTTGGACGCGCCCAGGAGGACGCCGTTCGCCGTCGACGTCTTGAACCACATGCTCGTCGACTCCGCACCCGAGCCGGGTACCGAGCCGCTGGGCAGGGTCAGCGAGGAGGTGGAACCGTCGAAGGTGGCGGCCTTCTGGTCGCTGAAGGGACCGGTGGCGCCGAGCGTGACCGCGCTGTACGTGCCGTTGCCGCCGCGCACCTGGTCCACGGCCGTGGTCGCGCCCGCAGCCTCGCCGAGGCGGAAGTACTCGCTCGGCGCCCCGCCGAGGACCGCGCCCCGGTAGGTGTCGCTGGACCCGGTGACGGTCGGGGTGCCCAGCACCCAGGTGCCGCCGTTCTCGTCGGTCATCTGCGTGAGCACCGTGGAGTTGGTGTCGTACGTCATCGCCGCGTACGTCTTGCCGGACGGCCGCTTGACGGAGGTCAGCAGGCTCTCGCTGTGCGTGCCGTACGTGTAGAGGGCGTTCACGTCGGCGGCGACGAGGGGCCGGGTGTACCAGCCCACGTCCGCGATGGAGCCGTTGAAGTAGGTGGCGTGGCCGGCGTCGTCGGAGTACGACGGGTGGTCGGGCCAGGTGCCGCCGAGGAAGCCGGTGCCGAGGTAGTTGAAGGACTGGTTCTTGCCGAAGGCGGTCGCGCTCTTGATGGAGATGGTGCCCGTGCGGGAGCCGACCTTGGCGTTGTCCAGGTAGAGGGACTGGGAGTTGCCGGCCGCGGACAGCACGACGTGGTGCCACCTGCCGTCCGCGACCGAGGCGGACGACACGATCGGGTTGATGCCGCCGCTGTACCAGAACTCGGCGTTCAGCTTGCCGTCGCTGCCGACGTAGATGGACGGCGTGTAGAAGCCCGCCGCCTGGCCCGAGCCGATGGGCTGGGAGGCGTAGGAGTAGAGGACCCCCGGTCCGGCGGACGTCTTGAACCACAGCGAGATCGCGCCGGAGTCGGTGTCGTTGCCGAGGTTCTTCGGGAGGGAGACGTCGGAGGTCGTCCCGTTGAAGGTGGCCACCTTCGCGGAGGAACCGGTCAGCGGGCCGCCGCTCTGGCCGACGGTGACGTTCTCGTACGTGGCGTTCGTCGTGCCCTCGTTGGCGACGACCGCGTCCTTGGCGGTGGTGCCGGAGGTCTCCGACAGCGGCCAGAAGGCGTGCGGGTCGAGGTCGAGCGCCGCGTTCTGGTAGCCGGAGCCGGTGGTGTAGCCGTATGTCGTGCACTTCGTCGTCGACAACGGCGAGCACACCTTGGTGAGCTGGTCGCCGGTGTAGCCGTAGGTCCAGGTCTGGACGGTGCTCGTGTCGCCGGCCGTGACCGGGTCGGTGACGACGGTCGCCACGTGCGCGGCGAGCGCCCCGGACGGTGTGGACCAGGTGAGACCGAGGGAGCGGCCGGAGACCGCGGAGGTCATCCTGGTGATGTGACCGCTGGTCCAGGTGAGGGTGAGGGCACGGCCGTTGGCGTCGGTGACGGAGGTCAGTCCGTAGGCGCCGGAGCCCAGGGACTGGGTGAAGGTGTAGAGGGTGTCGTCCTTGTCGGTGAGGGTGTAGCCGCCGGTGACCGACTTGAAGGTGGCGAACCGTCCGTTGCCCGCGGTGAAGGTGCCGTCGCCGTTCTTGCCGTATCCGGCCTGGGAGCCGTCGGGGTAGGTGACCTGCACGCTGGCGACCGCGCCGGACGCCGTGTACTGCTCGGTGGCCCGCGCGTCGAAGATGCTGGACCAGCCGGCGCCGAAGGCGCCCGTCCAGCGCGGGTCGCGGGAGTTGTAGTCGCGGTCGACGTCCAGGGAGGGGCCGACGACGGAGATCGAGGCGTCGGTGTCGGAGGTGGTGTAGTTGCCGATGGACGCGTCGAAGCCGTGGTCGCTGCTGTTCTGGGACAGGCCGGAGGTGATGACGGTCTGCGGGACCTGGATCGACATCTCGTAGGGGTCGGCCGGGGAATACAGGTTGGTGGCCGAGTCGTAGGCCTGGACGGTCCAGCTGTAGTTCTTGCCCCAGGCCAGCTTGCCGGAGGGGACGGTCCAGTCGCCGGTGGAGACGAGCCCCGAGTCGGCGACCTTGGTGCCGGAGGCGTCGTAGACGCGGAAGAGGTACTGGTTGCTGCTGCCGGAGGTGGAGTTGGCGCCACCGGCCCAGGCCGTGAACTCGGGGGTGGTGGTGCCGACGACCGCGTTGTCCGCCGGGAACTGCTCGTACAGCTGCGGGGCGGTGTTGCCGGTGTAGGTGACCTCGATCCAGGGGCCCTTGCCCGGGTCGTTGAAGGAGCCGAACTGCTTCCAGTGCAGGGCGTCGGTGGTGGACGCGTAGACGGCTAGGCCGTGGTCGGCGGTGGAGCCGCTGAACCAGCCCTGGATCGCGGAGGTGGAGAGGGAGACGCTCACCCAGTCGCCGACGCTGCGGTCGCCGCCGGTGTTCGCGCACGCGTTGGGGACGCTGGGGGTGGCGCTGCCGATCGACGACCCCTTGGAGGGACCGGGGTAGCTGGTGACGCCCTCGGGGGTCCAGGCGCTGGTCACGAGCGCGACGTCGAAACGTTCCGGCGCCGTGCAGGTGGACGCCCAGGTGTCGAAGAGGTGCAGGGTCGCGGCGGTGACGGTGGCGTTGCTGCCGTCCCAGGCGGTGTCCCAGTGGTTGACGAAGCTGTTCGCGGAGTGGGTGCCGGAGTCGTAGGAGCCGACCTTGATGGTCTGCTCGTAGGAGTGGTCGATGTTGTTTCCGGAGCCGGACTCGGCGTAGGTGGTGGTCCAGCCGTCGTCGACGGTGGGGTCGACGGTGACGGGGAAGACGCGGTGGCCGTCGTGCAGCCAGCCGGCGTCGAGGGTGATCTCGAGCGCGTAGCCGTCGCCGCTCTCGACGAGGTGGGTGGTGACGGCGTGGGTGGTGGCCGGGTCACCGGAGCGCGGGTTCACCCTGGAGTCGTAGGCGTACGCCGGGGGGATGCGCTCGACGGTCTTGCCGGAGGAGTCGCGGAGGTCGATCCAGCCGCCGTCGTCCTGGCTGGGCGTGAGGCCCTTGAGGGTGAGGGGGAAGGTCCAGGTGTTGCCCGCGTCCGCGTCGTCGAGGACGACGGACTCCTTCATACCGGTGGCGGTGGGACGGAGCTTCAGGTCGGTGCCGGGGAGGACCTGGTCGTAGGTGACGGTCGAGCCGTCGGCGGTGCCCCTGACGGGGGCGGCGCCGCGCAGGGCGTAGGCGACGCGGTGCGACGCGTCGGTCGCGAGGGAGGCGAGCGCGGGGTCGGTGGCCTTCGGCGCGAAGTCGACGTCGAGGGAGTTGGCCCTCTCGTACCAGCGCCCGTCCGGCCCGGCCCGTACGTCCACGTCGATGGGCGCCCATCGGCCCTTGCCGACCTGGTAGTTCACCGGGTTCTGGGAGATCCGGCGGGTGACGGACCCGTCGGCGTTGTCGTAGACGGTCTCGGTGCGCGTGGACTTGGTGGCGCTGCGCTTGCTGGTCTTGGCGTTGAACCCGGCGGCGCCGGCGCTGCGGCCCTTCGGGGTGGCCGGCTTGTGCGCCTGGTAGGCGGGGAGTTCGCCCTTCGCCCTGCCGGGGGCGTGGCCCTCGCCGCGGTGGGCGGCGGTCACGGCGGCGGAGACCTGGTGACGGCGGCCGGCCGCGGTACCGGACTGCTGGTGCGGCAGCTTGCCCCAGTGCGGGTCGGTGAACCAGTGCGCGAAGGAGGCCAGGCTCATGCTCGGCAGATCCACGCTGCCGAGTTCGAGTCCCTCCGCCACCGCCTGGTCCGTGGTCAGCATCAGGGCGAGGGAGGTGAGCAGGAGCCCGGCCAGGAATCTGAGGACGCGGCGGGAACGGAAAGCGCCGACCGGCCGTCTTGAACGGTACGAAGACCTGGAGTGACTCGAACGGCTCAGCAGCCGGAAGCGCAGCACGACGCGGACCCCCACCAGCGATCGGAAAGCGACACAGAAGCGCGCCGATCATGCCCGCTGTGAACAGACTGTGGACAGGCTCACGGCGCGATCTTGTCTCCCCCTTGACCGGCCCTTACTGAAGCTGACCGATTTGCTGAGCCCGGTCCGTTTGCGCCCTGTGAACTCTTTACCGGCTCATCGGTCCCTTCGCACCAAGTGTTCACACCGGGGGCCCTGTTCAAAGAGCGTGCCGCATCCACACATTCGGCTCGACGTACACCGCGTAGTCCCGTTCCGGCTCACACCGCACCGGTACCAGCGCACCGGGCACCTCGATGTCGCCCCGGGTGTCGAAGGGCAGCCCGGTCCAGCGGCGCCACTCCGCCAGCGAGGCGGACACCGTCATCGACGCCGGCGCCACCCGCTCGATGCTCGCCCCGGCCCGGGCGTGCACCCTCAGCCACGGGTCGTACGGCAGCCCGTCCTCCCGCACCCGGCGGGCGTACTCCTCGATCGGGGTGTGCGGTTCCAGATGCTTGGCGTTCGGCCGGACCGGCGCGACGACCTCGCCGAACCCCTTCGCCCGGGCGCCCTCCCGCATCGCCGCCAGCATCCGCCCCGACAGCCCCAGGCCCAGGGCGTGCGGGGCGACCACGATCGAGATCGCGCTCACCGTGTCCGGCCGCGCCCCACGCCGACGGTCGGCGAAGGCCCAGGTGAGCACCTCGTCCCAGCCCCGGGCCGGCAACTCGCCCCGCCCCTCGGCATGCAGCACGAAGGGCACGCTGTGGGCATGCGCGACGACCTCGCCCCGCTCGTCCCGCGCGAACAGCACATGCTCCGGGAACTCCACCGGGATCTGCCCGTAGTACGCGTTGCCCACGGGGTCCTGGATCGTGAACTCCGGCCAGGTGTCGGGCATCTCCCGAACCGGCCCGAGCATCTCCGGACACTCGGCGAGACTGGCTATCTTCCATTCCATGAGGTCACGGTAGGCCGACGAACGAGCAGGCGGGAACGGGTTTTCCGGTGGCGCTCACCCCGCGTGGAAGCGTCCCGGCGCGTTCGTCGGGTTGCCGCCCGTGGGGAGCTTCTGGTTCGGGCAGGACGAGAGGACCTTCTCCATCGCGGACTTCTCCGCCGCGGTGACCCACAGTCCGTACTTCTTCTTCACGGCGACCTGCGCCGCGACATACGTGCACCGGTAGCCCTTGTTGGGCGGCAGCCAGGTCGCCGTGTCGCCGTCACCCTTGGAACGGTTGGTGCTCGCGTCGACCGCCAGGAGGTTCAGGGGATCGTTGGCGAGGGCTATCCGCTTACTGGCGTCCCAGTACTTGGCGCCCTTCTGCCAGGCGTCGGACAGCGCGACGACATGGTCGATGTCGACCTTGCTCGCGCCACGCCGGTACGTCACGTCCTTGCCGGAGTAGGGGTCCGACTCCAGCACGCCGTAGGACACCTTGCAGGAACCGCCGGTGAACCTCACCTTCTCCAGGTCGCGTTTCAGGATGTCGTCGCGGGTTATCTCTATCGCCCTCATCCATGTGATGCACATGAGGCACAGCCGTAACTCATTTCTGTCCCTCGCTGTTATCAGTCACACCATGAGGCACATGAGTGACATCGGAGACAGGGAGCAGATCCCGTGACGTTACGCACAGAGAAGGCCGTATCGCCCACCACCGGAGAGACCACCTGGCTTTTGGTCGACGAGGAGACGTACGCGCCTCATCCCGAGGCCCGCGAGTTCTCCCTGTATCTGCGTGGAGCCGGTCGATCGCCACAGACACAGCGCGCGTACATCCCCAGAATCGGTCGCTTCCTCAACTGGTGCGCGGAGCGAGGCACCGACTGGAAGACCGTCCGGCTCGGCGACATGAGCCTGTTCAAGTTTCACATCGAACGGACACCGACACGCCATGGGCGGCCTCCGTCCGGCAAGACGGTCAACGCCACACTCACTGCGGTGTGCGAGTTTCTCCGCTTCTGCGCGGTCCAGGGCCGTGTGGATCACGAGGTCGCAGCGCGTCTCAGCGAACCGCGCTTCCTCACCCATGCCCCGGCCGGCTTCGACCCCGGCGAGGGTGGCCAGCATCTGATGGTCAAAGCCCGTGTCCTCAAAACGCCGGAGATCGAGCGGGCACCACAGACTCTCACCGGTGCCCAGATGGATCAGATTCTCGATGCCGCTCGCACCGCGCGTGACCGGCTGCTGCTGACCGTCCTGGTGGAGGCGGGCCTCCGCATCGGCGAAGCCCTCGGGCTGCGGCGTGAGGACATGCACCTACTCCCGGACTCCACACATCTCGGCTGCCGGACCGGTGGCGCCCACCTGCACGTCCGCCCCCGCCAGGACAACGAGAACGGGGCACGCGCCAAGGCCGGCCGGCACCGTGCGGTGCCCCTCGCTCAGAACGCCGTTCACCGGTACCGCGAGTATCTGGCCGAGCGGGAAGACGTTTCCGGAGCGGCAGGCTGTGACTACGTATTCGTGAATCTCGTCGGCCGCTGGGCGGGCCGTCCGATGTCGTACTCGAACGCAAAGCAGGTCATCGAGCGCATCGGTGACCGTTGCGGCCTGCGCGCCCGGCCGCACATGATGCGGCACACAGCCGCAACCCGCTGGATCCGCAGTGGCGTGGCGCCCGATGTCGTACAGACCTTGCTGGGGCATGCGTCGTCGGCCAGCACCGCTGTCTATCTCCACGCTCAGGACGAGGACCTTCGATCGGCCGTCGACAGCCTCACCCTGGAGATCGCGCGATGACATCGAGCACCGTGCTCGCCTCGGTTCCCTCGCAGTCAACCGCGCTCACCGACTGGTCCGCCTGGCTCGCAGAACGCCTCGCTCCCGGTTGGCGAGCGACCGAATGGGATCCGACCAAGGCACTGTTCACAGCTGATCCAGACAATCCGACGACCCACGTATTCACCTGCGTAGTCGCGGCTTGCTCCACGCACGTCGGAAACAACGGCAGTCGCTGCGACGCCTGCCGCAAAGCCCGTCTCCTCAGAGGAAATCCTGCGGACTTCGACACGACGTACACCCCGGTGGTGGCTCGTCGACGGCCGAACGTCACGGACGGAGTGAAGCCAGGGGTCTCCCAGTTCTCTTTGGCACAAGTTTCCCCAGCCGTGCGACACGAGATTCTGTATGGGCTTCAGCAACGCGACGACGCTGGAATCAGCCTCGTCCCCCAACGCATGCGCCGCATTGTGGCCGACCTCCCGCAGGAGCTCGACTCCCTCCTGAGCCTTGGCTCCGGCTTCTCCTCCGAACTCCCCGCTGCCGCCAGAGGCGTTCTCAACGACGTCCTCCTTCACATCCGACGTGCCCGGGCAGAATTCGAAGGCGCCGACCCCACCTCGGGCGACGTCTGGGAATGCGCGCTGGTAGGCCTCACGGCGGGGCGGGGAAGGAAGTACAAAGCCGTTCACGGCGTGATCGATTTCCGACCCGTGCGACAGACGTGGCTGCGGGATCTCGTCAAGGAGTACGGGCGCGCTACGCGTCCCGATGTTCTGGAGCTGAGGCAGACCGTGTACGCCGCGACGATCGCGTCGGCCGCGCTGTCTCACCGCCCCGAGGGAGACGCCCCTGAGCGGCTGTCGATGGCGGACATGAACGCCGTAGTGGACCACTTCCGCGTCACCAAACGCCCCGAGGACGGGCACGACCACTCGACAAGCCACAGGCGAGCACTGCTGCGGCGCTGGCGTGCGTTCCTGGAGTTCGCCCGGCAAGCCGGGATGATGGACCACATCCCCGGCGGGTTCGCCGTCAATCCCCGCTTTCACACCATCGCGGCGATCGAGGTGACCGAGGACGACATCGGCCGAGCAGTTCCCGAGCATGTCATCGCCCAACTCGATGCGCACATCGACCTGCTGGGCAGTTCCACGGCCTACGAGAGCGGCGGTTGGACCACTGCTGACTTCGCCCGTATGTACCAGGTGGTCTACACAGTCCTGAGGGACACAGGTCGCCGACCGGGCGAGGTCACCAGCCTGCGGCGGGACTGCCTGGAGTGGATCGACGGCAAACCGACGCTGATCTACGACAATCACAAACGGCGCCGCCACGGCCGCCGCCTGCCGATCTCCGAGAGCACCGCCCGGGAGATCGGGGCCTGGCAGAGGGAGCTGGAGGCTCTCCCTCCGGTGCCGGCCTGCACCCAGTGGCTGTTCCCCTCCCCCGGTCAACGCAACCGCCCCCGCCGTCGCCACCTCACCTCGGCGCAGTTCTGCAGCCGCATCTTCCGCATCTGGGTCGACGAGCTCATCCCCGGCATCTGGGACGAGCGCCTGGACGACAACGGCGAACCACTGGCATACGACCGCACCAAAATCGTCCCCTACGGCTTCCGCCACGCCTACGCCCAGCGTCACGCGGACGCCGGAACCCGGCCGGACGTCCTCCGGGAACTCATGGACCACCGGTCGCTGGACGTCACCATGGGGTACTACAAGGTCTCCCTCAGCCGGAAACAGGAAGCCGTGCGAACGGTCGCGGCGCTCGCCGTCGACCGGCACGGGGAATCCCGTGGCTTCAGCGACCCACTGGCCTACGAAGTGGAGAGCGTCGGGGTTCCGTACGGCGGCTGTACCGAACCGAGCAACGTCAAGGCCGGAGGCGGGCACTGCCGCATCCGCTTCCAGTGCGCCGGCTGCGACTTCTACCGGCCCGACCCCTCCTACCTACCGGCCCTGGAACAGCAGATCGCGGACCTGCGGGCAGACAAGGAGGCCGCTCTGGCGATGGAGGCCGCGGACTGGGTTGTTCGCAATCTCGACGACCAGATCCGCGCGTACTCGAAGTCGGCCGACGAGATGCGGAGGAAGCTCGACGCGCTGCCCGCCGAGGAGCGCGCAGTCGTCGAATCCGCCTCACGCGAGCTGCGCAGGGCCCGCTCCGCAGCGGCCTTCGTCCCCTTGCAGGCACTGACAGCACGGAGCCCCGAATGAAGAGTCCCGCCGCTTCAGGCCCCAATGACCGGAACTCACGGGTCGAGCGCCTGCGCGCCAGCCGCGCCAAGGACAGCGAGGAGAAGACCAGGCGGGCGCTCGATGCAGTGGCCGGCCTTCTCCGCTCGGGACGGCGTATCACCGTCAGCCAGGTGGCGCGGGACGCGGCGGTGTCCACGTGGTTCGTCTACAACCAGCCCCAGGTGCACCAGGCCGTTCACGACGGCATCACCGCCCAGCGAGAGCAGGTACCCCAGGGCGCCCCCGTTCCGGCGGCGCGGCAGGTGTCCCCTGCCGGGCTGCAGACGGACCTCGCCTTGGCACGCGAAGAGATCAAGGATCTCAAGAAGGAACGTGACCGGCTCTTGAACCGGGTCCGGCTGTCTCTCGGTGCCGAGTTGGACGGAGTGGACCAGAACGCGCTGACCCAGCGGGTGCAACAACTGGAGCAGCGGAACACCGCCGTGAACGAGGAGCTGTCAGAGGCCAGAAGTCGGATCGCCGCCCTGGAGGGCAGGCTGAGTGAGACGGAAGACGATCTCACCGCCGCCCGGGCCAGTCTCCGCCGCGCCATGCGGGCTGTTCCGTCCCTGTAGCCCGCGCTCCGCCCCCGCTGCTGTCCGACCTGCGTGTCGCCTGCCCGGGCAGCCGCGGGGGCGAACTCTCCGATTTAGAAGGGAGGTTCGGTGGAGAGCAAGCCGGTCGAGGTGGGTGTATCCGGCTCGTTCTTGCGTTGCTGAAGCAGTACGACAGCGTCTTCGATGCGGCCCAGGTCAATGAGGTGGCCCGCCAGCAGACCGCTGTTGGCGGGGGCGTGCCGTTCGAGGACGGCGACGGCCTCCTCGGTCCGACCAGTCTCGGCGAGAAGGTCGGAGATGGTCCAGGCCGCGTACCAGGTGTCACCCTCGGGGTGCGCCCGCGCCTGCTCGATTGCCTCATCGAGCAGGCCATCGTCGGCCATGAGACGAAGCCGCAACCTGAAGAAGTCCCAATCCTCTTCGCCATCACGGCGATCCTTGAGAGCGTCGAGGCAGGCCAGACCATCCCGAGCGCGGCCGTGGTCGGAGTACAGGGTGCACAGCGTGTCGACGAGCCAGTCCTCCGCGCCGCCGGGTGAGTCCACAAGCACGCGCATCACCTCGATCGCCTCGTCGCCCCGGCCATGCCAAGACAGGAGCTGTGCCAGTTGGACCGCACCATGGCACTCGCGGACTGGTGAGTCACCCGGCTGCCGGTACACGGCGATCGCGCCTTCCACGTCGCCGCGCTCCTCTAGCGCCTCGGCCAAACGCCGCGCGGCATGACCGAGGTACTCGGATGCCGCGTACGCACGCAGTTCCTCGATCCGATCGTGCCTCGCCAGCAAATCAGCCAGCTGGTCGTGATTGTTGACGGAGGTGATGTGCTGCCGGGTGTGCAGCAGGGCGATCGCTTCGTCGATGCGGCCCTGACGTTCGCGGATCGTGGCAAGCAGCCCGATTGCCATGTCGGGGTCGAGACCTCGGCAGCACCATGGGCTGTCACACCGGTGCTGATCCGGGATCCGGGCGGCCAGCAGCGCAGCAATGTCTTCGTCCCGACCTGCTCCCTCGGCGATGTCGACCAGGGCTGTGGCAAGGAACCAGTCCTCGACCCCGGCGCTCAGCCGACTGATCGCCTCGTCCGTACGTCCGTGCCGGGCCAGCAGCCGCGCGAAGAACTCGAGCGGAAGCCCTCCGACCTCTGTGTACGGCCGGGCCAGGATGATCGCCTCCTCAGCCCGCCCCCAGCTCTCCAGTAGTTCCGCCTGGGCCTGGGCGGCCGGCCACCAGCGCGTGGCGACGTACGGAGCAAGCACCTCCAACGCCTCGGCCCGCCGACTTTGGTCGCCGAGCAGCCGCGCCCACTCCCGCGCGCAGAACCACTCCCCACGGCCGGCCTGGAACTCCACCTCCTCCGTGTGACCCAGCTCAAGAAGTCGGGTGACCAGGAGCGGAGGAATGCAGCCGGACAACGTCCGGGTCCGGTAGTCAAGATCAGCAGCGTCCACGGCAGTGCACCCTAGCCACCACCTACGACACCGCTATCAGTCGTCGCACTGCTTCAGCATCATGTCCTTGTCCGCCGTCGTCACCGCAAGGTCGTACTTGAGGACCACCTGCGCGAAGCGGATCGCGTAAGAGCACCTCACCTGCTTGTCCGGGGGCAGCCAGGATGCCGGTCCCGAATCGCCCTTGGCCGAGTTGGCCCGGCCCTGGACCGGGATCAAATTGAGCACGTCGTTGGCGAACTGCTCGCGCTTGCTCTTCGGCCAGCGCGACGAACCCATCTGCCAGCTGTACGACAGTGGCACCACGTGGTCTATCTGCACCTCGGAGGCCTGCTGCTTGCGCCACTCGATGGTCGTCCCGGTGTACGGGTCGTGCAGTGTCATGGCGATGACCACACAGTCGGAGCCGCTTCGAAAACGAAGGTTCTCACCATCCCGATGAATGAGATCATTTCGAGTGTCACACCCGTTCCTCGCGAGCGGCACCCCGTCGGCCGTGTCCATCCACGCGTAGCCGAACTTGTCGCGGTCGTAGCCCGTCTTCGGTCCCCGCCCCTTCGTGGTCAGCGCCTCGATGAGCTTGCGGGCCGCGGCCTTGTCCGCGTCCGTCGTCACCGGAGCGAGCCCGGGCTTCGTACCGTCCGGGTTCTCGAGCGGACTGACCGCCCGCCCGTCCGGCGCAGCCGGCCCGGACCCCGCGGAGGAGCCATCTTCACCGAGTCCCTCACAGCCTGAGACGAGAAGCACGGCAGTCGCCGCCACCGCCACCCCACGGAAGCAGCGCACGCTAAGCGCCCCCCTGTGACTCACGTGCCTCTCAGTGAGCACAACTCACCATCCCCTCCATGAGCTGCGAAAATGCCTCAGCCACCCGGCGAAGCATAGAGATAACGCGGGTGTCACAGCCGTTCGAGTCCGTGTCCGCCCACGGCGTGCCGAACTTGTCGCGCTCGTAGCCGGTCTTGGGCGCGCGTCCCTTCACGGTGAGCGACTCGGCGGCCGTCAGCGCCGCTCCCCCGCTCGCCGTCGCCCCCGCTCCGGCGGAACCGTCTCCCGCGATCTCGGGCGTACAGCCGACGGTGACCGCGGCCACCGTGCCCATCAGCATGGCGGCGCTCGCCGCCGCACCCCTCAGACGCATCCCGAGCGCCCCTCCCCTTGCCGGCCCGCTGCCACCCCGCACAGGGCGGTTTCCCCGCCGGACGCTGGTGCACACCGTACCTACGGCGTGCGACGGCATCCGGGGGGTCCGGACCACCACCGTCTCCCCGTGGGCATCCTTCACATCCCGGGAATGCCGTCGGTGATGAGTCACCCTCGGAAGGAGCTCCGGTTTTTACGACCCCAGCACCGTTGCCAGGAACTCCCCCACCCAGCCCAGCAGGTCCCGTCCGACCAGCGGCTTGCCGCCGACCTTCGCGGTCTTCGGGCGGGGTACGAGGATCTGGTGGACGGCCGGCTTGATGACGGAGCCGGGGTACAGGCGCTTCAGGCGCAGCTCCTGCGACTCCCTCAACTCCACCGGAGCGAAGCGGATGTTGGTGCCCTGCAGGACGATCTCGCCGACGCCGCACGCGCGTGCCAGCATGCGCAGACCCGCGACCAGCAGCAGGTTCTCCACCGGCTCGGGCAGCTTGCCGTAGCGGTCGACGAGTTCCTCGCGTACGGCCTTGATGTCGTTTTCCGAGTTGGCGGAGGCGATGGCCCGGTAGGCCTGGAGGCGCAGCCGCTCGCCGGGGGCGTAGTCGTGCGGGACGTGTGCGTCGACGGGCAGCTCGATCTTGACCTCGAGCGGGGGCTCCTCCTCGATCTCACCGGTCTCCAGCTGGCGCCGGTAGTCCGCGACGGCCTCGCCCACCATCCGGACGTACAGGTCGAATCCGACGCCCGCGATATGGCCGGACTGCTCGCCGCCCAGCAGGTTGCCCGCGCCGCGGATCTCCAGGTCCTTCATCGCCACGTACATGCCCGCACCCATCTCGGTGTGCTGGGCGATCGTCGCGAGCCGCTCGTGGGCGGTCTCCGTGAGGGGCTTCTCCGGCGGGTAGAGGAAGTAGGCGTAGCCGCGTTCCCGGCCCCGGCCCACGCGGCCGCGCAGCTGGTGCAGCTGGGACAGGCCGAAGGTGTCGCCGCGCTCCACGATCAGGGTGTTCGCGTTGGAGATGTCGATGCCGGACTCGACGATCGTCGTCGAGACGAGCACGTCGAACTTCTTCTCCCAGAAGTCGACGACGACCTGTTCGAGCGCCGACTCCGACATCTGGCCGTGGGCCGTCGCGATGCGCGCCTCGGGGACGAACTCGCGCAGGCGGGCGGCCGCGCGGTCGATCGACTCGACCCGGTTGTGGATGTAGAAGACCTGGCCCTCCCGGAGGAGTTCGCGGCGGATGGCGGCGCCGATCTGCTTCTCCTCGTACGGCCCCACGAAGGTGAGCACCGGGTGGCGCTCCTCCGGCGGGGTCGTGATCGTCGACATCTCGCGGATGCCGGTGACCGCCATCTCCAGGGTGCGCGGGATGGGGGTCGCGGACATCGTCAGGACGTCGACGTTCGCGCGGAGCTTCTTCAGCTGCTCCTTGTGCTCGACACCGAAACGCTGCTCCTCGTCGACGATGACGAGACCGAGGTCCTTGAACTTCGTCTCCGAGGAGAACAGGCGGTGGGTGCCGATGACGACGTCCACGGACCCCTCGCGCAGGCCCTCCAGGACCGCCTTGGCCTCGGTGTCCGTCTGGAAGCGGGACAGGGCGCGCACGTTCACCGGGAACTGCGAGTACCGCTCGCTGAACGTGCCGAAGTGCTGCTGGACGAGGAGCGTCGTCGGGACGAGCACGGCGACCTGCTTGCCGTCCTGGACGGCCTTGAACGCGGCGCGGACCGCGATCTCCGTCTTGCCGTAGCCGACGTCGCCGCAGATCAGGCGGTCCATGGGGACCGTCTTCTCCATGTCGTCCTTGACCTCGGCGATGGTGGTGAGCTGGTCGGGGGTCTCCGCGTACGGGAAGGCGTCCTCCAGCTCGCGCTGCCACGGGGTGTCCGCGCCGAAGGCGTGACCGGGGGCCGCCATACGGGCGCTGTACAGCTTGATCAGGTCGGCGGCGATCTCCTTGACGGCCTTCTTCGCGCGCGCCTTGGTCTTGGTCCAGTCCGCGCCGCCGAGGCGGTGCAGGGTGGGCGCCTCGCCGCCGACGTACTTGGTGATCTGCTCCAGCTGGTCGGTGGGGATGTAGAGGCGGTCGCCGGGCTGGCCGCGCTTGGCGGGGGCGTACTCGACGACCAGGTACTCGCGGGTGGCGCCCTGCACGGTGCGCTGCACCATCTCGATGTAGCGGCCCACGCCGTGCTGCTCGTGGACGATGTAGTCGCCCGCTTCCAGGGTGAGCGGGTCGATGGTCTTCCTGCGGCGCGCGGGCATGCGCGCGCCGTCCTTGCCGGCCGCCTTCTGGCCCGACAGGTCGGTCTCGGTGAGGACGGCGAGGCGGAGGGCCGGGTCGACGAAGCCGTAGTCGATCGAGCCGCAGGAGACGTGGACGACGGAGGGGCCGAGTTCGGTCAGGTCGGCGTCCAGGCGGGCGGCGACGCCCTCGCCGCCGAGCACCTCGACCGTGCGGGCCGCCGGTCCGTGGGCCTCGGTGACGAAGACGACGCGCCAGCCGTCCGCGAGCCAGCCCTTGGTGTCCGCGAGGGCCTTCGCGGTGTCGCCGCGGTAGGTCTCGGGGGCGTGCATGCCGAGCTGGAGGGTGTCCGCCTCCAGCTCGAGGTCCGCGGCGAACGGCGACACCGACCACCACATCATGTCCAGCTCGCGCGCGCGGTCGCGGACGTCCGCGATCGACCACAGGGAGGCCGCGCCGACGTCGATGGGCGCCTCGCCGCCGCCGGCCGTCGCCGCCCAGGACGCCTGCAGGAACTCCTGGGAGGTCGCCACGAGGTCCGCGGCACGCGTGCGTACCCGCTCCGGGTCGCACACGACGGCCATCGCGCCCTTGGGCAGGACGTCGATCAGCAGCTCCATGTCGTCGACCAGGACGGGGGCGAGGGACTCCATGCCCTCCACCGCGATCCCCTCGGCGATCTTGTTCAGGAGCTCGCCGAGTTCCGGGTGCTGTTCGGCGAGGGCACGCGCGCGTGAACGGACGTCGTCGGTGAGGAGGAGTTCGCGGCAGGGGGGCGCCCACAGGCCGTGTTCGGCCACCTCCAGGGAGCGCTGGTCGGCGACCTTGAAGTAACGGATCTCCTCGACGTCGTCGCCCCAGAACTCGACGCGCAGGGGGTGTTCCTCGGTGGGCGGGAACACGTCGAGGATGCCGCCGCGTACGGCGAACTCGCCGCGCTTCTCCACGAGCTCCACGCGCGCGTAGGCGGCGGCCGCGAGGGCTTCGACGATCTCGTTCAGGTCGGCCTGCTGCCCTGTCCTCAGGGCCACCGGTTCCAGGTCGCCGAGGCCCTTGACCTGGGGCTGGAGGACGGAGCGTACGGGCGCCACGACGACCGAGACCGGGCCCGTCTCGGGGTCGTCGGGGCGTGGGTGGGCCAGGCGGCGCAGGACGGCCAGGCGGCGGCCCACGGTGTCGCTGCGGGGGCTGAGGCGTTCGTGCGGGAGGGTCTCCCAGGAGGGGTACTCCGCGACGCCGTCCGGGGGGAGCAGTGAGCGCAGGGCCGCTGCAAGGTCCTCGGCCTCGCGGCCGGTGGCCGTCACCGCGAGGACCGTCCGGCCGGTCTCGCGGGCGAGGGCGGCGATCGCGAAGGGGCGGGCCGCCGGGGGGCCGACCAGGTCGACATGCATGCGGTTGCCGTCCGCGGCCGCGGGGATCGCTTCCGCGAGGGCGGTGTCCTTGACGACGGCGTCGAGCAGACCGTGCAGGCTCATGGAGGGGGCTTTCCGTCCGAGGGGTCGGGGGCTTCGGGTAGGGGTGTAGCGGGTCGGGTGGGCAACGCGAAGGGCCCGACGCGTGTCACGGGCCGGGGGTGTCCAGGGTACGACTTGGCCACGCGGTGTGCCCGGGGCTGTGGACAACTCCCGGTGCACGGTCACCGCGTCTTGTCCACAGGCGCGGCGGCGCCCCGGACTGATCGATAAAGTGCGTCGGAGCGCGGAACGTGTGACGGGGACGAGGGGGAACTGTGCAGGACTCAGGAGGATCGGCGGCCGGGGGATCCTTGCCGGAGACTCCCGCGGAGGTTTTCCGCCGCATGGAGGCCTCGTACTCGCAGGCGTCGACGGGCCGCCCGCGCAGCATCCACGAGGGCTTCTCGGTGCTCGACTTCGAGCTGCGTTTCCTGGCCCTTCTGGCAGCGATGACCGTGCGCGCCGCCGGGCAGGCGCCGGCGGTGGTCGGCCGTTCCCCCGGCCTCGGCGAGTGGGTCGGTTACCTGAAACTCGCCCGTCAGCAGCTGGACGGCTGCGGGACGGTGCCGGCCGACCGCGTGGGCCAGGCCGTCGCCAGGGCCCTGGACCTCTACACGGACGGCGTTCCGGGAGCGCCCAATCTCAAGCAGCTGCGCGACCACCTCAGCCATGGGGGACCGCTGCCCACCGGTGAGACGGAACTGGCCACGCTGGACGGCTTGGTCCATGCCATCGCCGACGCCGTCGTGGAGTCCCTCGGCGACGCGGAGCTGTCGGTCCGGCGGGCCGACTCCGGGGAACTGCGGCCATCGTTCGTCTGGGCCGGGCACGAGGTGGCGCTGTGGCCGTTCCTGTACGCGGAGCCGAACGGCGTCTGGCATCTCTTCTCCAGGTTCGTCGGCGCTCAGCCCACCTTCCTCCGTTTCGGCGGTGGACCGGGGAGCGGTTCACCCTCCGGCGAGGCGGTCCGGGCCGCGCTGCATCCCCTCCTCAAACCGAAGAAGACGGACCGCACACGGGCCGACTTCGTCAGGGACGTCGAGCAGGATCTTCGCGGCTTCGCCGATGACGACTCCGAGCCCGTCTACGCCGACCACGACCAGGGCTTCGAGTTCTACTGGGACAAGGCGACCGGTGAGGGCACCGGAACCCAGCCCCGCCGGGACTACTTCCGGCTGGGCCCCGACTACGCCCGCCAGTGGCGCGCGGAGTCCGGCTGGGTCCCCTACTCCGATTACCTGCGCTCCCTGGCCAACTGGCAGGTGGTCGCGACTCGTCTGCGGCAGAAGCTGGAGCAGCTGGAGAACCAGCTGGCGAAGGAGGAACACGACACTCTGGGCTGGGCCTCCCGGGAACACCGGATCACCCGGATGGCCAAGGTCGTCGTCTCCGACATGGACGGCAGCGACGCGCAGCCCGCCCGTACCTTCGCCGAACTCATCGACGGCGTCGACGAGTACCTCCAGGCCGATCGCGGCCAGACGCAAGTGGTCTTCATCAACGGCGAAGCAGGCATCGGCAAGACCAGGGCGATGCTCGACGCCGCGAAGACCCGTACCCGGGAGGTCGAACAGGCGCTGCAGGCGGGCCAGCCGTCGGACAAGGCCCTCTTCCTGTACGTCCGGTCCACCGGCCAGGTGCTCGACAGTCTCCGCACCGTCGTGGACAGCGCCGTCGCGTCGACCCGGAACCTCACCGACAAGGGCGTGAAGGCCCTGTGCCGCAACGGGCTGATGACCCTGCTCATCGACGGGTTCGACGAGTTGCTCGGTGGAGTGGGGTACAGCGACGCGATCGGGTCGCTCCGGCCCTGGCTCGACGAACTCGGCGGCCGAGGCGTGGTGGTGGTGTCGGCTCGCTCCTCCTACTACATGGGTCAGTACCGCTCCAGCGTCGAGCGCGCCAACGAGCAGGGCATGCCCTACGTGCGCCACCGCGTCGCAGCGGTGCAGCGGTGGTCGCCCGAGGACGTGGCGGCGTTCCTGGACGAGTACGGGGTGCCGCCCGAGAGTCTGGCCCGGCTGTCCGAGGGCGACCGCCACCTGCTGGGACTGCCGTTCTTCGCCCACGCGCTCGCGGAGATGACGCTCGATCCGGAGGAGGGCGAGATCACCGGCAACACGCTCGCCGAGCGACTGCTCACCAAGTATGTGGCGCGCGAGGAACGCAAGTTGGTGATGGGGCAGGGGGACGCCGCCCTCCTGAGCAGTGCCGAGTTGCGGCGTATGTTCGAGTACGTCGCGGAATTCATGGCGAGCCGCGAAGAGCGCGAGGCGGACATCGGCGAACTGCAGGACGCGGCCGAGCTGGCCATCGACGACGAGTTGTCCAGTCGGCGCCATCTCAAGCAACGGCTGCCCGTGCTCTGCGGACTCGCCGCGGCTTCGGACGACACGTCCGCCTCACGTTTCCGTTTCCAGCACGAGCTGTTCTTCGACCAGTTCCTGGCCGGCGCCGCGAGCCACTACCTCCTGGACGGGAAGCGCTCCGTGTTCCAGGCGATGCTCAAGCAGTCCCCCTGGCGCTCGGCCACCGTCACGGGAGTCGTCACCGCGGCCGGAGCGCAGCGTGTCGTCCAGGCCGTCGCCGACTTCGCGCCCCGCCTGCGGCGCACACAGGAGCAGATCGAGTCCACGGTGGCGGCCACCAACCTCGGCGCCCTGTGGTCGGCCGTCATCGACGAAACGGGCCGCATGCCGGAGGCGGACCTGCTCAACGCCGTCTTCGCGGACGAACTCGACCTCTCGCGGGTGCGTGGCGTGAACTCCCGCATCGCCGGATGCGAACTCTCGGGGCTGGTGCTGCCTGCGGCGGGAGGCTGGTCCCTGCGGCTCGAGAACACCAGCGTCAAGAAGATCAGGGTGACCGGCTCGCCCGCCGACCTGGCCGGACTGCGCGGCGTGCGCCACGCCGATCTGGTGGAACTGCAGCTGCCCAACGAATTCCTCTACCGCAGGGAGCGCATTCTCGAAAAACTGGAGCACTACGGGGCAGAGGTCGTCGACGCCGAGGGCAGGGACAAGGCCCTGCCGCCCGTCGAGGCGCTGGCCGCACGCCACTATCTGACCACCATGGCACGGCGCGTGGAGAAGTCCGTCATCCTCCGCAGCGACCACCAGCCGGAGGACAACCGGCTGAAGTGGGCTCAGGAGTACGGCCCGGACGTCTGGAAGCGATTCGTCAAGGAGCTCCTGGACTCGAAGCTGGCCTCGGACGATCCGTTCTCGGCCAGCGGGGAACGCAAGGTCCGGCTCCGGCTGAAGTGCAGCGCCGCCGCGATCCTCGCCAACGACGGGACGCGTCCCGGAACGCGGGAGTTCTGGAGCCGGCTCGAAGGGAACTGACCCGGAAGGCGGACGACCCGGCGCCGAGAAGCCCCCCGTGGCTTCTCGGTGCCGGGTCGGTTGTTCGCGGTTGGTCGGTCAGTCGGTCGCGATGGCGTTCAGGACGTTCATGCGGCCGGCCCGGAAGGCGGGGATCAGGGCGGCGAAGAGGCCCACGAAGGCCGAGCCGATGAAGACCCCGGTGATGGTCGGCCAGGGGATCTCGAGGACGTTCAGGCCCTCCAGGGCGAGGAGCTGCTGGGCGGTGGCGCCCCAGCCCATGCCCAGGCCGAGGCCGAGGAGGGCGCCGAAGAGGGCGATGACGACCGACTCCATGCGGATCATGCGGCGGAGCTGACGGCGGGAGAGGCCGATGGCCCGCATCAGGCCGATCTCCCTGGTGCGTTCCACCACCGACAGGGCCAGGGTGTTCACCACTCCCAGGATCGCCACCACGATCGCGAGGGCGAGAAGGCCGTAGATCAGGTTCAGGAGCTGGCCGATCTGGTCCTTGAGCGCCTGCTTGTAGTCGGTCTGGTCGCGGACCGTGTACTGGGGGTAGTCGTGCAGGGCGGATTTGAGTGAGGTGTAGGCCGTGTCCTGCTGACCGTCCTTCGCCGTGGCGAAGACCAGCTGGTCGAGCGGCATCCTGTCGGCGGGGACGTACTTCGCGACGGTCGCGATCGACGCGTACATCGCGCCCTTGTCGATCACGACGTCGTCACTGGTGATCGCGCGGACCGTGAGCGTCGCGGTGGTGCCGTCCTTGAAGTCGACGTCGACCTTCGAGCCGAGCTCGAGGCCGTGCTCCTTGGCGAAGCCCTCGAAGACGGACATCGAGTCGGGCCGGTAGGCGTCCGCGAGGTCACCGGCCACCGTCTCGGTGCGCAGGTCCTTCGCGTACGTCGGGTCGGCCGCGTTGACGGTCTCCTTCGCCGACGTCTTGCCGTCGGGGGTCTTGAGGTCGGCGTCCAGGACCTTGTACTCGGTGACGCGCTCCAGGCCCGGCGTGGACTTCACGGCTTGCACGGCCTGCGGGGTGATCTGCTGGCCGCCGTCGTTCTGGATGATGAAGTCGGTGCCGACGGACTTGTCGAGCTGCTCGGTCGCGGAGGCGACCATGGAGGAGCCGACCACCGACAGGCAGGCGACCAGCGCGAGACCGATCATCAGCGCGGCGCCCGTGGCGCCGGTGCGGCGCGGGTTGCGCAGGGCGTTGCGTTCCGCCATGCGGCCGACGGGGCCGAAGGCCCTCAGCAGGACCGCGCCCAGGATCCGGACCACTCCGCCTGCCAGCAGGGGGCCGATCACCACGAAGCCGATGAGGCTCAGCACCACCCCCATGCCCAGCCACATCGAGCCCTCGCTCGCCTTGTCGGCCGACCCCGCCGCATAGAGGCCGTAGGCGCCGGCGCCGGTCAGCAGCGCGCCCAGCACGGCCCGTACGGCTCCGGCCTTGGCGTCGGCGGGGGCGCCCGCGTCGCGCAGGGCGGCCATCGGGGAGACCTTGCCGGCGCGGCGGGCGGGGAGGTAGGCCGCCAGGACCGTGACGACGACGCCGAGGACCATGCCGATCACCGGGGTCGTCCACGCCACCGTCAGGTCGTCGGTGGACAGGTTCATGCCGGTCATGCCCATGAGCTTCATCAGGCCGACGGCGATGCCGACGCCGGCGCCGACCCCGAGGACCGAACCGACCACGCCGAGGAACAGTGCCTCGGCCAGCACCGAGCGGTTGACCTGACTGCGGCTGGAGCCGATGGCCCGCATCAGGCCGATCTCGCGGGTGCGCTGGGCGACCAGCATCGAGAAGGTGTTGATGATCAGGAAGATGCCGACGAGGAAGGCGATCCCGGCGAACCCGAGCATCGCGTACTTCATCACGTCGAGGAACTCGCCGACGTCCTTCTGGTTGGCGTCGGCCGTCTCCTTGGCGGTCTGCACCTTGTAGCCGGTGCCGATCTCGGCCGCGACGTCCTTCTTCAGCTGTGCGTCGCTCACCCCGGCCGCGGCCGTGACGTTGACGTTCGTGTAGACGCCCGTCTCGCCGACCAGTGTCTGCTGGGCGGTCCTCGTGTCCAGGTAGAAGATCGCCGCGCCGGGGTTGGTGACGGTGAAGGTGGCGATGCCGGAGATCCTCGCGGTGTGCGTGCCGACCGCGCTGATCACGCCGATCTCGTCGCCGAGCTTCAGATGGTGCTTGTCGGCGGTGTCCGCGTCCACCACGACCTGGTCGGAGCCCTTCGGCGCCGCACCGGAGGTGATCTTCATGGTGCGGGCCTCGTTGGCGTTCCAGCTGCCCACGATGGTCGGCGCGCCGCTGGACGGCGACAGGTTGTCCTTGTCGGCGTCGACGACGGTCACCGCGCTCGAGAAGACGGACCCCTCGGCCGACTGCACGCCCCGCGCCTGGCGCACCTTGTCGAGCACGGAGGCCGGCATGACCGGCGGCTTGCCGTTGCCGGAGGTGGTCTCACCGGTGTCCGAGGCGTCCTGCGCGCTCACCGTCACATCGGAGGAGGTAGCCGCGAAGAGTTTGTCGAAAGTGGTGTTCATGGTGTCGGTGAACACCAGCGTCCCGCAGACGAACGCCACCGAGAGCAGGACCGCCACGGCCGACAGGGCCATACGTCCCTTGTGCGCGAAGAAGTTGCGCATCGAGGTCTTCATGACGGTCATGACGTACGCCCCCGCGCGTCGAAGTCCTTCATGCGGTCGAGGACGGTGTCGGCGGTCGGCTTGAACATCTCGTCGACGATCCGGCCGTCGGCGAGGTACAGCACACGGTCCGCGTAGGAGGCCGCCACCGGGTCGTGCGTGACCATCACGATGGTCTGGCCCAGGTCGTCCACCGAGCGGCGCAGGAAGCCCAGGACCTCGGCGCCCGCGCGCGAGTCGAGATTTCCGGTGGGCTCGTCACCGAAGATGATCTCCGGGCGGGCCGCCAGGGCGCGGGCCACGGCGACGCGCTGCTGCTGTCCGCCGGAGAGCTGGGTGGGGCGGTGCTTGAGCCGGTCCGCGAGGCCGACGGTCTCCACGACCCGGTCCAGCCACGCCTTGTCGGGCTTGCGGCCGGCGATGTCCATGGGCAGCGTGATGTTCTCGATCGCGTTGAGCGTCGGCAGCAGGTTGAACGCCTGGAAGATGAACCCGATCCGGTCCCGGCGCAGTTGGGTGAGCTTCTTGTCCTTCAGGCCGGTGATCTCGGTCTCGTCCAGGTGGATCTGGCCGCTCGTCACGGTGTCGAGACCGGCGAGGCAGTGCATCAGCGTGGACTTGCCGGACCCCGAGGGGCCCATGATCGCGGTGAACTGGCCGCGGGCGATGTCCACGTCGACGTGGTCGAGGGCGACGACGCGGGTCTCGCCGGACCCGTACGCCTTGACGACCTGCCGCGCCCGCGCGGCGACGGCCGTACGCCCTCCAGTGCCCCCGTGCCTGGGAATGGTTACAGCCGAAGTCACGGTAAGTCTCCAATGTCGGAAGTGGGTGAGTCACGCTCCGCCTCGGTGGTGGCTGAGTGGGGAAGAGCGCTACGTCGAAGAGTCTGGCGGCGGGAGAGGGTCCGGCGCGCTGGGGCCGGGACCCGTCTTCTCGGGGGGTTAACCCCACCCTCCGCCGCTGGGGCTGGCCACCCCCAGCGGCGTAAAGCCAGGTTAAGGAGGCACCCCGGGCCGTCTCGTCCTCCGCCGGTACGACACCTCCCCGAGACGTAGTACGGAGGTTCCCCTAGGGGCTCTCCACCGCCGGGTGGAGCGTCTCTCGGGGCTCCCTCCACCCTTCGGCCCGACCAGGCTCCACCCTGCCGCGACGTGAGGGTCAAGTGGGAAGCTGCTCCTCGGCAGATGGATGCAGGGGGAAGGAATCCGCGTGGGCGGGACGAAACCGGCGATACGGCAGTCAACCGAGCGCACCGCGCGGCACCGGCGGGGTGCCGTCGTCGCCGCGCTCATGCTCTCCATGGCGCTGGCCGCCCTCGACTCCACCGTCGTCTCCACGGCCGTACCGCAGATCGTCGGCGACCTGGGTGGGTTCTCGGTCTTCTCCTGGCTGTTCTCCGGCTATCTGCTCGCGGTGACGGTCACCCTGCCCGTGTACGGCAAGCTCTCCGACACCTTCGGCCGCAAGCCGGTGCTGGTCGTCGGCGCCTCGCTGTTCCTCCTGGGCTCGCTGCTGTGCGCGCTGGCCTGGAACATGGGGGCGCTGATCGCGTTCCGGATCGTGCAGGGTCTGGGCGGCGGGGCGTTGCAGGGCACGGTGCAGACGCTCGCCGCCGACCTGTACCCGTTGGCGGAGCGTCCGAGGATCCAGTCGAAGCTGTCCACGGTGTGGGCGGTGTCGGCGGTCGCGGGGCCGGGCATCGGCGGGGTGCTGGCGGCGTACGCGGACTGGCGCTGGATCTTCCTCGTCAACCTCCCCATCGGGGCGGCGGCGTTGTGGCTGATCGTCCGTCATCTGCACGAGCCGCACAGGGAGTCCGCGGGGAAGGCGGCTGCACGCGCGCGTGTCGACTGGGCGGGTGCGCTGGCCGTGTTCGCGTGCGGCGGGGTGCTGCTGACCGCGCTGGTGCAGGGCGGGGTGGCCTGGGCGTGGCTTTCGGTGCCGTCGTTCGCGCTGTTCGGTGCGGGGCTGGCGCTGGCCGGGCTCGTCGTCGTCATCGAACGCCGGGCGGCGGAGCCGATCATCCCCGGGTGGGTGTGGCGTCGCCGTACGATCGCGGCGGTCAATCTGGCGCTGGGCGCGCTGGGGCTGCTGATGGTGGCGCCGTCGGTGTTCCTGCCTACGTACGCGCAGGCGGTGCTGGGGCTGGGGCCGGTGACCGCCGGGTTCGTGCTGTCGGTGTGGACGCTGAGCTGGCCGCTGTCCGCCGCGCTCAGCCAGCACGTCTACCGGCGCATCGGCTTCCGTGACACCGCGCTGCTCGGCATCGGGGCGGCGGCGCTGGTCCTGGTGGCGTTCCCGCTCCTGCCGTATCCCGGCGAGGCCTGGCAGCCGACGCTGCTGATGCTGCTGCTCGGCGCCGCGCTGGGGCTGTTCCAGTTGCCGCTGATCGTGGGGGTGCAGTCGACGGTCGGCTGGTCGGAGCGCGGTACGACGACGGCGTCCGTGCTGTTCTGCCGGCAGACCGGGCAGACGATCGGCGCGTCGGTGTTCGGCGCGGTCGCCAACGGAGTGCTGGCGGCACGACTGGGCGGCGCGGGCGACCTGGACTCCGTCACCCGCGCGCTCGACGCCGGCACTGCGCCCGAGTCCGTCCGGCACGCCGTCGCGAGCGCCGTGCACGCCGTGTATCTGGGAGCGGCGTGCGCGGCCGCGCTCGCCTTCCTGGTGCTGCTGTGCGTGGCACCGCGGCGCTTTCCGGTGCTCGACGACCACGAGGGTCTGCCGTCACCCAAGGCTGGGGGTTAACGTCGGTAACACCGCAGGTCAGCGCCCTGGTCGTACAGTAAGCGCATACCGACCGACCAGTTTGGTGAAAACACTTCGCGCTGGGCGTACTCCCGAGTAACGTGCGTGGCTCGCCCCCCCACCTCCCTGCGGTCCGCCGCCACGGACCCGAGCCGCGCAAGGAGCGGGATGTCCCACGACCCGTCACGTCCTCATCGGTACCAGCCACCACCCTCGTCCCCCAGGACGTACCCCTGGCAGCCGCCACCGCCCGCACCGGCCCGACACCCCGCCCACCACACCCCGCTGGGCCACCACAGCGACCTGCGCGTCCTGCGCGGCGCCTACCGCCGCCAGCGGCGCGTGGCGACGCTCACCGCACTCGGCTACTTCGTGCTCTTCCTGGTCCTCTCCGCGTACGCACCGTCCCTGATGACGGCCACCGTCACCACCGGACTGCCCGCCGGACTGCTCCTCGCCCTGATCCAGCTTCCCGTCGCCTGGCTGGCGATCGCCGTCTACGAGCGCACCGCCCGACGCCGGGTCGACCCGCTCGCGGACCGCATCCGCCGACAGTCGGAGATCGACTCGAGACGGGGGACGACCCGATGAGGGCCGCTTCCCTCACGGAGTTCAGCGGCGACGCGCAGACCATGTCCCTCGTCGCCTTCACCGCCGTCGCCACCGTCACCCTGCTGCTGTGCGTGATGACCGGCCCCGACCGCGACGACCTCGACGAGTTCTACACCGGCTACCGCTCCCTGTCCCCGCTGCGCAACGGCCTCGCCATCGCCGGCGACTACATCTCCGCCGCCACCGTCCTCGGCACCGGCGGCGTCATCGCCCTGTGCGGCTACGACGGCGTCGTCCTCGCCCTCAGCACGGCCCTGTCCCTGATGCTGCTGATGTTCCTGCTGGCCGAACCGCTGCGCAACGCGGGCCGGTTCACCATGGGCGACGCGCTGGCCCGCCGGATGCCCGGCCGCGCCGTACGGATCACGGCCTGCGCGGTCACCCTCACCGCACTGCTGCCGATGATGCTGGTGCAACTAGCAGGAACCGGACAGCTCCTCGCCTTCATCCTCGGCTTCTCCGGCGACGCCGTGGAGACCGGCTGTGTCGTGGTGATGGGCGCGCTGATGATCAGCTACGCGGCGATCGGCGGCATGAAGGGCACCGCCCTCATCCAGATCCTGAAGATCGTGACACTGCTCGGCTCCGGCACCGCCGTCGCCCTCGTCGTCCTCGGCCGCTTCGACTGGAACCCGGGCGCCCTGTTCGACGCGGCCGCCGAGGGCAGCGGCGTCGGCGACGCCTTCCTGCGCTCCGGCCTGGAGTTCGCCGACGGCCCCTGTCCCCGCCTCGACATGATCACCGCGCAGCTGTCGGTGGTCCTGGGCGGCGCCTGCCTGCCCCACATCACCATGCGCATGTACACCGCCTCCAGCGCCCGCCAGGTGCGCCGCTCGCTGTCCTGGGCGGTGTCGGGGGTGGCCGTGTTCGTCCTGGTCATCACGGTCGTCGGATTCGGCGCCACGGCCCTGATCGGCCGCGCGGTCATCGCCCGGGCCGACCCGCAGGGCAACACCGCCTATCTGCTGGGCTCCCGGGCCGCCCTCGGCGCGGACGTCTCCACGGCGGAGACCCTGCTGTTCACGACGGTCACCACGGCGATCTTCCTCACGGTCCTCGCCTCGGTCGCCGGCATGATCCTCGCCTGCGCCAACTCCCTCGCCCACGACGTCTTCGCCACACGCGCGCGTGAGACGTCCCCGCGCCGCGAGATGCTGCTGGCCCGTCTGTCCGCGCTGGCCGTCGGCGTCCCGACGATCCTGCTGGCCACCCAGGTCCAGCACCGCAGCCTCCAGCCGCTGGTCACCCTCTCCTTCTGCCTCGGCGCCTCGGCCCTCGCGCCCGCCCTCGTCTACAGCCTCTTCTGGCGCCGCTACACCCGAACGGGCCTCCTGTGGACCCTCATCGGCGGCACCCTGGCGGTCCTGCTGCTGATGCCGGGCACGAACCTGGTCTCCGGCTCGCCCGTCTCCGCCTTCCCCGAGGCCGACTTCAACTGGTTCCCCTTCACCACCACCGGCATCCTCACCGTCCCCCTGGGCTTCGCCTTCGGCTGGCTCGGCACCCTCGCCTCGGGCCGGCGCGGCGCCGAGGAACAGCGCCGCCAGTACGAGGCGGTGGAGGGATGGATCCTCGCCGGGGCGACGCGCAAGGGGAACTGACGTTCACTCCGCCGGGCGGCCCGTCAGGGCCTGCAGGCTGTCCTGCACCTGATCCATGTGCGCCCGCACCTCGTCCGAGCGCTCGCCGTGCTTGCGCAGCACCCGTTCCGTCTCCTGGGCGATACGGTCCTCCCGGAGGCGGGCCTCGGAGAGGATCTGGGCGGCACGCGCGCGTGCCTCCTCGTCGCGCCGGCGGGACGCCTCCTCGGCCGCGGCGACCTCCCGCTGCGCCTCCGCAAGGGCCTCCTCGGCACGGGCCATCGCCCGGGCGTGGTTCGCCTCGAGAGCGGCGACCCGTTCGGCGGCCTCGCGCTCCATCGCGGCCCACTGCTCGGCCTGCTCCTTCTTCGGTTCGACGAGCAGGCCGGAGGTCTTCCTCCGCACCTCGCGCAGCTCCGCGAGCGCCTCGCCGCGGAACTCCTTCACCTTGCGCCGGGCACCCACCCGGATCCCCTGGGCCTCGGCGCGTGCGGTGAGCAGCCGCCGACGGGCGTACTCCTCCGCCTCCGCGCGGATCGCGTCCGCCTGTTCCTGCGCCACCCGGCGCACCGTCGCAGCACGCTCCTCGGCCTCCGCGACCTCCTCCGCCGCCTCGCGCCGCGCGTTTTCGCGCACCGCCGCCGCCTCTTCCTGGACAAGCCGGAAGACGCTCCGGGCCCCCTCCCCGAGGCTGTCGTACGTCTGCGGCCCGAGCCCCTTCACGGCCTCGCGCAACTCCTTGACCTCGCCCACCATCTCCTTGGCGAGAACGGTGAGCCGAGCGACCCGCTCCCAGGCGGCGTCGCGTTCGGCGGAGAGCGCGGCGGTGAAGGCCTCGACCTCCTTGGGCCGGTAGCCGCGCCCGAGAACGGTCGCGAACCCCGGCGATGACACCCGTGCGCTGCTCATGCTGTAGCCCCTCTCCACCAGACGGACGCGAAATAATGATTTCCCGCATATCTTGATGTATAGGACTTAAGTGTTCATAACGCGACACTCCGGACACGGGGGGCGGGCCGTCCCGCACACAGAAGCGGACACTCCCGCACACGAAAGGGCCGGGCCCGGTCATACGACCCGGCCCGGCCCTCGACACCCGCGGTGTCAGCGGCGCGTACGCCTCACAGCAGCCCGTCCCACATCTGCTCCAGCAGCACCGACCACCAGCTCTCCGGCGAACCCAGCGCCGCCGGATCCAGCGAGGCCAACTGCGCCTGGAAATCCACGGTCCAGCGACCCGCCTGCTCCTGGTTCAGCCCGAACCGCAGCCGCCACATCCGCCCCAGCAACGCGAGGCAGCGCGCGAACTCCGGCAGACCCGTGTTCACGAACTGCGGCGGTACGGACACCCCGCCCGGCCCCGCCTCCACCGGCACGGCGACGATGTTCGCCGTCCCGTACTGCACACAGAGCGCCTTGCCGAAGTCGCTGCCCATGACGAGATAGGAACCCGCGTCCGGCGCCGGCTGCACACCCCGCTCCGCCGCCAGCTCCGCCAGCGTCGGCACCGGCCGCCCCGGCTGGGCCTGCGCCCAGAAGAACGGCCCCATGTCCATCGGCAGACCCGCCACCACCAGCGTGTGCGCCACCACCGGCGGCACACCCTGCCGCGACACCGCCGCCTGCTCGAACCGGAAGACACCCGGACCGAACACCGCGCCCAGCTCCTGCGCGATCCCCTCCGGCGCGATCGGCGGCGCCGGCTGCACCGGCGGCAACGGCGCCCGCACCGGCGCGGGCCTCGCGGGGCCGTCGGCCACCTGGTGCAACTCGCCCTGATGCGCCAGCAACTGCTGCATGCCCTGCTGCCGGCTCGCGTGATCCGTGCCGTACGGCGCGATGCTCGCGAGCCGCGCCTGCGGCCACTGCTCCCGGATCATCCGCGCACAGTACGCACCCGGCAGCTCGCACGACTCCAACTCGGTGTGCAGCTCCAGCACCTGGTCCGGCGGCACATTCATGGCCCGCAGCTCGTGGAAGATCTGCCACTCCGGGTGGGGCGTACCCGGCGCCGAACGCCGGATCAGCTGCTGCTCCGACCCGTCCTGCGCGCGATAGCGCAACACGGCCTGGTAGCCCGGACCGACCGTCGGCATCCCCTGCTGCTGCGGAAACCCGTACGCCGCCGGCTGCCCGGCACCGGGCACGCCCGGCGCGGGCATCGCACCGGGCGGAGGCATCGCACCCGGCGGCATGCCCTGAGGGGCGCCCGGAACGGCACCGGGGGCGCCGGGCATCCCCGGGGCGGGCGGGGGCGGAGGCGCGCCGGGGGCGCCGAGCGGGGGCCCGACCGGCGCGCTCTGCGCGTGATGAGCACCACCCTGCGCACCCTGCGCCCCTGGACCGCCCGGCGCATGGGGCGCACCCGGAGCACCCGGAGCACCCGGCCCCATCCGGCCAGGGTCGGCAAGCATCGTCGGGGCCTGGTGAACGCCACCGGGAGGGGTGCCCCCTGGCGGGTTCGGCCCAGCGGGCGGGTTCGGCGCACCAGGAGCACCCGGAGCACCCGGAGCACCCGGGGCCTGCGGCGCACCACCCGGACCGTCCGGCCCCAGAGCCGACACCATCTGCGTGGGCACATAACCCCCCGCCGCGGCCCCGGGCGCACCCTGACCGGGCGGCGGAGGCGGAGGCGTGGTGCCCGGCCGGGCACCCGGCGCACCCGGCGCACCCGGCGGGGGCGGAGGCGTCGCCCCACCACGCGCACGACGCGGAGGCGGCGCCGCCTTGCTGGTCGCGGCGTCGGCGATGTCACCGGCGTTCGGCGCGAGCGGCCGCCCCGGCGCACCCGGCCCCTGCGGATACCCGTAGGAGGCCGCGGCCGGACCGGCCGACGGCATGCCCTGCGGACCACCCGAAGACGGAGCCCCCGGCCCACCCGGAGCACCGGCCCCCCGCGAAGACCCGTACGACGACGACTCACCCGGCGACGAAGGCGCGGGCGGAGGCGTAACCCCCGGCCCCTGCGGATAACCGTACGAGGACCCCGCCGGCCCCTGCGGCGGCGGAGGCGGCTTAGCCCCCGACCCGGCAGCCGGAGCACCGGCCCCGGACACACCCGGCCCACCCTGCCCCGGCCCCTGCGGATAACCGTACGAGGACCCGGCCGGCCCGCGCGGCGGCGGAGGCGGCGCGCTCCCCGGCGCATTCCCCGCCCCGGGCGCGCCCGGCTCGTCCAGTGCCGGGGCGACCGCCGTCGGCGGGAGCTGGCTGCCGCCCTCCATCAGCGCCGTCTCGGCGTCCGGCAGACCCCCGGACGGCGGCACCTGGCCAGGACCGCTCAACTGCGGCGAGAAGACCGTCGCCGGCAGCGGCACGGAACGGTCCTCACCGGCGTCGCCGTTGGTGTCCGTGCCCGCCCAGGGCGTGGCCCCGGCAGGCGCCACCGCCCCGGAACCCCCGGCCCCCGTCGGCACCCCTGCCTGCGTCTCGGGCAGCCCACCCCCCGGCACCCCGGCCTGCGTCCGTGCCAACGACGGATCCGGCGTCACCCCACCGGCACCACCCGTACCAGCGGCAGCGGCAGCGGCACCCGCAGAATCCCCCCGCCGCTCCCCGATCCCCAACTTGTCCGCCGCCTCCTGCAACCACTCCGGCGGCGACAACAAGAACGACGTCTGATTCAGATCCACCCGAGCCGCAGGCGCCGGCACCGCGTCCCGCGGCTCGTCCGGACGGCCGTACTCCTCCTCGTACCGGCGAATCACCTCACCCACCGGCAACGCGGGCCACAACGTGGCCTCCCCGCTGTCCCGGGCGATCACCAGCCGCTGCGCACCCCCGTCCGACCGCGGACCCTCCGCACGGTCCTCCGCCCACACCACGAACCCGAGCTCGAACTCCCGCACCCGCACCTCACGATGCTGGTACGCCGGCACATCCCCGTTGATCCACTCTTCCGCACGCTCCTGCGCCTGCGCGAACGTCACCATCGCCGAACTCACTCCCCCACGCCGACGGACGCCACGGACACCGCACGCGCGAACCCGCCGTCCACCATCAGATTCGCCACCGTCTCCAACTCCGGCGGATTACCGGCCAACCGCGACAAGAACACATCGAAGTCCTCACCGCACGGCAACAGCAACCGCCCCGTACGCTCCGCAGGCGACCACCCCGGATCAACGTCCCGCACGTCGTCGTACGCGCAGAACCACACCGAACCGGCACGCTCGCCCCGCACCTTCACGGCCAGCAGCCCGCCCTGCACGAACCCGACGCACAGATAGTCCTTCGTCAGGTGGTCCCGCAGACACTTGTTGACGTACACGAGATCATTGACCGCCGCCTCGTCCCGCACCGTGAAGAACGGCTGGTCCACCAGCAGCCCCAACTCCGCGTCCAGCGCGGCACCCACAGGCGCACACCCGCCCGCCGCCTTCAGGAACGACCGATACGCCCCCGGCAACCGGTACCCCAGGTCCTCCTCGACCCCCTGCACCTGCTGCTCCGTCACCGCACCACCCGACTTCGGCAACCCGAAATGCGCCGGACGCGTCTCCTGCAACGGCCGCGTCCCCCGCTTCGACTGATCCACCACCGACGTCGCCAGACCACCGTGATGCCGCAACAACGCCTTCACCTCGACCGGAACCAACTCCAGCCGCCGCGAACCCACCACGTGATGCCACGTCCAACCATGCGGAGTCGCCACATTCGGCACCGTGTCCCACAACTCATGACCCGAAGCCGCCAGCGCCGCATTCGCCGACACGTAGTCCGTCAGCCGCAACTCGTCGACCCCGAACCCCTCCGGCGGCTCCGCGATCTCCGCGGCCGCCCGCGCATACGGCGAGAAATCCGGGTAACCCCGCTCGTCCACCCGCACCCCCCTCGGGTGCCGTGCGGCCCGCACCGGATCCGGGAAGTGCACGACCTGCCCGGCATAGGCCGCGTTGGGCGGCGCGGCTTGCTGCCCGAGCCGACTCGTCGTCATGGCGGTTGCCCCCTGCGGCACTCTGGTACGGACCGCAGCGGCCGGTTCCGCTCCCGGATCCGACCCACCACGCCCCGTATCGACTGTCTCCAACGGTCTCCAACACGCGCCCACCGCGCGCATCACGGTGCCGACAGCCTATGCGGTACGACGACACGGGTCACCGGCCCTCCACTTCCGGCCCCCACTTCCGTGACCAGCCGTCACCCCACCCTTACGGACCGCCCAAACACGGGCGTGTCGCACCGCCCCAGCTTCCGCACCAGCAACACCATTTGGCACTCTGTGACCTCCGAGGGCACGCTCGGGAGGGGATGACGATCATGAACGCAACACAAACGGGGCAGCACAACGGGCCACACACGGCCACAAGCGGCGACCCCCGCTCCGGCGACCCCCGCATCGGCTGGTCCACCACCGAAACCCCCCACGCCCCCACCCTCCGCCACCGCCGCGACGGCATACTCCCCACCATCGCCGCAGCCCTCTCCGTCCGCGGCGCCACCCTCACCGGCACCGCCGCCCGCGGCGACCAGCCCCCACCCCTGCACCACCTCGTCCAGGACTTCCTCGACACCCTCACCAGCGGGGAACGCGACCGCTTCACCGGCCGCTGCGCCGAAGCACTCCTCATCTCCCGCCACATCGCCGCCGCCGACGCCGCCCGCAGCAGACGCGCCGCCCGCAAACCCATGACCAACGGCGAAGCCCGCAGAGCCCTCAAACAGGCAAAACTCACCGCCCGCCGCATCCGCGAGGACGGCGACCCCCTCCACGGCAGCTTCGCCACCCCCTGCCGCGCCTGCACCGCCCTCAGCGCCCACTTCGGCGTCCGCATCGTCGACCCGGAAGCGACCGAATAAGCCCCACGGCCGCCCTCAGCACCCCGCACAGCTCGACGAACGACGAACGAAGGCCGATGCACCCCGACCACCGCACCTCCACCACCCGCTTCCCCGTCCCCGTCGACGCCGCACTCCGCGCCGCAGGCTGGCACCCCGGACGCTGGGACATCAAACAAGCCGAGATCTGGGCCGACACCCTCCGCGACCACACCTCACCCGCAGGCCACCGCCACGCCGTCTTCCCCGCCGCCGTGGAAGCCTGGGCCGAATTCGGCGGCCTCACCATCACCCCCACCGGACCCGGCCGCCAAGTCGCCCCCACCCCCCTCCACCTCGACCCCCTCCACGGCCTCCACATGGCCCGGACCCTCGCCGACCTCGGCCGCGCCCTCGACACCGACGTCAGCCCCCTCGGCACCGAGACCGACACCCACTCCCTCCTCGCCATCGACGCCGAAGGCCGCGTCTACGCCCTCGACCACACCGGCGACTGGTACCTCGGCCCCGACATCGACCAAGCCCTCGGCGCCCTCGTCTCCGGCATCGAACCCGTCCGCCTCACCGCGGGGTGACCCCCGCCACGACCTTCACGACGCCGGAATCACCGCCGACACCCGAAAACCCCCCGCCTCCGTCGGCCCCGACACAAACACCCCGCCCAACGCCACCACCCGCTCCTTCATCCCCACCAGCCCGTTCCCCCCCGACGGCAGCCCCGCCGAACCGGCCGACCCCACCTCCGGCGGCGGCTCGTTCTCCACCTGCATCGCGATCTCCGCCACCCGATGCGCCAACCGCACATGCGTCTTCGCCCCCGCCGCATGCTTGTGCACGTTCGTCAACGCCTCCTGCACCACCCGGTACGCCGTCTGCTCCACCTCCGCCGCATACGGCCGCACCTCCCCCTCCACCGACAGATCCACCACCATCCCCGCAGCCGCCGACTGCCCGACCAACTCCTCCAGCTCCTCCAGAGACGGCCCCTCCCCCGACTCCTCCACCACCCGGGAAGCCGCGGCCGCCGCAGCCACCCCCACCGCCGCCAACGGCACCGACGCCGACCGCTCCCGCGGCCCACCACTGCGCAGCACCCCCAGCATCTCCCGCAACTCCGTCAACGCCTGCCGCCCCATGTCCCCCACCAGAGCGGCATTCCGTACGGCCTTCTCCGGATCCTTGCGAGCGACCGCCTGCAACGCCGCAGCATGCACGACCATCAGACTCACCCGATGCGCGACCACGTCGTGCATCTCCCGCGCGATCCGCGTCCGCTCCTCACCACGCGCCCACTCCGCCCGCTCCTCCGCCCGCTCGGCCAGCAACTGCAACTCCCGCTCGAGACTGTCGGCCCGCTCCCGCAGGCTCTCCATCAGCCGCCGCCGAGCACCCACGTACAGCCCCAGGAGCAGAGGCGGCGCCGTCAGCCCCAACGACGTCGCGATCGCGGCGAACGGAATGAACCAGTCCCCGACCGTCAGACGCCCCTGGTCCATGCTCTGCCGAACCCGCACGAACGTCACGATCAACGTCCCCACCAGCTGCATCCCCGCCAGCGCGCCGATGATCCGACGCGGGAACTCCGTCGCGGCGAGCGTATACAGCCCGACGATCCCCATCAGGAACCCCATCTGGGCCGGCGTGATGGCGATCGCGACCAGCACGACCGCGATCGGCCACTGCCTCCGCACCACCAGCACGGACCCGGCGAGCAACCCGAAGACAACCCCCGCCGCCACCGGAATCCCCGCGTCCCGCGCGAACGGCACCCCCTCCACCGCGCACTCCACGGCAGACGCGGCGGCCAGACCCATGTCGAACGCGGCGCTGCGCCACCTGCCCCACCACAACGGCCCCCTCCGGGCCGTCGTGGTCTCTTCCCCCGTCGTGGTCATGCCCCCAGCCTACGGGCGCGACCCCCACCCTTTCCGGCGAGTTTCGCCGACCGTATCCGGGCACTTTCCCTCGAACAGGTGAACCGCGACTGTTCGACCCCGGAACCCGTCATTCCGCCCGGACGGTATGCGTATGGCACATTCACGTGGCAAGTACGCGGACTTCGAGGGGTTGCGGGAGCGGGCGGTGGCGTTGCGGCGGGAGGGCTACAGCCTCCGGCAGATCCGCGACGAGCTGAAGATCTTCAACAACGACATCCTCAACAGGCTGGTGAAGGGGGAACCGCCGCCGGAGTGGACGAAGCGCCCGAACGCGAAGGACGACCTGCGGGCGAAGGCACGCGAGCTTCGGCTCCAGGGGTGGACATACGACCAGATCGAGACGGAGCTGGGCTGCTCGAGGAGCTCGGTGTCGCTGTGGGTGCGGGACCTGCCGAGGCCGGACCGGAGGCGGACCCCGGAGGAGGCCTCGGCGATCGCACGGCGCGGCTGGGAAGCGAAGCTACGCGTCAAGGACGAGGAGCGACGACGCACGAAGGAAACCGCCAGGAAGGCGATCGGCGACCTGTCACCGCGGGAATTGTTCCTTCTGGGTGTAGGCCTGTACTGGGCAGAGGGCGGCAAGGACAAGCCGTATGAACGCCGCGAGAACGTCGCCTTCGTCAACAGTGACCCCGGGATGATCGAGGTTTTCCTCGCCTGGCTCCGCCTGCTGGGCGTCGAGCGCGAACGCCTGCGCTACTGCGTCATGATCCACGAGACCGCCGATGTCGCCGGCGCCGAGCGCTACTGGGCCGACCTCGTCGGCGCCGACCGCTCCAGGTTCAACAAGACGACCCTCAAGAAGCACAATCCCAAAACCGTCCGCAAGAACATCGGCGACTCCTACCGCGGTTGCCTGGTCATCAAAGTCCTCAAGGGTGCCGACTTGTACCGTCGCATCGAGGGCTCCTGGTACGGCATAGTGGAGTCCGCACGCGAAGCCGATCAACGAAATCGGGCATAGCGGGCAAACCGTCCCGGATCGTCTAAGGGCAGGACAAACGGTTTTGGTCCGTTGAATGAGGGTTCGAATCCTTCTCCGGGAGCCCACGACACACAAATCCCTGGTTCGGGCCCTGACCTCGCAAGGTCAGGGCCCACTCTCATGTCCCCCAGGAAACGCCCCGGTATCCTTCGGATGTCCCCACCTTCTCCACAGCCGAAGGGCAACTTCCGTGAGCGCCATTCGCCCGGCAGCCGTCGTCGTTCTCGCAGCGGGTGAGGGCACCCGTATGAAGTCGGCCACACCGAAGGTCCTGCACGAGATCTGCGGCCGCAGCCTCGTGGGGCATGTACTGGCCGCCGCCCGTGAGTTGGCCCCCGAGAACCTGGTCGTGGTCGTCGGGCACGCCCGGGAGAAGGTCACCGCCCACCTCAGCGACATCGACCCGGGCGTCCGCACCGCCGTCCAGGAGGAGCAGAACGGCACCGGGCACGCCGTCCGCATCGCCCTCGAACAGCTCGGGGGCGGCATCGACGGCACGGTCGTGGTCGTGTGCGGGGACACTCCCCTGCTCACCGGCGCCACGCTCTCCGCGCTGGCCGCCACCCACCACACCGACGGCAACGCGGTCACCGTGCTGACCGCCGAGGTGCCGGACGCGACCGGGTACGGGCGGATCGTGCGGGACGAGACCGGTGCCGTCACCGCGATCGTCGAGCACAAGGACGCCACCGACGCCCAGCGGGCGATCCGTGAGATCAACTCCGGGGTGTTCGCGTTCGACGGCGCGCTGCTGGCCGACGCGTTGAAGAAGGTGCGGACGGACAACAGTCAGGGTGAGGAGTACCTCACGGACGTCCTCGGGATCCTCCGGGAGGCCGGTCACCGGGTCGGGGCGTCCGTCGCGGCCGATCACCGCGAGATCGCCGGCATCAACAACCGGGTGCAGCTGAGCGAGGCGCGCCGGATCCTCAACGACCGGCTGCTGACCGCCGCCATGCTGTCCGGCGTGACCGTGATCGACCCGGCGACGACGTGGGTCGATGTGACCGTCGCCTTCGGGCAGGACGTCACCGTGCACCCGGGCACCCAGCTGCACGGTTCCACGCGTCTGGGCGAGGGCTCGGAGGTCGGCCCGAACTGCCGGCTCAAGGACACGGTCGTCGACGCCGGCGCTCGTGTCGACACCACCGTCTCGGACGGCGCCCACATCGGTCCGAACGCGACTGTCGGGCCGTACGCCTATCTCCGGCCGGGTACCCGCCTGGGCGCGAAGGGCAAGATCGGTACGTATGTGGAGACCAAGAACGCCGCCATCGGGGAGGGCAGCAAGGTGCCGCATCTCTCCTACGTCGGTGACGCGACCATCGGTGAGTACACCAACATCGGGGCCGCCAGCGTCTTCGTGAACTACGACGGGCAGGCCAAGTACCACACCACCGTCGGGTCGCACTGCCGTACGGGTTCGGACAACATGTTTGTGGCCCCTGTCACGGTCGGGGACGGCGCGTACACCGCCGCCGGGTCCGTGATCACGAAGGATGTGCCGCCCGGTTCGCTGGCCGTGGCCCGTGGTCAGCAGCGGAATATCGAGGGCTGGGTGGCGCGCAAGCGTCCGGGCAGTGCGGCGGCGAAGGCTGCCGAGGCGGCCTCCCAGCAGGGCGAGAGCGAAGACTGACCGGAAACGCGTGCGTCGAACACGGCGTACCGTGATAGGTGCACACCCGCACCCCACCAGCTGAGACGGCCCGTCGCGCCCAGCGGCGAGGTCTCTCGACACCCAGCTGAGACACCTCTGAGGAGACAGTGCTGTGACCGGGATCAAGACGACCGGCGAGAAGAAGTTGATGTTCTTCTCCGGCCGCGCCCACCCCGAGCTTGCCGAGGAGGTCGCCCACCAGCTGGGTGTCGGGGTCGTCCCGACGAAGGCCTTCGACTTCGCCAATGGTGAGATCTACGTTCGTTACCAGGAGTCGGCGCGTGGTGCGGACTGCTTCCTGATCCAGAGCCACACGGCTCCGATCAATAAGTGGATCATGGAGCAGCTGATCATGATCGATGCGCTGAAGCGGGCTTCGGCGCGTTCGATCACCGTGATCGTGCCGTTCTACGGCTATGCGCGTCAGGACAAGAAGCACCGTGGCCGTGAGCCGATCTCGGCCCGTCTGATCGCGGACATGATGAAGACGGCGGGTGCGGACCGGCTTCTCACGGTCGATCTGCACACGGATCAGATCCAGGGGTTCTTCGACGGCCCGGTGGACCACCTCTTCGCGCTGCCGCTCCTCGCGGACTACGTGGGCAGCAAGGTGGACCGTGCGAAGCTGACCGTGGTGTCGCCGGACGCGGGTCGGGTGCGGGTGGCCGACCGCTGGTGCGACCGGCTGGGCGCGCCGCTGGCGATCGTGCACAAGCGGCGTGACAAGGACGTGGCGAACCAGGTGACGGTCCACGAGGTCGTGGGTGAGGTCGAGGGCCGGGTCTGTGTGCTGGTCGACGACATGATCGACACGGGTGGGACGATCTGTGCGGCGGCGGACGCGTTGTTCGCGCACGGTGCCGAGGACGTCATCGTGACGGCGACGCACGGTGTGCTGTCGGGGCCGGCGGCGGACCGTCTGAAGAACTCGAAGGTCAGTGAGTTCGTTTTCACGAACACGTTGCCCACTCCGGGTGAGCTGGAGCTGGACAAGATCACGGTCCTGTCCATCGCGCCGACGATCGCGAGTGCGGTGCGTGAGGTGTTCGAGGACGGTTCGGTGACGAGCCTGTTCGACGAGCAGTGAGTCCTGTGGCGGCTGCTTCTGCTTGATCGATTTCTGTGCGGCCTCCCGTGCCGAGTAGACTGCTTCAGTTGCTCGGCGAGGGAGGCCGTACTTCCGTCTCCGGATGTTTCCGGACGGGGTGTATGGCGGTCCGTTATCGACGCGCTCTTCGTAGCAGGCCGTTCGTGGCCGGGTGACCACGTCCGTTCCAGCTTCTACGAGGAGTGATCATGTCCGAGGTCAAGATCTCCGCCGAGACCCGTTCCGAGTTCGGCAAGGGCGCCGCCCGCCGTATCCGCCGTGACAGCAAGGTTCCCGGTGTTCTCTACGGTCACGGTTCCGACCCGATCCACCTGACCCTGCCGGGGCACGACCTGCTGCTGGCGCTGCGTACGCCGAACGTGCTGATCGCGCTGGACATCGACGGCAAGACCAACGAGCTGGCGATCCCGAAGTCGGTGCAGCGTGACCCGATCAAGGGCTTCCTGGAGCACGTGGACCTGCAGCTGGTCACGCGGGGCGAGAAGGTCACGGTCGAGATCCCGGTGCACACCGAGGGCGAGCTGGCCCCCGGTGGCAACCTGCTGGAGCACGTCCTGAACGCGCTGCCGGTCGAGGCCGAGGCGACGCACATCCCCGAGTCGGTCACGGTCTCCGTCGAGGGTCTGACCGCCGGTGACTCCGTCCTCGCCAAGGACATCACGCTGCCGAAGGGCACGACGCTGGCCGTGGACGCCGACGCGGTCGTCCTGCAGGTGCTGGCCGCCCAGGCCGAGGAGGCCCCGGAGGGCGAGGCCGCCGAGGGCGAAGAGGCTGCCGAGGCCTGAGCCGCGTAGGTTTCGTAGCGGTACATCGGCTTCAGCCGCTGCTCCCTCCGGGGGCAGCGGCTGCTGCATAAGGAGACATGGACGTGACCACCCCTGCCAATGAGCCCTGGCTGATCGTGGGCCTCGGCAATCCCGGCCCCGAGTACGCGATGAACCGGCACAACGTGGGGTTCATGGTGGCCGATCTGCTGGCCGAGCGGATCGGGGGGAGGTTCAAGCGTGCCGGGAAGGCGCAGGCGCAGGTCGTCGAGGGGCGGATCGGGCCGCCGGGGCCCGCGAGCCGGCGGGTGATCCTGGCGAAGCCGATGTCGTTCATGAATCTGTCGGGGGGGCCGGTGAACGCGCTGCGGGACTTCTACAAGGTGCCGACGGCGAACGTGGTCGCGGTGCATGACGAGTTGGACATCGATTACGGCGTTCTGCGGCTGAAGCTCGGTGGTGGGGACAACGGGCACAACGGTCTGAAGTCGATGACGAAGGCGATGGGCGCGGAGTATCACCGGGTGCGGTTCGGGATCGGGCGGCCGCCGGGGCGGATGCAGGTGGCGGATTTCGTGCTCAAGGACTTTTCGTCGGGGGAGCGCAAGGAGCTGGACTACTTGGTGGACCGGGCGGCGGACGCGGTGGAGTGTCTGGTGCTCGAGGGGTTGGAGCGGGCGCAGAGTACGTACAACTCGTGATGTGTCGCCCGTCGAGGTTGACGGGTCGCTCGGGCGTGGCGAATGATCCCGGCCATGCCTGCCACAGCAGCCTCGTCCCATCGTCGTAAGGGTGGCTCTCCCTCAGCCCGTCAGGCCTCTGTCGCCACGTTGCGGTTCGGGCGGCTCGCGGCGATGGGTGTGGTCGCCGTGTTGATCCTGTTGGCGGGGGTGTGGGGGTCGTGGGGTACGGCGCAGCAGGTGATGCTGACGAAGGGGCGGGAGCGCGGCACGGTCGAGGTGACGCGGTGTGGTGAGGAGACGTGTTCGGGGCCGTATACGCCGTTGTCGGCGGGGTCGACGGCGCGTGCGCGGGTGGTGATCGAGAGGTCGGTGGCGGTCGAGAAGGGGCGGACGTACACGGTCGTCGTGAAGCCGGACGGTGATGAGGTGGTGCGGTCGGGTCCGGCGGGGGTGTTGTACGCGTGGGTGCCGCTCGGTGGTGCGTTGTTGCTGGCGTCGGTGGTGGTGGCCGGTGGGCTGGGGCGGGCGCGGGTGGGGTGGGTGCTGGCGGGGTCGGGGGTGGCGTTGTTGACGGCGGCTTTTGTGATGATCTGAGGGTGTTCGGCGTCCTTCTTTTCTGTGGGAGACCATCTGTTGTCTGTTTGTGATTGACCTAGGGTCAGTGTGGGCAGGAAGCTGAGCCGCCCCCTCCACATCTTCTCTTTCGTCACTCGAAGATGGACTTGCCTCATGCGTACCCTCTCCCGCGTCGGCGTCGTCGCCGTCGCCTCCTCTGCGGCGCTGTTCCTGGCCCCCGCCGCTCATGCGACCAATGGCGACAACGGTGATGTGAAGACCCACAACTCCTCGACCGGCGAGTTCGACCAGCGCGATGAGCCGAAGGTGTGCTCGTTCTATCTGGACGCCTTCAATTTCGACGGTGTGCAGAAGGTCGTCTGGCACATCGAGGCCTGGGCGGACAACGACGTCGAGAGGGGCGAGACCGTCGAGACCGGCTCGCTCGCGCTGGACGCGAACGGTCACGGCCGGACCCAGGACATGTCGCTGCCCGACGGCCAGTACAAGCTGTTCTGGAAGTTCGACGGCGAGAACGGGGCCGCGAAGCACAAGGTGTTCAAGGTGGACTGTGAGGAGGAGGGCGGCGGCGGTTCCTCGCCGTCGCCGTCGGTCTCCGTTTCGGCGTCCGCGTCCGAGTCTGCTTCGTCGTCGCCCTCGGCGAGTTCCTCGGCCTCCGCGTCTGCGGATCCGTCGGGTTCGGCGGGGTCGACCCCGTCGGCGGCGTCCACCCCGCAGGGTGGCGGCGGTGATCTCGCCGAGACGGGCAACGGCGCGCCTGTCGGTGCCCTGGCGGGTGTCGCGGCCCTGCTGCTCGGCGCGGGCGGTTACCTGGTGGTGCGGCGGCGCCGGGCCTGACGTACGGCGTGCACAAGGGGGTGCCCCCGAGCTTCGTAAGGGCTCGGGGGCACCCCCTTGTGTGCGGTGGGGTTCAGCCGGTGTTGCGCAGGCCCGCTGCCACGCCGTTGACGGTGAGGAGGAGGGCGCGGGAGAGGAGGGGGTCGGGTTCGGCGCCGGCGGCGGCCGCGTCGCGCTGCCGCTTCAGCAGGGTCACCTGGAGGTAGGAGATGGGGTCCAGGTAGGCGTCGCGGATGGTGAAGGTCTGCTTGAGGACGGGGGTGGCGTCGAGCAGTTCCCGTTCGCCGGTGATCTTGAGGACTTCGGCGACGGTGAGTTCGTGTTCGGCCTTGATGCGGTCGAAGACGTGCTTGAGGTCGTCGGGGACGAGGGTGTCGACGTAGTGCTGGGCGATCCGCAGGTCGGTCTTGGCGAGGGTCATCTCGACGTTGGAGACGAAGTTGCGGAAGAAGTGCCACTGCTCGTGCATCTCGTCGAGCACGGTGTCGAGGCCGGCTTCGCGCAGGGCCTTGAGGCCGGAGCCGACGCCGAACCAGCCGGGGACGATCTGCCGGGACTGGGTCCAGCCGAAGACCCAGGGGATGGCGCGCAGGCCGTCGAGGCCGGCGCCGGAGTCGGGCCTTCTCGAGGGACGGGAGCCGAGGTGGAGGTCGGCGAGCTGGTCGACGGGGGTGGAGGCGAAGAAGTAGGCGGGGAGGTCGGGGTCCTCGACGAGGGCGCGGTAGGCCGCGTGGGCCGCGTCGGATACGACGTCCATGGCGGCGTCCCAGCGGGCGAGGGCCTCGTCGGACTGGCGGGGGGCGGTGTGCAGGGCGGAGGCCTGGAGGGTGGCGGCGACGGTCAGTTCCAGGTTCTCCCTGGCCAGGGAGGGGATGAGGTACTTGTCGGAGATGACCTCGCCCTGTTCGGTGACCTTGATCTCGCCTTCGAGGGTGCCCCAGGGCTGGGCGAGGATGGCGTCGTGGGAGGGGCCGCCGCCGCGGCCGACGGTGCCGCCGCGGCCGTGGAAGAGGCGGAGCCGGACGCCGTAGCGGTGGGCGACGTCGCGCAGGCGGCGCTGGGCGCGGTGGATCTCCCACTGGCTGGTGGTGATGCCGCCGAACTTCGAGGAGTCGGAGTAGCCGAGCATGACCTCCTGGACGTCCCCGCGCAGGGCGACGAGGCGCCGGTAGGAGGGGTCGGAGAGCATGTCCTCGAGGATGGTGTCGGCGGCCTTGAGCTCGTCGGTGGTCTCCAGGAGGGGGACGATGCCGATCTTGGCCCAGCCGGCGTGCAGGTCGACCAGTCCGGCCTCGCGGGCCAGGACGGCGGCGGCGAAGACGTCGTCGGCGCCCTGGCACATGGAGATGATGTACGACTCGACGACCTCGGGTCCGAAGACCTCCAGGGCTCGCTTGACGGTGAGGAAGACGCCGAGGGTCTTCTCGCCGGCGGCGTCGACGGGCGCGGGGGTGGGGGCCAGCGGGCGGCGTGAGCGCAGCTCCTTCGCCAGCAGCTTCGTCCGGTATTCGCGGGGCATGTCCGCGTACCGCCAGGACTCCTCGCCGAGGCGGTCGAAGAGCTGGCCGAGGGCGTGGTGGTGGGCGTCGGCGTGTTCGCGTACGTCCATGGTGGCGAGCTGGAGGCCGAAGGCGGCCAGGGTGCGGATGGTGCGGTTCATGCGGCCGTCGGCGAAGAGCCCGCCGCGGTGTTCGCGCAGGGAGGTCTGGATGAGAGTCAGGTCCTGGAGCAGTTCGCTGGTGCCGAGGTAGTCCCGGCCCGGCTCGTGGGGGGTGCCCTTGGCGAGGCGCTGCTTGGTGTTCTCCAGCTTCTGGCGGATGCAGGTGGCCTTGAGGCGGTAGGGCTCCTCGGCGTTGAGGCGCTTGTACCGGGGGCTGATCTCGGGCAGCCGCTCCAGGTCGGTCTTGAGGGACTCCAGGAGGTCCTCGGTGGCGCCGGTGTAGCGGATGGAGTTGGAGAGGAAGCCGCGGAGTTCGTCGATCGTCTCCAGGGCGTCGTTGATGCCGTGTTCGTGCTGGAGGATGAGGACGTCCCAGGTGACCTGTGGGGTGACGTTGGGGTTGCCGTCGCGGTCGCCGCCGATCCAGGTGCCGAAGGTGAGGGGGCGGGTGTCCTCGGGGAGCCTGACGCCGACGCGCTCGAGTTCCGCGGTGAGGTCCTCCAGGACGTCGCCGACCGCGTTCGCGTGCAGCTCGTCGAGGTAGTAGATGGCGTTGCGGGCCTCGTCGGCCGGTTCGGGGCGTACGACCCGGAGTTCGTCGGTCTGCCAGACGAGGTCGATGTTCTCGGCGAGGCGGGTGTCGTAGCGCCGGCGGTCGGACTCGATGACGGGGGTCTCCAGAAGCGCGGCGATGCGCCGGAGCTTGTTGAGTACCGACCGGCGCGCGGCTTCGGTGGGGTGTGCCGTGAACACCGGGCGGACGTTCAGGTGGCGGACCGTCTCGCGGACGTGATCGGGGTCGGCGTCCTTGAGGCGGTCGGCGGTGCGGGCGAGGAGGCCGCCCTCGGCGGCGCGCCTGGCGCGCAGTTCGCGGCCGCGGTGGACCTGCTCGGTGACGTTGGCGAGGTGGAAGTAGGTGGAGAAGGCGCGGACCAGCTTGGCCGCGGTCTCCAGTTCGGTTCCGCGCAGCAGCTCCGCGGCGGCCTCGCCGTCCTCGCGGGTGAGGCGGCGGACCTTTTCGACCAGGTCGAGCAGCTCGGGGCCCTCCTGCCGGACGAGGGTCTCTCCGAGGAGGTCACCCAGCCGGCGGATGTCGGCGCGCAGCGCTGTGCTGGTCGTCGTTGTGGTGGCCTGGCCATGGTCGTCGGCACTGCTCACAGGTGCGGCTCCTTGCAGTGTTGAAGCTCGTCTGAGGCTCGTCTGGCGGGGAACCCGGGGCCATCCCTCGCGGCGGGCGCCGCATACGGGCCGTACATCCGGGAAGAAAACAGAGCGGACCGCGCTGTCCGACCGCCTCCAAGGATAGGTGGCGGGCGGGACGCGCAGACTTTCGGGCTCTTGCCGCAGAGCAAGGCACTGCCATACTTACGATGCCGTAGGTTACGGAACCGTAGGAAGCTGTACGAAGCCGACTGCGTGTGGTTGCCGTGACCCTGCGACCTGCCACACAACCCTCGAAACCCCACAGGGGACGCCCATGACCACGAGCTCCGATGTGATCGACGACGCCCCGAAGGCGAACGACGGCGCTCCGCTTCCCTCCGCGACGCTCGGTGGCGAGCAGAAGCGCTCGCTGGAGCAGATCACTCTTCTCCTCTTCATCACCGTCCCGTTCCTCGCGTTGCTCGCGGCGGTGCCGCTGGCGTGGGGGTGGGGGGTGAGCTGGCTGGACCTCGGTCTGCTGGTCTTCATGTACTTCCTCGGCTGCCACGGCATCACGATCGGTTTCCACCGCTACTTCACGCACGGTTCGTTCAAGGCGAAGCGGCCGCTGCGGATCGCGCTGGCGGTGATGGGGTCGATGGCCGTGGAGGGGCCGCTGGTCCGCTGGGTGGCGGATCACCGCAAGCACCACAAGTTCTCGGACGCGGAGGGCGACCCGCATTCGCCGTGGCGGTTCGGGGAGACGGTTCCGGCGCTGATGAAGGGCCTGTGGTGGGCGCACATCGGCTGGATGTTCGACGAGGAGCAGACTCCGCAGGACAAGTACGCACCGGATCTGATCAAGGATCGGGCGATCCGGACGATCTCGCGTCAGTTCATTCTGTGGACGGTGGTGTCGCTGGCGCTGCCGCCGCTGGTGGGCGGCCTGGTGACGATGTCCTGGTGGGGTGCGTTCACGGCGTTCTTCTGGGGTTCGCTGGTACGGGTGGCTCTGCTGCACCACGTGACCTGGTCGATCAACTCGATCTGTCACGCGGTGGGCAAGCGGCCGTTCAAGTCGCGGGACCGCTCGGGCAATGTGTGGTGGCTGGCGGTGCTGTCCTGCGGTGAGTCCTGGCACAACCTGCACCACGCGGACCCGACGTCGGCGCGGCACGGGGTGGAGCGGGGACAGATCGATTCCTCCGCCCGCTTCATCCGGTGGTTCGAGATGCTCGGGTGGGCGTACGACGTGCGCTGGCCGTCACGCTCGCGTATCGATTCGCGTCGCAACTCGGGTGAGGACGGCTCCCGGCGCCGGAAGGCGACCGCGAAGACGGCATGATTGACGCCGTGGCGACCGACTCGAGCAGTACTCCCAGTCCCAGCGGCGAAGCGAAGCCGCGGCGCACCCGGCGCACCCGGATGACGGGGGCCGAGAGGCGCCAGCAACTGCTCGAGATCGGTCGCACGCTGTTCGCGGCGAAGGGTTTCGAGGGCACGTCGGTGGAGGAGATCGCGGCGAAGGCCGGGGTGTCGAAGCCGGTGGTGTACGAGCACTTCGGTGGCAAGGAGGGGCTGTACGCGGTTGTCGTGGACCGCGAGATGCGGCGTCTGCTGGACATGGTGACCAGCTCTCTGACGGCCGGGCACCCGCGTGAACTGTGCGAGCAGGCGGCGTTCGCTCTTCTGGACTACATCGAGGAGTACACGGACGGTTTCCGGATCCTGGTCCGGGACTCGCCCATCCCGCAGTCGACGGGTTCCTTCGCCTCTCTCATCTCGGACATCGCGACGCAGGTGGAGGACATCCTGGGCCGCGAGTTCAAGAGCCGGGGCTTCGATCCGAAGCTGGCGCCGCTGTACGCGCAGGCCCTGGTCGGAATGGTCGCGCTGACCGGCCAGTGGTGGCTGGACGTGCGCCGCCCGAAGAAGGCGGAGGTGGCGGCGCATCTGGTGAATCTGGCGTGGCACGGCCTGGACGGGCTGGAGCAGAAGCCTCGTCTGATAGGTCACCGCAAGAGCTGAGCCGGCGCACAGGTGTGGGCCCCCGTCCGCTGAACTCAAGCACGGCACGGGGGCCCTTGTTCTTACTCATGTCCTCAGTGCTTGAAGACGTCCTCAGTGCTTGAAGACGTCCTTCGTCTTCTCCTTGGCCTGGCGTGCGTCGCCCTTGGACTGGCCGCCGCGGCCCTTGGTTTCGGCCCTCAGGTCGCCTGTCGCCCGGCCGGTGACCTCCTTGGCCTTGCCCTTGATCTGTTCCTTCTTGGCCTTGGCCTTCTCTTCCTTCGCCACGCTGATCACCCTCCGTCGTGTGACGTGTCCCGAGTGGCCGTCGGGGCCGCATTTCAAACGCGGGGCTCCAGGAACTCCAGCCGGTTGCCGACGGGGTCCCGGGCGTAGAAGCGGTCGTGGCCCGGGAGGTGGTCGTCCCAGGTGATGTCCACGCCGTGGGACTCCAGCCGGGCGGCGTACGCCGCGATGCCGGTGACGCGGAGGCCGGGGTGGGCCTTTCCCGACGGCCGGAAGGTCTTCTCGACGCCGATGTGCAGCTGCACCGTGCCGGCCCGGAACCAGCGGCCGCCGCGCGCGGCGAGGACCGGTGGCTTGGGGATCTCGGTCAGGCCGAGGGCGTCGACGTAGAAGGGGCGCAGGAGGTCCTCGGAGCCGGGCGGCGCGGCGAGCTGGACGTGGTCCACGGCGACGATCATCACGCCGCCTTCGTGGCCACCGCGAACAGGCGGCGGAACGGCAGGACCGTGCCGTAGTCGTGGCTGGGGTAGGCCTCGCGGAGCAGGTCGCGGTATTCGGTGACGAAGGCGTCGCGGGCTTCGGGGTCGTCGGCGAGGGCGTCGAGGGCGGGGCGCAGGCCGGTGCCCTTCACCCAGTCGAGGACGGGGTCGGCGCCCTGGAGGACGTGGTGGTACGTGGTCGTCCACACGTCGGTCGCGCAGCCGAGGCGGGCGAGGCGGTCGAGGTAGACGCCGGGGGCGTGCACGGAGTCCTCGTGGCGCAGGACGTGGCCGAGGCGGGCCTTCCAGCGGGGGGTGTTGCCGAGTTCGCGCATGAGGGCGTGCAGGGGCGCGTCGATGTTGTGGGGGACCTGGAAGGCGAAGGTGCCGCCGGGTGCGAGGCCGTCGATCCAGGCGGGGAAGGCGTCGAGGTGGCCGGGTACCCAGTGGAGGGCGGCGTTGGAGACGAGGAGGTCGTAGGTCTCTGCCGGCGTCCAGGTGGCGAGGTCGGCGTGGGCGAAGTCGAGGCGGGGGCCGGCGTGGGCCTGGGCGTCGGCGAGCATCTGGGGGGAGTTGTCGTAGCCGGTGACGCGGGCGGTGGGCCAGCGGTCGGCGAGGACGGTGGTGACGTTGCCGGGGCCGCAGCCGAGGTCGGCGATGCGTGGCCCTGCGGGCGGTTCCGCGGGCAGGTCGGGGACGCGGGCGAGGAGGTCGGCGAAGGGGCGGGCGCGGTGGCCGGCGTGACGGAGGTACTGGGCGGGGTCCCAGGAGGGGTTGGTCGTCATGGTCGTAGCCTTCCCGCGGGATTTATCTTGACGTCAAGAGACTAGGCCGGGAATTGGCTCGACTTCAAGAAACTTGACATCAAGAGACTTCACGTCGACACAACCACTACACTGATCGCCATGGAGGACGAGGTCGATCGGTTGGTCGCAGCGTGGCGCCGGGAGCGCCCGGACCTCGACGTGGAGCCGCTGGAAGTACTCAGCCGGGTGAGCAGACTGGCCCGGCACCTGGACCGGGCGCGCCGGCTGGCGTTCTCCGAGCACCAGCTGGAGCCGTGGGAGTTCGACGTCCTGACGGCGCTCAGGCGTGCGGGCGCCCCGTATCAGCTCTCGCCGGGGCAGCTGCTGACGCAGACGCTGGTGACCTCGGGCACGATGACGAACCGTATCGACCGGCTCGCGAAGAAGGGCCTGGTGGAGCGGCTGCCGGACCCGAGCGACCGGCGTGGTGTGCTCGTCCGCCTCACGGACGACGGCAAGGACCGCGCCGACCAGGCCCTCGCCGGTCTGCTCGACCAGGAGCGGGCCATCCTGGCCGAGCTCTCCCACGCCCAACGCGGCGAACTGGCCGGCCTGCTACGCCAGCTGACCGCCCCGTTCGACAACATCCCCGGCTAGGTCGACCGGCCCGACGCCCGCCCGGCGGGCCAGGGCGACCGCGGCGAGGGTGGAGTGGACGCCGAGTTTGCCGAGGACGTTCTGCATATGGGTGCGGACGGTGTGCGGGGAGAGGAAGAGGCGCTCGGCGACGGCCTTGCGCCCCAGGCCCGCCACCATGCACCGGAGCACTTCGCGCTCCCTCGGGGTGAGGGACTCGACGAGGCGTTCGCTCTCGGTGCGGTGCTTGCGGGCGGCCGTCAGCTCCCGCAGGACGCCGGTGAGCAGGGCGGGCGGGAGGTGGGTCTCCTCGCGCAGCACCCCGCGGATGACGGTCAGCAGCCGCGACAGCGAGCAGTCCTTCGCCACCCAGCCGGAGGCGCCGGCCTGCAGGGCGAGAGCCGCGCGGCGCGGGTCGTCCTTCTCGGCGAGGACGACGACCCGGATGTGCGGCTGCGTGCCGCGCACCCCGGCGACCAGGGAGATCCCGTCCACGAGGCCGTCCTCCCCCACCTCCTGCACGGGCACGGCCGGCCGTATGCCCGGCAGAGCGCCACCGAGGCCGACGCCCAGATCGGCGTCGACGAGCAGCACGTCGTAGCGGCGCCCCTCGGCGGCCGCGCGCTCCAGGCTGCGCAGCGCCGCCGGGCCGCTGCCGGCCGCGGAGACGTCGACGTCGGGCTCGGCGGCGAGCGCCGCGGCGAGCGACTCGGCGAAGATACGGTGATCGTCGACGACCAGGACTCGGATACGAACCACGAAACCCCCTTCCCCAGGCTCCTTGCCGGAGCAGGGGATACCCCAAGGTTCTGAGACGGAGAACGACGACCGGCGCGGATACGACGCCCGCGGGGGGTGCCGCTGCCGCACGGCCGCCGCCGTGCAGAGACTGCTACCCCCACCGCGGGCGCCGTACCCGACTGTCTCGCCCCCTGATCAGCACCGGCCCCCACCGGTGCTGTTCATCAGGGTAGGGCTGTGGGCGGGCAGCGGAAGGCAAATGACAGAACTGGTTGGCCAGCGCGTTTATGGTGTGCCGCATGTTTCGAATTGAGACAGAAGTCGACAGGAGCCGGCGCGATCTTCTCCACGCGCGGCTCCGCGACACCAACACAGCCGCCTCCCCGGTCCTGCGAGCCCTGCGCGGCACCCCCGCCGAACGGGAGTCCCCGCTGCACGTGTGGGCGTCGGACGCCACCGGCGAGCTGGCCGGCGGCCTGGTGGGACACACCTGGACGACCTGGCTGCACGTCACCTACCTCTGGGTCGACGAAGTCCACCGCGGCATCGGCCTGGGCACCCGCCTCCTCACCGAGGCGGAGCGCGTCGCCTCCGAGGAACGGGGCTGCCGGCACGTACGCCTGGAGACCTGGGACTTCCAGGCACCGGAGTTCTACCGGCGGCTCGGCTACGACGTGGTGTGCGTGATCGAGGACTATCCGCCGGGGATCACGGAGTTCACGCTGACCAAGCGGCTGGGGTGAGACCGTCGAAGAGGCCTGAAAAGCCGTCGGCCCCGCACGGATGTACGGGGCCGACGAGGGGCACGGGAACTGCTCAGCTCACCCGCCGGGCCCCCGCCGAGGGCACCGCCTCGAAGACACGGGGGGCGGTGTGGCCGGCCGCCGCGAAGGCCTCTTCGATCGCCTTGGTGAGGGTGTCGACGTCGGCGGCCTCGGCGAGGACGATCGCCGATCCGCCGAAGCCGCCGCCGGTCATCCGGGCGCCGAGGGCCCCGGCGGCGACGGCGGTGGAGACGACCAGGTCCAGCTCGGGGCAGGAGACCCGGAAGTCGTCACGGAGTGAGGCGTGGCCCTCGGTGAGGACCGGGCCGATGGCGCGGGTGTCGCCCGACTCCAGCAGCGCCACCACCCGCTCGACCCGCTCGTCCTCCGTCACGACGTGGCGGACCAGGCGGCGGACCTCCTCGTCGTCCAGACGGGCGAGCGCCGCGTCCAGGTCGGCGTACGGGACGTCCCGCAGCGCGTCGACGCCCAGCAGGGCCGCGCCCTTCTCGCAGCCGGCGCGGCGCTTGCCGTACTCGCCGTTGCTGTGGGCGTGCTTGACCCGGGTGTCGACGACCAGCAGGCGCATGCCCTCCGCGGCCAGGTCGAAGGGGATCTGCTTCTGGGCGAGGTCGCGGGTGTCGAGGAACAGGGCGTGGCCGGCCTCGCAACAGGCGGACGCCGTCTGGTCCATGATGCCGGTGGGGGCGCCCACGTAGACGTTCTCCGCGCGCTGGCACAGGCGGGCGAGCTGCCAGCGCTGCAGGCCGAGGTCGTAGAGGTCGTTGAGGGCGAGGGCCACGACGACCTCCAGGGCCGCCGACGAGGACAGGCCCGCGCCGGACGGGACCGTCGAGGTCAGATGGATGTCCGCGCCGGTGACCGGGTGGCCGGCCTCGCGCAGGGCCCAGACGACACCGGCGGGGTACGACGTCCACGCCTCGTCCGTCTCCGGGGCGAGGTCGTCCAGCCGCAGCTCTGCCACGCCGCCCTCGATGTCGGCCGAGTGGAGCCGCAGGATGCCGTCGTCGCGCCGGGAGACCGCCGCGAGCGCCTCGTGCGGCAGGGCGAAGGGCATCACGAAGCCGTCGTTGTAGTCGGTGTGCTCACCGATGAGGTTGACGCGGCCGGGTGCCGCCCAGACGCCGTCGGGTTCCGCCCCGTAGAGCGCGACGAAGGCTTCCCGGACCTGGTGCTGTGCCGCCACTACTGCTCCCTTGCGATGTGCTGCGCGAACTCCCAGGCGTCCGCGACGATGCCCGCGAGGTCCGCGCGGGACGGGTTCCAGCCCAGCTGTTCGCGGGCGGTGGCCGCCGAGGCGACCAGGACGGCCGGGTCGCCGCCGCGGCGTGGGGCCACGACCTCGGGGATCGGGTGGCCGGTGACCTTGCGGACGGTCTCGATGACCTCACGGACGGAGAAGCCGTTGCCGTTGCCGAGGTTGCAGATGAGGTGTTCGCCGGGCTGGGCGGCCTGGACGGCGAGCAGGTGGGCCTCGGCGAGGTCGGCGACGTGGATGTAGTCGCGGACGCAGGTGCCGTCCGGGGTCGGGTAGTCGTCGCCGTAGACGGAGATGGCCTCGCGTCGGCCCTGGGCGACCTGGAGGACCAGCGGGATGAGGTGCGACTCGGGGTCGTGGCGCTCGCCCTGGGCGCCGTACGCGCCCGCGACGTTGAAGTAGCGCAGCGAGACCGCGCCGAGCCCGTGGGCGGCCGCCTCACCCGTGATCATGTGGTCGACCGCGAGCTTGGTGGCCCCGTAGGGGTTGGTCGGCTTCGTGGGCGCGGTCTCGACGATCGGGACCTGTTCCGGCTCGCCGTAGGTGGCGGCCGTGGAGGAGAAGACGAGCGTGCGCACGCCGGCCTCGCGCATGGCACCGAGGAGGGCCATGGTGCCGCCGACGTTGTTGTCCCAGTACTTCTCCGGCTTGACGACGGACTCGCCGACCTGGGAGGACGCGGCGAAGTGGAGGACCGCGTCGAAGGAGGAGTCCAGCCACTTGCCGGCGTCGCGGATGTCGCCCTCGATGAACGTGGCGCCGGCCGGGACGCCCTCCCGGAAGCCGGTGGTCAGGTTGTCGAGGACGACGACCTCGTGGCCCGCCTCCAGCAGGTGCTGGGCGACCACGCTGCCGACATATCCGGCGCCTCCGGTGACCAGGTACTTCCCGCTCATGAACTCGCTACCTCTCGCAGTCGCTCGGCCGCGCGCTCCGGTGGCACGTCGTTGATGAAGACGTTCATGCCGGATTCGGAGCCCGCGAGGAACTTCAGCTTGCCGGACGTCCGGCGGATGGTGAAAAGCTCGAGATGCAGCGCGAAGTCGTCGCGGTTGACGCCCTCGAACTCCTCCAGCTGACCGAACGGCGCCTGGTGCCAGGCGGCGATGTACGGCGTCGGAGGCTCACCCTCACCGAAGATACGGTCGAAGCGCCTCAGGAGTTCCAGGTAGACCCTGGGGAACTCGCTGCGCGCGTCCTCGTCCAGGCCGAGCAGGTCGGGCACGCGGCGCTTGGGGTACAGGTGCACCTCGTACGGCCAGTGGGCGGCGTGCGGCACGAAGGCGACCCAGTGTTCACCCTCCAGGACGACCCGCTCGTCGGCGAGTTCACGCTCCAGGACGGCGTCGAAGAGGTTCTCCCCGCCGGTGGCGTCCTTGTGCGCGGCGACCGAACGCAACATCAGGGCGGTGCGGGGGGTGGTGAACGGGTAGGCGTAGATCTGCCCGTGCGGGTGACCCAGGGTCACACCGATCTCGGCACCGCGGTTCTCGAAGCAGAACACCTGTTCAACGGAGGGCAGATGCGACAGTTCGGACGTCCGGTCCGTCCACGCGTCGAGGACGAGTCGCGCCTGCTCCTCGGTGAGGTCGGCGAAGGACGCGTTGTGGTCGGAGGTGAAACAGACCACCTCGCAGCGTCCGGAGTCGCCGGCCAGGGAGGGGAAACGGTTCTCGAAGACGACGGCGTCGTACGACGAGTCCGGGATCTCGCTCAGCCGCTCGCCCTGGGAGGGGCAGAGCGGACATTGGTCGGCAGGCGGGTGGTAGGTGCGCCCCTGCCGGTGCGACGCGATCGCGACCGAGTCGCCGAGCAGCGGATCCCTGCGCACCTCCGAGGTGGTGACCGTGCGGTCCAGCGGACGGCGGTCCACCGCGTCGCGCACCGAGTCGTCCCGCAGGTCGTAGTAGATCAGCTCACGACCGTCGGCCAGCCGGGTCGAGGTCTTCTTCACCGCGACTCTCCATTGCCAAGTCAAGACATCAAACAGAACCGAACACATAGAAACACAAATCCGCGCAGTAAGAAACCCTCACAACCAAACAAAGACCACCAGACAAGGTGAGCTCCGGATGCAGACCCCCACAGATCCTCTGTACCTGGCGGCCGAGCTGCGGCTCCCCACGAACGCGCTCGACTACACGATCCTCGGCATCTACTTCGTCGTCGTGCTGGGCATCGGCTTCGCCGCCCGCCGGTCGGTGAAGACCAGCCTCGACTTCTTCCTCTCCGGGCGCTCACTGCCCGCCTGGATCACCGGCCTCGCCTTCATCTCGGCCAACCTTGCCGCCACCGAGATCCTCGGCATGGCCGCGAACAGCGCGCAGTACGGCGCGTACACCGTGCACTGGTACTGGATCGGCGCCATCCCGGCGATGGTGTTCCTGGGGCTGGTGATGATGCCGTTCTACTACGGCAGCAAGGTCCGCTCCGTGCCCGAGTTCCTGCTGCTCAGGTTCGACAGGGGGGCTCATCTGCTGAGCTCGATCCTGTTCGCCTTCGCGGCGATCCTGATCGCGGGCGTCAACCTGTACGCGCTGGCGATCGTGGTGGAGGCGCTGCTGGGCTGGCCGCAGTGGGTGGCGATCGTGGTCGCCGGCTTCTTCGTCCTGGCGTACATCACCCTGGGCGGCCTCTCCTCGGCGATCTACAACGAGGTGCTCCAGTTCTTCGTGATCCTGGCGGCGCTGATCCCGCTGTCGGTGCTGGGCCTGAAGAGGGTCGGCGGCTGGGGCGGCCTGACGGACAAGCTGACCGCGACGCACGGGGACGACTTCGTCACGGCCTGGGGCGGCACCGGCATCGGCAGCGCGAACCCGCTGGGCGCGAACTGGCTGACGATCGTGCTGGGCCTCGGCTTCGTCCTCTCCTTCGGCTACTGGACGACGAACTTCGCGGAGGTCCAGCGCGCGCTGTCGGCGCGCAACCTGTCGGCCGCCCAGCGCACTCCCCTGATCGCCGCCTATCCGAAGATCTTCATCGTGTTCCTGGTGATGATCCCGGGGCTGGTGGCCGCCGTCCTGGTGCCGAAGATCGGCACGAGCGGCTCGGACCTGCAGTACAACGACGCGATCCCGTACCTGATGGCGAATCTGCTGCCGAACGGGGTGCTGGGCATCGCGGTGACGGGTCTGCTGGCGGCGTTCATGGCCGGCATGGCGGCGAACGTGTCGTCCTTCAACACGGTGTTCACCACCGACATCTGGGCGAAGTACGTGGTGCGCGGCCGCGAGGACGCCTACTACGTCCGCTTCGGCCGCCTGATCACGGCGATCGGTGTCATGGCCTCGGTCGGCACGGCGTTCCTGGCGTCGTCGTTCTCGAACATCATGAGCTACCTGCAGACGCTGTTCAGCTTCTTCAACGTCCCGATGTTCGTGGTCTTCATCGTCGGCATGTTCTGGAAGCGGGCGTCGAAGAAGTCGGGCTTCTGGGGCCTGCTGGCCGGCACGACGGCGGCGATGATCAACTACTTCGTCCTCTACAAGCAGGACATCATCGGCATCCCCTCCGACCAGGGCGCCAACTTCGTCTCCGCGATCGCGGGCTTCGTGGCGGGCGCGGTGGTGATGGTGGCGGTCTCGCTGTTCACCGCGCCCAAGCCCGAGGAGGAGCTCCAGGGCCTGGTCTACGGCACCCGCTCCCCCGGCATGGCCGAACCGCCGGCCGCGGGTGACGACGCCTGGTACCGCAGGCCGGCGCTGCTGGGCTGGGGGGCCGTGATCCTGGCGGCCGCCTGCTACATCCCGTTCTCGTTCTGAGCCCCGTCGCGATTCGCGCGTACCGAGGGAGGATGGAAAGACCATGTCCGAGCAATTCGAGCCCGACGAGCGGGCCACGGCGGCCGAGCGGCTGCGGCGGGCGGGATACTCCGAGGCCGACGTCCAGCGGGAGGTCACCGAGCTGGAGGAGAAGTCCGAGACGGCGGCCCGCATCTTCGACCTGCGCCGCATCATCGGCGGCCTGTTCGTGCTGTACGGCGTCATCCTGACGATCACCGGCATGACCGACAGCGACGCGGAGATCGACAGGGCCCAGGGCATCAACATCAACCTGTGGACGGGCCTGGGGATGCTGGCCCTCGGCCTCTTCTTCCTGCTGTGGCTGTGGCTGAGGCCGGTCTCGGCTCCGGCGCCACGCCTGCCGTTGCCGGAGGAGGAGCTCCCCGAGTGACCGGGGCGGCTTCCCGTGGATCACCGCGTCTCGTCCGGGGATCCATGGGGCAGGGGGCCGGCGCGGTCCAGGAGGCCCGTGCGGGCCGCCAGGGCCGCCGCTTCCAGACGGGAGCCGACGCCCAGTTTCATCAGGACCCGCTGGACGTGGGTGCGGGCGGTGGAGGGGGCGATGCCCATACCGGAGGCGATCAGGCGGGTGTCCTCGCCGTCGGCCACGCGGACCAGTACCTCGATCTCTCTGGGGGTGAGCATCTGGAGCAGGCGCTGGCCCTCGTCGTCCGGCTGGGCCGCCGGGTTCAGGAGTTCGCTGAAGGCTCCCTGCAGGAGCTGCGGGGCCACCGCCGCCTCACCCGCCCTCGCCTTCATGATCGCTCGTTCCACGCCCTCGATGCGCTCGTCATGGCGTACGTAACCGGAGGCGCCCGCGGCGAAGGCGGCGGCGATGCCCCGGGGGTTCGGCACCGGGCCCAGGACCAGGACCGCCACCTGCGGGCGCTCCCGCTTGATGCGGACCACGGGGTCGAAGATGCCCGGCTCGGCGGGGGTCGCCGTACCCAGCAGGCACACCTCGGGCGCCCGGGTGATCACCAGTTCCGCCGCCCCCGCGGCGGGCGCGGCCGCGGCGAGCACCCGGTGCCCCCGCAGTTTCAGTGCCGAGGCCAGCGCCTCGGCGAGCAGGCGGTGGTCGTCGACCACCATCAGCCGCACTCCCATCGAGCAACCCCCCAGTCCCGCCACGGAACACGACATGCCTGGCACGACAGACAAAAGGCGCCCCCCGGCACCCCGCCTTTCATGCCCCCGGAAGCTACACGCTTGTTCGACGTTGCGCTCCCCCTACCGGTGAGAAGTGCCCGGATCGCCGAAATTCCTCGCATCCGAGGTTGACTAGCGGTAAGTGAACGGCCCCGCCCCTGAAGAGGGACGGGGCCGCGGGGCCTGTCGAGCCGGTCAGCTTCCCGTACCGAAGGCGATCGCCAGGTACTCCTTGCCGCTGCCGGTCGGCTCGTCGGCGTACGTGCCGGCCATGTACAGCCGGCCCTGCGAGTAGAGGATCTCCGAGTACTCGGGGGACATGGCGCTCTCCATCTCCCGAGCCTCCTCCGAGTCCGGGTTCTCCAGCAGCGTGGTCTGCTCGAACGAGGTGCCGTCGATGCTGACGACCTGTCCGCCCTTGTCGTACGGCGGCTCCTTGTACGCGATCACGTTGCCGCCGTCCATGCGCAGCGGGGAGATCGTGTAGTCGGTGCCGGAGTCGGCGCGCTGGCCGGTCTGCTTGCCGGTGCCCAGGTCGAAGGCGACGATCTCGTTGGCCCTGCCGCTGTCGCCGGTGTCCTTCTCCTCGGTGGCGATGTAGAGGCGGTCGTTGCCGACGGCCAGGCCCTTGCACGCCTCGGGCAGGTCGATGCTGTCGCACTCGGCGGCGTACTCGTCGCCCGGCGCCGAGATGCGGGTGCGCAGTTCACCGGTCTTGTTGTCGATGGAGAAGAAGTCCGAGATGCCGCTGCCGTCACCGGCGCTGTCGCCGACGTCGGCGGCCACGACCAGCGGGTCCGTCGAGACGACTCCGGCGTACTCGATGTCGGTGGCCATCTTGTACTCGGACAGCACCTTCCCGGAGGCCGGGTCGATGGTCTGGATGTGCAGCTGCGGCGCGTCGTAGGAACCGCACTTGCGGACCGCGACCAGCTTGGCGCCGCCGCCGTAGCCGGCGTCGTAGCAGGTGTCGGACGTCTTGGGAGCCCAGAGCTGCTTTCCGGTGGCGATGTCGAAGGCGGCGCCGCCGTCGGTGCTGCCGACCGCGACCGTGTTCGCGCTGACGGTGACGTTGTCGAAGTCGATCAGGTCGTCACCCGAGTTTGCGGTCTTCGTCCACAGCTGCCGGCCCGCGGTGAGGTCGATCGCCGCGATCTGGGAGCAGCCGGCCGTGGAGTCCTTCGGGGGCATCTTCGGCTGGAAGACGATCGCGGTCCGCCCGTCCTCGTTGGTCTGGCGGCTCGCCGCGCACACCGGGCCGGGGAGCTTGACCGTCCAGAGCTTGGTGCCCTTGTCGCGGTCGTAGCCGACGATCTCGGCGACACCGGTCTTCACATAGGCCTTGTCGGTCAGCCAGGAGCCGTCCACGGCCACGCTGTCGTCCTTGCCGACCGTGGGCATGGGCAGTTGGAAGAGGGCCTTGGCGCCGGTGTCGGCGGGCGCCTTCTCGCTGCCCTTGGCGGTGCCGCCGCCCTTGTTCTCGTTCCCGCCGGTGCCGCCGGAGGCGGTGGGGCCGTCCTGCTTGCCGTCGCCCCCGGAGGACTTCGCGTACCAGACGCCGCCGCCGACGATCAGCGCGATCGCCGCGACCGCCGCCACGATGATCACCATCGAGGCGTTCATCCTGCGCTTGCCGCCGGGCGCGGTCTGCTGCGGCTGCAGGGGGACGGTGGGGTGCCCCGGGTAGCCCGGCTGGACGGGGGAGACCGGCTGGCCCGGGTAACCGTGGCCGGGGTGGCCCGGGTAGCCGTGGCCCGGCTGGCCGTACGCGGGCGGCTGCGGGGCCTGTGGGGCGGCGGCCGGATAGCCGTAGCCCTGGGGGGCCTGCGGGTAGCCGTAACCGGGCTGGGGCGGACCGGCGGGCGGAGGCGCCTGCGGGGTGCCGTGGCCGCCCTGGGGCGAGGTGTCCCGGGGCTGCTGGGGCGGGCCGAAAGCGCCCTGCTGCTGCGGAGGTTGGTGCTGTGGCATGCCGGAACCTCCCTGCGGGGGCTGGTTCGGCGGCGGGGGCGGTGGGGGCGGCGGCTGGGTCATGGTGTGGTTCACCTCGGCGGGACGCTCGGGGACGACGGGGCTGCGGTCGCAGACCGGGGAAGGGTGTCGGGGGATCCGGCCGGGCGCGGACGGCGGCGGCGGATCGGCCGGGCCGCACGGCCGGCGGGATCCGGCCGGGTGGGGACGGCGGTCGCCGGTCCGCCCGGCTCGCCCGGCTCACTTGCCGTAGGCGAGCATCAGCTTCTCCTTCCCGTCGTCCTCGCCGTTCAGCTGGGTGGAGGAGAGGTAGAGACGGCCGTCGATCCAGGCGCGGTCGCCGTCGTAGAAGCCGTCCTCGATGTCGATCGTGCTCTCGGGCATCTGCAGCAGCGTCGTCGGCGTATGGGCGGATCCGGTCGTGGGGATGGACACCACCCGGCCACCCGCCTCGGAGGACGGCTCCACGTACGCGACGAGCTTGCCGCTCTCGGTCTTCATCGGCACCATCGCCTCGTCGGTGGGCGACTTCACGCGCCACTTCTCCTTGCCGTCGGCGAGGCCGATGGCGACGATCTCGTTGGCGCCGCTGGTCGCGTCCGTAGGCAGGTAGAGGGTGTCGGCGTCGACCGCCGTGCCGAGGCAGCCGGTGAGGTCGGTGTCGAAGAGGGCCCAGCCGCAATCGGGGTCGAAGTCCTCGTCGACGGCGACCTGCGAGCGGAAGGTGCCGTCCGCCTTGAACGTGGAGATGTTCCAGGTGTTCTTGTCGTCGTTGGTGCTGTAGACGACCAGCGGGTCGAGGGAGTACACCCGCTCGACCGACCACCCCTTGTCGAACTTCTGGGTCCACTTGACCTTGCCGGTCGCCGGGTCCAGCTCCTGGAGTTCGTCGTGCTCGTCGGCCTTCAGGGCGGCACAGGACGACACCATGACCAGCCGGGCCCCGCCCGCGAACGCCGACGGGAAGCAGGCGTCACCGTACTTCTGCTTGTCGTACAACTTCTTGCCGGTGCGGACGTCGTACGCCACCCCGGACTGCGAGCGGGCCACCATCAGCGTGTTGCCCGCGACCGACAGCCCGATGCTGCTGCCCACGCTGTCGAAGAGCTGACCGTCCGGGACCTCGGCGGTCCAGCCCTTGGCGCCGGTGGCGAGGTCGATCTGCTGGAGCTTGTTGCACTGGGCGCGGTCGCTGACGCCGCTCATATAGGCGACGACGATCTTGTCGTCGGCCGTCTTCTGCGAGGTGACCCCGCAGATCTTCTGCGGGAACGTGATCGGGTCCCAGGTCGGCTTCCCGTCGCCCACGTTGTAGGCGACGACCTCCTTGTACGCGGCCTTCACCGCGGTCTTGGACGTGATCCACATTCCGGGTGCGTCGGCGCCGTCGGCGGGCGCGTCCGGTGCCTCCTTGTACCAGAGCACCTTCGCCTCGCCCGCCTTGCGGCCCGCGTTGAGGTCCTCCGGGTCCGAGCCGCCGTCGCCGCTGCCGTCACCGGGGTTGACCGGGCTGTCGCTCGCGTTCGGCTTGTCGTCGCTGGGTCCGGCGACCGGCTTCTTGCCGCCGTCGTCGCCGCTCGTGACCGCGAACACGGTCCCGCCGATCACCAGCAGCGCGGCGACCGCCGCGCCGACGACCAGCGCGGGGCGCCACGTGAAGGGGTTGCGCGAGCCGGAGCCGGGGGGCGGGGTGCCGGGGGCGCCCGGGAACTGCGGCGGGGGCGGGTAGCCGTAGCCGGGCTGCTGGTAGGGGGCGGCCTGCCGGCCGTAGGGGCCGGGCGTGCCGTACGGTCCCGGCTGCGCGGGCTGCGCGTACGGTCCGGGCTGCTGGGGCGGGCCGTACGGTCCGGGTGCGGCGGGGGCGCCGTAGGGTCCGGGCTGCGGCGGGTGGCCGTAGCCGGGCTGGGGCGGCTGCGCGGGCGGCTGGGGTGCGCCGAAACCGCCGGGCGGCGGGGCCTGCGGGGGCTGGTCCTGGGGCGGCTGGTTCTGGGGCGGCTGGTTCTGAGGTGCTCCGAAACCACCCTGGTGCGGCGGCTGATTGGGCGGCTGAGCCATCAGCGTGTTCCCCCTTGTCACCAGTTTTCGGCCACGCCCCGAGGTTGGTGACGGCCCCCGAGTCGTCGTCAGAAAGTTCTCAGACGGCCCTTTGTATCACTCGGGACTGACGGCCCACGGGCCGATCCACCCTCGTTCCCAAGGGAGGACCGGCCCGTGATGCCGTTGTTACGCGCCTTCACGCGCCCTTCACGCGTCCTCGGCGAGTTCCAGCCAGCGCAGCTCCAGTTCCTCCCGCTCGCCCGCCAACCCGCGCAGTTCGGCGTCGAGTTCGGCGACCTTCGCGAAGTCGGTGGCGTGGTCGGCGATCTGGTTGTGCAGCTTGGACTCCCGCTCGGAGATCTTGTCCAACTGGCGCTCGATCCGCTGGAGTTCCTTCTTCGCGGCGCGCTGGTCGGCGGCGCTCTTCTCCGGGGCGGGCTTCTGCGCGGCCGCCGGGGCGGAGGCGGCCGCGGCCTCCTCCATGCGCTGGCGTCGCTCCAGGTACTCGTCGATGCCGCGCGGGAGCATGCGCAGGGTGGCGTCGCCGAGGAGGGCGTAGACGCGGTCGGTGGTGCGCTCGACGAAGAACCGGTCGTGGGAGATGACGATCATCGAGCCGGGCCAGCCGTCGAGGACGTCCTCCAGCTGGGTGAGGGTCTCGATGTCGAGGTCGTTGGTCGGCTCGTCGAGGAAGAGGACGTTGGGCTCGTCCATCAGCAGGCGCAGGAGCTGGAGGCGGCGACGCTCACCGCCGGACAGGTCGCCGACCGGCGTCCACTGCTTCTCCTTGTTGAAGCCGAACGTCTCGCACAGCTGTCCGGCGGTCATCTCGCGGCCCTTGCCGAGGTCGACGCGCTCGCGGACCCGCTGGACGGCCTCCAGGACCCGCAGGCCGGGGTCGAGTTCGCCGACCTCCTGGGAGAGGTAGGCGAGCTTGACGGTCTTGCCGACGGTGACCCGGCCGCCCGCGGGCTGCGCCTCGCCCTCGGTGCGGGCGGCCTCGGCCATGGCCCGCAGCAGGGAGGTCTTGCCGGCGCCGTTGACGCCGACGAGGCCGATGCGGTCGCCGGGGCCGAGGTGCCAGGTGACGTGCTTCAGCAGCACCTTGGGGCCGGCCTGGACGGTGACGTCCTCGAGGTCGAAGACGGTCTTGCCGAGCCGCGAGGACGCGAACTTCATCAGCTCGCTGGTGTCCCGGGGCGGCGGCACGTCCGCGATGAGCTCGTTGGCCGCCTCGATCCGGAAGCGCGGCTTCGACGTCCGCGCGGGCGCGCCGCGCCGCAGCCAGGCCAGCTCCTTGCGGACCAGGTTCTGCCGCTTGACCTCCTCGGTCGCGGCGATGCGCTCGCGCTCCGCGCGCGCGAACACGTAGTCCGAGTAGCCGCCCTCGTACTCGTGGACGTCGCCGCGCTGGACGTCCCACATGCGCGTGCAGACCTGGTCGAGGAACCAGCGGTCGTGCGTGACGCAGACGAGGGCCGAGCGGCGCGCCTGGAGGTGCCGGGCCAGCCAGGCGATGCCCTCGACGTCCAGGTGGTTCGTGGGCTCGTCGAGGACGATCAGGTCCTGCTCGTCGATGAGCAGCTTGGCGAGCGCGATACGACGGCGCTCACCGCCGGAGAGCGGTCCGATGACGGTGTCCAGGCCCTGCGGGAAGCCGGGCAGGTCGAGGCCGCCGAACAGTCCCGTCAGGACGTCCCTGATCTTGGCGTTGCCCGCCCACTCGTGGTCGGCCAGGTCCCGGATGACCTCGTGCCGTACGGTCGCGGCGGGGTCCAGCGAGTCGTGCTGGGTGAGGACGCCCATGCGCAGCCCGCCGGAGTGGGTGACCCGGCCGGAGTCGGTCTCCTCCAGCTTGGCGAGCATGCGGATCAGCGTGGTCTTGCCGTCGCCGTTGCGACCGACGACACCGATCCGGTCCCCTTCGGACACGCCGAGCGAGATGCCGTCGAGGAGCGCACGGGTGCCGTACACCTTGCTGACGTTCTCGACATTGACCAGATTGACGGCCATTTCTCTCCTGCCCGGGGGGTCGATCGACCCTCCAGGGTAGTCCGGCGGAGCACCCGGCCTTCACACACCGGTCAGGGCCGACGGCGGGGTCCGGGGACGGCGGGCTCCCGGACGCTCGCGTCGGCGGGGCCCGGGAACGCCCGTCGCCCCGCCGTTCGGTGCCGGCCGCAGCTCCCGCGCAAGCCCCTTCACACCGCCCGCTCAGGGGTCAGGACGCGGACACGACCGTCGCCCCCGGCGCCGGACCCGACGTCACCCGCACGCTGCGGCACGTGCCCGAGGCCGTCAGCCCCTCCGCGATCCTCGCGGCGGCGGCGGGGTCGCGGGCCAGGAAGGCCGTGGTCGGGCCCGAGCCCGAGACGAGGGTCGCCAGCGCCCCGGCCGCGCGGCCCGCGGCGAGGGTGTCCGCCAGCTCGGGGAAGAGGGAGAGCGCGGCGGGCTGAAGGTCGTTGGAGACGGTGGCCGCGAGCGCGTCGGGGTCGCCCTTGGCCAGCGCCTCGAGGAGGTCCCGCGACGCGACCGGCTCCGGGATGTCGAGGCCCTCGCCGAGCCGGTCGAACTCGCGGAACACCGCCGGGGTCGACAGCCCCCGCTCGGCCAGGGCGAACACCCAGTGGAACGTCCCGCCGACCTCCAGCGGCGTCAGCTTCTCGCCGCGCCCGGTGCCCAGGGCCGCCCCGCCGACCAGGCTGAACGGCACGTCGCTGCCCAGCTCGGCGCAGATCTCGAGGAGCTCGTCCCGGGACGCCCCCGTACCCCACAGTGCGTCGCAGGCCAGCAGCGCGCCCGCGCCGTCCGCGCTGCCGCCCGCCATGCCGCCGGCGACGGGGATGTCCTTGGCGATGTGCAGGTGGACGCGGGCGTCCCGGTCGTAGCGCTCGGCGAGGGCGAGTGCCGCCCGTGCGGCGAGGTTCGTGCGGTCCAGGGGGACCTGGGCTGCGTCCGGGCCCTCGCAGGTGACGCGCAGCTCGTCGGCCGGGGTCGCCGTGACCTCGTCGTACAGGCCGACGGCCAGGAAGACGTTCGCCAGGTCGTGGAAGCCGTCCGCGCGCGCGGCGCCCACCGCGAGCTGGGCGTTGACCTTCGCGGGCACGCGCACGGTGACGCTCACGCGGCGGTCTCCTTGTTGTTCTTGGCGTGCTCCGCGATGCGGGCGAACTCCTCGACGGTGAGCGACTCGCCGCGCGCCTGCGGGGACACCCCGGCGGCGACCAGGGCCGCCTCGGCCGCCGCCGCCGAACCGGCCCACCCGGACAGCGCGGCCCGCAGCGTCTTGCGCCGCTGGGCGAAGGCCGCGTCGACGACCGCGAAGACCTCGCGCTTGGACGCCGTGGTCTTGATCGGCTCGGTCCTTCTCGTGAGCGAGACGAGCCCGCTGTCGACGTTCGGGGCGGGCCAGAAGACGTTGCGGCCGATGGCGCCGGCCCGCTTGACCTCGGCGTGCCAGTTGGCCTTGACGGACGGGACGCCGTACACCTTCGAGCCGGGGGCGGCGGCGAGGCGGTCGGCGACCTCCGCCTGGACCATCACGAGGGTGCGCTCGATGCTCGGGAAGGTGTCGAGCATGTGCAGCAGCACCGGCACGGCCACGTTGTACGGCAGGTTCGCGACCAGTGCGGTCGGGGCGGGGCCCGGCAGTTCGGCCACGTGCATCGCGTCGGAGTGCACCAGCGCGAAGCGCTCCGCGCGCTCCGGCATGCGCGCCGTGATCGTCGCGGGCAGGGCGGCGGCCAGCACGTCGTCGATCTCGACGGCGGTGACGCGGTCGGCGACCTCCAGCAGGGCGAGCGTGAGGGAGCCCAGGCCCGGGCCGACTTCGACGACCACGTCGTCGGGGCGGACCTGTGCGGTGCGGACGATACGGCGGACCGTGTTCGCGTCGATCACGAAGTTCTGGCCGCGCTGCTTGGTGGGGCGTACACCGAGGGCGGCGGCGAGTTCGCGGATGTCGGCGGGGCCGAGGAGGGCGTCGGGGGCGGGGCTGCTCACGGGACAAGGGTACGGGGGCGCGGTGGGCGCGGTTGCCCGGTGGCCGCGCGGGCTATCCGTGCAGGTGTGCCCCGCAGTGCGGCCAGGGGCTCGCGCCCCGGCGTACGTACAGCTTCTTCGCGCGGAGCGTCTGTTCTGCCGCGGGGGCGTCCTGGGGGCGGCCGGTGCCGCCGAGGGTGTGCCAGGTGTGGGTGTCGAACTGGTAGAGGCCGCCGTAGGTGCCGGAGGGGTCGACCGCGTTGGGGCGGCCGCCGGACTCGCAGGCCGCGAGCCCCCGCCAGTTGAGGCCGTCCGCGCCCCGCACGGACCTCGGCAGGGGCTTGGTGCCGACCTTGACCACCTGGGCGCGCGGCTCGCGCACGACCTCGGTCCTGGTCCGCCTCGGTTTCTGCCGTACGCCGTTGACGGTGCGCAGGGAGTACGTGATCCGCCGCAGCCCCGGCTGTCCGGCCCGCTCCACGACCTCCGTGCCCTTGAAGAGGGAGGGGTCGTCGGTGCGCCGCACGTCGAACGGGATCGGCTCCTCACGGACCTCCTTGGTGCCGGTGATCCGCAGGACGGTGACCGTCTGCCCGTCGCGCGGGAAGCTGCCGGGCGCCACGGAGGTGGTGTCCTGGCCGCGCAGGGTGATCCCGGCCTCCTCGACCGCCTCGGCCACGGTCGCCGCGTTGGTGCGGATGGTGCGGGCCCTGCCGTCGGCCATGACCGTCACGGCGCGCTCGGTGCGCACGTCCAGCGCGAGCCCCTCACGCCCGATGCGCCGGGAGCGCGCGAGCGAGAGGTACGCGCCCTCCGCGCGCACCCCGAACTGTTCGAGCGCCGCCTCCACCGTGTGGGCCGTCGTCCACAGCTGGTGCCGTTGTCCGTCCAGGGTGAGCCGTACCGGACGCCCGTAGCGCACCGCCACCTCGTCGCCACTGGACAGGGTCGCGCCCGGGCCGGGCGCGACCACGTCGTGCGCGCCGACCGCCACGCCCTCGTCCGCCAGCAGCTCGGTGACGTCGTCGGCGAAGGTGTGCAGCGTGCGCGCCTTGCCGTCGACGTTCAGCTCGACGGCCTTGTCCTCGGCGACGAAGGCGGTGGTGCCGCCGGCGAGGAATGCGACGACGAGGGCCTGCGGGAGCAGTCGGCGCACGGTGGAGTCCTGGCGCTCGGCGGACCGCGCCCTGCGCCGGCGCGCGGCCCGCCCGTCCGTCCCCGCGGGCATCGCTGCCCCCAGCTGGGGGAACAACGGTTTCGGCAGCTGGAGCGTCTCGGGCGGCGGGGCCTCCTCGTACGCGGGCCGGTACGGGTCGTCGTAGGGCGGCCGTTCCTCGTACGCCCCGGGGGCCGCGTACACGCCGTAGGCGAGCGTCTCGGCGTTGTGCAGGTCGACGTACGGTCCAGCGCCGCCGTACGGCTCGTACTCGAGGTACTGGGAGTTGCTCACGCCGACACGCTCCAGGGACGGGGTCCGGATCGGGCCCCCAGAACCTAGCGGAGGGACCGTCACTCTCCAAAGCGACGCGGCTACCCAGAGTTGTGTTCGAACAGGTCAGTAGTCGAACGCCCGTGCGGTGTTGACCGCGAGCGCCGTCGCCAGGGTGTCCTCGTCGACGCCTCGTACGGCGGCCATGGCGCGCACCGTGACGGGGACCAGGTAGGGCGCGTTGGGCCGGCCGCGATAGGGCGCCGGGGTGAGGAAGGGGGCGTCGGTCTCCACCAGGAGCAGCTCCAGCGGGGCGACGGCGAGGGCGTCGCGCAGGTTCTGGGCGTTCTTGAAGGTGACGTTGCCGGCGAAGGACATGAAGTAGCCGGCGCGGGCGCAGGTCTCCGCCATCTCGGCGTCACCGGAGTAGCAGTGGAAGACGGTGCGCTCGGGCGCGCCCTCCTCCTTCAGGACCCGCAGGACGTCCGCGTGGGCGTCGCGGTCGTGGATGACCAGCGCCCTGCCGTGCCGCTTGGCGATCTCGATGTGGGCGCGGAAGGAGCGCTCCTGCGCCTCCTTGCCCTCGGGCCCGGTGCGGAAGTAGTCGAGACCCGTCTCGCCGACGCCCTTGACCTGGGGAAGCGCGGCCAGGCGGTCGATCTCGGCGAGCGCCTCGTCGAGCGCCGCCGCGCCCCCCGGCTCACGCGCTCCCTGCCGGGACCAGCCGTCGGGGTCTCCGTGCACGATCCGCGGGGCCTCGTTGGGGTGCAGGGCCACCGTGGCGTGGACGTTCTCGTGCGCGGCCGCCGTCTCGGCCGCCCACCGCGAGCCCCGTATGTCGCAGCCCACCTGCACCACCGTGGTCACACCCACCGACGCGGCCTTCGCGAGGCCCTCCTCCACCGTGCCCGACTGCATGTCGAGGTGGGTGTGGGAGTCGGCGACCGGCACCCCGAGGGGTGCCGGGAGCGGCGGCGCGGCGTTCTTGTCGGCGTTCGAAGGCATGCCCCGATCCTACGAAAGAGGCACGCCCGCCTGCCCGTGCGTTCCGCTCAGCTCGCCCTGCGGTGGAAGGGGTGCAGGAGATCGGAGAGGTGCCAGTGGTGCGGCTCCTTCGGCTCCGGCGCCGCGTCGGCTTCCTGATGGCGGGTGCGCTGCGCGGCGACGCGCACCGAGGAGACCCGCCCCGGCTGCATGATCCGTACGACGTGGTTGTCGCAGTTGGGGCAGGTGGGCCTGCTCAACGGGGAGGGCACCACCTGTCCGTTCGCCACGTACCTGACGAACTCATGGCCGTCGCCCGCTGTGTGGTGCTCGATCTCGTACGACTGTTCCCAGCCGTGCCCGCAGCCCATGCAGGCGAAGGAATACGACTCGTTGACCACGGCGGTCGCCCCGTTGCGAAGGCCGGTGTGCCCTGTGATCTCACTCATGGCCAGCTCCTGTTGTCCGCTGGAGGGGACCGTCGGGTCCCGCAACCCAGTGGACGCCTCACCGTGAGGCGAATGCATCCGACCTGTGCACTGTTGAAGCCGATTTGGGCGTCCCTTGCCCTAAGGCCCGGCCCCCTTTGCCCGCACATGGGGCGCACGCTCATACGACATGCGCCCTGCTCAGAGCGGGTGTGAACCCTCTCACACTCCCTCTTCCCCCTGTGTCACAACTCCCCCGCGTTCTTCGCCGCCACCACCGCGTCGAACACCTCGCGCTTGGGCAGTCCGGCCTCCGCCGCGACCGCCGCGATCGCCTCCTTGCGGCGCTCGCCGGCCTCCTCGCGCACCCGGACCCGCCGCACCAGTTCCGCCGCGTCGAGCTCCTCGGGCCCGCGCTCGGGCGCCCCGGAGACGACGACGGTGATCTCGCCGCGCACGCCCTGCGCCGCCCACTCCACCAGCTCGCCCAGCGGGCCGCGCCGGACCTCCTCGTACGTCTTGGTCAGCTCCCGGCACACGGCGGCCCGCCGGTCCGTGCCGAACACCTCGGCCATCGCGGCCAGCGTGTCGTCGAGCCGGTGCGGCGCCTCGAAGTACACGAGCGTGCGCCGTTCCTCCGCGACCTCCCGCAGCCGCGACAGCCGCTCCCCCGCCTTCCTCGGCAGGAATCCCTCGAAACAGAACCGGTCGACGGGCAGCCCGGACAGCGCGAGCGCGGTGAGCACGGCGGACGGACCGGGCACCGCGGTCACCCGGATGTCCCGCTCCACGGCCGCCGCGACCAGCCGGTACCCCGGGTCGGAGACCGACGGCATCCCGGCGTCCGTGACGAGCAACACGCGCGCGCCGCCGAGCAGCTCCTCGACGAGTTCGGGCGTACGGGCCGACTCGTTGCCCTCGAAGTACGACACGACACGCCCCTTGGGCGTCACGCCCAGCGCCTGCGACAGCCGGCGCAGCCGGCGCGTGTCCTCGGCGGCGACGACATCGGCACCGGTCAGCTCCTCGGCGAGCCGCGGCGGCGCGTCGGAGACGTCACCGATGGGCGTACCGGCGAGGACGAGGGTTCCGGGGGTGGTTCCGGACGGGTTTCCTGGGGCGACTGTCACGTTTCCATCCTCGCAGGGGGCGGGCCCTACCCGATCGAGTAGGGCCCATGCACGGGACTCACACAGACCTGTTCCCTACGATGGCGCGGTGACCAGTACCGCGTCCTCCATGGACTCCACGGGCTCCACTGACCACCGGCCCGCCCAGACAGCGCACGACGACGGGCACGACCTCGTGCATGACCGGAGGCCGTCGTCGTGGCAGCAACGGCTGCGCCGGTTCGGATACGCGGCGGAGCCGGTGGGCGACGTCCGGGAGCGGCTGGTGCCGCCGTACGTGCAGCCGAGCCCCCGGTTGTGGCAGACGCTGGGGCTGCCGCCCGTGTGGGTGGACCGGACCGTGCGCTGGTCTGGCTGGGGCGGTCCGCTGCTGGTCACGCTGTTGGCGGGCGTGATCCGGTTCTGGAACCTGGGCAATCCGAAGCGGGTGATATTCGACGAGACGTACTACGCGAAGGACGCGTGGGCGCTCGTCCACCGCGGTTTCGAGGTCAACTGGGGCAAGAACGCCAACGACCTCATCCTCTCCTCGGGCGGTCATGTCGGCATTCCGACGGACGCGGCGTACGTCGTGCACCCGCCGGTCGGCAAGTACGTGATCGGTCTGGGCGAGCTGATGTTCGGGTTCGACCCGTTCGGCTGGCGGTTCATGACGGCCCTGCTGGGGACCCTCTCCGTGCTGCTGCTGTGCCGGATCGGCCGCCGGATCTTCCGCTCCACGTTCCTGGGCTGCCTCGCGGGCGCGCTGATGGCCGTGGACGGACTCGCCTTCGTGATGAGCCGCACCTCGCTGCTCGACGGGGTGCTGATGTTCTTCGTGCTGGCGGCGTTCGGCTGTCTGGTCGTGGACCGCGACAAGGCGCGGGAAAGGCTCGCGGCGGCCCTGCCGCCGGACGTGGACGGCCGCCGCCGCCCCGACGCGCACATCGCGGAGACCACGCGCCTCGGCCTGCGTCCCTGGCGCTGGGCGGCCGGCCTGATGTTCGGGCTGGCCATCGGCACGAAGTGGAACGCGCTCTACATCATGGCCGCGTTCCTCCTCATGACCCTGCTGTGGGACGTCGGCTCCCGCAAGGTGGCGGGCGCCCGCCACCCCTACCGGGCGGTACTGAAGCACGACACGGGCCTGACGTTCCTTGCCACCGTCCCGGTCGCCCTCGTCACCTACCTGGTGTCGTGGACGGGCTGGATCCTCTCCCCCGCCGACGGCTCGGGCGGCTACTACCGCAACTGGGCGGCCACCGACGGCAAGGGCGGCAGCTGGACGTGGCTGTTCCCGGACTGGTGGCGCAGCCTGTGGCACTACGAGCACGAGGTGTACGAGTTCCACACGCACCTGACCTCGCCGCACAACTACCAGTCGAACCCGTGGAGCTGGCTCGTACTGGGCCGCCCGGTCTCGTACTTCTACGAGTCCCCCTCGCCCGGCACGGACGGCTGCCCCACGGACGCGGGCGGGAAGTGCGCGCGCGAGGTCCTCGCGATCGGTACCCCGGTCCTGTGGTGGGCGGCCTGCTTCGCGATCCTGTACGTCCTGTGGCGCTGGCTGTTCCGCCGTGACTGGCGCGCGGGCGCGATCGCCTGCGGCATCGCGGCCGGGTACCTCCCCTGGTTCATGTACCAGGAGCGCACGATCTTCCTCTTCTACGCCGTCGTCTTCCTGCCGTTCCTGTGCTTGGCGGTGGCGATGATGATCGGCGCCCTCGTCGGCCCCCCGGGCTCCTCCGACACGCGCCGCGTGGCGGGAGCGACCGGGGCGGGCGTCCTGGTTCTGCTGGTCGCCTGGAACTTCATCTACTTCTGGCCGCTGTTCACGGGCCAGGCGATCCCGATCGACCAGTGGCGGTCACGGATGTGGATCGATACGTGGGTCTAGGCCTGCCCGAGTGGGAGCGGCTCGGTGCAGGTGCGGGGCCGTCATTCTGGTCAGCAGCCCGTGTTCACGTATGTGGTTGGACACCCAGGGCTAACGATTCCGGAAACTGGGGCCCCGCGCATCACTCTTTGCGCTTACTGTGAGCCGAAGCAGGGGGTTTCTGAACGCGTTCAGAAAGGCCCGTACGGGTTCAACGGGGAGGGGTCGCACATGCGTAAGGGGGCAAAGGCGGCGATAGTCGGCTCGGTGCTCGCCGTGATGGTGGGCGGGGCCGGCTATGGCGCCTTCAACATCGTGAACGCGCTGAGCGGCGGCGGAGGCGGCGATTCGGGGGCGGACGGGGGGCCCGCGCCGGTGCGGACCGGGCCGCCGAGCGCGTCCGAGGTGAAGGACACGACCACCAAGTTCTTCGCGGCCTGGGAGAAGGGCGAGGCCGCCACGGCGGCCGACCTCACCAACAACGCGCAGAAGGCGGAGCCGCTGCTGACCTCGTACGGCGAGAGCGCGCACATCACCCAGGTGAAGATCACACCCGGCGCGGCGGCCGGGAACAGCGTGCCGTACACGGTCAGGGCAACGGTGTCCTACGGGGGCAAGTCGAAGCCCCTCGACTACAAGAGCGAGCTCACCGTGGTCCGCGGGGTCACCACCGGGAAGGCGCTGGTGGACTGGCAGCCGTCGGTCGTCCATCCCGAGCTGAAGGACATGGACGACACCCTGGTCACGGGCGAGGCGTCGGCGCCGCCGATCGAGGCCGTGGACCGCGACGGCAACGTGCTGACCAAGGAGAAGTACCCGTCGCTCGGGCCGATCCTGGACGAACTGCGCTCCAAGTACGGCGACAGGGCGGGCGGTACGGCGGGCATCGAGCTGGCGATCCGCCACGCCACCCCGGACACCGCGGACACCCCGCTGCTGACCCTGGCGAAGGGCAAGGCGGGCAAGCTGCCCACCACGCTCAGCGCGGGCGTGCAGGCGGCCGCGGAGAAGGCGGTGAAGAAGTACGCCGAGTCGTCGGTGGTGGCCGTCAAACCGAGCACCGGCGAGGTGCTGGCGGTCGCCAACAACCGCGCCGACGGCTGGAACGCCGCGTTCCTCGGGGAGGTGGCGCCCGGCTCCACCATGAAGATCATCAGCGCGGCCACCCTCATCGACACCGGCCTCACCACCGCGAACGGGCCCGCGCCCTGTCCGCCCACCGCCGTCTCGGAGAGCCAGACCTTCCACAACATCAAGAACATGCCCCCGAACGAGAACGCGACCCTCTCGGAGAGCTTCGCCCGCTCCTGCAACACCGCGTTCGTGAAGTTCGCCGACGAGGTGAAGGTCGACTCCCTCACCAACGAGGCCAGGGACCGCTTCGGCATCGGGCTCGACTGGAAGACCGGCATCCCCTCCTTCGACGGCTCCGTCCCCGCCTCCGGCGGCCCCGACACCGCGGCCAACCTGATCGGACAGGGCCAGGTCCAGATGAACCCGCTGAACATGGCCTCGGTGACGGCGACCGCGATGACGGGCGCCTTCCGCCAGCCGGTGATCGTGCCGCGGAGCCTCGACGACCGTGAACTGGCACACGCGCGGGGACTGTCGGCGAGCACCGTGGCGCAACTGCGCGCCATGATGAACCGCACCGCCACCAGCGGCACCGCGGCCGGTGTGATGTCCAGGCTGAGCGGCCGCATCGGCGCGAAGACCGGCTCCGCCGAGGTCGACGGCCAGACGAAGTCCAACAGCTGGTTCACCGGGTACCGCGACGACGTGTCCGCCGCGGCCATGGTCCAGGACGGCGGCCACGGCGTCGACGCGTCCGGCCCGATCGTCGCGGAGGTCCTGCGGGCCGGATGACGGATCCCCCAAGCCGCCGGTTCAGGTCTGTAACAGGTGGGTGGCTGACGTCACACGTGACGTCACCCCCACAGCACGGGACTCTAGGGTGGTTGCCGTCGTTGGGGTGAGTGAGGGCAACGAGGGCAGCGGGGCGTGGGCGGCAGGGGGCCCCAGCCCCTGGGGATCCGGAGGATCAGGGCAGTGGGCAAGAGAAGGCGCGTCGACGAGCGGCGCAGCAAGCGGCGGCCCGCCGTCGTCGGCGGCATGATCGCCGTCGTCGTCGGCGGTGCCGGGTTCGGTGTCTACGCCCTCTACGACGGCGGTGCCGCGGCCGAGGACGGCTCGGCGGGGAAGAAGCTGGTCGTCAAGAGCGGCCCGCCGTCGGCGGCCGAGGTCACCAGCACCGCGCAGACGTTCCTGACGGCCTGGCAGCGGGGCGAGGTGACGCGGGCGGCCGCCGTGACCGACGACTCCACCGCCGCCTCCGCCCTGCTCACCGGCTACACCAAGGACGCCCACATCACGGACGTCACCCTCACGGCCGGCACGCGCACCGGCGGCAAGGTGCCCTTCTCCGTCAAGGCCACGGTGACGTACAAGAAGGTCAGCAAGCCGCTCTCGTACGAGAGCGCGCTGACCGTCGTACGGGCGAAGAACGGCAAGCCGCTGGTCGACTGGCACGCGTCCGTGGTGCACCCCGCTCTGGCCGACGGGGACACCCTGGTGACCGGTGAGGCGGGCGACCCCCCGGTCAAGGCGCTGGACCGCGACGGCGGCGAGATCACCGCGGCCAAGTACCCGTCCCTGGGCACCGTGCTGGACGGACTGCGCGAGAAGTACGGCAAGAAGGCGGGCGGGACGGCGGGCGTCGAGCTGCGGGTGGCGCGCGGCAAGGCGTCGAAGGCGAAGAAGTCCTCCGACAAGACGCTCCTGGAGCTCAGCAAGGGCACCCCGGGCACGGTGAAGACGACGCTGAGCCCGACCCTGCAGGCCGCCGCCGAGCAGCAGGTCGCGAAGACCGCGCGCGCGTCCGTCGTCGTCCTGCGCCCCTCCACCGGCGAGATCCTCGCCGTGGCGAACACCAACCACGGCTTCAACACCGCCTTCAACGGCTCCCTCGCGCCCGGCTCCACGATGAAGGTCATCACGTCGTCGCTGCTCATCGAGAAGGGGCTGGCGTCGGCGGACAAGGTGCACCCGTGCCCGAAGACGTTCACCTACGGCGGCTGGAAGTTCCACAACGACGACGACTTCAAGATCACCGGCGGCACCTTCAAGGCGAGCTTCGCCCGCTCCTGCAACACGGCCTTCATCAGCCAGGCGCCCGACCTGGACAACGACAGCCTGACCAAGCAGGCGCAGCAGGTGTTCGGCCTGTCGATGAACAACTGGGCGATCGGCGTGCCCACCTTCGACGGCTCGGTGCCGGTGCAGTCGGCGGCCCAGATGGCGGCCTCCCTGATCGGCCAGGGCGGGGTGCGGATGAACCCGCTGAACATGGCGTCGGTCGCCGCGACGGTGAAGTCGGGCGCCTTCCACCAGCCGTACCTGGTGTCGCCCTCGGTCGACGACCGCGCCGTGGCGACGGCCTCACGCACGATGTCCTCGGCCACGCTGTCGCAGTTGCGGGAGCTGATGAACTACACCGCCGCGTACGGCACCGCCGCCGAGGCGATGTCCGGGCTGGGCCCCGACGACGGCGCGAAGACGGGCTCGGCGGAGGTCGACGGCCAGTCCAAGCCGAACGGCTGGTTCACCGCCTACCGCGGCGACCTCGCGGCGGCGGGTGTCGTCCAGGCGGGCGGCCACGGCGGCGACACGGCGGGCCCGATCGTGGCGTCCCTGCTGCGGATGGGCGGCTGAGCGCGGTCAGTGGGTGACCGGCTGGCCCGCCATGTAGGTGCGGCGCAGGAAGCGCAGGAGGGCCTTCGACTCGAACTGGACGACGGACACCCCGTGCGCGGAGTGGAACTCGACCACGGCCTGGACGCGGCCCAGCGGCCACACGCGGACGTCCCCGGTGCCGACGGGGGCGCGCAGGCCCTGTTCGAGGAGCGCGCGGGGGAAGGTCCACTCGTGCCGGCCGGGGAGGCCGACGCGCACCGAGCGGGGGTCGTCGTCCGGGTCGTAGCGCAGGACGACAGGGACGGCCGCGTGTTCCTCCGTGAGGGGGTCCGCGTCGGTGACGATGTGGGCTCGCGCGTACTGCTCGATTACGGACATCGACCGGCCCTCTCACTCTGCGTGATCTGTGGGTGAGCTGTGAGCTCGACCCCCTCCCAATGTCGCATATTTTCCGGAATGCGCCCTTCCGAGGCAGGGCTATCTCACATGTGCGATACACAGGAAACGCACGAGCTTCTCGCTCTTGCGAACTATTCGCATTAAGCCACTATCATCGAACGGTGCACGTACCCGACGGATTCATCAACGCCCCGACCTCCGCCGTGACCGGAGTCGTCGCCGCGGGCGCCATCGCCGTGAGCCTGCGCGGCGCGCGCCGTGAGCTCGACGAGCGGACGGCACCGCTGGCCGGCCTGGTGGCCGCCTTCATCTTCGCCGTGCAGATGCTGAACTTCCCCGTCGCGGCGGGAACCAGCGGCCATCTGCTGGGCGGCGCGCTCGCCGCGATACTCGTGGGCCCCTGCACGGGTGTCCTGTGCGTGTCCGTGGTCCTGCTGATGCAGGGCATCCTCTTCGCCGACGGCGGTCTCACCGCGCTCGGCGTGAACATCACCGACATGGCGATCGTGACGACGGTCGTCGCGTACGCCGTCTTCCGCACCTTGGTGAGGATCCTGCCGCGCACCCGACGGTCCGTCACCGCCGCGTCCTTCGTCGCCGCCCTGCTGTCCGTGCCCGCCGCGGCCGGGGTCTTCACGCTCCTCTACTGGATCGGCGGCACCACCGACGTGGCGATCGGCAAGGTCGCCACCGCGATGGTCGGTGTGCACGTCCTGATCGGCATCGGCGAGGCCGCGATCACCGCGCTGACGGTGGGCGCCGTGATCGCCGTACGGCCGGACCTCGTGTACGGGGCACGCGGCCTGCGGCGGAAGCTCCAGTTGCGGGTGAACGGCGCCCTCGTCGACGCGCCCGCGCCCGACGGGGCGCGCACGGCGCCCGTGGCGGCGCGCACCTCCCGCCGCACCCTGTGGGTGACCGGTCTCGTCACCTCCCTCGTCCTGGCCGGCTTCGTCAGCTTCTACGCCTCCGCGAACCCCGACGGCCTGGAGAAGGTCGCCGCCGACCACGGCATCGACAAGAAGGCCGAGAAGCACGCGTCCGCCGACTCCCCGCTCGCCGACTACGGCATCAAGGACGTGACCGACGCCCGCCTGTCCGGCGGCCTCGCGGGCGTGATCGGTGTCGGCGTGACCGTCGTCGCGGGCAGCACCGTCTTCTGGGCGGTCCGCCGGCGCCGTACGGCCGACGCGTCCCCCACCGCCGTAGAGAACGTCTGACGGCATGGGTGCCGGACACGCGCACAGGCTCTACCGGCACGGGCACTCGCCCGTGCACGGTCTGCCTCCGCACACGAAACTCGCCGCGGCCTTCGCCTTCGTGGTGGTCGTGGTGTCGACTCCGCGGGAGGCGATGTGGGCGTTCGGCCTGTACGCCGTCCTGCTCGGCTGCGTCGCGTACCACGCGCGCGTGCCGGCCGGCTTCCTGCTGAAGCGGCTGCTGATCGAGGTGCCGTTCGTCGCCTTCGCCGTGCTGATGCCGTTCGTGGCGGAGGGGGAGCGGGTGGACGTCCTGGGGCTGTCGCTCAGCGTCAACGGCCTCTGGGGCGCCTGGAACGTCCTCGCCAAGGGCACCCTCGGTGTCGCCGCCTCCGTCCTCCTGGCGGCCACCACGGAGCTGCGGGAACTCCTCCTCGGCCTGCAACGCCTGAAACTGCCGCCTCTGCTCGTGCAGATCGCGTCCTTCATGATCCGCTACGGCGATGTCATCACCGACGAGATGCGGCGCATGCGGATCGCGCGCGAGTCGCGCGGTTTCGAGGCGCGGGGCGTCCGGCACTGGGGGGTGCTCGCGAAGTCGGCGGGCGCCCTCTTCATCCGCTCCTACGAGCGCGGGGAGCGGGTGCACCTGGCCATGGTCAGCCGGGGGTACGCCGGTTCGATGCCCGTGATCGACGAGGTGACCGCGTCCCGGGCGCAGTGGTCGTACGCACTCGCCCTCCCCGTCGCCGCCCTCGTCGTCTGCGTGTTGGGATGGGTGCTGTGACTCCTTCTCTCGAGGTCTCCGGCCTCGCCTTCGCCTACCCCGACGGCCACCAGGCCCTGTTCGGCGTGGACTTCTCGATCGCACGCGGGGAACGGGTGGCGCTGCTCGGACCGAACGGCGCCGGCAAGACGACCCTCGTGCTGCACCTCAACGGCATCCTGACCGGCGGCGCGGGCACGGTGACGGTCGCCGGACTGCCCGTCGGCAAGCGGCACATGGCCGAGATCCGCCGCAAGGTCGGCATCGTCTTCCAGGACCCGGACGACCAGCTGTTCATGCCGACGGTGCGCGAGGACGTGGCGTTCGGGCCGGCGGCGGCCGGACTGAAGGGCGCCGAGCTGGAGGAACGGGTCGACCAGGCGCTCGCGCGGGTCGGCATGTCCGGGTTCCGGGACCGGCCGCCGCACCACCTCTCCTTCGGCCAGCGCCGCCGGGTGGCCGTCGCGACGGTGCTGGCGATGGAGCCCGAGATCCTCGTCCTGGACGAGCCGTCCTCCAATCTCGACCCCGCCTCGCGCCGCGAACTCGCGGACATCCTGCGCTCGTTGGACGTCACCGTCCTGATGGTCACCCACGACCTGCCGTACGCCCTGGAGCTGTGCCCGCGCTCCCTGATCCTCAGCGAGGGCGTGATCGCGGCGGACGGACGCACCGGCGAGCTGCTCGCCGACGACACCCTCATGCGCACCCACCGCCTGGAGCTGCCCTTCGGCTTCGACCCGCGCTCGGTGACAATGGGCGCGTGACGAACCAGGAGACCGAGGGCTCGCTGCTGCTCGACGACCAGCTGTGCTTCGCGCTGTACGCGGCCCAGCGCGCGGTGACGTCCGCCTACCGCCCGCTCCTCGACGAGCTCGGCATCACCTATCCGCAGTACCTCGTGCTGCTGGCGCTGTGGGAGCGCGGCGAGACGACCGTGAAGGCGCTGGCCGACGCGCTCCGGCTCGACTACGGCACGATGTCTCCGCTGCTGAAGCGACTGGAGGCGGCGGGGCTGGTGCGCCGGGAGCGCGCGGCGCACGACGAGCGCTCGGTGCTGGTCAGGTGCACCGGGCGCGGCGAGGAACTGCGGGAGCGCGCGGCGCGCGTGCCCGGCGCTCTGCTCGCGGCGACAGGGCTGGAGGCGGCGGAGGTCGTGCGGTTGCGTGAGGAGTTGTGGGGGCTCGCGGAGAGGGCGCACGCGGCGGCGAACCGCACGCGGTAGCCCCGAGCCGGGGTTACCCGTGGTTACTACCCCCTGGTAGCCGCACGCCTCCGTACCGGCCGGTACCTTGTGCACGATGTAATCGGGCAAGTTTCTGGGGGAGGTCCCGCCGTGACCGAAGACACCGCCGTCGACACCCGTCCGACGAAGATCATGTACGTCGCCGAGGCGACCGCGCACGGAGGCCGCGACGGGTATGTGACCAGCCAGGACGGGCAGATCGAGCTCAAGGTGGCGATGCCGCCGGCGCTGGGCGGCGACGGCAACGGCACCAACCCGGAGCAGCTCTTCGCGGCCGGCTACAGCTCCTGCTTCCACAACGCGCTGATTCTCGTCGGCAACCGGGCGGGCTACGACCTGACCGGGTCGACGGTGGCCGCGAAGGTGGGGATCGGCCCGAACAAGAGCAAGGGCTACGGGCTGGCCGTCGCCCTCAGCGTCTCGCTCCCCGTCATGGACGCCGGCCTCGCCGCGAAACTGGTGGACGCGGCGCACGAGGTCTGCCCGTACTCGAACGCCACCCGCGGCAACATCGACGTGACGATCCTGCTGGGCTGAGGAATCCCAGGCCGCATGCCTGTGTTTCACTCACTGTCACAAGCGAGGGAGAGGACCCGTCGTGGAAGTGGTCGTGAACGGCACGGTGGCCGACGGGTTCGAACCGGTACGTGAGGCGTTCGCGGGGAACTTCGCGTCCCTCGGGGACCGCGGGGCGGCGGTGGCCGTCTACCGGGACGGCCACAAGGTCGTCGACCTGTGGGCCGGGACGCGGGACGTCGACGGCGCGGCTCCCTGGGAGCACGGCACCGCGCAGATCGTGCGCTCCGCGACCAAGGGCGTCGCCGCCGCCGTACTCCTGCTGCTGCACCAGCGCGGGCAGCTCGACCTCGACGCGCCCGTCGGGGCGTACTGGCCCGAGTACAAGGCGGCGGGCAAGGAGCGGACGCTGGTCCGGCATCTGCTCGCGCACCGCGCGGGTGTGCCCGTCCTGGACCGGCCGCTGACGCCCGCCGAGGCGGCCGACCCCGACCTCGGCGCGGCCGCGGTCGCGGCGCAGGCGCCCGCCTGGGAGCCGGGGACCGACCACGGGTACCACGCGCAGACGTACAGCTGGCTGACGGGTGAGCTGGTGCGGCGGGTCACGGGCCGGGGCATCGGCGAGTGGATCGCCGACGAGATCTCCGGGCCGGTCGGCGCCGACCTGTGGCTGGGGCTGCCGGCGGCGCAGAGCGCGCGCGTGGGGCGCGTCGGGCAGGTGGACGCGCCGACGCCGGCGGGGGGCTTGCGGGCCCGCCCCAAGCGGTCCGTCGCCGACGCCTACGCCGACCCCCGTTCCCTCACCCGCCGCGCCTTCGCCGCGATCACCCCCCTGCCCGACGAGAACGACCCCGCCTACCGCGCGGCCGCCCTCCCCGCCTCCAACGGCATCGCCACCGCCGACGGTCTGGCCCGCTTCTACGCCTCGCTGATCGGCGAAGTGGAGGGCGGGGTGCGGCTGTTCACACCGGAGACGGTGGAGCTGGCGCGCGCCGAGGAGTCGCGGGGACCCGACCGGGTGCTCGTGGTGAACACCCGGTTCGGCCTCGGCCACATGCTGCACGGCGGGGCGTCCCCGCTGCTCTCCCCCGCCTCCTTCGGCCACCCGGGCCGCGGCGGCGCGCTCGGCCTCGCCGACCCCGACTCCGGTATCGCCTTCGGCTATGTGACCAACGGCTTCCGGACGAGCGTCACGGCGGACCCGCGGGCCCAGGCACTGCTGCGGGCGCTACGGACGGCGGCCACGGGTTGAGCCGTGTACCTCGTCATCCGTTGATCTCCACATGTTGATCGCTACATGTTGATCTCGATACGTTGCCGTATATGCGTTGATCCCTACACGTTGATCTTCAGCCAGTTGATCCTCAGACGTTGATGGGATGAGACGTCCGGCCCGAGGCGTCGTCGATCTCCCCGTGGGCCTTGGTCAACAACTGCATGGCGAGTTCGTTGAGGGCGCGGGCGCCCGCGATCTCCTCGCCGACCCGGGGCTGGTTGGCGTCCACCCGGTGCCGGCTGGCGTGCCCGTGGGCCCGTACCTCGGTCCCGTCGGGCAGACGGACCAGCGCGGCCGCGCTCGTGTGCTGATCGTCCTCCTTGAACTCCAGCTCGACGTGCCATCCCACAGCGGTGTGCATCGTCATGTCGATCACCTCCGGAACTCCTGCTTCCAGGGTGCTCCTTCGGGCGGGCGACCGCACCCACGCGGAGTCAGGACAACAGAACCGTGCTCTCCGGTACGTCGATCCCGAACTCCTCGTCGCAGATCCTGCGCGCCTCCGCCTCATCGGTGAGTTCCCGCTCGGTGACGGTGCCGTCGGCGCGGACGCGCACGAGACGGCGGCCGTCGAGGAAGAGGTGGCCGTCGGGGGTCAGGTGCTGGATGCGGGGGCGGCTTCTGAACGGGGAACGGGGGTGGGTGGCGATGTGCCAGTTGGCGACCTCGAAGTCGGGCTTCTCGAAGGGTGCGAGGGTGAAGACGTACTGCGCCTGCCAGACCGCTCCCGTACGGAACTCCAGGGCCCACAGTTCCAGTGGCCCGCGGCGGGGAACGTGGACGAGCCGGTGCCGGCGCCCGCCGACGGCGTACTCCTCGCCCACGGCCAGCGGAATCGCCTCCAGCAGCGCGCCGGGGGAACCGAAGCCGACGTCGGCGAGGTGAGGACGTCCCGGCTGGCCGGGTACCTCGACCAGCAGCACCATGTGCGTCAGCGGCCGGTCCTCGACGCGCCCCCCACCCAGGACGACCCGCGCCGCCAGCCGCGTCACCCCGAGCCCGAGCGCCACCAGGGCACCCGCGAGCAGCGTGTTCTGCTCGAAGCAGTAACCACCGCGCCGTCCCCGTACGAGCTTGGCGACCAGGTCGCCGAGCGCGAGGGAGGGGACGACACCGCGCACCGGATCCAGGTTCTCGAAGGGAAGGGACCGGACGTGGGCCCGATGCACCCCCCGAAGGGTGGCCGCGTCCGGTCGGCGGTCGCCGCCCCAGCCGATGCGCCGGAAGTAGGCGTCCAGGTCGTCGGGCGGCAGGCCCATCGTGTCGGCGATCACGATCTCGCCGGTCAACCGGCGTGCAGCATCAGGCCGATGCCGAGGACCAGCAGGCCGGCGGCGGCGACGCGGGGCGCGCCGAAGCGCTCCTTGAAGAACAGGGCGCCGATCGCCGCCCGGTCGGGCCGCCGCCCGCGCAGCCCCCACAGGGCGACCCCGGTCAGTCCCGCGCAGGACAGCGCGATGCCGGCGGCCGCCCAGCCGTCGGGGACCTCGTGCGCGAAGACGGCGGCGAGGACGGTGACGACGAGGGGCGCGGAGCCGCGGGCGATGGGATAGGCCTGACCGAAGTCACCGAGCCGGAAGGACCGCATCAGCAGGGCGTAGTAGGCGATGTGGATGACGGCGGAGGTGAGCAGGTACGGCCATGCCGCGGCCGCCGGAAAGTCGACGAAGGGCGCGAGGGCGAGCCCGATGAGCATGCCCCCGCCGGAGATCAGCGTGAAGCCGACCAGCTTGTCGGTGATGCGGTGGGCGATGGCGTTCCAGCCGGCGTGTGTGACCGCGGCGAGCAGAACGGCCGCCGTGACCTGCAGCGTCACGAGGTGCGCTCACGGACGTCCACGAGGGTGGCGGCGGCGTGTTCGACGAGGGCGTCGGGGGCGATGGGGAACACGGCGTGCGGATTCCCGGCGGCGGCCCACACCACGTCGTGCGCGAGCAGACTCCGGTCGGCGAGGACCCGGGTGCGCGTGCGGTGCCCGAACGGCGGCACGCCCCCGATGGCATACCCGGTCGTCTCCCGTACGACGTCGGCGGCGGCCCTGGTCACCTTCTGCGCCCCGAGTTCCTTCCGCACCAGCTCGACGTCGACCCTTGAGGCCCCGTCCATCAGCACCAGCACCGGCTCCCCGTCCGCCGTGAAGACCAGCGACTTGCAGATCTCGCTCAGCCCGCACCCGATCGCGGCGGCGGCCTCGGCGGCGGTGCGGGTCGCGTCCGGGAAGCGGCGGACCCGGGAGTGCAGGTCCTCGAGCCCGAGGTCGTGGAGGGCCTCGACGAAACGGGGATGGGCGCCGGCAGTCGTCGTCATGCAGGGCACGCTAGCGGTCGCTGCAAGGGCCACGCGACGTGGTTACGGCAGGGGATGGTCCGGTTCCGGGGCGTCGAACCGAGTGCGCGAGGACTCGATGTGACCGAGGTGCCGCTGGGTCCAGGCACACATCCCGTCGACCGTGGCCCGCAGCCCCTTGCCCGGCTCGGTGAGGGTGTATTCGACGCGTGGCGGCACGGTCGGATGCACCTTCCTCGCCACCAGGCCGTTGCGTTCCAGCATGCGCAGGTTCTGGGTGAGCATCTTGTGGCTGACGCCCTCGACCTCCTTGCGCAACTCGTTGAAACGGAGGGTGCGTTCGCCGAGGGCCTCGATGATCAGGAGCGCCCACTTGTTGGCCACGTCCGAGAAGATCTCGCGGGCCAGGGAGTCCGCGCGCCTGAGGTCCGCCACTTCCTCCGGCGAGCCGCTGAACTGCTTGGTCACTATCAGGTTCTCCAGTCACCAAAAAGTGCGTTCTTCCGTGTCAGAGTCCACTCTCCTATGGTTCCCCAGTAACCACAAGAGAGCACGGAAGGCAGAGCAACATGCCCATCACCCTGGTCAACCCGAGCGGACTGCCGAAGATCGACGCCTACCGGCAGGTGTCGGTCGGGACCGGTTCGAAGCTGGTCTTCCTGGCCGGGCAGGTCGCATGGGACGCGGACGGCGCCACGGTCGGCGAAGGCGACCTCGCCGCGCAGGTCGAGCAGTGCTACGTCAATGTCGGCATCGCCCTGGCCGAGGTGGGTGCCTCCTTCGACGACGTCGCGAAAATGACCGTGTACGTCGTCGACTGGACGCCCGACAAGATGCCGCTGTTCCTGGAGGGCGCCGGGCGGGCGTTCGCGAGGCTGGGCGTCACGCCGGTCCCGCCCGCCACGCTGCTGGGCGTCGCGGCCCTGCACACCCCCGAGCACCTGGTCGAGATCGAGGCCACCGCGATCCTCGACTGAACGCCGTCGTCACACTCGCCAGTTGCCGGAGTACTGGATGTGCAGACGGGCGGGCACCTGGCGCCGCGACTGGGCGTGCGGCCGGCGGCCGGTGCCGAGTTCGACGCAGAAGTGCCCGGCGTTCGGGTGGCGGTGCGGATACGACGGGGCCTCGTCGACCAGGCCGCGCAGCGCGGTGCCGTGTTCACGGAACGCGCGGGAACTGCCCACGACGAAGAGGGTGTGCGCGGCGATGTCGAAGGCGAGGTGGTCGCGGTACTCGCGGTGGTGGCGCCTGTCGTGGTCGATGGCCGCCTCGTCGGGGAAGTCCTGGTCCGGGGTGGTCGCGGTGTGGGGCTTGCCGGCACCGAGGCCGGCTCGGATCCGCTTCCACGACGCGGTCGGAAACTGCAGGCTGTGGTGGACCAGGACCAGGTCCAGCGAGACCGGAGCGCCGTCGCCGACGACGCCCTCGGGGGCGGGGTAGGCCCGGATCGGCAGGTACACCAGCGATCTGGCGGACCGGGTGGCCAGCGCCCACAGGGCGACGAGCCGGGCCGCGCCGTCCCGGTCGGCGTACATCGACAGCCAGTGCCGGTCGTCGCGCAGCGCCAGCCGTCCGGGGGCCGGGTCCGCCCGGATCACCCGGAACTCGTCGCCACCCAGCCGGACGTGGTGTATCCGTACCCGAGTGCTCATTCCCCCACGCTCCTGAACCGGTGGAGTTCCGGCGTACGCATATCCCCCGCGCTTTCTCGATGAAGGCCGGGGATTTCCCCCGGCGTGAGCGCCTGAGCCCGGATGGTGCCATACCGCAGGGACGAAAAACGGCGGCGCGCCCGACCGGGAAGGTCGGACGCGCCGTCCTCTAGGCACGATGCTCAGCCGCTACCGGCCCCAGCTGCCGTGGCGGTCTCCACCGTGGTGGCGGTCACCACCGTGGCGCCAGTCGCCGCCGTGGTGGCGGTTTCCGTCGTGGTGGTGGCGGCGGTGGCCCCACGACTCCTCGTCGACGAGGCGGTCGCGGTCGTTGCGCAGGGTGGCGGTGTCGGAGCGGTTGTCCCACACCTCCCGGTGGCGGTCCTGGAACAGGTCGGTTCGGGTGTCGTGGCCCTCACCGGTGTGGATCCGGACGGTGCCGCGGGGGGCCAGGCGGTAGTGGCCGAAGGTGTAGGTGTCGCCGTCCTCGTTCGACAGCTCCCACCCGTCCAGGTTGATCGCGTGGCGGGTGGTGTTGGTCAGCTCCACCCACTCCTTGTTCAGGGAGTGGTTGGAGCGGTCGTCACGGCCCGGCGCGTCGTACTGCACGGCGCTGATCTCCACCTTCGGCCGGTCGAAGCGCGGGTGGCCGGCGGCGGACGCCGGGAACGCCACGGCCCCGATCACGGCAGCGGCCGCGAGCGAGGCGGCGGCCAGGCTACGGGCGGAAACAACGGAAGCGGACACAAGGTCTCCTTGCTTTGTGCGGGTCGCGACCACATCGGCCGCAGAACCCACACTTGACCACCACACGCGTCCCCGAGTGCCCGATTGGCGCCTGACGTTACGAATCATCCATATTTCGGTGACAGTCGGATTCTCTGTCCATCTATGTACTGAACGCACTGAGTCGTTGTCACATCTACCCTCCCGGCCCTCCCGCGGATCGCGCCTCACCCGAAAGTGGGTCACAACGAAAGAAGCCGGTGAGGGCACCCCGTCCCCACGGAGCCCTCACCGGCGGTCTTTCAGAAGCGGTACGTCAGGTGCGTACCAGCTCCTTGTCCTCGTCCCGGGGCGTGGTCCCGGTCCGCGCGCGCAGCCCCTCGCCCTCGACGTCCACGTTGGGCAGGGCGCGGTCCAGCCACTTCGGCAGCCACCAGGCCTTCTTGCCGAGCAGGGCCAGAACCGCCGGGACGATCGCCATGCGGACGACGAACGCGTCGAAGAAGACGGCGATCGCGAGGCCGAAGCCGATCATCTTGATCATCGACTCGCTGGAGCCGATGAAGCCGGAGAAGACGGCGATCATGATGACCGCGGCGGCGGCGACGACCCGGGCGCTGTACTTGAAGCCGGTCACCACGGCCTGGCTCGGGCTCTCGCCGTGGACGTACGCCTCGCGCATGCGGGTCACGAGGAACACCTCGTAGTCCATCGCCAGACCGAAGACCACACCGACCAAGAAGATCGGCATCATCGACATGATGGGGCCGGTCTCCTCGACGCCGAGGAGGCTCGCCAGCCAGCCCCACTGGAAGACCGCGACGACGGCGCCGAGCGCGGCCAGCACGCTGAGCAGGAAGCCGAGGGCCGCCTTCAGGGGCACGAGGATCGAGCGGAAGACGACGATCAGGAGCAGGAAGGCGAGGCCGACCACCAGGGCCAGGTACGGGACCAGGGCGTCGGTGAGCTTCTGCGAGAAGTCGATGTTCATCGCGGTGGTGCCGGTGACCAGCACCTTCGCGTCCGTGTCGGCCGTCACGCCGGCGCCGACGCCCCGGATGGTGTGCACGAGGTCCTCGGTCTGTTTCGAGGACGGCTTGGAGTCCGGGATCACCGTGATCATCGCGGTGTCGCCGGCCTTGTTGAAGGTCGCGGGGGTGACGCTCACGACGCCCTCGAGGTCCTTGACCTCGTCGGTCACCGCGGTGGCCGCGGACTGGGGGTCCGCGCTGTCCTTGGCGTCGACCACGAGCATGAGGGGGCCGTTGAAGCCGGGGCCGAAGCCCTCGGACAGCAGGTCGTACGCCCGGCGCTGGGTGGTGGACGTCGGCTGGGAGCCGTCGTCGGGCAGGCCCAGTTCCATTTGGGTGGCCGGGAGGGCGATCGCGCCCAGGCCGAGCACGCCGAACAGCAGGACGGCCACCGGGCGGCGGATCACGAAGCTCGCCCAGCGGGCGCCCATGTTGGGCCTGGCCGCAGCCGGTTCCTCGGCCTTGCGGCGGCCGAGCAGCCTGCCCTTCTCACCGGCCGGACGGACCATGCGGCCCGCGTGGCCGAGCAGTGCCGGGACCATGGTGAGGGCGATGAGGACCGAGATGACGACGGTACCCGCCGCCGCGAGACCCATCTTGGTCAGCATCGGCACGCCGACGACCGAGAGACCGGCCAGGGCGATGACCACGGTGAGGCCGGCGAAGACCACCGCAGAGCCCGCGGTGCCGGTGGCCCGGCCGACCGCCTCCTCGCGATCCCTGCCCTCGGCCAGTTCGGTCCGGTAGCGGGAGACGATGAACAGCGCGTAGTCGATGCCGACCGCGAGGCCGATCATCAGGGCGAGGGTGGAGGTGGTGTCGCCGAGGTCGAGCGCGCTGGCGAGGGAGGTGATGGTGGCGACGCCGATGCCGACCCCGATGATCGCCGTCAGCAGCGGCAGTCCGGCCGCGACGAGCGAGCCGAGGGTGACGACGAGGACGACCGCGGCGAGGGCGAGGCCGATGATCTCGCCGGTGGCCTCCTGCTCGGCCTGGGCCTGCAGGGCGTCACCGCCCATCTCGACCGTCAGGCCGCTGTCCTCGGCCTTGTCCGCCGTCGCTTCCAGGGCCTCCTTGGAGGAGTCCTTCAACTCGACCGCCGAGACCTCGTACTTGACCGAGGTGTAGGCGACCGTGCCGTCCTTGCTCACGGCGTTGGTCGTGTACGGGTCGCTGACGGAGACGACCTCGGAGCCGTCGCCGAGTTCCTTGACGGTCTTCTCGACGGCCGCCTTGTTGGCGGCGTCGGTCATCTTCTCGCCGTCGGGCGCCTTGAAGACGACACGTGCGGTGGCGCCGTCGGCGCTGGCTCCGGGGAAGCGCTGCTCCAGCAGGTCGAAGGCCTTCTGTGCCTCCACGCCGGGAATGGAGAAGGAGGATGAGCCGGCGGCCGGCGCGGAGGCCGCGCCGACGCCCGCGATGGTCAGCAGGGCTATCCAGATCAGGGCGACGAAGTGCCGTCGCCGGAAGGCGAGCCGGCCGAGTTTGTAGAGGAACGTGGCCACGGAGGCGTACTCCCGGTCAGGTCGTGTGATGGTCAGGGCAGGGGTGATCAGCCCGGCGGGGAGGCAGGGGTGATCGGCCCGACGACGTGAGCGGTGACGTCAGGTGGAGGTGGCGACCGCGGGGACGGTCAGGAGGTGGTGGTGGGTGCGCCGAGGGCGGGGAGGACCACGGCGTCGATGTAGGCAAGGAGGAACGCCTGTGTCGGCGGCTGCTCGTCGAGCATGTTGCGGGCGGCGAACGCGCCGATCATCATGTGCGGCACGAACGCGATCGCCGGGTTGTCCGCACGGATCTCGCCCCGGTCGATCGCCCGCCGCAGCACATGGCGGAACTCCGCCATCTCCGGCTCGACGAGATACTCCTTGAACGCCTTCAGCAGGTCAGGGTTGGCATGCACCGCCATGGCCAGACCCCGCATCAGCGCGGAGTTCTGCTCCATCTCGCAGTCGTCCGAGCGCAGGGTGAGGGCGTGGAGATCCCCTCGCAGCGACCCGGTGTCGATGTCGCCGATGGAGACGGGCTTGTCGTGCCGGACCGCCTTCGCGACCAGTTCGGCCTTGCCGCCCCACTGCCGGTAGAGCGTCGCCTTGCTGGAGCGGGTGCGAGCGGCGACGGCGTCCATGGTGAGGGCGTCGTAGCCGACTTCGCGGAGCAGATCGAGCACGGCCCGGTACAGCTCGGCCTCGCGCTCAGGGGTGATCCGACTGCGACGCGCCGTCGACATCTCAGTCATTCCGCTCACCTTCCCACTCCGAACGACACGGTTTCGTTTGCGTACAGAACGAATGTAGCGCAGGCAGTCTCGAAACGAAACTGTTTCGTACGTGTGCTGGATCACGCCGCCCCGAATGTCATAAGTTGCTCCGCTCCATCCCACGGGCGAAGCATGGGGAGGTGAGCTATCTGCGCCTGCCCCATCTCAGCGGTGACCTCCTGTGCTTCGTCGCCGAGGACGACCTCTGGCTGACCCCCCTCGACACCCCGGGCCGCGCCTGGCGGCTCACCGTCGACCGCGCCAAGGCCGGACACCCCCGCTTCTCCCCCGACAGGCTGCACATCGCGTACACGAGCTGGCGAAATCTCGTCCCCGAGATCCACCTGGTGCCGGTGGACGGCGGGCCCGGGCGGCGGCTGACCTACTGGGGCAGCCCGGACACCCAGGTGTGCGGCTGGACCCCGCCCGACGGGGACAACGGCGGCGACATCCTCGCCGTCGCCTCCCACGGCGAGCCCTTCTCCTACTTCACCTGGGCCTACAAGGTGTCCACGGACGGTTCGCCCGGCCGCAAGCTGCCCTGGGGCCCGGTCACCGACATCCAGGTCGCCGACATCGACGGCGAGCGCAGAACGCTGCTGCTCACGGGCACCCCGCCGCACGAACCCGCCGCCTGGAAGCGTTACCGCGGCGGCGCCATGGGCCGGCTCTGGCTGCACGGGCGGCGACTGCTCGAAGGCCTCGACGGCCACCTCGCCTCTCCCCTCTTCGCCGGCGGCCGTATCGCCTTCCTCTCCGACCACGAGGGCGTCGGCAACCTCTACTCCTGCGCCTACGACGGCTCCGACCTGCGCCGGCACACCGACCACGACGCCTTCTACGCCCGCCATGCCGCCACCGACGGCAGCCGGGTGGTGTACGAGTGCGCCGGGGACCTGTGGATCGTCGACGACCTGGCCGCGGACTCCGAGCCGCGCCGCGTCGACGTACGGATGGGCGGGCCCAGGGCGGGGCGGCGGCCGTACCAGATCCCGGCGGCCCAGCACGTGGACGGCCTCTCCGTCGACGAGACCGGGCGGGCCAGTGCCGTCGTCGTCCGCGGAAGCCTGTACTGGCTGACGCACCGGGACGGGCCAGCCCGCGCGATCACCGACACGCCCGGCGTGCGGGTGCGGCTGCCGGAGATGCTCGGCTCGGGCGGACAGGTCGCGTACGTCACCGACGCGGACGGCGCGGACGCCGTCGAGATCGCCTACCTCCCGCGCGCGAGCGGCGACCGCGAGCCCCGGCGGCTGGCCTCCGGGGAGCTCGGACGGGTCCTGGAGATGGTGTCGGACCCGGACGGCGAGCGGCTCGCCATCGCCTCCAACGACGGACGGCTGCTGCTCCTGGACGCCACGGAAGACTCGAACGGCGAGGTCACCGAACTGATCTCGTCCGTCAACGGGCCCGTCCGCGACCTGGCCTTCTCACCGGACGGGGGCTGGCTGACGTGGTCGCATCCGGGGATCGGGCGGACGCTGCGGCAGATCAAGATGGCCCGGATCCCCGGTGGCGGGCCAGGGGACGGGCTGATCATCGACGTCACCAACGGGCGGTTCGAGGACGAGAACCCGGTGTTCACGCGGGACGGACGGTATCTGGCCTTCCTGTCCTGGCGGGGCTTCGACCCGGTCTACGACGTCCACACCGGGGACCTCTCCTTCCCGCTCGGCTGCCGCCCGTACCTCGTACCCCTCTCCTCCGCGACCCCGTCCCCCTTCGCGCTGAACCCGGAGGGCCGCCCGGCCGCGGGGGGCCTGGACCCGGTGGACGAGGACGAGGGCGGCGGCGACGGGACGGTGACCGTCGAGGTGGAGGGGCTGGAGAACCGGGTCACCCCCTTCCCGGTCACCGCCTCCAAGTACTCGGCGCTGTGCGCGGTCGCGGGCGGCGGTCTGGTCTGGCTGCGCTGGCCGATCTCGGGCGCGCTCGGCGAGACCTTCGCCAATCCGGACGACATGAGCGGGCGTCCGACGCTGGAGTACTTCACCATCAGCAAGGCGAAGAAGTCCGAACTCGTCGCCGACCTCGACTGGTTCGGGGTCAGCGGGGACGGGACGCGGCTGGTCGTGGTCGACGAGGGCGATCTGCGGGCGGTGCCGTCGAGCGAGTCCGGCGACCTCGACACGACGGTCTGGATCGACCTGCGGCGCATCATGCACGAGGTGGACCCGGGCGCCGAGTGGAGTCAGGCGTACGAGGAGGCGGGCCGGCTGATCCGCGCCTACTTCTGGGATCCGGGGATGTGCGGGATCGACTGGGACGCGGTGCTGGCGCAGTACCGGCCACTGGTCGAACGGGTCGCGTCGCCGGACGAGTTCGCGGATCTGCTGCGCGAGGTGCTGGGCGAACTGGGCACCTCGCACGCGTACGTCACCGCCGCCCGCCGCAACGAGGGGCCGCCGCACTACCAGCGCCGGCAGGGTCTGCTGGGCGCCAACTTCGTACGGCGTGACGGCGGCTGGACGGTGAAGCGCATCCTGCCCGGCGAGTCCTCGGACTCCAAGGCTCGCTCGCCGCTCGCGGGCACCGGGATCCGCGAGGGCGCCGTCCTCACCCACGTCGACGGCCGCCCCGTGGACCCGGTGGCGGGGCCGTATCCGCTGCTGGCGGGGGCGGGCGGTACGACGGTGGAGCTCACGTTCACTCCGGCGGAGGGCGAGGCGGGGCGCGCACGGCGCGTGGCGGTAGTACCGCTCATCGACGAGCGCCCCCTGCGCTACCAGGACTGGGTGGCCAAACGGCGCGAGGTGGTCCGGGAGTTGAGCGGCGGCCGGTGCGGCTATCTGCACATCCCCGACATGGGAGGTTCCGGCTGGGCGCAGTTCAACCGCGACCTGCGCATGGAGGTGTCCCGGCCCGCGCTGATCGTGGACGTGCGCGGCAACGCGGGCGGTCACATCAGCGAACTGGTCGTCGAGAAGCTGACCCGCACGATCCTCGGCTGGGACCTCACCCGGGACGCCCAGCCGGTGTCGTACGCCTCCAACGCGCCCCGCGGGCCGGTGGTGGCGCTCGCCGACGAGGCGACCTCCTCCGACGGCGACATGATCACGGCCGCCTTCAAACTGCTGGAGCTGGGTCCCGTGGTCGGACAGCGCACCTGGGGCGGCGTCGTCGGCATGACGGGGCGTCACCAGCTCGGCGACGGCACGATCATCACCGTACCGATGAACGCGGCCTGGTTCGACGCCTACGGCTGGTCGATCGAGAACCGCGGCGTCCTCCCCGACGTGGAGGTCCTGCGCACCCCGCTGGACTGGGCGGAGGGCCGACACGCCCAGTTGGCCGACGCCGTCCACCTGGCCCTGGACCTCCTCGACACCAGCCCTCCGGCATCCCCACCGGACCACAGCGGCGTACCGGACCGTTCCCGGCCCGCACTGCCTCCGCGCGGGTAGGGCCTTCAAGGGGTGCGGGGAAGACGGCCCCCGTCATCCGTCCGGCCAGGTGCCGGCCTTGTGCCTGCGCTGCCGCATCGGCAGCACTCCGCCATGTACCGGCGTTCGTACTGCTCGTCGGTGGCGTAGGGACGGGTCGTGCGTCGGTCAGGATGCGGGCCTCGCGGGGGCGGAGCTTCGCGACGCTCGCCGGCTCTTCACCCCACTTGCTTGCGGGATCGACCAGATAGCGGAAGTTCGGACGAGGATCGAGCCCTCTCGCTGACGCGCTACCGGGGTGGAACGGTGTCGTAGTCGTGCCGGGCCTGCTCGACCTTGTCCAGGTTGCCGGCAGCCCATTCGGCGAGGTGCGCGAAGAGTGGGGCCAGGCTGCGGCCCAGCTCGCTGATCTCGTACTCGACCCGTGGGGGGACCTCGGGGTGGTACGTACGCACGACCATGCCGTCGCGTTCCAGCTGACGCAGCCGCTGGGTCAGCACCTTTGGTGTGATCGTGCCGATCCGTCGTTCCAGCTCGACGAACCGTTGCCGACCGTGCGTGTGGAGAGTCCACAGGATCGGCGTGGTCCACCGGCTGAACACGATGTCCACGACCGCACTGGTCGGACAGGCGAGTTCCGGTTCGCTCGCAGCGGTCGCCACCCAGTCGGCGTCGCCGGCCATACACATCCCCTCGGGATAGTCACTTTCCTGTAGGTACCTACTATATCGACGGTGTTAGCGTCCCCGTGTCGCCCGGAGAGCAGCTCTCCACAGCGGCCCCGCCCGCTCGGGCGGCGACAACCATGCTGAATCGACACGGGAGTTGTTCATGTTCGTAGTGACGGGGGCGACCGGTAACGTCGGCCGATCGCTCGTGCAGGCCCTCGCGGCAGCCGGTGCGCAGGTGACCGCGACATCCCGGGGTATCTCGGACGCGGACGTGCCGGAGAACGTCCAGTACACGCAGGCGGACCTGATCGATCCTGAGAGCCTTCGGCCCGTTTTCGACGGGGCCGACGCGCTGTTCCTGCAAAGCGGCGGCCCCAGCGCCCACCAGCTGAGCCCACAGGACATCCTCGACGTCGCCAAGGCCGGCGGCATCGGGCGGGTCGTCCTGCTGTCCTCCCAAGGAGTCGCGACCCGACCGCATTCGGCCTCTCACGGGGACCTGGGACGAGCCATCGAGGACGCCGTCCAGCAATCAGGCATGGACTGGACGATCCTGCGGCCCGGAGGCTTCAACTCCAACGCGTACGCCTGGGCCGAGTCGGTCCGCGCCCGAAGGACCGCCGCCGCGCCGTTCGCCGACATCGGCCTGCCGACCATCGACCCGGACGACATCGCCGAGGTCGCCGCCACCGTCCTGCGGGAGGACGGCCACGCCGGACAGATATACGAGCTGACCGGCCCCGCCCTCAGCACGCCCCGCCAGCGGGCCGAGGCGATTGCCGACGCACTCGGCGAACCCGTCCGGTTCATCGAGCAGACCCGCGACGAGGCCCACGCGCAGATGCTGCGGTTCATGCCCGAGCCCGTGGTCGAGACCACGCTGACCATCCTGGGTGAGCCCACCCCCGCCGAGCAGCGCATCAGCCCCGACGTCGAGCGGCTCCTCGGCCGCGCGCCCCGCACCTTCGCCGACTGGGCCCAGCGCCACATCACCGCCTTCCGATAGGCCCTGCGTCCTCGTCGTCCGATGGAGGCTGTCTCGCCTCGCTCCGCCAGTTCTCCGCCCTCGGCAGTGGGACAACTGCTCAGGCCACCGGGCGTATTCGATCGCCGGTCTTCTTCCGGAGTGCGGCTTCCAGCCGGTCGCGGGCCTCGGTCTGGGCGGCAATCCGTTGTCTGAGGACCGCCAGCCGTTCCAGCGCGACCCGCAGGCCCTTGTCCGTGGGCGGTGCGGCAGCCACATCGCCGTCCAGGCATGGCAGGAACACGCGCACGTCATCCAGGGTGAGCCCCGCGGCCAGCAGGTAGCGGATGTTGCGGACCCGCACCACGGCTCGCTCGTCGTAGATGCGGTAGCCGTTGGGGGCCCGTTCCGAGGAGATCAGTCCGGCCTGCTCGTAGTGCCGTGGCATGGCAGGCTGAACCTCGATCATCTCCGGCGTCAGCGTGCCGAGGGCGCCGCTGCGCACTATGCCGGCGTTGTTGACCAGCACGTCCAGTCGGCCGTGTGTGTTCAGCACGGCCTGGATGATCCGGTCGGGCTCGGCCTCGGCGGTGATGTCCGCGACCAGCGGCGTGATCCGGTCGTGCCCGGCAGCGGTCTCCTAGAGCGGCTCGGCCCGCCGCCCGATCGCGACCACGTGGGCACCATCGGCGGCGAAGGCGCGGGCGCTGGCCCGGCCGATCCCTGTGCCTGCTCCGGTGACGGCGACGACCCTGCTGCTCTGCGATGCGGTGCTGTCCATGCCGGTCATCGTGCAGCCCTGCCGCCGGCGGCAAGGTCAAGCAGCCATGGCAGCGTTTACCACCTGAGCCTGAGCAGATCGGGCCGGTGACGGGGCGCGAACGCGGCGAGCGGACACAGCGGACATATCCAGGGCCGGGCCGGACACGGGGGTTCCCGCCGGTGCGTGCGGGCCGTTGAGCGGGCCGGCGCACGCGGCGACGAACATCGCGCCTGACGGTGGGCGCTGCGGGCAAGGGAGACGAACGCAGGGTGCCCTCCAGGAGAAGGGCACCCCACATCAGCGGAGGCCGACGTCAGACGTCGTAGTCCTGGTCGAGCCGGTCCTCTTCCTCGCGCCGCATCCGCTCCGTCTGCTCGTCGGTCTCACGGCCGCGGCCACGCTGCTGGGTCTGCTCCTTGGCCTGCCCGGCCTTCTGCTTGGCCTGGTGCTGCCGCTGCTGGGACTGGTCCTGCATCTTGTCCTTCATACCCATGTGGGTTCACTCCTGTAGGAGATGAGGGGGGTTGGGGCCCCGTGGTGGGGCCTCGACCAGATTCACACGGGAGGACATCCAGCGCATTTCGATCAACTACGCTGCGTAGCGCGTGCCTCTTCGTCGGCCGCCCCGCCCGCTCCCACCAACCCCGTCCGCATGCCCTGCAACCTGGGCGCGAACCGTTGCATCTCACGCCGGCCCACGGTGCCGATGATCCCCGGCAGACAGCCACGCACACCCTGCATGCCCCGCAGCCACCACTGTCCGTACACATGGGACGAGCGCCGCTCGATGCCGGCGACGATCCGGTCGACGGCCGGCCCGAGCGGATACGTCTTGTTCGACGGCCACGGCAGCCGCTGCCGCAACTCCCGCATCACCTCGTCCTGGTCGGCTCCGCGCACCATGTCGGTGTCGGTCCAGGACAGGTAGCCCACACCGACGCGCACGCCCCGGTGTCCGACCTCGGCGCGCAGGCTGTGCGCGTACGCCTCCACGCCCGACTTGGACGCGCAGTACGCGGTCATCATGGGGGCGGGGGTGATGGCGGCGAGGGAGGCGATCTGGAGCAGATACCCCCGGCTCTCCATCAGCACCGGCAGGAAGGCGCGGGCCGTGACCGCCGACCCGATGAGGTTGACCTCGATGACCCGGCGCCAGGCGTCGGGGTCGGAGTCGACGAAGGGTCCGCCGGTGGCCACACCGGCGTTGGCCACCACGATGTCCACCTTGCCGAAGCGCTCCTTCACCTCCGCCGCGACCCGGGTCATCGCCTCGTGGTCGGTGACGTCGGCGTACCAGTGGCCGCTGTCGCCGTGCAGCCGGCCGGAGACCTGCTTGAGCACGTCCGGCTCCAGGCCGACCAGCGCGACCTTCGCGCCGCGCGCGGACAGCTTGCGGGCGAGCAGCTCACCGACGCCCCGCGCGGCGCCCGTGACGACGGCGACCCGTCCCTCGAGGCCGACCTTGCTCATGCGCCCTCCTTCAACTGCGTGTAGGTGCTGACGAGTTCGCGGATTCTGCCGGTGACCGGCCCGGGTGCCTCGACCGGTGTCATATGGCCGAGGCCGGGCAGTTCGGTGACGCCCAGGGAGTGGGGCAGGGCCGCGGCCAGCCGGTGGGCGTGCACCGGCGGGGTCAGGCGGTCGGCCGTCCCGACGAGCACCGCCGTCGGGACGCTCAACTCCCGTACGGCGTGGTCGAGGTCGAGCAGGCTCAGGACGTGCGACCAGGCGTACCGCACCCGGCGCGGGCAGGCGTGCACGATCCGTGCGCAGGTCTCCACCAGGTGCGGGGCCGAACCGGCGCCCATGGTGGCGTACTTGAGGATCCGCTTCGCGACCGGCGTGACCGGTCCGAGGGGTGCCCTCGACCCGAGGACGTGCCGGGTCAGCCAGTTCCGCAACCGGCCGGGCCGCAGGGGTACCACGGTGGATTCGGCGACCAGCCGCGAGGCACCCGTGCTGCACAGCAGGACGGCGGCGGCGTGCTCCCGCATCCGGGGGCGCGCGGCGGCGGCCAGCACCGTCATGCCGCCCATCGAGTGCCCGGCGATCACGGCCTTCTCGCCGGGCGCGAGGGTGGCCTCCAGCACGGCTTCCAGATCGTCGGCGAGGGCGTCCGTACTGCACGTCGGGCTGGGGGGTGTGCGGCCGTGACCGCGCTGGTCGTAGGCGATGACGCGGTGGTCGGCGGCGAGGTCGCGGATCTGGGCCGCCCAGAAGGCGGTGGAGCAGGTCCAGCCGTGCGCGAGGACGACGGCGGGGGCGGTCTCGGGGCCGTGCACCTCGACGTGCAGGGGGCTTCCGTCGGCGGAGACGGCGGTCAGTTCACGGTAGGAGCTCATGCCGTCACCTCGTCCTTCCTGGGGTCCGTCGTACGGGCGGGCACGCGCAGGATCTCGTACTCCGCGAGGTCCACCCGTCGGGTCGCGCGCCGGAACGCGCTCGTCGTCCCCGGCCAGATGGTGGTGTTGCGGCCGCTCGCGTCGAGGTACCAGCTGGTGCATCCTCCCGTGTTCCACACCGTGCGCTTCATACGGTCCTGCACGCGCCGGTTCCAGGCACGCACGGCGCTCGGGCGGGCGTCGAGGGCGGCGCGGCCGCCGAGGACGTCCAGCTGGCGGAGGTAGTCGGCCATGTAGTTCAGCTGGGACTCGATCACCAGGATCATGGAGGAGTTCCCGAGCCCCGTGTTGGGTCCGATGATCGTCATCCAGTTGGGGAAGCCGTGCGCCGAGGCGCCGCGCAGGGCCTCCATCCCGTCCTTCCAGCTCTCCGCGAGGGTCCGCCCGTCGGCACCCACCACGCGCTCGGCGATCGGCATGTCGGTGACGTGGAAACCCGTACCGAAGACGATCACGTCGGCCTCGGCCTCGCTGCCGTCGGCGGCGACCAGCGTGGAGCCACGGATCTCGCTCAGCCCGCCGGTGACGACGTCCACGTTCGGCTGGGCGAGCGCCGGATAGTAGGTGCTGGACAGCAGGATCCGCTTGCAGCCGATGCGGTAGTCGGGGGTGAGCTTGGCGCGCAGGGCCGGGTCCTTGATGGCCCGGGCCATGTTGCGCCGGGCGAGCTGCTCGACGAAGCCGAGTTCGTTCGGGTGCTTGGTGAACGCCTGGACCTGGAGTTCGCGGATTCCCCAGAGCAGTCCGCGGCGCAGCTGGGTGGTGAAGGGGAGAGAGCGGTGCAGCGCGCGCTCGGCGCCGCTGATGGCCCGGTCGACGCGGGGCATGACCCATGGCGGGGTGCGCTGGAAGAGGGTCAGCCGCGAGACGCTCGGCTGGATGGCGGGCACGATCTGGATCGCGGAGGCGCCCGTGCCGACCATGGCGACCCGCTTGCCGGTGAGGTCGTGGTCGTGGTCCCAGCGGGCCGAGTGGAAGACCTTGCCGGGGAAGGTGTCGAGTCCGGGGACCTCCGGGATCTTCGGGTCGGACAGCGGGCCGGTCGCGGAGACGACGACATCAGCGAAGTACCGCCCGCCGCCGGTCTCGATGTCCCACCGCAGTTCCTGCGCGTCCCAGGTCATCCGCAGGACCTCGGAGCCGAGGCGGAGATGGGACCGGAGACCGAACACGTCCGTGACACGCTCCAGATAGGCGCGGATGTGTTCCTGCCCGGAGAAGGTGCGCGGCCAGTCGGGGTTCGGCGCGAAGGAGAAGGAGTACAGGTGGGAGGGCACGTCACAGGCGCACCCCGGGTAGCTGTTGTCCCGCCAGGTGCCGCCGACGCTGCCGGCGCGCTCCAGGACGACGAAGTCGGTGATCCCCTCCCGGCGCAGCCGCACGGCGGCCCCCAGTCCGCCGAACCCGGACCCGATCACCGCCACCCGTACGTGTTCGGTCATGTGCCGACACCTCCTGCCGCGCGAGTCTGCGCGACCCTGCTCGACTCTGCCAGTGAACACTGGCGCAGTCGGACTGTAGAGCAGCTCCGTACTGAGCGGTAGGGGCCGGGAACGGGACGTTTCACATCAGCGGCTGCCGCCACGGGCACCCCTTGGTTCGACATAGGCTTCCGTCGTGGCGGACAAGCGCGAATACCGGACGGAGGAGCTGGCCAGCAAGGCCGGCATCACAGTGCGCACCCTGCGCTTCTACCGCGAGCGCAAGCTGCTCGCGCCACCCCGCCGCGAGGGCCGTATCGCCTGGTACGACGACCATCACCTGGCCCGCCTGCGCACCATCGCGGCGCTGCTGGAACGCGGCCACACCCTGACCGGCATCGCCGAGCTGGCGGACGCCCTCGACCAGGGCCAGGGCGTCGCCGAGCTGATCGGCGTCGGCGGCCCCACCGAGGAGGAGCCGATCCGCCTCACCCCCGAGGAACTCGCCGCCCGCTTCGAGGGCCAGGTCACCACCGAGAACCTCGCCGCCGCCCTCGACCTCGGCTACCTCGCCACCGACGGCGACGAGATCGTCCACATCAGCCGCCGTCTGCTGGACGTCTCCGCCGCCCTGGTCCGCGAGGGCATCCCGCTCGCCGAGGTCCTGGCGGCGGGCGCCCGCGTCCGCGAACACGCCGACGCCCTCGCCGAACTCTTCACCGACCTCGTCCTGCGCCACGCCACCGAGGAGGACCTGCCCCGCCTGCGACCGCTGGCCAGAAGCGTGGTGGAGGCGGAACTCTCCCTGGCGCTGGACCGGCGGTTGCGGCCGGATCACGGTCAGAGGTCGTAGACCACCGTCACCGGCGCGTGGTCCGACCAGCGCTCGGCGTGCGTCGCGGCCCGCTCCACGAGCCCCTTGACCGCCTTGGCCGCCAGACCGGGCGTCGAGACGTGCAGGTCGATCCGCCATCCCGAGTCGTTGTCGAACGCCCGCCCACGGTACGACCACCAGGTGTATGGCCCCTCCAGATCCGGGTGCAGGGCACGTACGACATCCACGTACCCTCCGGCCCCGGGGCTCAGGACCTGGGTGAGCCAGTCCCGCTCCTCCGGAAGGAAGCCGGAGTTCTTGGTGTTGGAGCGCCAGTTCTTCAAGTCGGCCTGTTGGTGGGCGATGTTCCAGTCGCCGCAGACCAGGACCTCGCGGCCGTCGGCGGCGGCGCGTTCGCGCAGGTCCTTGAGGTGCGCGAGGAATTCGGCCATGAAGCGGACCTTCTCGTCCTGGCGTTCGGTGCCGACCTCGCCGGAGGGGAGGTAGAGGGAGGCGACCGTCACACCGGGCAGGTCGGCCTCGACGTAGCGGCCGCTGCCGTCGAACTCGGTCGAGCCGAAGCCGATCCGGACGGCGTCGGGTTCGCGGCGGGTGTAGAGGGAGACGCCCGCGCGGCCCTTCGCGGCGGCGGGGACGTGCGTGACGTGCCAGCCCTCGGGCGCGCGGACCGGCTCGGGCAGCTGCTCCGGCTCGGCGCGCACCTCCTGCAGGCACAGCACATCGGCGGAGGTGTCCGCGAGCCACTCCACGAAGCCCTTCTTCGCGGCGGCACGCAGCCCGTTCACGTTCACGGAGGTCACAGTCAGCACCCGCGCACGATACCTGCACACTGGACGTCGTCCAGAAAAGAGGTTTTCTCGCTAAAATGCATAGAAGTACTGTGAGCAGCATGAAGATACGCCGCGTGTCCTTCGACCACCCCGATGCCGTCAAGCTCAACGACGAGGTCCAGGCGGAGTACCACGAGCGCTACGGCGACGGCGGTGACTCCACGGTCATGGAGGCGTCCGAGTTCGAGCCGCCCCGCGGGGTCTACTTCATCGCGTACGACGAGGGCGACCGGCCCGTGGCCACCGGCGGCTGGCGCAGCCAGGACGCGAACGGCGAGGGCAACGAGGACGGCGACGCCGAGCTGAAGCGGATGTTCGTGGTCCGGGAGATGCGCGGGCGCGGGCTGGCTCGGCGGATCCTCACCGCGCTCGAGGAGGACGCCCGGGCGGCCGGGCGGCTGCGGATGGTCCTGGAGACCGGCACCAAGCAGCCGGAGGCCATCGCCCTGTACACCTCCAGCGGGTACGAGCCGTGCACCAAGTTCGGCTATTACCGCGAGTTCGAGGACAGCCGGTGCTTCGCCAAGCCGCTCGTCCCCTGAGCCGGTTCAGCTTCTGAGGTACGCCAGCACCGCCAGGACCCGCCGGTGGGTGTCGTCGGCCGGCGGCAGGTCTAGTTTCGTGAGGATGCTGCCTATGTGCTTGCCGACGGCCGCCTCCGAGACCACGAGCGTTCTGGCTATCGCGCCGTTGGACTTCCCCTCGGCCACCAGCGCCAGCACCTCCCGCTCGCGTGCGGTCAGCCGGGCCAGCGGGTCGCGGCGGCGGCGCAGCAGTTGTCGTACGACTTCCGGATCGACGACCGTGCCGCCGGCCGCGACCTCGTGCAGGGCTTCCACGAACTCCTCGACCTGGCCGACGCGGTCCTTCAGGAGGTAGCCGACGGCGGTGCCGTCGCCGGAGTCGAGGAGCTCGGCGGCGTAGGCCCGCTGGACGTACTGACTGAGGACGAGGACGGGCAGACCGGGCCGCTCGGCGCGCAGCCGGACCGCCGCGTGCAGGCCCTCGTCCTGGAAGGCGGGGGGCATGCGGACATCGGTGACGACCACGTCGGGCGCGTGGTCCGCGACCGCGCCGAGGAGCGCCTGTGCGTCGCCGACCGCCGCGACGACCTCGTGGCCGAAGCGGGTGAGCAGGGCCGTCAGGCCGTCGCGGAGCAGGACGCTGTCCTCGGCGAGGACTATGCGCAGGCCGTTTCGCTCTGTCGGCTCGGCTTGTCCGGGGCGCTCGGCTCGCAAGGGATCTCCACACGCAGCAGGGTCGGCCCGCCCGGCGGGCTGGTCACGGAAAGTCTTCCATCCAGCACTGACACCCGGTCGGCGAGACCGGTGAGGCCGGTGCCGCGCGCGCCGTCGGCGCCGCCGCGGCCGTCGTCGGTCACCTCCAGGACCAGCCGCCGTCCGTCCCGGAACTCCTCGAACTCCGCCCGTACGCGCGCGCGTGCCGCCCCGCTGTGCCGGGCCACGTTGGCGAGCGCCTCGCGGACCACGAAGTAGGCGGCGGCCTCCACCGCCTGCGGCAGCCGGACCGCCGGCAGCGCGAACTCCACGTCCACGGGGACCGGCGAGCGGTCGGCGGCGTCGGCGACGGCCGCCTCCAGGCCGTAGTCGGCGAGCACCTTGGGGTGGATGCCGTGGATCAGCTCGCGCAGTTCCGCGAGGGCCGCGCCCGCCTCCTCGTGGGCGCGCGTGAGCTGTGCGGCGAGCGGACCGCCGGGCGGGGCGTCGAGCCGGGCCAGGCCCAGGGTGATGGTGAGGGCGACCAGCCGCTGCTGGGCGCCGTCGTGCAGATCGCGCTCGATCCGGCGCCGCTCCGCCTCGAACGCGTCGACCAGTCGCGCGCGGGAACGGGTGAGTTCGACGACCCTGGTCTGCGCGTCGCCGTCGGGCGGGGCGACCAGACGGCGGGTCAGGGCAGCGCGCGCCCCGGCTGCCGCGCCGAGGGCGTACGCTCCCGCGGCCAGCAGCAGTACCCCGAGCGCGGCGGCACCGCACGCCATGGGCTGACCGGTGACCGTCCACACCTTCAGCACCTTCACCTCCCGCCCGCCACCCACCGTCGCCAGCAGCAGCGGGGTCGCGATCATCACCAGGGGCGAGACCAGGGCCAAGGTCAGCAGGAGCGCCTCCGCCGGCCAGAGGAGGCAGGCGGTCAGGAGGGTGTGGCCGAGCTCGCGCCAGGTGGCGCGCTCCCGCAGCCGGGTGATGAGCCAGGCGCGCACGCCGGGCGTGCGCGGCTCGATGTGCGCGCTGGGCACCCGCCCTCCATCGACCAGGCGGAGCCTTCGCCGCTCGAAAGCGGCGAAGGGCAGCCCGGCGAACACCGTGACCGCGACGAGCGGCAGCCCCACGAGAACGACCGCCAGGACCCCGCCGGTGGTCACCCACACCCCCAGCCCCACCAGGACGAAGGCTCCGGTGACCGCCCCCGTCAGCAGATAGGCGGCGGCGCGCCAAGGCCACGGTGAAAGCAGGTAGCCCGGGCGGGAGAGGGCCTGCCACACGTTCCGGGGGCGTCGGGGATCCATGCCGATCACCGTAGGAGGGGGAACGCGGGCGGACCATCCCCCCAGGCCGAGAGCCGGGGGTATGGCTGTCCCTACCCCAACTCTCGCTCCTGCCCGAACGACCGGACCGGCCCTCCCACGGTTTCGTTGCGCCATGACCACCGAACACGCCGTCCGACTCACCGCCCTACGCAGGCGCTACGACTCCACGGGCGCCGGGGTGACCGCGCTCGACGACGTCACGCTCGCCCTCCCCCGCGGCTCCTTCACCGCCGTCATGGGCCCGTCCGGGTCCGGCAAGTCGACGCTGCTGCAGTGCGCCGCCGGGCTCGACCGGCCGACCTCCGGGTCGGTGCGGATCGCCGGCACCGAGCTGACCGGGCTGAGCGAGCGCAGGCTGACCCTGCTGCGGCGGGAGCGGATCGGGTTCGTCTTCCAGTCGTACAACCTGCTTCCGGCCCTCACCGCCGCCCAGAACGTCGCCCTCCCGCTGCGCCTGGCCGGCCGCCGGCCCGCCAAGGCACAGGTACGGGAGGCTCTCGGCCAGGTCGGGCTCGCGGAACGCGCAGGTCATCGACCCACGCAGCTCTCCGGCGGCCAGCAGCAGCGCGTCGCCCTCGCCCGTGCCCTGATCACCCGCCCCGAAGTGCTCTTCGGGGACGAACCGACCGGCGCCCTCGACTCCACCACCGGCCGCGAGGTCCTGACGCTGCTGCGCACCCTGGTCGACACCCATGGCCAGACGGTCGTCATGGTCACCCACGATCCGGTGGCCGCCTCGTACGCGGACCGGGTGGTCTTCCTCGTCGACGGGCGGCTTCACGGGCAACTGGCGGGGGCGGGCGCGGAGCGGATCGCGGCGCGGATGGCCACCTGGGAAGCCGGGCGGGAGGCCGCCCCGTGCTGAGCATCGCCCTGCGGACCCTGCGCGCCCGCTGGACCGCCTTCGCCGGCAGTTTCGTGGCCCTCGCCCTGGCGGTGGGGCTGCTCACGGTGATGGGGCAGGCGCTGGCCGCCTCGCTGGACGCGCCGGAGCGGTTCGCGAGGGCGCCGGTGGTGGTGAAGGGGCGCGACACCCTGCGGGTGACGACCCCGAACGGGGTACGGACCGCGGCCTTGGTGACGCCGCGTCCGATCCCTGCGCCGACCGTCGCGGCGCTGCGCGCCCTCGGAAGGGTGACGGAGGATCGTTCCTTCCCGGTCCGGGCCGTCGGGTCCGACGGCGGCCCCGACGAGTTGGTGGGCCACCCGTGGGCCACGGCGCGTTTCGCCCCCTACGAACTGAGCGAGGGCCGTGCGCCCCGGGCGGCCGGTGAGGTCGTGACCACCGGGGACTGGGCGACGGTGGGCGACCGGCTGCGCACCGGGGACGGGCCGGTGCGGGTCGTGGGGACGGTACGCGCGCGTGGCTTCGAGGACGCGGTGTTCTACCCGGACGACCGGGCCGCCCAACTCTCCCCCGACTCCCGGCAACTGGTGGTGGAGGCGGACGCGACGGCCGTCCGCGCGGCCGTCGGTGACGGCATACGGGTGCTCACGGGTCCCGCACGTCGTCTCGCGGACCCCGACCCGGACCGTGACGCCGAGGCCCTCACCGCGCTGAACGCCCTGTTCGGCACGGCGGGCGGGGTGACCGCCTTCGTCTCGGTGTTCGTCGTGGCCTCCACGTTCGCCTTCGCGGTGGACCGGCGGCGCCGCGAGTTCGGGCTGCTGCGCGCCGCGGGCGCCACGCCGGGCCAGATCCGGCGGACGGTCCTCGCGGAGGCACTGCTCGTCGGCACGCTCGCCTCGGCGGCGGGCTGCGCCCTGGGCGCGTACGGCGCCCCCTGGCCGGCGCGGCTGGTGGTAGACGGCGGTCTCGCGCCGTCCTGGTACACGATCGGCGGCCGCCATGTCTGGCCGTACCATCTGGCCTTCTGGACGGGTCTGTCGGTCGCCCTGTGCGGTGCGGCCGCCGCGAGCCGGCGGGCGGGCCGAACCGCGCCGACGCAGGCGCTGCGCGAGGCGTCCGTGCAGGGGCGCGCGCTGACGCGCGGGCGCCTGTGGTGCGGTACGGCGCTGCTCGTCACGGCGTGCGCGACCCTGGCGTACGCCCTGCTGACGGACCCCGGCGACCTCCTGCACCGCAAGACGTACGTCAGCCGCCCCATGCTCCTCATCACGGCGGTCGCCCTGCTCTCACCCGCGCTGGTGCGCCCGCTGGTGCCCCGGCTGCCCGGGGTCATCGGGCTCCTGGTGCGCGAACAGGCGGCCACCGGGGTCCGCCGTACCGCCGCCGTGGCCGCGCCCGTGCTCGTCACCGTGGCACTGGCGGGCTCCCTGCTGGGCGCGACGGCCACCCTGAACGAGGCGCGGGCGGCGGAGGTACGGCAGCGGACGGCGGCGGACTTCGTGGTGACGGCGGACAGCGGTACGACGCTGGCGGCGGACGTGGTGGAGCGTCTGCGCCAGGTCCCCGGCGCCTCGGTCTCCGCCACTGCGGCAACGGCCGTGTACACCCTGGAGGACGGGGTGGCCCTGGTGAAGTCCGAGGCGCGGGCGGTCGATCCGGGGCTGCTCGAGGAGACCGTACGGCTGCCCGTGACGGCGGGACGGGTCGCCGACCTCGACGACGGTTCGATCGTGGTGACCGAGGAGTGGGCGCGGCACCGGGTGGGGCAGCGGGTGCGCGTATGGCTCGCCGACGGTACGGCCAGGTCGCTGCGGATCGCGGCCGTGCTGGCCACCGGTACCGGGGACGGCGGCGTGTACGTCGGCGCGGCCAACTCCGGTGGCGCGGGCGTGGACCGGGTCGACGTACGGGTGCGCGCGGGCGCCGGTCCGGGGGCGGTCGCGGCCGGGCTGCGGGCGGTCGGCGGGGTGCGGGTGCTGAGCACGTCGCAGTGGGTGGCGGCCGCCCGCCCGCAGACCAACCGGACGACGCGGCTCGGGGTGCTGCTCGTCCTGGGCATCGCGCTCCTCTACACCGGCATCGCGCTCGCCAACACCATGGTGATGGCGGCCGCCGACCGCCGACGGGAGGTGACGACACTGCGCTTGGCCGGCGCCACCCGTGCACAGGTCCTGTCGCTGACCGCTGCGGAGGCGCTGACCGTCGTCGCACTCGGCGGGGTGCTGGGCCTGCTGGTGACGGCCGTCAACCTGACCGGGATGTGGGGCGCGTTGCACCTCGTCTGCGCCCCGGCGACGATCGCCCTCCCCTGGCCGACCCTCGCCTGGACCACGGCGGCCTGCGCGGCGATCGCCGTGACTGCGGCGCTGATACCGACGGCAGTGGCCCTGCGCACTCGCAGATGAACACGATAGAGCCCCGTCGGTTTCCACCGACGGGGCTCTATGCTGCGTGGACCTGAGGGGATTTGAACCCCTGGCCCCCTCGATGCGAACGAGGTGCGCTACCGGACTGCGCCACAGGCCCTTGCAACGAGTGAAACTCTAGCACCCCGATCGGCGTGCTTGGAAATCCGTTCCCCGAGGCCGGGCGCGGGCCGACGGGCCTCTCATTCGTTGGCGGCCCGCGGGCGCTCGCCGTCCTCGTACTGGTCGAAAAGGGGGGTGCGCCCGCGTTCGCGGGAGCGGCGGGCGGAGGCCGCGCGACGGGCGTCGCTGCGTTCGTCGCCGTCCGCCGTCCGGTCCTCCGAGCCGTCCTCCGCGCGGTCCTCGGCTTCCGGCTCCGTGCCCCCGGCGTCGGCGGCGTCCGCCGTGTCCTGGTCCGGCACGACGGTGCTGGAACGGGCCGAGCTCCACGCGTCCGGTGCCCCGAGGTCCACGTCGGCCGTAGCCCGGGGGGCGACCGGCGCGGTCACATACGTCGGGAGCGGGACCGGCACCGGGTCCCAGCTGTCCCCGTGGGCGGGCCGGCGCTGCCGTTCGCGCTGCTGGTCGACCCACTCGGCGTGATCGGTCTGCTCGACGAGCGCCCTGCGGTCTGCGGCGAGGGCCAGCAGGCCCGGGTCGGTCTCCGGCTCCGGGCCCTCGTGCGGCTCCTCTGCGCCGGCGTCGGAGCCGGTGTCGGTGCCCGCGGCGGCCGATGCCGACGCCCGGCGGCGAGGCTGGCGCTCGCGGAGTCGCTGCGCGGCGACCTCGGCGCGTCTGCGGTCCATCTGGAAGGCGAAGCGCCGGCGCTCCTGGGCGCGCAGATACGCGATGTACGCGCTGAGCAGGATGGCGGGCACGCCGGGCGCCCAGAGGAACGCGAGGCCGCCGACGGCCGCGACGATCGCGCCGAGCGTGAAGGCGAGGAAGAGCATGACCGTGGTGCGCCTGCGGCGCGCGAGCGCCTTCGAGCGCTGGGCGCGTGCCGCGGCCGCCTGGGCGGCGGGGGTGGTGGCAGTGCGGCGGGCGGCCGGTACGCGGCTCTCGTGCACGGGCGCGGAGTCGGAGGGCACCTGGTCGCGCGTGGGCTTGGCGGCAGGCTCACGCGCCGGATCGCGCGCCGTCTCGGGGCGCCCTTGGCCGCGTTCCTGTCCTCGCTCCTGCACCGGCGCCTTGGCCTGCGGGCGGGTCGGGGGCATGGCGAAGGACCGGACGTCCACCGAGTCGGTGGCGGCGTCCGGGGCGTCGGCGCCCTGCTCCCCCTCCTCGGTGGAGCGCGCGCGCAGGTCCCTGGCGTACCGGCGCTCCATACCCGCCCGTCCGGACAGCAGCCGGATGGCTGTGCTGAAGCGTTCCGTCGGACGGGCCTCGTTCAGCTCGTCCTGCCTACGGAGCCACATCGGCACCAAGTAGGCGGCCCAGGCCCCGACAATGACTGCGTAGATGAGGCCGCTGCTGCTCACGCCTCACACCGTAGAGGGGTTTGCGTGAGGCCATCCGCCAATTGGGCCGGTGTGTCGCACGATCTGGCTGATATTTCGAGCTTTTTTTGCGACAGGTGCGATCAACCGATCATTTTCGAACGTGCATTCGGAGCTTTCGGGTCATTCAATTGGACGCGTTCTGGGAGCGTGCCCGCCGCCATCGGCTCAGGAGGCCTTCCGGCACTTCCTCCGCCGTGAGCGCGAAGACGAGGTGGTCGCGCCAGGCCCCGTCGATGTGGAGATAGCGGGGCCGCAGCCCTTCCTCGCGGAATCCGAGTTTCTCGACGACCCGGCGGCTGGGCCCGTTCTCGGGGCGAATGCAGACCTCGATGCGGTGCAGTCCGACGGTCCGGAAACAGTGGTCGACGACGAGTGCCACGGCCGTGGGCATCACTCCGCGGCCGGCCACCGCCTCGTCCACCCAGTAGCCGATGTGCCCGGAGCACATCGATCCCCAGGTGATCCCGGCGACCGTCAACTGTCCGACCAACCGTCCCCGGTACTCGATGACGAACGGCAGCATCCGGCCCGCATTCGCCTCGGAGCGAAGATGCCGGACCATCTGGCGGTAGGTCGGCCGGTGCGCGATCGGCCCGCTGGGCGCGGGCGGCGGGATGGTCGCCTCCCAGGGGCGCAGCCAGTCCCGGTTGCGGCGGTTCACCTCGCGCCAGTCCCGCTGGTCGCGCAGCTTTATCGGCCGCAGGACGATGTCGCCCTCCGTCAGTTCGACGGGCCAGGATGCGCCGTTCAGCTCGCACCCCCCGTACTGGCGGGTCTGGAGTGGTCTCCGCCCCTGATCTGGTCGACGGCGTGCTTCAGCAGCGGTTCCAGGACCGCGAGGCCGTCCTTCACTCCGCCGGTGGAGCCGGGCAGGTTGACGATCAGGGTCCGGCCCGCGACGCCCGCGAGGCCCCGGGACAGCGCGGCCGTGGGCACCTTCTCGCGGCCGTACGCCCGGACGGCCTCGGGGATGCCCGGCACCTCGTGGTCGATCACGCGGCGGGTCGCCTCGGGGGTGCGGTCGGTGGGCGAGATGCCCGTACCGCCGGTGGTGACGATCACGTCGTAACCGGCCTCGGCACCCGCCCTCAGCGCGGCCTCCACCGGGTCGCCGTCGGGCACGACCTGCGGGCCGTCGACGGCGAACCCGAAGCCCTTCAAGCCCTCGGCGATCAGCGGGCCGCCCCTGTCCTCGTACACGCCGGCGGCGGCGCGGTTGGAGGCGGTCACGACGAGCGCCCGGTACCCCGCGTCGGTGGCCGTGTCCGCAGCCGTCTGCGTGGTCATTCCCGACTCCAGTCGCCCGACTTGCCGCCCGTCTTCTCCTCCACCCGCACGTCCGTGATGACCGCTCCCTTGTCGACCGCCTTCACCATGTCGATCACGGTGAGCGCGGCGACGGAGACCGCGGTGAGCGCCTCCATCTCGACGCCCGTGCGGTCCGTCGTCTTCACGGTGGCGCTGATCTCCACGGCGTCGTCCGCGACCGACAGGTCCAGTTTCACACCGGAGACCGACAAGGGGTGACAGAGCGGGATCAGATCCGGGGTCCGTTTGGCGCCCATGATCCCCGCGATCCGCGCGGTGGCCAGCGCGTCGCCCTTGGGGACGCCTTCACCGCGCAGCAGCTCGACCACGCGGGGTGACACGAGGACGCGCCCGCTGGCGCGCGCGGTGCGCGCGGTGACGTCCTTGCCGGATACGTCGACCATGCGGGCGGCGCCCGCGTCGTCGATGTGCGTCAGTCGGTCCTGCGTACTCATGCTCTGTCGGCGCTCCCTGTCGGGCCTGTTGTGCGCGACACGGTACCCCCAACCAGGAGTGCTCAGCCGAGCAGGACTACCTCGACGTCGGTGCCCGGCTCGACGGACTCCACGTCCTCGGGGACGACGATCAGCGCGTCGGCGTGCGCGAGGGCCGCCACCAGGTGGGAGCCGGCGCCGCCCACGGGCCGCACGGTGCCGTCGGAGTGGGTGGCGCGCAGGAACTGTCTGCGCCCCTTCGGGGAGGTGAGCGCCTTGTCGGCGGTCAACCGCGCGCGCGTGGTGGGCCGGTGGACGTTTTTGAGACCCATGAGGGTGCGGATGGCGGGGCGGACGAACAGCTCGAAGGAGACGTAGGACGACACGGGATTGCCGGGCAGGGCCAGCAGGGGGATGTGGTCGGGGCCGATGGAGCCGAAGCCCTGGGGCTTGCCGGGCTGCATGGCGAGCTTGCGGAAGTCGATGCCGCTGCCCGCCTCGTCCTCGTCGCCTACGTACGACAGCGCCTCCTTGACGACGTCGTACGCCCCGACGCTCACGCCGCCGGTGGTGACGAGGAGGTCGGCGCGGACGAGTTGGTCCTCGATGGTGGAGCGGAGGGTCTCGGCGTCGTCGGTGACCGCGCCGACCCGGTAGGCGATGGCGCCGGCGTCGCGGGCGGCCGCGGTGAGGGCGAAGCTGTTGGAGTCGTAGATCTGGCCGGCGCTCAGCTCCTCGCCGGGCTGGACGAGTTCACTGCCGGTGGACATCACGACCACGCGCGGGCGCGGGTGCACCCGGACCGTGCCGCGGCCGATCGCGGCGAGCAGCGCGATCTGCGGCGGTCCCAGGACGGTGCCGGCCTCGAGGGCGCGGTCGCCGGCCTTCACGTCGCTGCCCTTCGCGCGCACGTGCGCGCGTGCCCCGGCGGGGCGGTACACGCGTACGTGCCCCGTCGCCTGCTCGGGGGCGAGGCTGCGGGCGCGCATCGCGCTGACGGGGCCCTCACCGAGGCCCCCGTCGGTCCACTCCACGGGGACGACGGCCTCCGCGCCGTTGGGCAGCGGGGCGCCGGTCATGATCCGGGCTGTCTGCCCCGGCCCCACGTACAGCAGGTCGGCGGCCTGCCCGGCGGCGACGTCCCCGACGACCTCCAGGGCCGCCGGGAACTCCTCGCTCGCGCCCGCGACATCCGCGACCCGTACCGCGTACCCGTCCATGGAGCTGTTGTCGAACGGCGGCAGGGAGACCGGCACCGTGACGTCGTCGACCAGGACGCACCCCTGGGCGTCGGGCAGTTGCAGCTCGATGGGTTCCAGGGGTCGGACGGTGGCGAGGATGTCCTCCAGGTGCTCGTCCACCGACCAGAGACGGTCCTGGCCGGTGGGGCGGGGCGCGGCGGTGCTCAAAGTGGCTACATCTCCTCGGTGACGTAACTGCGAAGCCAGGACCGGAAGTCCGGACCCAGATCTTCACGTTCGCACGCCAGTCTGACAATGGCACGCAGATAGTCGCCTCGGTCGCCGGTGTCATAACGGCGGCCCTTGAAGACGACGCCGTGCACCGGGCCGCCGGCCTTCTCGTCCTGGGCGAGCTGCTGGAGGGCGTCGGTGAGCTGGATCTCGCCGCCGCGGCCCGGTTCGGTCTGGCGCAGTACGTCGAAGACGCTGGGGTCGAGCACGTAGCGGCCGATGATCGCGTAGTTCGAGGGGGCGTCCGCCGGCTCCGGCTTCTCCACCAGGCCGGAGACCTTGACCACGTCGCTGTCGGGGGTGGTCTCGACGGCCGCGCAGCCGTAGAGGTTGATCTGCTCGGGCGCGACCTCCATGAGGGCGACGACACTGCCGCCGTAGAGCTCCTGCACCTCGATCATCCGCCGGAGCAGCGGGTCGCGCGGGTCGATGAGGTCGTCGCCCAGCAGGACGGCGAACGGCTCGTGCCCGACGTGCGGGGCCGCGCACAGGACGGCGTGACCGAGGCCCTTGGGGTCGCCCTGGCGGACGTAGTGCATGGTGGCGAGGTCACTGGACTCCTGCACCTTGGCGAGCCGACTGGCGTCGCCCTTCTTCTGCAGCGCCGACTCGAGTTCGTAGTTGCGGTCGAAGTGGTCCTCGAGAGGTCGCTTGTTGCGGCCGGTGACCATGAGGACGTCGTCGAGGCCGGCGGAAACGGCCTCCTCGACCACGTACTGGATCGCGGGCTTGTCCACGACCGGCAGCATCTCCTTGGGAGTGGCCTTGGTCGCCGGGAGGAACCGGGTGCCGAGGCCGGCTGCGGGGATGACAGCCTTGCTGATCCTGGGGTGAGACTGAGTCATGGCCGCAACCTTATCCGGTGGCTTTGAGAGGAATCTGTAGCTCCGGTTAATAAGTGTTCATTTGAGCGTATTGGAGCTGTGCGGATGCGACACCTGAGCCACGGCAACGGCAGACCGGACTCTGACAAACATATGTTGCGGCGAGGGTTCCTCGACGTGAGGAACAGGTTGACGGCGGACGACGTGCGGACGGCGGCCGCCGCTCTGGCCGGGAACGCCCTGGAACTGCCCGAGTTGGCGCACGCGCGCACGGTGGCGGCATATGTTTCCGTGGGTACCGAGCCCGGCACCCTCGCGCTGCTCGACGCACTGCGCGCCCGGGGCGTGCGTGTCCTGCTCCCCGCCCTGTTGCCGGACAACGATCTGGACTGGGCCGCCTACGCCGGTGCGGGCTCCCTGGCCCCGGTGCGGCACGGCGGGAGGATGGAGCTGCTGGAGCCCGTCGGCGAGCGGCTCGGCCCGGACGCCGTGACCGGCGCCGACGTGGTGCTGCTGCCGGGGCTCGCGGTCGACGCGCGCGGGATGCGCCTGGGGCGCGGCGGAGGGTCCTATGACCGTGTGCTGGCCCGCCTGGAGCGCGCCGGCGTACGGCCGTCGCTGGTGGTCCTCCTGTACGACACCGAGGTCGTCGAGCGGGTCCCCGCGGAGGCGCACGATCTGCCGGTGCGGGCCGTGGTGACGCCCTCGGGGGTGCGGCGCTTCCCCTGAGCCCCCACATAGGCTGGTGAGACCCACCGGAAAGGGGCCCTCCACGCGCGCGTGGAGGGCCCCTTTCCGGTGCTCACGGCTTGAGCACGAGGGTGTCGCTGGTGCTCTTGTCGACCGCCTTCTCGGAGAAGGACCAGTCGAGCAGTTCACCCTTGACCCACTTGCCGGTCTGGTCGGTGTAGTGGGCGCTGAAGGCGTGTCCCGAGGCGCCGGTGAGGTTGATCCACTTCGACTTGTCGAGGTCGTCGAGGTTGACCACCATGCGCATCGACGGCACCCATACGACGCCGTAGCCGCCGGCCGCGTTCCAGCCGGTCGCGTCGACCGCCGCCTCGCCGCCGCCGAGCCGCCACGGGCCGCGGTTGAGGATGTACTGCAGGAAATCGGGGCCGCTGGTGCCCAGCGTCTGGTTCTTCAGGAACAGGCGGTGCAGCCGGCCCCAGCTCCAGGTGTCGATGTCCTTGCCGAGCTTCGCGGTCAGCTCCCAGCGGGCGTCGATCATGGCGCGCTTGAAGAGGTCGTCGCGGTTGTGGACGGCACCGTCGCGGCCGCTCGCCGACCTGGGCGTCGTCCACCAGTCGCTGTCCGGCTTGTCCATGAGGTTGCGCACGACCTGGAACCAGCGGTCGCCGCCGTCCGGCTGCGCCTGGTCGGCGTCGCGCTGGCCGCACTCGCGGGTCTTGCCGGTGTCGTCGACGGGACTGGTGGAGTTGGCCGGGTCGACCCACAGGCACTGCCCCTCGACGCGCAGCTCCTTGGGCAGCTTGTTGCCGAAGGCGAGCTTGAGGATGTTGCGCCAGACGGCGTTGAAGTAGGCGGCCGCTGCCGAGTCGGCGTCCTGGGTGTACTCCCAGTTCTGCAGCAGGTCCTGGGCTTCGCGGACGTCCGGATCGTCGATGTTGATCTTCAGCAGCGTGGGGACGAGCTCCTTGGCGATCTCGCTGCTGTTGTCCATCTGCATCTGGCGCATGTCGTCGGTGGAGATCTTGCCGCCGCCCTTGATCTTCTGCTCGATCAGGTCGGTGATGCGCTGGCTGCGGGTGCCGTAGCCCCAGTCCGTGGTGAGCGTATAGGGGTACTTGTCCTGGTCGACGACGGCCTGGTTGGCGGTGACGATGAAGCCGCGCTCCGGGTTGTACTCGTAGGGCAGCTCATCGAAGGCGATGTCGCCGGTCCACTTGTTCTTGGAGTCCCAGCCGGCGACCGGGACCGAGCCGTCGTCGCCCTTCGCGCGCGTGGGGATCCTGCCGGGCAGCTGGTAGCCGATGTTGCCGTCGGTGTCGGCGTAGATCAGGTTCTGCGAGGGCACGTCGAACTGCTTGGCCGCGTCGCGGAAGTCGTTCCAGTCCTTCGCCTTGTCCATGGCGAAGACGGCGTCCATGGTGGTGCCGGGGTCCAGTGCGGTCCACTTCAGGGCGACGCCGTAGCCGTCGCCGCGGTCGGGGGCCGCGTTGTCGACGGTGGCCTTCTGGCCGACCTTGACGAGTTCCTTGCTGCGGTCGGACAGCAGGGGCATCTTGTCCTGGGTCTCCCGGACGACGATCTTCTTCGAGGACCCGTCGGCGACCTTGATGGTCTCCGTGCGCGTGGTGAAGGGCTTCACCTTGCCGTCGTAGAGGTAACCGTCGCCGGAGAGCTTCTCCAGGTAGAGGTCGGTGACGTCGGCGCCGGAGTTGGTCATGCCCCAGGCGATGTCCTGGTTGTGGCCGATGACCACACCGGGCATGCCCGCGAAGGTGTAGCCGGTGACGTCGTACTGGCACTTGCTGGAGACGGTGCGGCAGTGCAGGCCCATCTGGTACCAGACGGACGGCAGCGAGGCCGACAGGTGCGGGTCGTTGGCCAGCAGCGGCTTTTTGGTGATCGTGTACTTCCCGGAGACGACCCAGGAATTGGAGCCGATGCCGTTGCCGTTCACACCGACGGCGGTGGGGAGGCTGTCCAGGACGTCGTAGAGGCCCTCCAGCTGGCCCTGCAGGCCCGTGGTGTCCCCAGAAGTGCCGGAGCCGCTCGTCGTGCCGCTCGTGCCGCTCGTGGACGTGTCACCGGAGCCGCTCGCGCTGTCGCTCTGCTCGAACGCCTTGGTGAGCTCGTTGTACTCGCCCTCCTGGACGATGGTGTTCGACTCACCGTCGACCGTGTACGGGTACTCCGGGTACAGGTCGGCGATCTGCTGCGGGCCGAGGCGGCTCGTCATCAGGGCGCGGTCGATCTCGTCCTGCATGTTGCCGCGCAGGTCCCAGGCCATCGCCTTCAGCCAGGAGATCGAGTCGACGGGGGTCCACTCGGCCGGCTTGTAGTCGTTGCTGAAGCCCAGCGCCGCGTACTCCAGGGAGATGTCCTCGCCGTCCTTGCCCTTCAGGTAGGCGTTGACTCCCTTGGCGTACGCCTGGAGGTACTTCTTGGTGGAGTCCGACAGCTTGTCGTCGTACTCCTCCTTGGCGACGCGGTCCCAGCCCAGGGTGCGCAGGAACTCGTCGTTGTCGATCTGGCTCTTGCCGAACATCTCCGACAGGCGGCCGGAGGTCATGTGCCGGCGCACGTCCATCTCGTAGAAGCGGTCCTGTGCCTGGACGTAGCCCTGTGCCATGAACAGGTCCTCGTCGGAGGACGCGTAGATCTGCGGGATGCCATAGCTGTCCCGCTTCACGTCCACGGGTCCGGACAGGCCTTCGAGGGAGATCGAACCCTTGGTCTGCGGGAAGGAGGCCCGGACGGTGCTGATGGACCAGTAGCCGCCGAAGGCGAGGCCACCGATGACGGCCAGCACCAGTACGAGCACGATCAGACGGGCTTTGCGCCCCTTCTTCCTGCCGGACTTGCCGGGCTTGTCACCCGTTGTGGCGGTGGTGTTGGGGGGCATCGCTGTCCTTGCTGTCCTAACGCGAGCGGCAGGCGGTCCTGGAGTGCTGGAGCAACCATAGGCGCAGGGCCTCGCGCCACTTGACGCGGAGTAGGGAACCAGCACGGAAGGACGTTCGATCTTGCCTCGTCGAGCGTCAAGAAATCGTCAAGAGTTAGGTAAGGTAACGAAGTAGTTGGGTTCGAGGCGCGCAGCCTCGTGTCCCATGTACGTGTGCGCGCGAGTCGTGCGCGCCAGGGAAGGGAACTGCCGCTGACTGTCCACCACCTCAACCAGCTCTTGTTCGTCTGCTCGCTCGTCCTGCTCGTCGCCGTCGCAGCGGTCCGGATCTCCTCGCGCAGCGGACTCCCCAGCCTGCTCGTTTACCTGGGCATCGGCGTCCTCATGGGCCAGGACGGCATCGGGAACATCCACTTCAACAACGCCGAGATGACCCAGGTCATCGGGTATGCGGCCCTGGTCGTGATCCTCGCCGAGGGCGGCCTCGGCACGAAGTGGAAGGAGATCAAGCCAGCGCTTCCGGCTGCTTCCGCGCTCGCACTGGGCGGCGTCGCCGTGAGCGTCGGCGTCACCGCCGCCGGCGCGCACTACCTGACAGGGCTGGACTGGCGGCAGGCGCTCATCATCGGCGCGGTGGTGTCCTCGACGGACGCGGCGGCGGTCTTCTCCGTGCTGCGCAAGATCCCGCTCCCCGCGCGCGTGACCGGCACGCTGGAGGCCGAGTCAGGCTTCAACGACGCCCCGGTGGTCATCCTGGTGGTCGCCTTCTCCCAAGCGGGCCCGGTCGAGCACTGGTACATGCTGCTGGGCGAGATAGCCCTCGAGCTGGCCATCGGCGCGGCCATCGGCCTCGCCGTGGGCTGGCTCGGCTCCTGGGGCCTCCGGCACGTCGCGCTGCCCGCCTCCGGCCTCTACCCGATCGCCGTCATGGCCATCGCGGTCACGGCCTACGCGGCGGGCGCGCTCGCGCACGGCAGCGGCTTCCTGGGCGTGTACCTCGCCTCGATGGTCATGGGCAACGCGAAGCTGCCGCACTGGCCCGCCACGCGCGGGTTCGCCGACGGGCTCGGCTGGATCGCCCAGATCGGCATGTTCGTCCTGCTCGGCCTCCTGGTCACCCCGCACGAGTTGGGCGACGACGTGTGGCCCGCCCTTGTCATCGGCCTGGTGCTGACCATGGTGGCGCGCCCGCTGAGCGTGGTGCTGTGCCTGACGCCCTTCCGGGTGCCCTGGCAGGAGCAGACGCTGATGTCCTGGGCGGGACTGCGCGGCGCCGTCCCCATCATCCTGGCGACGATCCCCATGGTGAGCGGCGTCGAGGGCAGCCGCCGCATCTTCAACATCGTCTTCGTCCTGGTCGTCGTCTACACGCTGATCCAGGGGCCGACGCTGCCGTGGCTGGCCCACAAGCTGCGCCTGGGCGAGGACTCCGAGGCCGCCGACCTCGGCGTCGAGTCGGCACCCCTGGAGCGGCTGCGCGGGCATCTGCTGTCCGTCGCCATCCCTGAGGGCTCGAAGATGCACGGCGTCGAGGTCAACGAGCTGCGGCTGCCGGCCGGGGCCGCCGTGACCCTCGTCGTCCGCGACGGAAAATCGTTTGTCCCCTTGCCGTCGACCGTCCTGCGGCACGGCGACGAACTCCTCGTCGTCGCCACCGACCCCGTCCGGGACGCGGCCGAGAAGCGGCTGCGCGCCGTCGGACACGGCGGCAAGCTGGCCGGCTGGCTGGGCACGGGCGACCCGGGCCGAAGCGGCGCGCGTTAAATACGCGTTTCACACCGTTCACACCCCATGGGATCAGAGGCATCCCAGCCCAGAGTGCCCACTTTCACAGGCACACCGTCGGCACCCCCTGTACGATGAAGGTGCACCTTGATCGAACCAACTCTGCCTGACGCAGAGCTGGCGCGACCGTATGGCGGCCGGGACGCCTCTCAGTGACCCGGTATCTACCGCAGTAGCGCAAGAGGACAGCTCTCGGCGCCCCTCGCCCGCACAGTGGGGTCGCGCTACCAGGCGGCAGAAAGGCACGGGCCGTGGCATCCACGGTCACCTCCCGTCCGGGATACGGGCACCTGCTGCGCACCCGCGGCGCCTGGACGTTCCTCCTCCCCGGCTTCGCGGCGCGCCAGCCGTTCGCGATGCTCACCCTCTCCATCGTGCTGCTCGTGCAGCACACGACCGGCTCCTACGGCGCGGCAGGCGCCGTGGCGGCGGTCACCGGTGTCTCCATGGCCCTGTTCGCGCCCTACAGCGGCCGCCTGGCCGACCGCTACGGGCAGCGCGCGGTACTGATCCCCGGCGTCCTCTTGCACACGGTGTCGGGCCTGGCCCTCACGGCGCTGGCCCTGGCCGGCGCGCCCCTGTGGGCGCTGTTCGCGGCGGCCGTGCCCACAGGCGGCTCGGTGCCGCAGATAGGGCCCATGGTGCGGGCCCGCTGGGGCGTGACGCTCAAGGGCTCGCCCCTGTTGACCACCGCGGCGGCCTTCGAGTCCGTCACGGACGAGCTGACCTTCGTCGTCGGCCCGCTGCTGGCGACCGCCCTGTGCACCGCCGTGCACCCGGCCGCCGGCCTGGTGACCGAGGCCTCCCTGACCCTGCTCGGCGGTCTGCTGTTCGCCGCGCAGAAGAGCACCCAGCCGAAGACCGCCGTCGCCGGGCACGCGCGCGTGGAGCACGCTTCCGCCCTGCGCATCCCCGGCGTGCGCGTGCTGATCGTGACCTTCCTGGGGATCGGCTCCGTCTTCGGCGGCATGCAGGTCTCCCTCGCCGCTTTCAGCGAGTCGATCGGCGAGCCCGGCCTGAACGGCGTCCTGTACGGGACCTTTGCCGCCGGCAACATGCTCTCCGGCCTGGTCTGCGGCGCGATCGCCTGGAAAGCCACCCCGCGGCACCGTCTCGTCGTCGGCTACGGCGCACTCGCGCTGACGGCCTCCGGCCTGTGGGCCGCGCACTCGGTGCCCGTGCTGGCGGGCCTCGGCCTCCTGGTCGGCATGTGCATCGCGCCCGCGCTGATCACCGGCTACACGCTGGTCGAGGGCCTGGTCCCGGCCGGGGCGCGCACCGAGGCGTTCACCTGGCTGACGGGCGCCGTCGCGCTCGGACAGGCGGCGGCCGTCACGGTCGCCGGCCAGTTGGAGGACCGCTTCTGGGGCGGCGCCGGTTTCCTGGTGCCGATGGTCGGCACGGTGCTTGCCTTGGCCACCCTGCTGGCGTTGCGTTCGCGGCTGGTGGCGCGGCCGCAGGGCCGCACCGTCGCACGTGGCGTCGGTCACCGCGTGCCGGTGACAGTGGACTGATCCTCAGGAATGCGTCACACTGGACCGTCGTTAGCACTCATTGAGTGAGAGTGCCAGGAGGAAGACAGTGCCGACCTACCAGTACCAGTGCACCGAGTGCGGCGAGGGCCTCGAGGCGGTGCAGAAGTTCACCGACGATGCCCTGACCGAGTGCCCCAACTGCGGTGGCCGCCTCAAGAAGGTGTTCTCCGCCGTAGGCATCGTCTTCAAGGGCTCCGGCTTCTACCGCAACGACAGCCGCGGCTCCTCGTCGAGCAGCTCGCCGGCGTCGTCGAAGCCGTCGACCTCTTCCTCGGACTCCTCGTCCTCGTCCTCCTCGTCTTCTTCGTCGTCCTCCTCGGACTCGAAGTCGTCGAGCTCCGGAACCTCGGCGGGCACTGCCGCCTGAGGCTTCCTCCCCGGACCCTGTCGTCGTACGACGACGGGGTCCTCGGTGTTTTCCGGGGCCGAGAACAGGTCGTGTTCGATTCCGGCTACTGTGCTGGTCATGGCGAAGGCAGACAGCGGCGCGGCAGAGATCGGCGTCATCGGCGGCTCGGGCTTCTATTCGTTCCTCGACGACGTCACCGAGATCCAGGTGGACACCCCCTACGGATCGCCCAGCGACTCCCTCTTCCTCGGCGAGATCGCCGGCCGGCGAGTCGCCTTCCTGCCCCGGCACGGACGCGGGCACCATTTGCCGCCGCACCGGATCAACTACCGGGCCAATCTGTGGGCCCTGCGCTCTGTGGGGGCGCGCCAGATCCTGGGGCCGTGCGCCGTGGGTGGCCTGCGCCCCGAGTACGGTCCGGGCACCCTGCTCGTGCCGGATCAGCTGGTGGACCGGACCAAGTCGAGGGTGGGCACGTATTTCGACGGGCTGCCGCTGCCCGACGGCAGCGTGCCCAACGTGGTGCATGTGTCACTGGCCGACCCCTACTGTCCCACCGGGCGCGCGGCCGCGCTCAAGGCGGCGCGGGGACGGGATTGGGAGCCGGTGGACGGCGGGACGCTGGTGGTGGTGGAGGGGCCACGGTTCTCGACCCGCGCCGAATCGTTGTGGCACCAGGCGCAGGGCTGGTCGGTCGTGGGCATGACGGGCCACCCCGAGGCGGCGCTCGCCCGTGAACTGGAACTCTGTTACACGACGCTGACCCTGGTCACAGACCTGGACGCGGGCGCCGAGTCCGGTGAGGGTGTCTCGCACGAGGAGGTGCTGACGGTCTTCGCCGCGAACGTGGACCGGCTGCGGCGCGTGCTGTTCGACGCGGTGGCCGCGCTGCCGACGACGCAGGAACGGGACTGCACGTGCATGCATGCGCTGGGCGGGATGGATCCGGGATTCGAGCTGCCGTAACCGGCGCATTCCGGTACGTGAGGGGCGGTACTGCCGGACGGAACTCCTCGTTCGGGTGACGGAGTTGTCCACAACCCGTGGACAGTCCACCGGCTACGGCGAGCGGCGGCGCGAAGGGTCATCGTGACTTCGCAAACCGACTCCTCGTCGCAGGTGGTGATCCCGTTGTCCCTTCGCCCTCCCTCTCCTCCCGTCCCTCCCCCGTGCTCGGTGCCCGAGTTCGCTCCCGTGCGCGTCCGGTGCGGGCGGTACCAGCTGGGCCGGCTCGTACGTAACCGGAGGCGGGCCCTCGCGCTCGGCCTCGCCGTCACCGCTGTCGCGCTCGTGGCGGCGGGACCGCACGGCGCGTATCCGCCTCCGGCGCGCGCGAATCGTGGTGGAGGCGCACACGCCCAGGCACAGCCCTCGGCGGGCGCCCCCGTCGGCGGGGGTCACACCGGCAAGAAGGTTGCCGCCCCGGTGCGCATCGCCGACGCGGCCACCGTTCGCCTGCTGCGGCCCGGTGACCGGGTCGACGTCATCGCCGTCGTCGCCGCCGAGCAGACGGCCACCGGCGGAGAGGCACATGTGGTCGCCCGTGGAGCGCTGGTGACGCAGGTGCCGGAACCGCTGGACCCAGTTGCCGAAGAAGCCGGTGTCGGCGCCGGTGACGGTGGAGCGCTGGTCGTGCTGCAGGTGCCGCGCTCCACCGCGGCCCGCCTGGCCGGCGCGAGCGCGACGGCCAGCTTGGCGGTGACGGTGTGGTGAAGAACCAGTCAAGTCCCTCGTTGAAGCTACGGAAGGGGACCCGTCCGGCTCACATTGACGTAGGTTGCGGAGCTGTTTGTTCCACAACCAGTTCATGTGAGGAGAGTCCCCGAGGTGAGCGAGAAGAAGGAACCGAGCATCTGGCAGGGCTTCAAGACCTTCCTGATGCGCGGGAACGTCGTGGATCTGGCGGTAGCGGTGGTCATCGGCGCCGCCTTCACGAACATCGTCACCTCGGTGGTGAAGGGGATCATCAACCCGCTCGTCGGGACGATCGGCACGAAGAACCTCGACAGCTACAGCTCCTGCATCAAGGGTCCCTGCACCGGTACCGGGGACAGTGCGACGGGCGTCCGGATCCTGTGGGGTTCCGTCCTCGGCGCGACCCTCACCTTCGTGATCACGGCGGCGGTGGTCTACTTCCTGATGGTCCTGCCCATGTCGAAGTACCTGGCCCGGATGGAGGCCCGCAGGAAGGCGCGGGAGGGCACACAGGAGGTAATCGAGGTGACCGAGCTGGAGGTGCTCAAGGAGATCCGCGACGCGCTGGTCGCCCAGCAGAACTCGGGCCACAGCCAGCGGTAGCCGCCACTCTTCCGCCGTGGTGGGGCCGTGTCTCGTCGGTCGTTCAGAGGTCGTGGGGCCGTGTCTCGTCGGCGGTTCAGAGGTCGTGGGGCCGTGTCTCGTCGGCGGTTCAGAGGTGGTGGGGGGGCTTCTCGTCCAGGAAGCGCCTGAGGTCGGCCGCACTGTCGCCGGATGCGGCCGGACGCTCGCCCCAGCCTCGGTCCGTGTCGTCCGAGGACTGCTGGTCCAGCGGGTCGTCGAAGACCAGCGCGGCGGCCTTCGGCTCGCGCGGTTCGGGGGCGGCGGGGGTGCTCATGCCTCCAGGGTACGGCTCTGTTCCTCCCGGGCCCCGGCCCCGCCTCCGATCGTGCGCTCCTCCGCAAGCTTTTCCGGCGCCCTTCTGCTGTGCTGTGCCCCATGACGTCCAGTACCACTCCCGATCGCGCGAGACCGCTGCGCCGCATCACCGCGCGCGGGCGCAGCGAGACACACCGGGTCGCCTCCCCGCTCGAGCTGTTCTTCGACCTGTGCTTCGTCGTGGCCATCGCCCAGGCGGGCATCCAGCTGGTGCACGCGGTGGCCGAGTCCCATGCGGGCGAGGGCATCCTGAACTACGCGATGGTGTTCTTCGCCATCTGGTGGGCGTGGATGAATTTCACGTGATTCGCCTCGGCGTACAACAACGACGACGTCCTGTACCGGGTCGTCACGCTGGTGCAGATCGCCGGGGTCCTGGTGCTGGCGGCGGGCGTCTCGCGGGCGTTCGAGGATCACGAGTACGTGGCCGTCTGGTCGGGCTACGCGATCATGAGGTGCGCGTTGAGCTCGCAGTGGCTGCGCGTCGCGTGGTCGGCCGAGGGCGCGGAGCGGACGATGGCGCTGCGGTACACCGGCGGGGTGCTGGTCTGTCAGGTCGGCTGGGTGGGGCTGCTGGTGCTGCCGGAGGGCGGCAGGCCCTGGCTGTTCCTGGTGATGGCGCTGATCGAGATGTGTGTGCCGCCCTTCGCGGAGAAGGCCCATCCGACATCGTGGCATCCGCACCACATCGCGGAGCGCTACGGCCTGTTCACGATCATCGTGCTGGGCGAGACGATCGCGGCGGCCACGGTCGCCGTGAAGACCGCCCTCGACGAGGACAACGCGCTCGGCGATTTGCTGCCGATCGCGGTGGGCGGGCTGCTGATCGTCTTCGCCGCGTGGTGGATCTACTTCGTGGTGCCCGTTCACGGCCATCTGCGCTCCAACAAGCGGGCTTTCCTGTGGGGTTACGGCCACTACTTCGTCTTCGCCTCGGCCGCCCCGATCGGTGCAGGTCTGGAGGTGGCGGTGGAACAGGCGGTCGGCAAGGCCCATCTGCCGACGCTCGTCGCGTCGGCGGCGGTGACCCTGCCCACGGCGTTGTACCTGTTCACCGTCTGGGCGCTGCACGCCCGCCACTTCAAGGTGGGGCCGGCCCAGCAGTTGGTACTGCCGGTCACCGCGCTGCTGGTGATCTGCTGCACCTTCCTCGGCAACTGGGCGGTCCTCGCGACCGGCCTGGTGGCGGCACTGGCGGTGGCGACGGGGGTGACGCTGACGGCGCGCATGGGGGCGCGAGAGACCGCGGCGCGGGCTTCGAGCCAGGCCGTCTGACATCGCCATACCCTGTCGCGGGCTGGGCAAGACTGGCTGCCATGACAGTTGACGCTCTGACGGACGTCGCCGGCGTGCGGGTGGGCCATGCCACCCGCACCGGCGACGGGTGGCTCACCGGTACCACCGTCGTACTAGCACCGGAGGGTGGTGCCGTGGCCGCCGTGGACGTTCGCGGCGGAGGTCCCGGCACCAAGGAGACCGACGCCCTGGATCCGCGCAACGTGGTGCAGCGGGTCGACGCGGTCGTGCTGACCGGCGGCAGCGCCTACGGGCTGGACGCGGCGTCCGGGGTGATGGCCTGGTTGGAGGAGCAGGGGCGCGGGGTGCCCGTCGGTCCGGACCCGGCGCATGTGGTGCCGGTGGTGCCTGCCGCATGTGTCTTCGATCTCGGGCGGGGCGGTGACTTCCGGGCCCGCCCGGACGCGGCTCTCGGCCGGGCCGCGGTCGAGGCGGCCGCGGCGAGCGCGCCGGGGACACGGGTGCCGCAGGGGTGTGTGGGGGCTGGGACGGGTGCGGCGGTCGGGCCGATGAAGGGCGGCGTCGGCAGCGCGAGCGTCCTCCTCGACTCGGGGATCACGGTTGCCGCGCTGGTGGTGGCCAACGCTGCGGGTTCGGTGCTGGATCCGGGGACGGGGGTGTTGTACGGGGAGCTGTTCCAGGGGCGCGTCGAGTATCCGGAGGCGCGGGTGCATGGGGCCGCGCGCCGACGTCTCGCCGAGAGCGCCGCGCAGAGCGCTCCTCCCCCGCTGAACACGACGCTCGCGGTCGTCGCCACCGACGCGGACCTGACGAAGGCGCAGGCGCAGAAGCTGGCGGGCACGGCGCACGACGGAATCGCCCGGGCGGTGCGTCCGGTGCACCTCCTCCACGACGGGGACACGGTGTTCGCGTTGGCGACGGGCGCCCGCCCTCTCGACCCGGCACACCCGCTGGCGCTGAACGACATCCTCGCCGCGGGCGCGGACGTCGTGACCCGCGCGATCGTCCGAGCCGTACGCGCCGCCGAGTCGACGGAGGGGGCGGGCGGGGTGTGGCCGTCGTACGGGGAGCTGTACGGGGGCTGAGGGCCGGGGAGGGAGGGCCCTGGGTCCTGGGCCCTCCCCAGGGGGCGGGGGCGATTGTCCTGGTTGTGTCACGCGATGGTGTTCATTGCGCAGGGACGGAACCTCAACGGCCGCCGGTGTCCTCCTTCTTCACGTACTGAAGCGGATCTCGCACATCACATGAAGCTGGAGCAGACCGTGACAACGGCGGACATAGCAGCGCGGCGTGTACTGGGAGCCTGTGCCGCCCTGGTGGTCGGCGCCCTGACGCTGACCGCCTGCGGGGGAAGCGCCAACGCCAAGGGTGACGACGACGCCAAGGGGGGCAAGGCGGCCGGCGCCAAGACGTCCGCCGCGGAGATCGCCATCTCGGCGAAGGACGGTTCGACGGGCGCGTCGATCAACACGACCGGCGTGAAGGTGAGCGACGGCCGGCTGACCGAGGTGAGGATGACGGTGGCCGGGTCGGGGCAGGTGGTCGAGGGATCGCTGTCGGCCGACGGCAGCAGTTGGAAGCCGAAGGAGCAGCTGGAGCGCGGGACGAAGTACGAGATATCGGCGACCGCCAAGGACGCAAACGGCAAGGTGGCCGCCGCCAACTCCATCTTCACCACGGTCACCTCGGCGAACAGCTTCATCGGGACGTACACGCCGGACGACGGGACGACGGTGGGCGTCGGGATGCCGGTGTCGTTCACGTTCGACAAGGTCATCAGTGACAAGAAGGCCGTGCAGTCGCACATCACGGTCACGTCCAGCAGTGGTCAGCAGGTGGTGGGGCACTGGTTCGGGGCGCAGCGGCTCGACTTCCGGCCGGAGGAGTACTGGAAGGCCGGCTCCAAGGTCACGATGAAGATCGACCTGGACGGGGTCGAGGGCACGAACGGCGTGTACGGGGTGCAGAAGAAGACGGTGACCTTCACCATCGGGCGTTCGCAGGTGTCCACGGTCGACGTGAACACGGAGACCATGACGGTGGTGCGGGACGGGCAGACCCTGAAGACGGTGCCGATCTCGTCGGGCAGCCCGCAGCACACCACGTACAACGGCCAGATGGTGATCTCGGAGAAGTTCACACAGACACGGATGAACAGCCAGACGGTCGGCCTGGGCGGGGAGTACGACATCCCGGACGTGCCGCACGCGATGCGTCTGACGACGTCCGGTACGTTCATCCACGGAAACTACTGGTACAACAAGGGCAATCCGCCGTTCGGCCGGGAGGGCACCAGCCACGGCTGCGTGGGGCTCGCGGATGTGCAGGGGGCGCAGGGCGACACGCCTGCCAAGTGGTTCTACGACAACTCGCTGATCGGGGACGTCGTGATCGTCAAGAATTCCCCGGACAAGACGGTGGCCCCGGACAACGGGCTCAACGGGTGGAACATGTCGTGGGCCGAGTGGACGGCCGGGAGCGCCGTGTGACGTGAAGGATGCCGGGTTGCGGGGCAATCGGCCTCTCACCGGCAGCTTCTGACGATTCGTCGGGCTGTGCGGGAACTTTTCGCACGGCCCGCGCGTTTTCCCCGGCGTAGGTTTTCTCGGTTCCAGGACATGATGTCCGACTGAGGGGCTACGGTATGCACCCACAAGGTGACATGCAGCAACGCCGGGAGAAACCTTGAGCGTTCCGTACGAGACGGCAGCGTACGAACCAGCCGAGTCGCCCGAGTCTCCGGAGGAGCATCTCGCGCGGCTCCTCGGCCGTGCCCTGAACTCGTTCGAGCTGCCGGACGACGTCCTTCGGCGGCTCGACTGCGCGCTGGCGCACGACAGCTCGCTGCACTCCGCGCACCACAGCGCGGGGCTGCACCGTGAGACGTACCGGCACACCTGGCTGTTGGCCGACGGGTGTGCGCTGACCCTGTGGGAGCTGGTGCACAACACCGCGCCGGGCAGCGATCCGCAGCACGAGGTGTATGTCGACGAGGAGGAGTTGCGTACCGCCACGGGCCGGCTGCCGTTGCCGCCGGACGAGCCGGACTTCGAGCTTCCGGTGCTGGTGCCGTTGGCGCCGGTCTCCGCGCCCCGGCATGTGTACGTTCCGGACGACTCGGCGGACCATGCGCGTCGGCTGCTGCGCCGGGCGGAGAACACCGACCGGCCCGGTGCGGACACCGCCGAGCTGCTGAGGTCGGCGTTCGCGCATCAGATCACCCAGGCCTTCGGGCGCCCCTGCCGGGCGGGCCGTATCGGGTTGGGCTTCTCGTTGTACGAGCACGCGTTCCTGCTCCGCGACGGTCAGGAGATCTCCCTGTGGGAGGTAGAGCACACGGCGACGCCGGACGGGCGGCACATGTGCGAGGTGTATCCGTCGGAGGAGGAGGCGCGGGAGGCGATGGAGCGGCGGGCGGCGCGGGTCGGCTGAGAAGGCGGCCGCCCGCGGGCACCTGGGGCCCGCCTGAGAAACCGGTTCCCTGCGAACGCCTGCCCCTGAGCGTGGCTCTTCCGAGAGAGACCGAGCGGCCGGCCGCTGCCCCGTCCCGTGGGGCTGCGGCCGGCCGCTCGGGCCGTTCTCCTGCTGTTGGGTTACGCCGCGACCGGCTGCTTCGCCGCGGCCGCCGGGGTGGCCGCGTCCTCCGCCGACGTGGCCGTGGTGCCCTCGACCGGCTTGCGCAGGCCCTTGAGGACGATCACCAGGCCCGTCGTCACGGCCGTACCGATGGCGATGGCCAGCAGGTACAGGAACGGCTTGCCGATGAGGAAGGTGACCCAGATGCCGCCGTGCGGGGCGCGCAGGGTAGAGCCGAAAGCCATGGTCAGGGCGCCGGTGACCGCACCGCCCGCCATGGAGGCGGGGATGACGCGCAGCGGGTCGGCCGCGGCGAACGGGATCGCGCCCTCGGAGATGAAGGAGGCGCCGAGGATCCAGGCGGCCTTGCCGTTCTCGCGCTCGGCCGGGGTGAACAGCTTCTTGCGGACGGTGGTCGCGAGGGCCATGCCGAGCGGGGGCACCATGCCGGCGGCCATCACGGCGGCCATCACCTGCATCGCGGAGTCGCTCGGGTTCTGCACGGCGATGCCGGCCGTGGCGAAGGCGTAGGCGACCTTGTTGACCGGGCCGCCCAGGTCGAAGCACATCATCAGGCCGAGCAGGATGCCGAGCAGGATGGCATTGGTGCCGGAGAGGCCGTTGAGCCAGTCCGTCATGGCCTTCTGGGCCTCGGCGATCGGCTTGCCGATCACGATGAACATCAGGAAGCCGACGACGATCGACGAGATCAGGGGGATCACGACCACCGGCATGATGCCGCGCAGCACCGGCGGTATCTTGACCCGCTGGATGGCGAGGACGACGCCACCGGCCAGCAGACCCGCGACCAGGCCGCCGAGGAACCCGGCGCCGATGTTGACGGAGATCATGCCGCCGACGAAGCCGGGCACGAGGCCGGGCCGGTCCGCCATGCCGAAGGCGATGTAACCGGCGAGGACGGGGATCAGGAAGCCGAAGGCGACCGCGCCGATCTGGAACAGCAGGGCGCCCCAGCTGTCGACCTGGCCCCAGACGAAGTGCTCGGTGACCGGCTTGGCGCCGTTGATCTGGTAGCCGCCGATCGCGAAGCCGAGGGCGATCAGCAGGCCGCCCGCCGCGACGAACGGGACCATGTAGCTGACGCCGGTCATCAGCCACTTGCGCAGCTTGGTGCCGTAGCTGTCGCCGGGGTCGCCCGCGCGCTCCACCGGAGTGGACCCGGACCCGGCCGGCGCCCCGGAGATCTCTCCGCGCGCCGCCTTGTCCCGCACCTGGGTGATCAGTTCGGCGGGGCGGCTGATGCCCGCCTTCACGCCGACGTCGACGGTCGGCTTGCCGGTGAAGCGGTCCTTCTCGCGTACGGGGACGTCGTGGGCGAAGATCACGGCGTCCGCGGCGGCGATGACGGCCGGGTCGAGCCGTGTGAAGCCGGCCGACCCCTGGGTCTCGACGACCAGCTCGACGCCTGCCTCGCGGCCCGCGTTCTCCAGGGACTCGGCCGCCATGTAGGTGTGGGCGATGCCGGTCGGGCAGGAGGTGACGGCGACGATCCGGAAGGGGCGGTCGTCCGCGGCGTCGGTGTCGGGGGTGGTGGCCGTGGCGGCGTCGGCGGAGGCCGCCGCCGACGCCGCCACGGAGTCCTCGGAGGTGACGGCGGCGGTGCCCTCGGCCGGAGCGGCCGTGGCGGCCGGAGGCTCGTCACCGCGGATCAGCGCGGCCGCGGCCGCCGGGTCGCCGGCCGCCCGCAGCGCGTCGGTGAACTCGGTGTTCATCAGCTGGCGGGCCAGGGACGACAGGATCGTGAGGTGGGCGTCGTCGGCGCCGGCGGGGGCGGCGATGAGGAAGATCAGGTCGGCGGGGCCGTCCGCGGCGCCGAAGTCGATGCCGGCGGCGCTGCGTCCGAAGGCGAGGGTCGGCTCGGTGACGTGCTCGCTGCGGCAGTGCGGGATGCCGATGCCGCCGTCGAGGCCGGTGGGCATTTGGGCCTCGCGGGCGGCCACGTCGGCGAGGAAGCCCTCCAGGTCGGTCACCCGGCCCAGGGCCACCATGCGTGCGGCGAGGGACCGCGCCGCGGTTTCCTTGGTATCGGCGGACAGGTCGAGATCGACCAGGTCCGCGGTGATCATGTCGCTCATCGCGGGCTCCTTCGCACGCGTATCGCCCGGGGCGTGGGGTGGGCGGGGGTGGGGACGGGGGTGAGGTGGGGGAAGGGGAGGGCGGGGCGGCCGGTATCGCTCGGTTGCCCGGCCGGGGCGGCGAGTAACAGGAGGGTCGTCATGACACCGGCTCCTTCAGTTCGCGGTCCACCGGCACCTCTGCCGTGACCGTCACCGCCGCCGGGTCCAGGTCGCCCGGGGTCGGCATGACGCTGCCGGGCAGCTGGACGGCCGCCGCGCCGTGCGCGACGGCGGAGGCGAGTGCCGCCGGACCGCTGCCGCCGGCGATCAGGAAGCCGGCGAGCGAGGAGTCGCCGGCTCCGACATTGCTGCGTACGACGTCGACGCGGGCGCTCGCGAACCAGGTGCCCGCCTCCTCCACGAGGAGTTGCCCGTCGGCGCCCAGGCTGGCGAGTACGGCGCGGGCGCCCATCGCGCGCAGTTCCTCGGCGGCCTTCACCGCGTCGCCGACCGTCGCCAGGGGGCGCCCGACGGCTTCCGCGAGCTCCTCGGCGTTCGGCTTCACCACGTCGGGCCGCTCGCGCAGCGCTTCGAGGAGCGCGGGCCCCGAGGTGTCCAGGGCGATCCGCGCGCCCCCGGCGTGCGCCCGCGCGACGACCTCCGCGTACCAGGACGGCGCGAGGCCTCGGGGCAGGCTGCCGCAGCAGGCGATCCAGTCGGCGTCGCGGGACTGTTCGCGCACCGTCTCCAGGAGCAGTTCCTGTTCGGCGGCGGACAGCTCGGGCCCCGGTGCGTTGATCTTGGTGAGGACGCCGTCGGACTCCGCGAGCGCGATGTTGGAGCGGGTGGCTCCGGCGACCGGGACCGGCGCGACCTCGATGCCCTGGGCGTCGAGCAGGTCGGCGACGAGCGCGCCCGGCGCACCGCCCAGGGGCAGGACCGCGACCGTGCGCCGTCCGGCGGCCGCGACGGCGCGCGAGACGTTCACGCCCTTGCCACCCGGGTCCATCCGCTCGCCGGTGGCGCGGATGACCTCGCCGCGGTCGAGGGACGGGACCTCGTACGTGCGGTCCAGGGACGGGTTGGGGGTGACGGTGAGGATCACACCTGTGCTGCTCATGCTCGTACCACTTCCGTGCCGTCGCGCTCGATGGCGGCCGCGTCGTCGGGGCTCAGCCCGCTGTCGGTGATCAGCAGGTCCACGTCGCTCAGGTCGCCGAAGCGGGCGAAGTGCTCCTGGCCGTGCTTGGAGGAGTCGGCGAGCAGCACCACGCGGCGCGCCGCGGCGAGGGCCGCCCGCTTGACCGCGGCCTCGGCGAGGTCGGGGGTGGTGAGCCCGTGTTCGGCGGAGAAGCCGTTGGCGGCGACGAAGAGGACGTCGGCGCGGATCTCGCCGTATGCGCGCAGCGCCCAGGCGTCCACGGCGGCGCGCGTACGGTGCCGTACGCGCCCCCCGACGAGATGGAGCTGCATGCCCGGGTGGTCCGCGAGGCGGGCCGCGATGGGCAGGCTGTGCGTGACGACGGTGAGCTCGGCCTCCAGGGGGATGGCGGCCGCGAGGCGGGCGACGGTCGTGCCGGCGTCGAGGATCATCGTGCCCTCGGAGGGCAGTTCCGTGAGGGCCGCCTTGGCGATGCGGTCCTTCTCGTCGGTGGAGGTGCCCTCGCGTTCGGCGAGGTCCGGTTCGAAGTCGAGGCGTCCGGCCGGGATGGCACCACCGTGGACCCGTCGCACCAGGCCGGCGCGGTCGAGGGCCTTCAGGTCGCGGCGGATTGTCTCCGCCGTCACCTGGAACTCCTCGGCCAGTGACAGGACGTCCACCCGGCCGCTCTCACGGGCGAGCCGCAGGATCTCCTGCTGCCGCTCCGGTGCGTACATGTCCGTTCGCCTCCGACTCATGCCCGAACTTGTGGTTTCGCCTGGGAGGCTACGCCCGGATTTCCAGAAAGTAAACAGGTTCGGGCCCGATTCGGACATGAACGGGCTTTTCGATCAAGCGTCCGGATCGCCTTCGGAGCACTTTCGGATCACCAGGAGATGCTCTGGGCCAGGCCCCGTCCTCCTTCTGCGGCATGCTCGGACGCATGACGACGGACACCCCTGCCCGGCTGCTGCAGCTCCTCTCCCTCCTCCAGACCCCCCGGGAGTGGCCCGGCGGCGAGCTGTCCGAGCGGCTCGGGGTGTCCCGGCGCACCGTGCGGCGGGACATCGACCGGCTGCGTGAGCTGGGATATCCCGTGCAGGCCAGCAAGGGTGCGGACGGCGGATACCGGCTGGTCGCGGGCAAGGCGATGCCGCCGCTGGTGCTGGACGACGAGGAGGCGGTGGCCATCGCGGTCGGACTGCGGGCGGGCGCCGGGCACGCGCTGGCGGGCGTCGACGAGGCGTCCGTGCGGGCCCTGGCCAAGCTGGAGCAGGTGCTGCCCACGCGTCTCCGCCACCGGGTCGCGACGCTCCAGGCCGCGACCACGCCGCTGACCAGCGGGGACGGGGCTAGCATCGCGCCCGAGACACTGACCGTCATGGCCTCGACCGTGGCCGGGCGGGAGCGGCTGCGGTTCGCCTACCAGGCGAAGGACGGCACCGAGTCGCGGCGACTGACCGAGCCGTACCAGCTGGTGTCGACGGGGCGGCGCTGGTACCTGGTGGCGTACGACCTCGACCGGGCGGACTGGCGGACGTTCCGGGTGGACCGGGTGCGGGAGCCGTTCGCGACCGGGGCGCGGTTCCCTCCGCGGGAGCTGCCGACGGGGAGCGCGGCGGAGTATCTGCGGAGATCCATCCAAGGGGGGCAGGCCTCCGAGTACGAGTTCGACGTCGTCTTCCAGGGGCCGCTGGAGTCTGTCGCGGCGCGGCTGCCCGCGGGGATGGGGCAGCCGGTGGAGGACGGCGAGGGCACGTGCCGGCTTCGAGGGTCGACGAGTGATCCGGTGGAGTGGCTGGCGGTGCGGCTGGCGATGGTGGGGTGCGAGTTCTCGGTGCGGGCTCCTGGAGAACTGGTCGAGCACGTAAGGGAGTTGGGAGGCCGGCTGACGCGTGCGAGCGGTGCCACGGAGGCGCACGCCGAGCCTGGCGCGGGGCTCTGAGGACTACTGCCCCGCTTCCCGGAGACTCCGCCCCGCCTCCCTACGACTCCTCCGGGTCCTCCCACCTGAACTCCCGGAGCGCCCCCAGGTTCCTCAACGCCAGTTCCGCGGGGCCCTCCGGGCCGGTGGCCGGGGTGTCGGTCGCCGCCCAGCTCTCCACGGCGACCCGGACCGCGGCGCTCGCGACGGCGGCCGAGAAGCGCTGGTGAGGCGTACGAGGCGGGATGCCGCCGCCCGCCGAGACGCCTCTGGAGACATCCGCGGAGCCCCTCTCGGAGACGTCCGTGGAGACGACGCCGGTGGCGACACGCGTGGAGCGCCCTCGGGAACCGCCCGCCGAGAGTCGTGCCGCCAGTACCGCCGCCAGTGTCTCCTCCGACGCCTGGCACACCTCGGCCCAGATCTTGCCCAGGGCCGGGCTCGTCGTCGCCAGGCGGATGAGGGTGCGGGCCCATTCCCAGGACGCCGCCGAGACACCACGGCCCGGAACGAGGGTGTGGTGGACGGCGTGGGCCAGGGCCTCGGCCACGGGGAGTTCGGGCGGGGCCTCGCGTACCGCTTCCGCCCAGCGCTCGGCGCCCGCCGCGTAGAGAGGGGCGACGGCCTCTTCCTTGGTGGCGAAATAGCGGTAGAAAGTGCGGGGTGCGATGCCTGCGGCCCGGGCGATGTCCTCGGCGCGGGTCGCCTTCAGGCCACGGGCGACGAAGAGGCCCGCCGCCGCCTTGGCGATCTCCATTCGGGTCGCCGCCTTGCGCCGCTCGGTCAGGGAGGCCGTGGCGGGGGTGGAGCTGGTCACACCGGCAGGCTATGCCCCTGTGGCACAATCTGCCATTCGGGCGGGCCACCCCGTGGTTCAGGTACGGGGTGCCCCGCCCACCTCTCCACGCAAGCCACCGCAGCGTGGCCGCGCTCCCGCAGATGCGCCGGTGGCCTCGCCGGATCCTGCCGCCCATGCACCCAGCATGCGCGGGAAACGATGAGCCGGAGCGCGGTGGTGCCGACGCGAGGGATCGAGTCGGGCTCCGGCGCCCGGGGGGAAGGCGCCGAAGCCCGACTCGGAGGGAGTCCCGGCGCCGGGGGGATGTGTGCGTCGGGACGTGGTCCTGGGATGTGCCTTGCGGGGCTTCGGGTTCCGGTATCCGAACTCCCGTGCCCTGAAGACTTGTTCCCCCGGTCCTGGGGGTTGAAGCAGCGCGGCACCGCCGTGTTTGCGCCGGGTTCGGCGGCCCGGCGCACGCGGGCGGCCAGCGCGCCGGGTGTGAACCGCGGGGTTACGCCGCCGCCTCGAAGCCCGTGTCCCGCGCCAGCTTCTTCAGCTCCAGCAGGGCGTGCTTCTCGATCTGGCGGATGCGCTCGCGCGTCAGGCCGTGCTCCTTGCCGACCTCCGTCAGGGTACGCTCGCGGCCGTCCTCGATGCCGTACCGCATCTTGATGATGGACGCGGTGCGCGGGTCGAGACGGTCGATGAGGCCGTCGAGTTCCTCGCTGCGCAGCAGCGTGAGGACCGACTGCTCCGGCGACACCGCCGAGGTGTCCTCCAGGAGGTCGCCGAACTGGGTCTCGCCCTCGTCGTCCACCGACATGTTCAGGGAGACCGGGTCACGGGCCCAGTCCAGGACGTCGATGACACGCTCCGGGCTGGAGCCGAGTTCGGTGGCGATCTCGAGGGGCTCGGGGTCGCGGCCGTGCTCCCGGTTGAACTCGCGCTGGACGCGGCGGATCCGGCCGAGCTCCTCCACCAGGTGGACGGGCAGCCTGATCGTGCGCGACTGGTCGGCGATCGACCGGGTGATGGCCTGGCGGATCCACCAGGTGGCGTACGTCGAGAACTTGAAGCCCTTGCGGTAGTCGAACTTCTCCACCGCGCGGACCAGGCCGGCGTTGCCCTCCTGGATCAGGTCGAGCAGGGGCAGGCCGCTGCGGGGGTAGCGGCGGGCGACGGCGACGACCAGGCGCAGGTTGGAACGGATGAAGATGTCCTTGGCGCGCTCGCTCTCCGCGACCAGGGCCTCGAGTTCCTCGCGGGTGGCGTCGGCCCGGGACTCCTCGTACCCGTCGAGTACCTGCCGCGCGAACACACCCGCCTCGATGATCTGGGACAGCTCGACTTCCTTGGCGGCGTCGAGCAGCGGTGTACGCGCGATCTCGTCGAGATACATGCCGACCAGGTCGCGGTCGGCGATCTCGCCGCCATGGGCGCGAACACTGCTTGCCGCGTCGGTCCCGCCGGTGGCGGACTGACGACGGGCGACGGCACGGGTTGCCATGCGTGCTCCCTTGCGATGGTGGGTCAGCGGGTGGTCCTTGGACACCGCGCACTCGCTCAGCTCGTCCCTGGACTCAAACCGGGACTCTGCTCGGGTGCCCTGCATCCGATGGAAACAACGACTGGAATCAGGACAGAATTCCCAACCGGCACCCCGAATTTTCTGATCATGCAGTACCCTGTCGGGCCGGCACCCGGCCACGCGAGGAGCAGTGATGTCGGCGGAACGTACAGATGTGCAGGTCAGACCGGGAGTCGAGGCAGACCTCGAAGCCCTCACCGACCTCTACAACCACTACGTACGTGAGACGTCCATCACATTCGATACAGCGATCTTCACTCCTCAGGAGCGCCGCCCTTGGCTGCTCTCCCACCCTGAAGACGGCCCGCATCTGCTGAAGGTTGCCGTGGACGCGGACTCACAGGAGATTCTGGGGTACGCCACATCCAGCCCTTACCGGCCGAAGCCCGCCTACTCGACCTCGGTGGAGGTGACGGTCTACGTGGCTCCGGGCGCCGGGCGCCGCGGCATCGGCACGCTCCTCTACGAGGCGCTCTTCAAGGCGCTGGCGAACGAGGACGTGCACCGGGCGTACGCCGGGATCGCACAGCCGAACGAAGCGTCCACGCGGCTGCACGAACGCTTCGGCTTCCGGTACGTCGGCACGTACCGCGAGGTGGGCCGCAAGTTCGGCCGCTACTGGGACGTGGCCTGGTACGAGAAGGACCTCTGAGAGGCCCCCGTGACACCTGGGGCGAGTGCCGAAGGTCCCGTCAGCCGAACTGCACCGACCGCTTCGCCAGTCCCATCCAGAACCCGTCGATCACCGACTTCTGCGCGTCCAGCTCACCGGACACCTCGGCGGCACCCATGGTCACGAACAGCGGGGCGAAGTGCTCGGTGCGGGGGTGGGCGTAGCGGCCGGCGGGGGCCTTGTGGAGGAAGTCGAGCAGGGAGTCCCAGTCACGGGCCTCCATGGCGCGCCGGCCCCAGTCGTCGAACTCCACGGACCAGGCAGGCACCCCGCCCTGGCGCAGGGCGGCGAGGTTGTGGGTGAAGAACCCGGAGCCGACGATCAGGACCCCCTCGTCGCGCAGGGGTGCGAGCTTACGGCCGATCTCCATGAGCTTCACGGGGTCGAGGGTGGGCATGGAGATCTGCAGGACGGGGATGTCGGCGACCGGGAACATCTCGACCAGCGGGACGTACGCGCCGTGGTCGAGGCCTCGGTCGGGGATGTCCTGGACGGGGATCCCGGGGGCGCGCAGCAGCTTGCGCACGCTCTCGGCGAGCTGCGGTGCGCCGGGTGCGTCGTACTTCACCGTGTAGTAGTGCTCGGGGAAGCCCCAGAAGTCGTAGACGAGGGGGACCGGATCGACGGCGCCGAGCGCGAGGGGAGCCTCCTCCCAGTGGGCGGAGACCATGAGGATCGCCTTGGGGCGGGGCAGCTCGGCGGACCAGGCCGCCAGCTCGCCCGGCCAGACCGGGTCGTCCGCGAGGGGCGGGGCGCCATGACTGAGGTACAGGGCGGGCATGCGCTGCATTGCTTGGGTCTCCAGTCTCTCCGGAGCGACTGCTTGAAATCTAAAACGTCGACTGAATACAGCATATGCCCAATTGGTTTAAGATTCAAGGAGCAGAGCTTTACAGTGGAGTACATGACGAAGGCATCCGCATCCGCTGAAGAGCCCCGGTGGCTCACCGACGAGGAGCAGCGCGTCTGGCGCTCCTACGTGCACGCGACCACCCTCCTCGAGGACCACATGGACCGCCAGCTCCAGCGGGATGCGGGGATGCCGCACATCTACTACGGCCTTCTGGTCAAGCTCGCCGAGTCCTCGCACCGCCGGCTGCGCATGACCGAACTCGCCATGCACGCGAAGATCACCCGTTCCCGGCTCTCGCACGCCGTCGCCCGGCTGGAGAAGAACGGCTGGGTGCGGCGCGAGGACTGCGCCTCCGACAAGCGCGGCCAGTTCGCCGTCCTGACCGACCAGGGGCTGGACGTGCTCAGGCGCGCCGCGCCGGGTCATGTCACCGCCGTACGCAACGCGCTGTTCGACCGGCTCACCCCCGAACAGCAGAAGTCCCTCGGCGAGATCATGCAGATCGTCGCCGAGGGACTCCAGCCCAACGAAGCGGGTGCCGACCTTCCCTGGCTGCGTTAAGCGGCCGGGGCTACGCGCGTCAGTGCGCCACCACCGGGATCTGTACGGCGTCCTCGGTGTCGGCCGCCCCCGAGCCGGCCACCGGGCCCATGTCCGGCTTGCCGGCGTTGACGAGGGTCAGGGCGATCGTGGCGGCGGCGACCAGGATGCCGACGGCGAACCAGATGGCGCTGGTGTAGCCGTTCACCATGCCCTCCAGCTGCACCAGTTGCTGCTGCGGCTTGGAGGCGGCGCCGGCGATGTGGTCCTTGATGTACGACGTCGTCGCGGACGCGGCGATCGTGTTGAGCAGGGCGGTGCCGATCGCGCCGCCCACCTGCTGCGAGGTGTTGACCATCGCGGAGGCGACACCGGCGTCACGCGGCTCGACCCCCAGGGTGGCCAGGGACATCGCGGGCATGAACGCCGTACCCATGCCGAGTCCGAGCAGCAGCATCGCGGGCAGCAGCAGGGCCGCGTAGGAGGAACCGATCTCCATGCGGGTCAGCAGCAGCATGCCGAGCGCGGCGACCAGGAAGCCGGGGCCCATCAGCAGGCGCGGGGCGACCCGGGTCATCAGACGGGCGCCGATCTGGGTGGAGCCGGTGATCATGCCCACGATCATCGGCAGGAACGCGAAGCCGGTCTTCACCGGCGAGTAGCCCTTCACGACCTGCAGGTAGTAGGTCAGGAAGAGGAACAGGCCGAACATCGCGATGATCGCGAGGCCGAGGGAGAGGTAGACACCGCCGCGGTTGCGCTCGGTGATCACGCGCAGCGGCAGCAGCGGGGCCTTGACCTTCGACTCGACGACCACGAAGGCGATCAGCAGGACGGCGGACGCCACGAACATGCCGACGGTCATGGAGTCGCTCCAGCCGTCGGACTCGGCGCGGGTGAAGCCGTAGACCAGGGCGACCAGGCCGAGGGTGGACAGGATGACGCCCGGGATGTCGAGGGAGGAGCGGTTGCGGCCGCCCTTGGGCTCACGGATGACGAAGTACGCGCCGGCCGCGGCGACGATCGCGAACGGGATGTTGACGAAGAACGTCCAGCGCCAGTCCAGGTACTCGGTGAGGAAACCGCCGAGGATCAGGCCGACGGCGCCGCCGCCACCGGCGATCGCGCCGTAGATGCCGAAGGCCTTGGCGCGCTCCTTGGCGTCCGTGAACATCACGGCGAGCAGGGAGAGCGCGGCGGGCGCGAGGAGCGCGCCGAAGGCGCCCTGGAGCGCGCGGGCGCCGAACATCATCGCCTCGTTGGTGGCCGCGCCGCCGAGCGCGGAGGCCGCGGCGAAGCCGCCGAGACCGGTGACGAAGGCGCGCTTGCGGCCCCACAGGTCGGCGATCCGGCCGCCGAAGAGGAGCAGGCCGCCGAAGGCGAGGGCGTAGGCGGTGACGATCCACTGCCGGTTGCCGTCGGAGATGCCCAGGTCCTGCTGGGCGGAGGGCATCGCGATGTTCACGATGGTCGCGTCGAGGACGACCATCAGCTGGGCTATGGCGATGAAGGCCAGGGCTTTCCAGCGGTTGGCGTCCGGGACGCCGGGAGCCTTGACGGCTGTTTCAGACATGGGGGTACCCACTTCGGGACTTCGTGACGGAAAAAGGTCGCTTCGGAACAGGAAAGGTCACTTCAGGACGGAAGAAGAGCGTGCCGAGTACACGTGTCGACTGCTCTGGTGGTGCGCTTGCTCTGGTGGTGCGTTCTCATCGCTCAGGCCTGGCGCAGGTCCTCCATGGTCGCGGCCGTGCCGGGCAGGACCGAGCGGGCCGGGGCCCGCAGTCCGTCCAGGAACAGCTGGAGGTGGCGGTGGACGAACCGGTCGGCGCTCAGGCACATCGTGCCCGCCAGCGGCCGGCTGAGCTGGGCAACCGCGATCATCACATCGCCGACGCCGACGTCCGACCGCAGCTGTCCGGCGGCCTTGGCACGGTCCATCAGTTCCTCGATGATCCGCTCGACGCGTTCGCGGGCGGCTACCAGGTCGGGGTGGTGCTGGTCGAAGGTGCTGGAGACCATCGGGCACAGCGCGCTGATCCGCTCGTCCGCGGAGGCGTGCACGAAGCGCTCCAGTGCCGCGAGCGCGTCCTCGGACTCGGCGAGGGCTGCCTGTCCCGCCTGGACCGTGCGGTCCAGCGTCGAGCAGACGACCTCACGCACCAGGGCGTCGCGGTCGGGGAAGTGGCGGTACACCGTGGCGTTGCCGACGCCGGCCCGGCGGGCGATGTCGTCGAGCGGCACATCCGGGCCGAGCTCGGTGAACATCTCGCGGGCGGCGGTGACGATCCGCTCCCGGTTGCGCAGGGCGTCGGCGCGCGGCCGGGGCGCCTTGCGCACTGGGGGGGTCGCGGTCTGCACGGCATACTCCTCGAAAGCAGAGGCGGGGCGATCCGGGGAAGCTCTCCCCGTTTCGCTCGGACACATGGCTAAACGGGGAAGGGGTCCCCGGTTATTTCCCGGAGCCGGAAGTTTTCCGATGTGACCTGAGCCACATGTGCCGGGACCTCTCCTGCCGTCCGGTGATCCCCGCTTGATCCCCGCTTCGTACCGTCCGGCGATCCCCACTTCGCGGTCCGGTGATCACCGCTTCGCATCCCCCGGAGTTCCCTGCTTGGGCTCCCGCAGATCCCCGCCCCGCACTCGGGCCCCTGCCTCGAACCCCCGCAGATCCCGCGCCGCACCCCCCGAGGCCCCTGCCTCGCAACTCCCCAGACTCCGCGCCGCACCGCCACCTATCCCCGCACCCCAGCCATCCCCGTGCCGCACCGCCACGCATCCCGTGCCGCACCGCCACGGGATGCGTGCCTCACCGCACGCATCCCCGCGCCGCACCGCCACCTATCCCCGCGTCCCACCGCCCTGCACCCCCGCGCGGCACGCGATCCCCGCATCGCACCCCCCGGAATCCCGATTCGTACCACCGGGTAATCCCCGATCGGTCGCTTTCAGCGCGCGCCCGCACCCGCTTCGACACAGGGTGATCGAAAGGGTGCAGTCGGTGACCGGGCGGCTGCCTGGAGCGAAAGGCCCTGCATGCAGCCGCAGCCCGTGCCCACCGCCCCGGAACCCCTCCGCCGTCGGATACGCCCGCGCCGCGTCGTCGCCCTCGCGTCCGTGACCGCGCTGACCCTGGCGCTCAGCACCTCGGCCGGCTCCGGCCGTCCCGTCCCGCCCCTCGGACCCGCCAGAGCCGGGGCGGGACCGATCTCCCCGGCCCGTTCCTCCAACCTCGCCCCGTGCATGATCAGCGGCGGCGCGGCCGTGCAGATGTCCGAGGGCGTGCCGACGCCAAGCGGCTACTCCCGCTCCACCGGCACCGTCCGCGCCCTCACCCTGATGATCGACTTCACCGACGCACCGGGCCGGGGCACCGCGCTCAGCCGCTACCACGAGTTCTTCCCGCAGACCGAGAAATGGTTCCGCACGGCGTCCTACGGCCGTCTCGACTACCGCTCCCAGACCCCGATCCGGCGCTGGCTGCGGATGCCGAAGCCGTTCAAGGAGTACGGGATAGACCGGGGCGCCCCCTTCGACCCCGGCTACCGCGAACTCGTCCAGGACATCGTGGCCGCCGCCGACCCGGCGGTGGACTTCCGCGCGTACGACCTGCTGAACGTGCTGGTGACGTCGAACGCGGGCCCTTCCGCGCTGGACACGGTCCTGTCGGTGACGTTCGCCGGGAACACCGAGGCGCCGGTCGCCGACGGGGTGTCGGTGGCCAACGCGTCCTTCGTCTACTCCCGCCAGGACGACGGCTCCGGCTCCTACGACCGCACCGGCTACCGCGTCCTGCCGCACGAGAACGGGCATGTCTTCGGGCTGCCCGACCTCTACACCCAGGACGGCGGGGGCGCGGTCGGGCACTGGGACATCATGAGCGAGGACTGGGGGGCCAACAACGACCTGCTCGGCTGGCACAAGTGGAAGCTGGGCTGGCTGGACGCCTCCCAGGTCGCCTGCTCGGCGGCACGCGGGACGGCCGAGTACGCGCTGACCCCGCTGTGGCGGGCCGGCGGCCCCAAGCTGGTCTTCGTCCCCGTCGACGGCCGCACCGGCTACGCCGTCGAGCTGCGCACCCGTGGTGGCAACGACGAGACGGTGTGCCGGCCGGGCGTACTCGTCTACAAGGTGGACGCGAACATCGACACCGGCATGGGACCGGTGAAGGTGTACGACTCCGCAGAGGACAGCGGGGGCTGCACCCGCAGCCCGAACATCCACGCGGAACTCTCCGACGCGCCCTTCGCCCCCGGCGAGTCCTTCACCGACTCGCAGCGGGGCATCCGCATCACGGTGGCCGGCGCGGACCTGAGGGGCGACTACCGGGTGCGGGTGACCCGGCGGTGAGCTCGTCGTCGTAGGCCCGCATTACGGTAGGGCTGCCCAGACCGCCGTACCGGAGAATCGATGCCCGCGAAGACGATCACCACTCCCGGCGCGGAGTCGGCCGCTCCCCAGGAGGCCGTCGTGCCGCTGATGCGCGGGGTGGCCGTGCTGCGGGAGCTGAGCGGGGCCGGCGGGGCGATGCGGCTGAGCGAGCTGGAGCGGGCCACTGGTCTGGCCCGGTCGACCGTGGACCGGGTCACCGCGACCCTGGCCCGTATGGGGTACGCCCGGCTGGAGGGCCGGGACGCGATCCTGACACCGCGGGTGATGGAACTGGGCAACGCCTACCTGGCCGCCCTCCGGCTGCCCGCACTGCTGGACGCGCGGGCGGACGCCCTCGCCGACGAACTCGACGAGTCGGTGTCCCTGGCCGTCGCCGACCGGGACGGCATCCGTTTCATCCACCAGGCCACCCGCCGCCGCGCGATGTCCCTGAGCTTCCGCATCGGCGACCTGCTGCCGGCCGAACGCACGGCGCCCGGCCCGCTGTTCGCCGCCGAATGGACGGACGCCGACTGGGAGCGCTGGCGCGCACGCCGGACGACGGACCCGCAGGACCGGGGCTTCCCCGCCGTACCGGCCGCCCCGCACCGGGCACCCGACGAGGACTTCGTACGGCGGACCGAGCGCGCGGCGGCGGAGGGCTGGTCGCTGGACGACCAGCTGATCGAGCCGGGCCTGGTGGCGGTCTCCGTGCCGGTACGGCACCCCGGGACCGGGCGGGTCGCCTGCGTGGCGAACGTGGTCAGCCACACCAGCCGGCACACGGCGGCGGACCTGCGCGACACCCTGCTGCCCCGCCTGCGGGCGTCGGTGGCGGCGATGGAGGAGGACCTGCTCCTGGCGCCCCCGGCGGACCCGGGCCCGCCGCCCGCCGGACTCGCCCTGTGGACGGGCGCGTCGAAGCAGGAACTGGGCCGGGGCTTCATCGAGTCCCTGGCACGCGGGCTGACCGTCCTCACGGCGTTCGGGGCGGGCCGGGCCGAGCTGACCCTGGCGGAGGTGGCCAAGGCCACGGGGCTGGCCCGGGCGACGGCCCGACGGGCGCTGATCACGTACGAGCACCTGGGCCTCGTCACCCCCGGCGGCCCCCAGCGGACGTGGGCGCTCACCCCCCAGGTCCTCTCCCTCGGCTTCCCGCCCCTGGCCCGTACGACCCTCCCCCGCATCGCCACCCCGCACCTGGCGGCGCTCGCGGAACGGGTCCACGAGTCGACGGCCCTCGCGGTCCTCACCGACGGGGGCGACGAGATCCAGTACACCGCCGGGGTGGCCGGGCGGCATGTGATGAGCGCGGACGTCACGGTGGGCACCCGGCGGCCGGCGCGGGTGACGGCGGCGGGGCGAGTACTGACGGGGGACCACGAGGGCGGGTTCGCCTTCGTCGACGAGGAGTTGGAACAGGGACTGCGGTCTATCGCGGTGCCGGTGCGGGACCGTACCGGGCGAGTCGTCGCCGCGGTCGGCACGGCGACCCACGCGGCGCGCCGGACGGCCGAGGAGTGCGTGCGCGACATCCTGCCCGAACTGACGGCGACCGCGGGGCTGGTCGAGGCGGATCTGCGGGTGGCGGCACGTTTCACACGGGTGCCGCTGTCCTGACTCGTGTCTTCCGGTGCGTACGCGCTGGTCGCCCCCACATCCAGGACACCATCTAGGACAGGAATCGGCCTAGATCACCGTCCGTTTCCACGCCGTCGACCTGGAGGCCGCGAAGCGCTGGTACACCGAACTCCTCGGTATCCGGCCCTACTTCGAGCGCCCGGGCTACGCCGAGTTCCGCATCGGCGACTACCAGCACGAACTGGGCCTGCTGGACAGCAAGTGCGTCACGGACCTGGGCGCCCACACCGGCACGGCCGGCGGGGTGGTCACCTACTGGCACGTCGACGACGTCCAGGCGACCCTGAACCGCCTCGGGGCTCTGGGCGCCACCGTGCACGAGCCCGTCCGGGAGTTCGGCGAGGGGTTCGTCGGCGCGTCGGTGGTGGATCCCTTCGGCAACGTCCTCGGGATCATGGAGAACCGGCATTACCTGGAGATTCTCGGGGGGCGGTGAGGTGGGACCGCACATCGCCGCCCTCGCGCCGGCGAAGGACGCACACCGGGGCAGGTAGCCCTCGCCTGGCTGCTCGCCCAGCATCCGTCGATCGTTCCGATCCCCGGGACCCGGCGCACCGCGCGCATCGAGGAGAACGTCTGCGCCGCTCGCGTTCCGCTCTCCGCCGACGACGAACTGTCGGACCTCACGAGCTCGCAGGCCTGATCGGGGTCAAGGGAGACCGCTACAACGAGCACCGCATGTCGCTGGTGAACAGGTAGCGGACTGGTTCATGCCGGTCGAGGCCCCCTACAAACCGACACAGGGAGCAGAATGGTCCGACCGCCCTCGCCTCCTGCCCCTCAGCTTCCACCCACCTCGCGCCACGAGTCACAGAGACAGCAGGTCAGAGGCACTCTGGCTCGCCGCCCCGATCTCCTGCCCCTATACGGAGGCCGCTCAGTGGCGTGCATCCGCTACGCTGTCCTTGGTCAGTCGTTCGTACGTCGCGTTGTCCACCCAGGTAGCGCTGCGACAACCATCGCAGGTCAGAGAGGGCGGCCCCTCCGCCCTCAGAACGCGCTTCGAGTGTTCTGGGAACGCTGTCAGCATCGCCGCAGGTCACGACCTGTCAGCCCTCCTCACGCGCACACCTCTTGGGCGCGTATCGGCGCGATGGTTGAGTCTTCCGCTCCACGCCTATCGCTTTCATTCACTCCGGCGCCCCTCAGGGGCGCCGAGGTGGCCATTGCCGGACTCTCAAGGCATGAGACGTATCGCAACCCGCCGACACAGCCACTGTTCACAAGAAGTTGCCGTCATTGACGAGCAGGAGCGTGTCTTGCTCAGACGCTCGCCCGGTGAGAGGGCGTGGAAGCCATTGAGGGCGACAGTGGTCCGCCTCCAGCCGACCGGTTTCTCCCTCGTGCGAATCCAGGACCCTCTGTTCAGTCACTGGTACTTGGCTGCAGTTCCTGTGGTCGGCAAGTACACGTCCCCTCCGACCGCACCGACGCAGGTCGCCACCAGGCACATTTTCGCCGTCCGTCGGGGCCGAATGAGAAACCTCACCCTTCGTCCTTGCTCGAGCACGTCACCAGATGCCGTGTATGCCTGGCACCCCCTGACCGAGGTCGAGGGTGACCTGCATGTGCACCCGCACGAGCTCGGCCCATTTCTGCGGGGCTATCTGGAGGGGTGGATCCCCGGTGGCGTCATCACCCTCACGGAATGAACGACTCACAGTCCTGCCCATGGGCAGGGCAGACGGAGCTCACGAGCGGCTCGACATGATCCGCATGCGGCCGCCCTCGGCTCCTCACAGAGCTCGGCTACCTCGTCGAGGCAGCCCCGTTCGGGTGCACGGGGATGCTGATCATTCGGACTGGCCAGGCGACCACCGCCGTCGGCCTCGCTGCGGACCTCCAACGAACCCTGGCCAAATGCACAGAGCTTCCCGCCAACGGCCAGCAACCGTCTCCGTAAAGCGGCAACAAGAATGCCGACGTCGCTGCCCCTCATGATCTAGACTGGTGTGTACTTGCACCAACACGAGGCGTGTGTCGACTCAACCGGCACGGAGGGACGGGCCCCATGGCGACGTGGGATCATTTCGGCATGCCCCGGAGCAACAACGACCAACTGCCGGCGACGTACATCGCCTCCGGCGAGTGGCTGTACGCCCGGCTCGTCGAGAGCGCCCCCGTCAGCGCGCACTATGGCCAGGCCTTCGCACGCAACCTGGCGACGGCCATGGCGGCCTCCGAGATCGGCCTGCGCACGCTCGGCGACAAGGCAGGCGTCTCCCATGCCACGATCAGCCGACTGCTCCGGGGGATGGTCCTGCCCGACCTGGGGACCCTGGCGCGACTGGAAGTGGCGCTGGGCAAGAGCTTGTGGCCCGGGCCAGCCGCTTGGACGGAAAGAGATCGCAGATTCTGAGCAGCCGCTCAGAGCTGGCATGGGAACGTCGCCCCCATCTCGGCGCACAATATACGCCCGCCATGTCAGTCTGGGTCCCTCAACAGTAGCCCTCAGCATTGTCAGTGGCAGGACGTGCCATTACTGACTTCGGCTCGTCAGGGTGACTTGGGATCGTCGAGGGCCAGGCCGGTGCCGGCTATGAAGCCGTCGAGGGTGTCTGGCCGGTACTGAAGGCGCTTGAGCCTGTTGCGTACGAGGGTCTCGAGTCGGTCCAGGGCGACTACGGCGAGGTTGGCCAGGCTGTGCTTGACGTGCGCCCATACCCCCTCGACGGGATTGAGGTCGGGCGAGTACGCGGGCAGCAGGAATACCGTCAGCCATTCACGCTCGGCGATCAACTCGCGCATGGCGTAGGAGACGTGGGTGTTCAGCCGGTCCCACACCAGCACGATCGGCGCCTTGACGAGTTGGTGGACGCCGTCGATCAGCGCGATGAAGTCACGCTCGCCCATGCTGCGACGCTTGCCCTTGCCTGCGGAGTGGGTGCGCAGACGGTGGCACAGCTGGGTGCGGGAGCCTGGCCGCATCGCGATCAGTCCGGCCACCGACAGGCGCCCCGAGCGGCGGCCGCTGACGGTCACAACCGGGGTGTGGCCGCGCCGGCCCCAGGTTCGTCCTTTGGGCGGCCGTCGGGTGAACCCGGCCTCGTCCTCGAAGCAGATGTAGCCTCCGCAGGCCGCCCGGGCTCCTTTACCTCAGCCCAGGTCGCCTCCTTCCACGCGGTCACGGCCTGCTCGTCGCGTTCGGCGACCCGCCGCGCGGGGACCTGCGGGCTGAAGCCGAGCCGGTGCATCAGCCGGGTGGCACCCGAGACGCTGTAGGAGACGTGGAACTTTGTGCCGGTCAAAGTTGCCACCCTCGCCGCGGTCCACACCTGGTCCTCCACCCATCCATGTGCGGCCGGCCCCTGCTCGAGATACCCGGCGAGCTTTTCCAGGCAGCGTGGTGACAGACGGCATCGCGACCCGCTCGGGCCGCGGGAGCCCAGAGCCTCACGACCGCGGTCCCGCCAAAGCCGGTGCCACTGATAGGCCGATTTCAGGCTCACCCGCAGGCGCCTTGCGACCTCCGGCGGCTTGGTCTTCTGCTCGAACAACTCGGCTGCCTGCATCCGTACCGTCTCCCGGCGCTGCCGCCCCGCAGCGGTCAGCCCCCCCCCATCCGCATACCTCACACAGCACGGGATACAGCCACCGCTCCAGGCCCTTCAGAGACTTCGCAAAGATTCACCCTGACGAGCCGAAGTCAGTAAGGCCGCGGTGCCCGACAGTGTGGCAGGGCGCCGGCCAACGGCGGACACCGATCCAGTACGGCTGGAGGTTGCGTGGCCGTCGACAAGCGACGGGTGCGTACCGCGGTGGTCGGCCACGCCGATCCCAAGCTCCCCGTGGCCCTTCCGATGAAAGCGATAGAGCTCGACGACTTCCGGGCGCACGCTGCCGGGAGTCGGCGGGGATGGTCGTTCTCGCCCAACCATGTCCGCACTGCCATCGACTTGTCCCAAACTATGTCTAGTGCAAGGCGGGACCCAGGGGAGGGAGACCGAGCGTGGCAAGAACGGCGCCTGCCGGACCGACGGAGGTCCTCAAGTACCTACACGAGTACCTCGATGAGCACTTTCGGACACTTCACACACATCGCCAGGCACTACAGCCAACAGCGCCCGTCTTCGCCCTGGAACACGAACTCAACCAGGATGACCTTGAGTTGCTTTCGAATGCGGTGTGCGGGGCTGTCGAAGAAGGATTCGACATTCGGCACCGTACCTGGTGGTTGCCGTTCGTAGTGCACGCTGCTGAGATCGGATATCTCTATACCGGAGACGAGTACTGGCCCCTGTTCTCCCAGAAGACACCGGGCTGGGAACATGGCCCGCAGTGGAAAATAGACAATAACCGTAAATACATTAAGCAGTGGTTTAAACGGTTTGCGGCCGAGTACGGCGGGATTGAACCAAAGGGGGCTTTTGCTAAGAACTTTAGCATCATCGCATGGCCAATCACACATGCCATCATGCCAGCTGACCTACAACGCCAGATGGCACAGCTTCTATACGAGGCGCGCGCAATACTTACACCGACCATGCTTAATGACCCACGCGTTCTGGGCGCCAGCCTGGCATCGCGCACGGGCGGGTACAGTGATCGCTTCCAAAAATTCTGCTCGAACCAGATCCTGCTCGGTCATATTTCCGCAGCTCTGCTATCAGGCGACGACGAGGAATCTCCGTACCTGGTGCAATCAGCGCTCATTCGTCTACTTGACGACCTAACGGAAGAGCATGATTCACGAAACTGGCTGCACCAGGCTAAGCGCTCGGCGCACACAGTCCGCTCTAGCGGATTTCTTCCGACGAGCACGAGCTCGGGGCCTGCGCAGCGAGGACAGCCTCTACCGACTGTCTCCAATCCGAAACTCCTCTTGCGCCAAGAAGCCAACGGATGGTGCCCCTATTTGGGCCTACCCGACCTCACCACTCTTCAAGCGGAAAATATTCAGGTGGGAGAGGAATTGCGGACACGGCGCCCAAAAATCGAAGGACGTCACCAACCACTTCCCCGCGGAAAACTGCTGTACCCAGGCAGAGTAGCGCTAACCGCGTGGCCTCGGCCGGGCGTGCCCATCATTCAATTGGAGCAGGGATCCACACAAGTCAATGAGCTGATCGCCGAGCGTTGCACCATCACCAGGGGCCCATGGTGGCTCTTCCGGAAGCAACCCGGAGGTCTAGCTATCGAGATCAAAGGCGGAGTTGTCCGGCCAGGTCATGAATATTGCCTGGTCGGCCGCGCTGGCCTTCCCCCCCTGGCACTACCTTGGATATCTGAGACATTTATTCTTGCTGATGGAGTGAATGCTTTCGATTTAAAGGTGCCCCACACCCTCAGCGAAGAAGAGGTCGCCCAGCTCGCGGCAGTGGGCCTGTCAGTGGTTTCGAACGTGTCCATCCACCCTGTGGGGCTTATTCCGGCTTCCTGGGACGGGGAAGGAGTTGCCGAGTGGATGGCCGGGGAACCAGCACTCCTCATGGTGAAGTCCACTCAAGCGACAGAGAAATGTTCAGTAAGAATAGACGGTGGACTGCCTTCACTGCTCGAATGGCCTGCAGGTAGTAAAGAACTAGTATTTGCTCTCGAGAACCTCCCTGTGGGCACGCACGAGGTACATGTCGCACTCCTAACCAGGAGTGCAGGCAGGCCCTTTGTGAGCGGTTCACTTATTGTCACTATTCGCGATCCTCACCCAAGCTTGGAGGAGAACACTGAGGGGGCAGGCATCCGACTGTTCGCCACCCCAGCTCGCCCGAAGCTAACCGAGATTTGGGACGGTCGGGCAAGTCTCTCGGTAGACGGCCCTGTGGGGACGAGGGCTGAGCTGATTATTGTGCTGCGCGACGAATCCGACAAGGAGCTGGTTCGCCAGCGTCACCCAATCTCGCTTCCCTTTGTCGACAACGCATGGACGAGGTTGGCAGCCCAAGAGTTCCGCAAGGGAAAGCTGCAGAGTGTTTACAATGTAGCCGAGTCATGCGAGATATCGGTTTCCCGCAGCGGAGTCGGCTTCGCGTCCCTCAGATGTGAACGTGGCTTTCATCCGCTCCGTTGGATTCTCACTAAGCAGCGCAACGGTGGGTACGCCGCACGCCTCATCGACCGTACAGACGGCGATTGCACCCAGGTGCTCCTCTTCTCTGTGGAGAATCCTCTGCTCGGTGAGCAGCAAGATGCCCGACGGCCGATTACCGTCCCAGCGAGTGGTGGCATGCTTCGAGCCACTTCCGGCCACGCGACTGCAGCCATCATCCTGCCTCCTAACCCAAATTGGCTGCGTCAGAGGCCGAACGACCAGCCAAACATCCGCTGCACAGGCACTCCCATGTCCGACGTGCTCGAACTAATCCGTGGGCACCACCGATGGCAGGATGCTGATCTGTCAGCTGATCCCTTCTCCTACCGCCAGCGGCAACTGGTGCTCGATGCGATTACAGCGGCCCTTGTGTCTCTCACGGCCGGGAACAGATGGTCTCATTTGGAGCGCAGACGTGGTCGTCTTAGTGCGCATAGGAGGCCAGACATGCTGGATGAAATGCAGAAGCTCGTAGGCGAGGCTCAGGCACAACGTGCTGTAGCCCGCTACATCGCTGACCATCTCTGGCAGTGGGCGGATTCGCTGCCTTCATTGCGGGAGGGCTTGAGCGAGGCGATCAGCCCCATCACGTCAGACACTGGTATCGGCGACCCGCGTGTCGCAGCGGAATTTCTACTGCTTCTTGCAAGCACACCGGGGTCTCTGGAGAGTTGGGACGAGATCGAGCGAGACAAAATGCTGAGGTGTGTGCTGATATCACCCGTCCTTATTCGTGCGGCTCGATTCGCGATAATGGGTACTGAGGATCTTCGAGAGGTATCAGAGCAGTCGATTGTCGGAGGCACCCGGTGAGAGTAACGGTGCTCAGTAAGCAAGAGGCAGCAGAGCGAACAGTCCGTGCACTCTGGCTGGATGAGACGACAACTGATGCGTTCTCTGCCGAGGCGCTCTCCGCTTTGCTCCGCCGTGCAGCCTCTTTCCTGTGCCCGTCGACTCCGCGCCGCCTTGTAGATGCAGTACTTGAGGCTCTCAGTCCACTGGACGACTCAAGCCTGTTCACGCGTCCCCAAGTGGCAGCACAGCTGGACCTTTTGGTATCGATTGGTGACCTGATCGAACTTCCTCACCGAGGTGATCATAAGGGTCGTCAGATTTACTTGGCTCCGCCTTCATTCGTGGAGAAGGCGCTCGGACGGTACCTCTTGCTCGGTGTGCGGCCCAACGGCGCACCGCTCGTAAACGAGTCGCTGGGCGCAGGAATCCAGCACGAGGGCCACACCAGGTCTCTCAAGCTCGACGCTCAGCTCGCCCCGGGGCGTTTGCGTGCCGCCGGCCTGCATGAGATACCTCTTGATCACTGGCTCAAGCGACCTAGGACGGACCAGCCAGCCGCAGTCGTAACTGTGATGCGTCAGCGCTTGGACGGTGCCGGTGAGTCTGGAGAGGTCGGCGGCCTCAAGATCATCGATACAGCGGCATCCGTCCTCTACTACCGAGGTCGCTGGCGACAACTCGCGAGCAGTGACTCAGGAGATTTCGTTGCCCGCCGATCTCAGGCCTACGGTGCTGACTTGTGGTGTTTTGTGCGCGTGGAGCATGGAGTCCCTCGCGCACTGGTGGATCTTCCAGTTGATGACCTCGCTGCGGCAGGCTGCGACGAGGCGTGGCGCACACAGGCAGCCATCGATGCATTGGCCGACACACCGCAAGTCATGTACATACGACCGGCTCCGGGGACGTCTGGCGACCGATGTCTGGACCTGTTCAGCCCCGTGCCCGGGTGGGCGCAGCGCTACCTCGAGCTTGTGGGTATCCCTGTCCCGCAGGCAAGAGGGGCACTCGTCTCATACCGCGTACCGATGTCGGCGATCGGCCAAGTGCGGGCGTTCTTCACTGACATGCTATGGATGCACGTCAGAGAAGAGGGAGGGGTGGCGTGACAGTGGAAGCGCCAACGATCGCGGAGACGATCAGCAAGATCCAGACAGCCCTTCGGGACTACATCGAGGCGACCTATCACATCGGGCATCCCACCGTGCTCGACCAGCGTCGTGAACTGCTCGAGCAGGAAGGCGTACTGTTCCAAGCCCCCTTCATCGAGAGCACCCCTCGCTACCAGACGGACCGCGGCTTCGGTGATCTGGACCTCGACGAAGCCGTGCGAGAGATGCTCAGCAGCCTGTCGGCACATGCGGCCGGCTCGAAGCGCCTGCTGTACGACCCGCCGTATACCCACCAGGCTGAGGCACTAGAGTCGACCGCTCGCGATGGCCTGAGCCTGGCCGTCACGACCGGTACAGGTTCGGGCAAGACTGAGTCGTTCCTCCTGCCGATGCTGGCCAAACTCGCGGCAGAGGCCGCACACAAACCTGAGTCCTTCAAGGTTCCGGCTGTGAGGTCACTAATCCTCTACCCGATGAACGCGCTAGTGAACGACCAGTTGGGCCGTCTTCGCCTCCTGCTAAGCGACCCACGCGTCACTACCAAGTTTAGCGAGTGGGCCGGCCGCCCGGCACGCTTCGCCCGCTACACCAGCCGGACGCTGTACCCAGGCGTGCGCAAGGCCAAGAAGGACCAGACGCGCCTTCGCTCCATCGAGGACTTCTACGTCAACCTGATCGACCTCGCGAACGACTCCTCATCGCCACAGCGTGAGGAGGCAGATGCTCTCATCAAGGAACTGGAGGCACGTGGCAAGTGGCCAGCTAAGCCGGATCTGAAGGCGTGGTACGGCAAGAGCGGTTCCCGGTGGAAGAACAAGGCTGGCGAGTTTATCCGTGCCGTCACCCGTCCCGAAGACCCCGAGCTTCTGACACGCCATGAGGTACTGGAAGAGCCTCCAGACGTCCTGATCACCAACTACTCGATGCTCGAGTACATGCTTATGCGTCCGCTTGAGCGGCCCGTATTCGATGCCACAAGGGACTGGTTGGCAAACAACCCCGACGAGAAGTTCCTTCTGATCATCGATGAAGCTCACATGTACCGGGGAGCCGCCGGTGCCGAGGTGGCACTCCTACTCCGTCGTCTACGCGCGAGGCTCGGTATCCCTGCAGAGCAGTTGCAGGTGATCTGCACAAGTGCCAGCTTCACGAGCTCCCGGTATGCGCGTCAGTTCGCCGCCCAGTTGAGCGGCAAGTCCGAGGCCGACTTCAAGAGCATCGAAGGCAAGCTTGCCCTTCGGGCAGGCGCCAGCACAGGAAGCCTGCCAGATGCACAGGTCCTAGCTGCCGTACCGATGCACGAATTCTATGAGGGTGAAGGGGACGAGGCCCGCATCGCTGCCGTACAAGGCCTGTTGGACTACCGTGCGGTGGACCTGAAGCCGGGTGCCACGGTCGGCGAGTTGCTACACGAGGCGCTCGACGCCTTCGGTCCGATGAACTTCCTCGTCAACGAGACAATGAAGCAGGCGCAGCCCGTCAGCGACCTGGGCACACTCATCTTCCCAGATGTGGACCAAGTTCTCGCTGACAGAGCCATTTCTGCTCTGGTTGCACTCGGTAGCGCGGCACGACGGTCGGTGGACGGTGCAGGGCTGCTGCCGTGCCGCGTGCATGCGTTTTTCCGCGGTCTCCCCGGGCTGTGGGCATGTCTCGACCCTGACTGCCCGGAGGTCGACCGAGAGGTGTACCCAGAGCCAGGTCCGGTGGGCCGACTCTATGCCCAGCCCAGAGCAACCTGTGACTGCGGAGCCAGGGTTTTTGAGCTGTACACGTGCCGGCATTGTGGCTCCTCGTACGCGCGGGCCTATACCGACGACCTCGTCAACCCCTCGCACCTGTGGAACGAGCCGGGAGGAGCCTTCCAGTCTGCGTCCGGCCTCATCCCGGAACTGCAGCCCCTTGACCTGCTACTCGAAGAGCCCTACGAGAAGAACGTCGAACTCGCCGACCTCGACCTGGTCACCGGCAGACTCAACCCAGAGAAGGTACTCGATCGTCGCGTCCGCAGCGTTTTCCTGCCCGGACTCCGGAGCGGGGAACCAATCGCCGGCGAAGACGACGGCGACGAGGCCGAGGCGGACGGACAGTTCAAGCCTTGCGGTGTCTGCGGTCGGCGCGCAGGCTACGGGCGCTCGTCAGTGCAAGATCATCAAACGAAGGGTGACCAACCGTTTCAGGCCTTGGTGACCCGGCAACTTGAAGTGCAACCACCAGGCGCGCAGCCGAACACCGAGTTCGCGCCATTGCGTGGGCGTAAGGTGCTCGCTTTTTCCGACTCCCGACAGGTCGCCGCCCGGCTCGCTCCCAACCTGCAGAGTTACTCGATGCGCGACGCCATGCGGCCCCTAATCCTGCGCGGGTGGCAGGAGCTGGAAAAGACGATGCTCGAGCCCATGCTGTCCTTGAACCATCTATATCTGGCAGTCATGGTTGGCGCCCGCCAATTGTCGGTTCGGCTTCGCCCCGAACTGCGCCCTTCTGAGTCACTTCACGTCCTGGACAGGGTCGAAGCATCCATCGAGAAGGGCGCACTCAAGGGCAACCCCGGCGAGCTCATGCAGTTGTTCAGCATCACCGATCCGCCACCGCATGCGCTGATGCGGACGATGTACGCGACGCTCACGGACAAATACCTCGGCCTCGCATCCCTCGGCCTCGCATCCCTACGGGAACCCCGAGCCAGGACTGCTGATTTGCTCGCAACGCTCCCCGGCATCGACAGCGTGGCGACCAACGAGGAATCCAAGCTGGCGCTGATGCGAATGTGGCTTATGCAATGGACGACTCCCGGCATCTGGTTCCCGTCGATGACCGATGGAGACTGGTGGAAGACGGAAGGCGGCGTCCATCCGCACACGGGTAAATTCCAATCGATTGACCAGTGGCTTCACTCCAAGGCAGCGAAGAAGCAGTTTAATGACACATGGCTGCCTACACTGCTTCAGGAGTTCTGCGAAGCGGTAGCTGGGAAATACCGGCTGTCAGCCTCGAAAGTCTACTTGGATCTCGGAACGATTTGGGGATATTGTGAACGCTGTCGTTTCACCCAGCGACCGTTCCCCGGTTCTTCCCGGTGCGTCAGCTGCCGAGACGACCAAGTCCGTACGCTAGATCCCGACACGGACCCGGTGTTCCAAGCCCGTAAGGGGTACTACCGCGCCAGCGCCACACGGGCTCTACAGGACAGCCCCGAGTCCCCGATGAGCATCATCGCCGCTGAGCATACGGCGCAGCTCAATGCCGCGGCACAGTCAGACGCTGTGTTCTCCAAAGCAGAAGAGCATGAGCTGCTGTTCCAAGACGTCGACCTCGGTCTGCCCGGATCCGGAGATCGGAAGAAACCCGCCGCCATCGACGTTCTGTCTTGCACGACCACCATGGAAGTGGGCATCGATATCGGAAATCTGTCCGGTGTCGCTCTGCGTAACATGCCACCTTCGCGCGCGAACTATCAGCAACGCGCAGGTCGGGCCGGTCGGCGGGGCAACGCAGTCGCCACTGTGCTGGCCTTTGGAAGCGCTGACACCCACGACGATCATTACTTCCGCCAGCCGGAACTGATGATCCGCGGTGCGGTCGACGACCCAGTACTGACGATGGACAACGAGGAGATCACACGTCGTCACGTTATTGCGTACCTGCTGCAGCGCTACCACCAGGACCGTCTTCCTGACATCGACCCCGACGAGCAGCCACAGCTTTTCGAGGTACTGGGACAAATCACGGACTTCACTGGGACAAATTCACCGCTGAACAGGGCCGACCTGGAAGAGTGGTTGAAGTCCCACGAAGACTCTCTTCGGCATGACATTGCAGCATGGCTCCCCGACGAGCTCGGCCAGAACGGCCACCACTCCGTCCTTGAAAACTTCGTCACGAGGACTCTCGATGAGATCGACGAGGCCCTTGACCTCGATGCCAGCGGGCACCCTGTGACGGCCTCCGGTAGTGACGCGTCATCGGAATCTAATGAGGACGATACGGACGACCCAGCCGAGGATCCGGAGGAGCCGAATGCCCGGAGGACCCAGAAGAACCTGCTCGATCGACTCCTATACAAAGGTGTGCTGCCGCGTTACGCGTTCCCGACGGACGTCGTATCGTTCTACGTATTTGACATCGATCGGTCGACGCGCTTCAAGCCTGAGTTCCACTATGCGCCCAGTCAGGGTCTTGCGGTAGCGCTCAGCCAGTACGCGCCCGGCAAGGTGGTGTGGATCGATAACAAAGAATGGACCTCCGAGGCCATCTACGCGCCAGTCCAAGAAACGCGTCACCAAGCTTGGCGGGACAAGCTGCTCTACTTCGAGTGCCAGGTGTGCCATTACGCCAACTACTATTCGTACGGCGAGGCCGCGCCTGGGGATGAGCGCAACTGTCCGGCCTGCCGTGCCGAAGGCAAGTTCGGCAAGGCTAAGAACTGGATGCGCCCGCCGGGGTTCGCGCACCCGGCCAGGAAAGACCCTGGCACCAGTGCCGACAAGGCGCCGGCTCGCAGTTACGCCACGCGAGCCAAGCTCATGGCATCCGGGCCGACCGAGGAGAGCGCCTGGCAGCGCGTCACGAACCGGCTTGAGCAGACGTATCGTCGCGAGACGCTGCTGGTGACGAACACCGGTCCCCGCAGCGAGGGGTACACCTACTGCACGCTCTGCGGGCTCATTGAGCCGACAGCTTCGGCCACGGGCGTGGTGAATGGGACACACAAGAAGCCCTACCCCGACGAAAAGGAACCGAACTGTCCCGGATCTCGCTCGACCCGTGGACTGGTGCTCGGTACTGACTTCATCTCCGACGTACTCCTAGTCCGTCTCAAGGTGGATTCGCCCATCACCCTCAAGCCGGACTACCTATCGACACACATCGCGCTGCGCACAGTTGCTGAGGCCCTGACCATTGCTGCGACACGGAAGCTAGGCATCGAGGCCACGGAGTTGCAAGCGGAATACCGTCCTGCGCTGACACCTCTCGGCGGCGAAGGCCGGGAAGCCGACATCTACATGTACGACACCCTCGCTGGAGGTGCCGGCTTCACCCGCCGGGTCAACGACCACGGCATGGAGATCTTTAGGCAAACGCTGAAGCTTCTCGAAGACTGCCCGGCGAACTGCGATGAGTCCTGCTACCGCTGTCTGCGCAGCTTCCGCAATCGGTTCGAACACAACCTCCTTGACCGCCATGTCGGGGCCAGTCTCCTGCGCTACCTGGTCGACGACACGCCACCGGCTCTTGACGAAGCACGACTCGCGCGGTCGACCGACAAGCTCTTCGAGGATCTTGATAGCCGGGAGCTCGGTATCACGTTCGAGCGAAGCGTCGAAACCGACGTCGCAGGTGTCGGGCCGGTCACTGCGCCCATCCTGGCTAGGGAAGGTGACCGTGAATGGATCATTGGTGTTCACAGCCCTCTGACTCCGGGCGTAGCACCGAACGACCGGTTGCAGCATGCCCAGGAAAGTTCCGAGAAGAGCAAAGTTTCGGTCCACTTGGTTGATGATTTGGTGGTTTCCCAGAACTTGCCATTCGCGACCCAAACCGTTCTGAAGGCTCTGACATGAGCTAGAACGGATACAAATGGCGACACTGAGGCCTGGGCTTGGCCGAATTAGCCTCCATTACGTCTCCTGCTCGCACGGCAAGGGGAGATAGCCCATTGGGCGGCGGCCTGCATATTGTTGTGCGGGCCGCCGCCTGTGCTGAATCATGAAGAAGCCTAGCGTCGCTCTACACAAAAATAGACGGAACCACCACAAGTAAGAACCTTCTATCCTGAACGTTACTTCCTCCTTCGTGACTCGCTAGGGCAATTGATGAAAGAAACCAAGAGGGGCAATATGGCCGAAGGCGGCACTGGTGAAGAGATGGGCGAACAAGACCTTGCGGAGGGTCAGATACCCATCACAGCACTACAGGAGCACTTCAGCGTATCGTTCACGCGGATGATTGCTTACGCGGCTGGATGCTCCATAAAGACTCACGAGACCGATTTTGAGGGCGTTGACATCACTATTGTTTCTTCGACAGAGTATCGCGGCTTCTACGGGCCACAGTTCGAGCTTCAATTGAAGTGCACCTACCAGGAGAGCTTACTTAAAGATGACAGCATGACGTGGAAAATGAAAGCGAAACCGTTTCGAAAACTAACTCGCACGAAGCGGTATATCCCCGCCTACCTTGGCGTCCTCCTTATTCCACGCGAGCCGGAACCCTGGCTCCACATAAATGAATATGGCTTGTATACGCGTAGCCGCATGTTTTGGGAGTCTGCGGATAACCTGAGATACGATGGCCCGATCAATGATTACCACACGGTACATCTACCACGCCGGAACCTCTTCACGGGTGAGCAGCTTCTGGGCATCATGAAGTCAATCGGCGATGCAGAGAGGAGCCTGAGGTGACCCGAGCCGCGTTTGACAGCTACCGTGAGATTGCATCCGCGCTGACTCCTCCCGCGGTCTCTCAGTTCCTGGCTTCTCACGACTGGGAGCTGGAACAAAAGCAGCCGCAGGTTCGCGAGGTCTGGCGCTACCGGTCAGCCTCATTGGCCACCGCGCCCCGTGTCATGGTCCCGCTAGCCACAGATTTCGCAGATTTCGCACCACGCTTCGCGGACACATTGGAGTCGCTCGGGCATATTCATAACTGGGATGCCGGGCAGCTACTGGAACACATCATCGCCACACGAGCGGACTTGTTCTTTGTGCGTCTCGATCAAGAAATGATCGATGGCACAATCCCTTTCCAGCAGGCCGAAAAGACACTACAAGCGATCCTCAAGTTGATGAAGTCAGCTGCAACTACAGCAATCGATCCCGATCATCCGAATAAGGGACGGAGGCCGGCGGCAGTCAACGAGTTCCTGGAAGAAGATGCAAGACTGGGGCACACGAAGCGTGGCAGTTTTGTCTTCACCGTAGTATCCCGCCTAGGCGAGGCTAATCCGCAACCAATCAATGGCCACGAGCAACCTGCTATGCCTTTTCCGCGACAAGTCATGGAAACATTGGCCAGAGGCCTTGAGACCACAAAACGTCTGACACAGTCTTGGGACGAAGAGGTTCTCTCATCTCCAAGCAGCCTAGGGCTTAGTGCGGGGCTAGTGGAGTCGCTCGAAGAGATGTCACACTCGCAGCACCTTCGCTCACTGGACTTTTCTTTCGAGTGGGCAGCGGCTGAGCGCAGGCCGGACGTGGGCCTAGCAACAATTACGCTGGACCGAGACGCGATTGTTGAGCTTCCGCGTGTACGAGAACAACTCGCGCAAAGGGAAGAGCCCGTACGGCGAGAAAGGCTAGTCGGTCTCGTTAAGTCGCTTATACGGGAACACTCGACGCCCAGTGGCGAAGAGGCAGGAACAGCTATCGTCGTGGCGGAGGTAAAACGAAAGACTTTGCGAGTGCATGTTCCACTGACGGGAGCAGACCACAGCTGGGCGATCATGGCTTATGAACGCCAACTTCCCTTTACTGTGACGGGCGACCTGTCTTACGAGCGCCGCACTTGGCGCCTAACTGGCCGTATCGAGGTCGATTCGAGCTTCCTGCGCCACCTTACAGGCTCAGAAGATTCCGACTCGGGCAGTTCCTAAGGAGACTCTTATCGGGTTGACAGTAGGCTAGTCCATGGGAGTCCCCGCCTGACCTGCTACGGCGAGATTCCGTCCGGGCGGAAGGTGACCTGCACGATCGTCCGGAAGCGCGCCAAGGAGGCGGGGATGAGATGCCCGCGCGTGCACTGGCTCAAAGACATCGACGAAGCATGGATACCGCCCAACGGGCTGGGGTGGCGCTGCTCGCGTAAGGTCACCAAGAGCACGGGCCGCGACAACCGTTAGCCTGCCATCCGCCGGACTGTGACGTTGTCCGCTCCGAGGAGCTGCACTTCGTCGGCGCCTACCGCGGGTGAAGGAGTGGGCGCCCATTCCCCTACCGGCGACCCGCCCGGTCGACATCGAGGCGAGCAGCGGCCGGGCTTTGGGTGCGATCGAACCGCCCTGGCCTGACATTTATGACGCCCGTGCCGCTCCGGCCATGCCCCGCACTCGGCGAGGGGACGCCTCCCGGCTATGTGAACATGGGCAGCATTCCCTGGTCGATCGGCGGCACCCCGTCTCCAGCAGGCAACGGTACCCGGGCGCCATGCCGGACTGGGCGGACCAGCCGATGGGAACGCATGGACTCAAGGACGTCTCGGCGTGCAGCCCTCTGCCGACACCAGCGTTCAAGCCACCAGTTGGCGACCCTGTCGTCTGCGTCAGGAAGATCGGGATTGAGTAGGTACTCCGGCTCCTCATCGATGCCGAGTGAGTAGTCCCGCAGATTTTTGACCAACGGAACGCCGTAGAGGATGCGCTCACGTCCGTGTCTGAGGAGTTCGTTGGCGGGCCACCCAAGTGCGGCGATCCCTAGCCTCACCTTCCGTAGACGAGGGCTGACTCCTTCACCGAACAGATTGTTGACTCGTACGAGCGATCCGCGCAGGGCCGAAAGCCGAACAAGGGCTTCGACGGTCTCACTGGAGAAGTGAGAGGTTCCAAAGGAGCGTGACCGCCCAAGTTCGTGGAATCCCATCCGGGCGCTGCTCTTTCCTCCCATCACTTCAGCCGGCCAGAACAACCGGTTGTACTGGCTTGAACCAGTTCCGTAGAGCGACGTGGTTCCGATGAAGGAAAGGCGAGGCTCCCGCAGAATTGGACGGCCAGCCATCGCAGAGGCGATCTCACTGGGGCGTGAATATTTTTCACGGTAGGCCGTCAGTACTTTCGGTGAGACGGCCAAGGCCCCTACAAGCTTACCCGCCACCAGCGCGTTATAAGGCGCCACGGCGCCACAGACGGTGAGGTCGGCGATGACGGTGCCGACCCGCTCTCCTCGTGCGCGTCGTACCACGCGACGCATCTGTGCCCGCGCCTTCGAATCCGAGAAAGCTTTGGCGAGTCCTTCGGCTGTGGGTGGAGAGAGATAGGCCCCAAGGAGGGTGGCGATCTCCAAGGTCTCGGCAAGCGCTGCTGAACGCTTACTGCGAAACAGATCTGTCGTGGCCCGATCCACCCACGCACCACGCTCTATGTTGCGGACCTCGCGGATTGTGCTGGCCTGGTGGTGTCGCTGACGGTGCCGTTCAGCGTCAGCCCGCAGTCGGCCGATCACTTCCAAGGTAGGCGCCGCCAAGTCGGTCGGTTGAAGGATCCCGTCGCGGAGGAGATCATCAACATAGATCTCTTCCTGCTGAACCGTGATCCGTCGGGCCAGCCAGCGGGCGATGTCAGCAGTGGGCTCAGTCCGCACCTGCTCAAGAAACTGATCAGTTTCCCAGCCCATCCAGCGGTCGCGCTCGGCGATTTGAACAACGGGGCTGGAGATCGCCGCCAGCCCAATGACGGTGTGGAATTCAGTGGCCGCGTCCCGGATCAAGATTGGCATAGAACGGCCGGGCACGGTTGCGTAGGCATTGGACCAAGTGTGCCGGAAGTATCGCCAGATGTCGTGAAGCTTGAAACCTGTCAGATCGCAGGTCGAGGAGTCGACGATCTGAACGTACGGTCTGATGACGTCTGTGGATGCGCCGGCACTCTGAAGTGCGTCCGCCAACTCCCGGCCGTCGCGCATCAGATTAAAGATCGAGACCAGCCGGCCGCCGTGCTGGTGCGTGCGCTCCATACTCTCGACGAAGCGCCGAACGCTGCTCTGCCCGAGTTGCTCGTCCCGACGCAGATGCTCCTGGCGTCGGATCCGGGCTTTCTCATTCTCTCGGTCACCACTCGCCAACGGGGGAGTGAAGACGTGCCCGGACTTATCGGTCTGGATCGTCCAGCCCTGATCTACCAGATCTATGGCGGTGTGAGCAGCTGCCGCGAGCAGCGGCTGCTCGTACAGGTTCTTGATCTTGGCCGCCTGAGTCCAGTGATCGTGACTGTTCACATCCATGGATCCGAGCGGAGCACTTGCCAGCAGGCCGCAGAGACGAGCGAACGCCTGCCTCTCCCGACGAGGCGCGTCGGCAGGGAGCCTGAGGGTAACGGGCTTGGCCTCTTCTTTCATGACTTCTGGAGCATCCGTCCGTAGGTTTTGCTCCATAGTCGCAGGAGGTCGTCACAGTTGTGACCGTCGCTGCCCAGGAGGGTCGTGGTACGGGCGAAGGATAGAAGGAACAGTTCGAGTGCAGTGCGTAGGTCTCTCCCCGCCTCGTCGCTCAGTGCCTGCAGGGGCCGGTACAACGCTGCGAAGGCTGGATGATCAACGTTCAGTGTGACATCGAGCGTGCGCCGCTTCAGGGCTGAGGTGAACATCGTCTCAATCGGCAGCTGTTCCGACCCGATTCGGTAACTCAGGGTGCCCGACCCCTTTCTGGTCGACCGGATAACGGGCAGGTCGGCGTCCGCGGCCTGCGCTATACGGCATGACGTCTCCGTTGCCGCTTGGAACTTGACCTCCTCAAAGGCTTGGCGTACGCGCAAGTTCAGCAGCCGAGCGATCGACTCCAGCTCCGGCCCAAGGGCCTCCTGAAGTTCCTGAGACGGCCGGATGCCCTGTTTGTTCACGGTGATCCCGAAGTGCTCATCAAGGATGGGATCGAAGTCGATCTCACATCGCCACCAGTCGTCGTAATTTTCCTTGCGCTTCGCTCCCATGAGATGCCAGCCACTCGCGATCTCACGGCCGGCACGCAGGATGGAGACGCCAGCTCCACCGACGATGCCCATGCGTCGTTTGGTCACATTGTCCAGGTGATGCCAGTGCTGAACCGGCAGCATCGCGAACCTGACCGTGACGAAGGCGGTCTTCCCCAATGAGGTGGCGAGTTCATAGCGGATCGGCTCGAAGGCCAGCCGTGCACTACGGCCCTCGATCCTGGTTGTAAGGAGCATGGGATCGACTGAGTCAACTTGCTTCCCGTTGATGGTCAAGACAAGTTCGCCGCTGCTTAGGAAGCGCCGGTACAGGCGTCCGAGATCACGACGCAGGGCCCGCTCGAGCCAGGCGAGGCGGCGATACTCGATGCGGTCGCAGTTTCGCCAGACCACCCGGCAACCCGAGCCTGCAGTGCTGCCAGGTTGGCGGCGCGCACGAAGGTCAACCGGAGCCCCGGCAGCGACAGCATCAACGTCCAAGGAGACCTGGTGCGCGCTCCGGCCGTTCTGCCAGGAGATCACCTCGATCCATCGAGCCTGGCTGAGCGATGCGGCAGGCAGTCCCATCCCGAAGCGACCGAACGATTGCCGCCCGTCGAAGCGTGACGAACCACCGAAGCGGAGACACGCCTCAATCTCGGAACGCGACATCCCGTGACCGTTGTCCTCGACAGAGATCTCCGGATCGTCGTCTGCCTTGGTCCGCACGACCGTGATCGCGACCTCGGTCGCTGCGGCCTGGAGGGAGTTGTCGATGAGTTCTGCGAGAGCGGTCGAGAGGCTGACGTAGCCCGACTCCCGGATCGCTCGAATGAAGTTGGAGGAGACCAGGAGGTCATCCTTCCGGTGCGTCTGCTGCCCCATCGCCACTCCCATGACTTGCCCATATCTCTGCGTCGAGAGTAGCTGCATCGAGGCGGCCCTGGGAAGTAGATCATTCGGTGCGGCTGGGGTCAGGCGGGCTTGGTCGTGATCGTCACCGTGATCCGCTTGGTCTTGGCCGGTTCGGTCAAGTCCAGGCCCGTCCCATCCACCATCAGAAGACGGACGGTAGGGCGATTAGCCCCGGCAACGAACCGATAGGGCTCCGCGGACTCAAGCAGGACCACCCGACCGGTGCGCTGCAGATCGAACGAGATGACATGGCTCGTCGTGTCGACGCGGAGGGTGCGATCGACGACATCCACCGCTGTCACCACCTCCCCCGCTAGCGCCTCTAGAGGTGGCGACAGCGTCTTCAGCGAGTTGATGCCCAGCACCTGGAGCGCGGCGATCTTCTGCCCCGTGAGGGGTTCCAGCAGAGGCCCGATCTCTGCTGCTGACTGGATGGTACCCATGCGAGCATCATGACTGATGGAAGAGCAAGGCAGGCACCGGGTCGACCGGCTGCTTCCTCCGTGAGTATGGTGCGGAACGTCATCTGTGAGAGAAATTCGCAGTTTCACGACGGTTCGCTGGCCTAACCGCTGAGCCGCGCGGTGCTCGACGCCGTCCGGCCGGTCCCGGGCCCTCGGGCCGGCGCCCGGGTGGAGTGAGTCGATCTCATGGCGACGGATCTGATCCGAGCCCTGGAGTCGCTCCCTGCGGAGGAGACGGAGGGAGCCGAGGACGGGAGCGCGGCGGGCGAACCGGCAACCTCCCAGAGGCGTTGGCCACGCTCCACCGCTTGCCCCGTCTCCGCCCGGCGAGCCACAGGCTCCACGACGGTATAGAAGCAGCCCGAGCGCGCCTCCGGCCGGAGGGACCGGACGAAGCAGATCCCCATGCGTGGCACACCGAAGCTCCCCTGTGACGCAGCCCCGGAGGCCATCATCAAAAGAGGAACCGCTGAGCCGCTTCCTCCTACAGTTCCTCCTCTGTGACAGCGGCGGCCCACGGCAACTTGCAGAAGTCACTGATCATTCGGCCGGAGCAGGGTGGCGTGGCAGCAGCCCAGCCCGGCGTGCAAGGGGCTTCTACGAAGCCTGGTCTACGTCCCGGGTGAGATGACCAGTGCTTGTAGGCATCGGCAACTTTAGCCATCGCGCTCCGTCGCGGGTTGCGCTGAACTCCGGTGAAAGCGGACCCAGTGCAACCCGCTGGAGCATGGAGATGCCGGCGGCAATGAGCTCACTCAGCAGAGCGCATGGTCGATGGGAAGCCCGCTTGGGCCGTTGAGCGCTGCGCTCCCCGATCCACGGCAGACGCTCCTCTGGGCGGGCCGCCTTCCCCATTCCCCCAGGTGAGTCGCTACCTACGGGCACCACAGCGGGTAACTGCGCACCTCATGACCTCAGGCGCTTCAACCATGTTGGAGACTGCTGGTCGCCTCCGTCCCCGCGGAGACCTCGCTCAGCACCGAGGATGTCGCCAAGGCGATGCGGCCCTACCCCACGTCCAGACTGACCCCATGGGTCCACTTGGTGGACTGGCTGGAACTCGCCCGCTACATGGAGCGGGCCGACGACGGAACTCTGCGCCTGTCCAGCACGGTGGAAAAGGACACCCGCCACTCACGTCTGATCGACCCTGCACCGCCAGGTCCCAGCGCCGCCACCGAACCCGGCCCGCAGCTCGGCCTGGTGCTGCCGTTGAGCATGAACCAGTTGGAGCAACTGAACGCGGAGGACTACGGCGCGGTCATGCGATCGCTCGCCACGATCTACGACGTTCTGTCCCGCCAGCGGGCCTGACCACGGAGTTTCCGCGCCGGCGGCTGCCCGCCGGCGTCACCTCTTTGCGCGCCAGCGCTTGCACAGGCCTCTTCACCTCCCCACAGTGGTGTGAACTTGCACCACTTGGGAGAGTTCGCCATGCCCGTGCCGCGCGCGCCACTACCTGACCGAGCCCTGCCCGACGGTACCCGCACGCCCGCATGCCCCGCTGCGGACGCGACGCTGGAGCATGCCGTCGCGCAGGCCGTCACCCATTGGAACGAGATGACTTTCCAGGGACAGATGTCCCCCCAGACCCATCGCGCCTTCCGGCAACTGCTGGAGCGATACGCGCGCTACAGCCAAAACCGCGGTGTCACCCTCCTCGCCGAGGTAACAGCCGACATCGCGGAGGACTTCGTCTACGCCCAGGGTCGCACCCGCCACGGCCGGATCGGCGATTCCGCCAACGCCACCCTCCACCAACGCCGCGCCGTCCTGCGCTCCTTCTACCGCACCCTGTACGACCTCGGCCTCAGCAATGCCGACCCCACCCGTGGCATCCGCCTCCCCGAACGCACCCGCACCCGCGTCCGCCCTCTGGACGAGGACGAGGCCATCGCCCTGCGCCAGGCCGCGGAATATGTCACCAGGCCCAGCCGGCACGCAGCAGCCGCCGCCTTGGCGCTGTCCGGCGGACACACAGGGGAGATCGGCCACATCCGCGTCCGCGACCTCGACGAACAGGCTGCCGCCGTCTGGATGCACGGCTCCACACGAACCGCCCCCCGCTGGTGCCCTCTCGATCCCTGGGCCCTGCGCGTCCTGAAGGCCAGATCCGCCTTCGTCACCCGGCAGCAGTTGCGCACCGAAGAAGCACCGGACGCCCGGCTCGCCGTCTCCTCGGCTCCGGCACCGGACGAACAGTTGCAAGCAAGGGCCTGCGTCGCCCTGGCCGACCTCATCCGCCGAATCGGCCTGAATGCCGATCCGCACGTCAAGCCGGCCTCCCTGACCGCGTACGCGGCGGTGCGCCTCTACGACGAGACCCGGAACATCGAGGACGTTGCCCGCCGGCTCGGGCTCCGCACCCTCGACCGCGCCGCCGATCTGATCGGCCTCGACTGGACGACCCCTGCGCCGGAAGCGGGAGCCGAGCATGCCTGACGACATCTTCCAGGACGCCCTCCCGCCGGCCCAGCGCACACCGCGCAAGCGCACTTTCACCGAACGGGACCGCCGCACCCTCCACGAGCGCCTCGCCGACTGCGCTCACAACCCCGACCTCTATGACCTTGCCGAAGTCCTCCCGCCGCCCGGCAGGGTCGGCCAGCGCCGCGGCTACCCCGATGTTGCATTCCTCTTCTTCCTCGCCGCCCGCAGCGTCCTCGCCTCCGCGCGCCGCACCGCCGCACACCTCGAAGACCCCGAGATATGGAAGATCTTCCGATCAGGAGTACGCAGCGAACTCGGCCCCGACGCCGCCCTGCTCCTCCCGGAGACCGGACCAACCCGCTCCCAGTGGCTCCACGCCCAGCGCCGCCTGCGGGACCACGCGGACGACCTGTGGGACCTGTACCGCATGCTCGCACTGGACCAGGCACTCGAGCAGGGAATCTTCCCAGGAGACGAAACCCGCTCTTGGAGCAACCCAGGGCGCCACCAGCTCATAGCCGCCGACGGAACGGTCCTCAAATCCCCGACCCTCGCCCGGGCCCACCGCAGCATCGACATGAAAACCGGAGAAATCCGCTACCACCGCATCGACCCCGCATCCGCCCCACAGCGAGAGGGAGGTGGAAACGAAGCATACGGCCCCAAATACGTCTTCTTCTCCGCACGGAAAGACGAAAACTATCTCTCCCGGGTCTTCCTTGACTCCCGCTACGTGCCCCATCAGCACCCGGGTGGGGAAGCCGCCATCGCCGTCGACGGCGTCCTCGACATTATGGACAGGGCCCCCGGATGCATGGGCGTCCTCTACGACGGCGCCTTCCGCGGCACCCACCGAGACGCCATCGCCCGGCGCGGCGGCCTCGTAATCAATAAACAGCACAAAGGAAACGAACCGCAATTCTACGAGACGCTCCGGCCAGGACGCTGCATCCATGAATTGTGGGCCGCTAACGGACGCATCGCGGAAAAGCTCCCCTTCGCCGACGGTACGACGGAACTGGTCCCGGTGCCGATCAGAAGACTGGAAAGACGAGGCACCCGCACCTACCGCTGGTACCACGTCCTGGAAATTCCCTGCCGCCACGGGGCCCATATCCACCGCGTCGCCGTCGCCACCACTAGCCGTGCCAGTGAACGCCCGGCCGGCGAAAGCGACGAGGAACGCGGATTCCACCGCGCCGAGCACCTCCAGCAGATCCCCGACTACACCCGCACCCACCAGCTCGTCTACCCTTACCGCAGCGACGCCGAGTCGGGCCACTCCCAGCTCGACGCCTCACTGTGGAACGGGCGCCTGATCTCCTACGGTGTCGAGGCCCAGAAGCTCCTCACCCTCGGTTTCGTCCTCGCCCAGAACTCAACGAGCCGGGCCCTCCACGAAGAGGGGTCACCCTTGCTGAGCCCCACCGCCTGAGCACCCCACCGCCGACCCACCAACACCAGCGCCCGCCCGGGCTCCGATCCGGTACCCTGTGGATCGAGCGCCTCGGCGGGCGCTGCGGCATGCCAACAGGCCCAGCCTGTCCACGCCACAGCGGTCGCCTCCAGGACGCTCAGGGCTTGACAGACAGACCTGGCCACGGACACTTCGCCGAGTTCCGTGCAAGGTTTCGATCAAGCCCCGCCTTCGTAGCTCAGGGGATAGAGCACCGCTCTCCTAAAGCGGGTGTCGCAGGTTCGAATCCTGCCGGGGGCACAACGCATTACCTCGCAGGCTTGGGGCCTCTCCCCCAGTGAGGCACTCTGGTCGGCCTCGGGCTCCCTCGTCCGGGGCCGTTTGCGTGAGCGGAGGCCCTCTGCAATCCCGGCGATCGCCAGATCCGCTTCGGGCAGCAGGCTCCTGTACGTTTCGGCCATCCTTGGGTGGTCAAGGTGGCGGCTTGACGAGTGTGATCGTCGTCCTACCAATCGCCCGGCTCACGCTGACGGGCGTTCGCCGTGGTGGACGACCGTGATCAGGTGATCGAGGCCAGGGGTCTCGAGTTCGTCGACCACGGCGACGGCCAGGTCCTCGGCGCTGATCCAGGATTGGCCGTCGGCGCCGATGAGCAGAGTGTCGGTGCCGCGCCGATAGCGGCCGGTTCGTACACCGGGTTCGAGCAGGGCCGGTGGACTCAGGTAGACGCAGTCGGCATCGGCATGGGACTGGCAGGCTCGCAGCTGAGCGACTCCGGCGGCGGCGACGGCCTTGATTTCGGCAGGCACGTACGCCGGGTTGTCCGCGACCAGCAGATTGCGATCGTCGGGGCTGCGCAATGCGCCGGCGCCTCCGACGACGAGGACGCGGATCCCGAGTTGTGCGGCGAAGTCCAACACCGTACGGGTAGTGCCGACCAGGAACTCCTCGTCGACCGGCGTGGTCCGCACGGTCAGTACGACGGCGTCCGCGGCGCCGTGGGAGTCGGAGACTGCGAGCGCTTCGCGTAGGGCGTGTGAGTTGTTCGCGTCGACCGCGACCGGCGTCACGTTCGACTTCGCCGGATTCTCGACCGCGGGTTTCCGGGACAGGGCGATCACCTGATGTCCGCGTGCACCGGCTTCGTTGATCACCCGGCTGCCGACCATCCCGGTGGCGCCCAGTACGGCGATCGTCATGCCTTGGTTCATTGCTGTCTTCATCGGATCTGTCCCTCTCGTATGTGTTCGTTGCGCAATCCGGTCTTCGTGGCTCGGGCTTCTCTCCGCCTGCCGCGCGCCATGCGACCCGACAGGTTCGGTGAATTGAGCTGCGCCGCGAGCAATGCGGTCAGGGCGAGGACGAAGCCGAAGGTCTGCAACGGGCTCAATGACTCGCCCAGCGCGACACCGATCACGGCTGCAACCAGCGGGGACAGCAGCACCAGCGGTGCGGAGGCGCCGACCGGCAGCTTCCCGATACCGCGGAACCACAGCGTGGACGCGATCAGTCCACCCACGCTGCCGAGCCACAGGTATCCGCCAGCGGCTCCGGCATCGATGCGCGGCGGCGCCCCCTCGATCGCGAAGGTGAGAGGAAGCAGCAGCAGGCCGCCCGCCGTCAGTTGCCAGCCGGTCAGGGTCAGCGGACCGACCCCTGCGGGGAGGCCCCAACGCTTGGTGAGGACGATCCCGGCAGCCATGGTGGCGGTACCACCGAGGCCGGCGAGGACACCGACGGCGTCCAGCCGGGCCTGCGGCCCCAGCACGACGAGTCCCACGCCGACCACGCCGAACACACCCCAGGCCAGTCGCCAGGCCGTCGGCCGGACGTGGAGCAGCTCGACGGCCAACCCGGCGACCATCAGCGGCTGGGTGGCACTGAGGGTGGCGGCGACACCGCCGGGAAGTCGTTCGGCCGAGACGAACAGGAGAGGGTACAAGACGCCGATGTTAAGCGCGCCGAGGACGGCGGCCTTCCACCACCAGTCCCCGCGCGGGAGCACTCGGGTGATCGCCAGCGCGAGCAGCCCGCCGGGCAGGGCCCGGAGCATCCCGGCGAAGAGCGGATGCCCGGGCGGGAGCAGCTGGGTGGTGACGACGTAGGTGGTGCCCCAGGACGCGGGGGCGAGCGCTGTGAGCGCCGTGAGTGCGACGGTGGCCGACTGCTGCGCGTACGAGATCCGCGGTGGGCCAGGCAGCCGCTCGGTCGAAGTATGCGGAGTATGCATGTGATGAAGTCTCAGAACCCACCCCGCCATGAGTCCAACACATGCTTGCCATCGCAGCCATGAACCCGAACGATGGCTGCGTGGATCTCCAGCAGATGCGCTACGTCGTCGCTGTCGCCGAAACCCGCAACTTCACCCGCGCCGCGGAGCGCTGCTTCGTCGTGCAGTCGTCACTGAGCCACCGGATCGCCAGCCTGGAACGGGAGCTCGGGGTCAAGCTGTTCGCCCGGTCCAGCCGACGTGTCGAACTGACGCCTGCGGGAACGGCGTTCGTTGCCGGCGCGCGCGAGTGCCTGGCCGCCGCCGACCGCGCGGCTGCCGACGCCGCCGCCGCGACCGGCGTGGTACGCGGCCGACTCGCCGTCGGCGTGATCGTGACGACGGCTGCCGTCGACGTACCCGAGTTGCTGCAGCGGTACCGCGCGCAGCATCCGGACGTCCGCGTCGCCCTCCGGTCCGGACGCAGCGATGAACTGGCGGCGGCGGTCCGAAAGGGCGAGCTTGACATCGCCTTCCTCGGAGTGCCGGAGAACGAACCGCCTTTCGGTGTGGAGGCCGTCGTCCTCGATCACGACGAGCATGTGCTGGTGGTGCCGGCCGGGCATCGTCTGGCGGACGTTTCCCAGGTCACGCTCGGGGAGATCGTCGAAGAGACGTTCGTGGACTTCGTGAGCGGGACGCCCGCCCGGGCCCAGTCCGATCAGGCCTTCGCCGCGGCGGGCCTGGTGCGCGACGTCGCGTACGAAGCCGGCGTCGTGGAGCTCATCACCCGGCTGATCGCGCGCGGGCTCGGCATCGCGCTGCTGCCGTCGGCGTTCATCCGACCTCGGGCTGCTGAAGACCCCGAACTGGCGCTGATCCCGGTGGTCGACGGACCGCATCGGACCGAGTACCTGGTGTGGAGCCGCTTCAACCCCAGCCCGGCCACCCGAGCGATGCTCAACGTCCTCGAAGTGGGAGCGCCGTCGGCTTTGTCCTGACCTGCAGGGGCTTCATCGAGTTGGGCTCCACTGCTCATGCCTGTCGTACAGAGCGAGCCGATTGCCGAAGGCCGGGCAGCCCTCGCCAGAACGGATTCAGCACACATGAAGCCGGGAAACCCCGCGAACACACGGCGGCCCTGGCCCGGAACCCAGGCCGGGGAACTCGTCGCCCGGTGCTGGGCGGCCCCGCGCGACCGGGAAGGCGGCGAAGCCCGCCCCGTCCCTCTTCCGTCTGTACGCCGAGATCGCCCAAGGGGCGGCAGACCGGGCCGCGGGCTGACGGCACGGCAGACGCCTCAGTAGTAGGAGTACCCGGCGCTCGGGCCCGGCATCGCCGGCTGGAGTGCGGGCGCGTAGCCGTACGGAGCGCCGTACGCCGGGCCGCTCGGCCCGTCGCTCATGCGGGCGTCGTCCTGCTCGGCCTGGATCTCCTCGACGGCCTGGCGCAGCTTGGCCCGCACCGTGTGGTGCAGGTAGGTGAACTCGAGCTCCGTGATGGTGCCGCGCTGACCGTCCATGATCTGCCGGTGGATCTCCCACGGCTTGGCCGCGTCCAGTTCGTCCCGCGGAACGAGCGAGATCCGGTAGCTGATGTACTGCGCCGCGTTCCACGGCCTGACGGGGCGGGTCGGATGGGCCACGGGCGTGACGAGGGCTCGGACGCGGAGCGGGATCGAGTAGCCCAGGGTGCGCAACTGTCCGACGAACGGGCGCAGCGCGGTCTCCATGGCGAGCTGTTCGGTGTTGACCGCGTTGGTCCCGATCACCAGGTTGGCCTCGATGTCGGGGCCGCCTTCGCCGTCTCCGACCAGGTGGCACCATTCGTGTGAGGCGAGGTGCTCACCGGGGGAGCCCCCGCTCCCTTCGTTGCCCATCAGCGCGTTGGCCTGCTGGTTGCCCATGGCGCGGGCCGGGCCGCGGCGCGCGGTGCGGCGGTCCACCTGGTGCGGCGCCGAGAGCCCCTGGTACGCCTGCTGTTCGTAGCCCGTCACCGCGGATCCGACGTCGACGGTCCTGTCGAACCGTTCCGCGCTGAGGTACCGGCGGTCGTTCTTCTGAGTGCCGTCACTGCGCTGGAAGTGCGGGTCGACGGAGCTCGGCGAGACGTAGAAGACGAAGGGCTGGTCGGGGTCGGTCGGCAGGGGCGAGAAGTCGTCCACGTCGTCCTGGCTGAGACGGTCCTGGTCCGACAGCCCCCGGTCCGCGGCCTCTGCCTGGGCTTGGGCGGCGGCCCGGCGGTCGTGCAGATTCCAGTACGCCGGGTTGGGCGCCCAGCGCTCCGCGAAGCGGTATGTACGGCCCGCCGACGCGCCGCCCTGGCGCATCTTCAGCGTCCGCCGGACGATGCCGAACGGTTGGTCCGGATCGATGAGGAGACTGCTGGTCAGGCCTTGCGGGTCGTTGACCATCTGCACGCGGTAGATGAAGTATCACAGCGTCCGCGCCACGGCGGTGTTGCCCGCCAACCGCTGCAACGTCAGTGCCCGCTTCGGCGACATGACGGAGAACCTGCCCGGCGGCAACACCGGAGAGCCGTTGGCCCGGCGGCCACAATCCTGACCGCGTTCCCGGTCGGCCTCATGTCGCTGTGCGCGCACGGTGTCCCCTTCTCCCCACGAGAGCGATGACCTCTCCACGCTTCCGTACGCGAACTCCGTCGCCCATGCCCGCAAGGGCACAGTGAGGGCAACAGGGTCTCGCCGAGGCGCTGGACCGGTGCGAGGCGCGGGGCGCGCACCGGCTCCATGCGCTGGTTGGGTCGTACGATTCGCGACCGCGGCACCGACGAGTACACGGTGGCAGGCCGCGGTGGGCCGTCTGCATCCCACTCTCAGCGGTGCGTTCCGGTGCCCCCGGCTGTGGCACTCCTGGACTCGGCGGACGTGTTCATCGGGAGTCGTGGCATCTGAGGGCTCCCGTGTGAGCGGCTGTGCGTGGGGTCACCGTGCGAACTTTTCGACGGCTGCCGGGGTGACGGGGGTGAAGAAGTTGACGAGGTTGCCGTCGGGGTCGCGGAACAGCAGCGACCGGTTGCCCCAGGGCATCGTGGTGGGCTCGGTGACGAAGTCGGTGACGAAGTCGGTCAGGTTCTGGTGGATGCGGTCCACGTCGTCGACGAGGAACTCGGTGATCACGCTCTGGTTGTCCGCCGGACGGGCGGAGCCCGGGGCGAACAGCGGGACGGTGCGGGTGCCGGCGATCGCGAGGGTGGCGCCCGGGGTCTTGAGTTCGGCGAAGTCCTCGGTGGCCCACATCGCCGGCACCCCTGTGGCTCGCTCGTAGAACTCGACGAGGCGTGCGACGTCGCTGGTGATGATGCGGATCGAGACGAAGTCCATGGTGATCTCCTTGGCAGATGGAATCGCTGCACGTCGCAGGCTAGGAGAAATAGTGGACAGAATCGGTCCTGTATCCGCGTTAGGCTGTGCACATGCCTCGACCCACCGGCCGCGTGCTGACACTCCTGGAGTTGCTGCAGTCGGGCGGCACTCGGACGGTGGCCGAACTCGCCGACCGGCTCGGTGTCGATGGGCGCACCGTGCGGCGGTATGTGGGCCAACTGATCGACCTCGACGTGCCCGTGGAGTCGGTGCGCGGCCGCTACGGCGGGTACCGGCTCGCGCCCGGGTACCGTTTGCCTCCGCTCATGCTCAGCGACGACGAGGCGCTGGCCGTGATGCTCGGCCTGGTCGCCGGCCGCCGAGCAGGGGTGATGACGGCAGGTCACACCGCGAGCGAGACGGCCTCGGCCAAGATCCGGCGGGTGCTGCCCAAGCGCATCGCCCGCCGGCTCGACACGCTCCTGGAATCCCTCGCCTTCACCGATCAGCCGGGCGAGTTCGCCGCCCCGGACGCCGGGGTCCTGCTCACCCTCGCCGACGCGGTACGCCACCGCCGGCCGGTCTCGATCAGATATACCGACCGCGACGGCCGGCGCAGTGAACGCACGCTGCACGCGTACGGGATCGTCGCGCATTCGGGCCGGTGGTACGTCACGGGGACGGACCCCGAGATCGGCGAGGACCGAACCTTCCGGCTCGATCGCATCGCAGACGCACGGACCCTGCCCGGCTCATTCGAGGCTCCCGTGGGTCCCGATCCGGCACAGCGCGTGTTGTCGGGGTTCGCCACCGCTGAGTACCGGCACGAGGTGGTCTTGCGGATCCACGGGACGGTCGAGCAGATCCGCGCCCGCCTTCCCGCCGGCGTCGCGAGCCTGGAGGAGTACGCGCCGACGGCGGACAAGGACCGGGCGACCGGGCGCTGGCTGCGCGTCCGGCTACGGGCGGAGCGGCTCGACTGGTTGCCTCCGCTGCTCGCCTCACTCGACCGTCCGTTCGTCATCGAGCGCCCCGACGAACTGCGCGTCCTCGTCATCGCGCTCGCCCAACGCCTCGCGTCCCACGCCTGCCAGGCCTGACAGCGAGGAACCGCTGATCAATGCGCCTGGCCCCGGTGGCCGGTGGCCAGCGGGTCACCGGCCTTGGCGACCACCTTCGCGATCCAGGCCATGGCCTGGGGCACGTCGTAGTTGCCGGAGTGCGGCTGGTTCCAGGCCAACTGGTAGTCGACGTCCTTGACGTCCTTGTCCGCCGCGAGCGCCCGGTCGAGGTTGATCGAAACGATGAACGAGGTGTCCCTGTCACGGGTGCCGTTGCGCACGTACCAGTTCGGCGCGGTGTCGGCCTTCGTGCCGACGAAGTCCATCGGGTTGATCAGGTGGAGCTGGTCGTCGACGGTCGTGCTCGACTTCTTGACGTACTCGTCCCAGGTGAGACCGGTGTCGTCGGGGCCGCTGCCGTCGCCGGCCACGTCGTTGTGGTCCCAGCTGTACTCGGTGTAGTTCATGTACTTCTGGGTGTACGGGCCGAAAAGGTTGGTCTCGGTCCGGCTGGCGGTGTTTCCGAAGACGCCCACGGCGTCGAAGGCGGGCGTCGTCTTGAGGGTGGCCTGGGTGGCTACGAAGGCGAGGTACTTGTCCATGTCGAGCGAGATCACCTCGTCGGTGTCGTTGTCGACGTCGATCCAGTCGTTGACGTACGAGGCCGTCGTCGTGCCGCCACCGCCCATTCCGCCGGACGTGACGACGAAGTTCTCGCCGAGCGCCGGGACGGTGTTGGCGGAGTCCGCCTTCATGTAAGCCTCGGCGGAGCGGATGACCTCCTGCTTGATGGTCTTCAGCATGGTCGCGGCGGTGAGCCGGGTGCCGTCGGGGTTGCGCAGCCCGAGGCTCTTCTCGTACGCCGGGAACTTGGCCGCGATCTCGGCGGCGGCGTCGGCCGAGGCGTTCGAGCCGGTCTCGTCGCGGGTGCCGAGGATGTTGTAGAGCCACTCGTAGGCGACGTCCGCGTTGCCGAGGTCGGTGATCGGGCAGTACGCGTTGACGGCGAAGACGTCGTCGCGCAGGGTGCTGCGCCCCTTGGAGTCGATGCCCGCGGCGCCGATCTTCGCGAGGTAGGGGTCGTACACGGAGCTGTTGCCGGAGGCGCCGAGGATCGAGGAGAGCGCGCCGCCGCCGCTGGTGCCGTTGACGACGATCCGTTCGGCGCTGCCGGGCATCGTGGCGTCGTTGAGGCGCAGGTAGCGGACCGCGGCCTTGGCGTCGACGACCGCGGAGGGGGCCTTGCCGGGGGACGAGCCGTCGGCGCCGGCCAGGCCGCGGCTGCGGTTGGCGATGTCCGCGAAGACGTAGCCGGCCTTCAGGGCCGCACCCACGTTGCTGGTCGAACTGTTGTAGGAAGCGCCGCTGGTCACGCTCGCCTTGATGTAACTGGCCCACCAGCCACCGTTGTTCACCGCGAAGTAGAAGGGCGCCCGCTGGTTGTCGAAGGCGCTCTCGGGCACGAACACGTTCATGCTCTGGTAGCCGCACGCGGTGTTGGAGATCGTGCTGGTGCTGCCGCCGAGGCCGGGCTGCTGGGCAGCGGCGGCGACGGGGTTCGCGACGTAGCAGATCTCCTTGTACCAGCGCACGTTCATCGGCTCGCCGTCGACGGTGACCGTGATCGTCGTGTAGTCGGCCGGGTCGAAAGCCAGCGCCGCGTCTTCGGCGTCGGTGGTGCGGGCGGCGGGGGCCGCGACCGCCGAAGGGGGCGCCGCGGCGACCGCCAGTGCGAGGGAGCCCACGATGGCCATGCCGCTCAGCAGCTCCTTGCGCGCGAAAGCGCGACCTGAGCGGGCACCTGGGGGGCGTGCCGGGGCAACGCTTCTGAGGGATGCCGGAAACCACTGCATGGGAGACTCCTTTGTCGCAGCCGCGGTGGGGGCTGGCACGTCGGGCCCATGGTGTGGCGCACACCATCAGATTGTCAACAATATAGTTGGCGATTGTGCCGCGCCTTTCCGGCCACCTTCCCTGCGGCCCGAGGTCGGACAGCCCGCTCCGGCCGCCCGCGTCGGATTCCAGGTGCACTTCGTCGAGCGCGAGCCGGACATGATGGCCATCGGCGGACGGCTGCTTTCGGACGCCGGTCAGGAACTCGACGTGATGGTGATCGACATCGCGGTCATGGACGCCGCCTGGCGGCCGGACGTACGAGGCCAAGTCATCGAGCGCGTCCTGGCCGCGCTGGCGGAGTCCTGCGGACCGGAGAAGCCGTCAGCGACGTGGTGGGTCGACTTCCGTGTGATCGACGAGCTGTTCGACGACGATCTTGCGCCACAGCGCGAGGAAGGCGCGCAGGCCGGCGACCGGACCCGCCTCCAACTCCCTGCGCAGCCTGCGGGCGACCCACTCGCCCGTGTAGCGGACGGCCTCGGTGGCCAACTGCTGCTTGCCTTCGGGGAAGTAGCGGTACGTCGAGCCGAGCGGCGCCCTGGCGTGCTTGGCCGTCTCGCGGATGCTCGTCGCGTTCAGACCGCGTCGACTGATCATGTCGGCCGCGCCTGCCACGATCCGCTCGCGCGCCGCCGGACTACCTGGAGGAGCCCTGGTCCGGGTGAGGCATGGCCTTCGGCACGAAGAGGCTCAGGCGAAAGGTGGTCGTATGCGTCAGGCGTCCACAGAGCCTGTCCACCCGCATCGCCGTCCAGTCGATCCTCGTGTCCGACGCTCGGAGACGGCGGATATGAGCGTGCCATTCCGACTCGTCCTGGGTCTCGAAAAGCACCTCCCAGCGGCCCTGGTCAGGCGCGAAACGAGCAGCGGCCCGCCGCACCTCGTCCTGCCGCTGACGTCTTCTCCTCCGCTGCCCTGGCATCGGCCCAGCATCGCCACCCTCGACCGTCACAGCAAGACCATTACCTGCCCCGAAACCGGGGCCTGCCGGCACCAGCCGTCGAGGCCGGCGTGTTGCCCTTCTGCCGCGGATCGCGGAAGGGCAATCGGCCGTAACGCCCCCGGCCTGCTGGCCTTGTCGCAACCGCACGATCGGCGCGCCCAGGACAAGGTCATTGATCTCCCACGGCCACTGAGCCACATCGGAACTATCGTCTAGGGTCCTCAAATGCGTGGTGACGACATATCCGAGCGCAAGAACGCCTTCGTGCACGCGCCCAGCGCCGCGGCAGCGCGGCGTCGCAGATGGCTGGCGGGCTGTTCGATCGCCGTGATCGTAGCGGTGGGGGTGGGCTGGTACGCGTGGCCGACGAGCCCGGAGCCGAGCGCGGACCCCCACGTGCGCAACCCCGGCGAGGAACAGCCGATCTGTGCCTCGGCGGACGGGCGGACGCTCTACGCGGACGTGGACGGCGACGGCGTGGTGGACGAGGTGCACGACAGCAAGGACCGTGACGGGCGTACGGTCGTCATGTTCGAGGGACCTGGCGGCAAGCAGGTGCGGCACCCCGTGTGGTCGATCGTCACCACGGAGGTGGGGCGCAAGAAGGCCCACGCGTCGCCCGAGGAGGGATTCCGGGCGGCGTTCGGAGATTTCGACAACGACGGCCGCGTGGACATGGCCGTCACGTACACCGCGCTCGACAAGAGCGACGATCCAGTCGACTCGGCGAGCATGCTCGAAGTGCGCTGGGGGCCGCTGGGCCGTGACCTCAAGGGCAAGAGCCGGGGTTCGATCCGGATGAGCCACGGCTACCACATCGACGGTTTGCGTGCGGTGGCGGGCAACCAGCACAGCGCCAGCGCCAACCCGGCCTCAGCACGGCTGCTGATTCACCAGACGACCGGCGACGGCGCGTTCGAGACATACCAGGGCCAGCAACTCGGTCGTGATCTGGTGGTGCCGGATGAGCCGTTGCCCCGATGGGGACAGGAATTCGCCGAGCAGAAGGACGGGTGGGCCGACCTGGGCGAGTGCCCGGCATCACCACGAAGCACGGCGACCGGACCGTAGACGTTGTCGCGGCAGACCACATCCGCCGTCACCGGTGCTCGCTCCCTGCCGCACCTCATCTGATGCACCGTCACGCTCAACAGGTCGGATGGTCGGGTGCGGTCTCCGAAGGGGCGTCGGCCCGCGTTGCCCGGTGGCAGTCCGCGCGCCGGAAAGCGTGTTAGCGCACACATGGGAAGGGGGGCAAGGCGGGTTTGTTTCCACAGTCTTGACCGTCCCGCAGTGTTGACCCCCCTTACGGCCCGGCGTACAAAAGGCAAGGCCCGCAAGAACGGACGGTCATGACCCCGCGTCAGAACGGCGCACCACACCGTTTCGTTCCCCACTGGTCACCGCTGCGGCGGTGGCGCACTCGCACTCGGTTTCCGCGCTCGAACAGCGCGTCCGCCGACCGCCCGTACCCGGTTCCCCGTAGCTCTGGCCGAGCGGGTTCATTCGATGGCCGGAAGTGTGAGCGCTAACAAATTCCTGCCGAGCGAGACCGCGCCGGGCGCCGACTCCGCCTCGCGGCGGCAGTCGTCCCTGTGCGTGCATCACCGCGCACCGCACGCCCCTCCCCTCCTCCCTGCGCACGCGGCGCCGGGCTCGAGAAGAAACGGAAGAGGTTCACAGTGATACGTAGACACCTGAGAGGGCTCCTACTGTCGGTGGGCGCGGTTCTCACGCTTCTCGGCGGCGTCCTGGCCGGAGTGGTGGGCACCGCGGCCACGGCTCAGGCAGCTTCGTCCCTGCCCTGCGACATCTACGCCGCCGCCGGAACGCCGTGTGCCGCCGCGCACAGCACGACGCGGGCGCTCTACGCCTCCTACAGTGGCGCTCTTTACCAGGTCAAGCGCGCCTCGGACGCCACGACCACCAACATCGGCACGCTCACCACCGGCGGCTACGCCAACGCCGCGGCCCAGGACTCCTTCTGCTCCGGCACGACCTGCGTCATCACCGAGATCTACGACCAGAGCTCGAACCACAACGACCTGACCATCGAAGGGCCCGGCGGCAACGGTGGACAGGACGTCGGCGCGATCGCGAACGCCCTGCCGGTCACCGTCGGCGGCCATGCGGCCTACGGCGTCTTCGTGTCGGCCGGTGTCGGCTACCGCGACAACAGCACCACGGGCATCGCCACCGGCAGCTCCCCGGAGGGCGCGTACATGGTGACCAGCGGCCACCACGTGAACAACCGCTGCTGCTTCGACTACGGCAACGCCGAGACGTCCGGAAACGACACCGGCAACGGTCACATGGACGCGATCAACTTCGGCACGGAGTGCTGGTTCTCTCCCTGCTCTGGGTCGGGGCCGTGGGTCCAGGCAGACCTGGAGAACGGTCTGTTCGCCGGCGGCAACGGCTCGAACACGAACAACAAGGGCAACTCCAGCGAGTACGTCACCGCCATGGAGAAGAACAACGGCACAACGACCTACGCCATCAAGGGCGGGAACGCCCAATCGGGCTCCCTGACCACCTGGTACAACGGTGCCCTTCCCAACCTCGGCGGATACACCCCGATGCACATGGAGGGCGCCATCGTCCTCGGCACCGGCGGTGACGACAGCAACGGGTCCGACGGCTCCTTCTTCGAAGGCGTGATGACCTCCGGCTACCCGACCGACGCCGCCGACAACGCCGTGCAGGCCAACATCACCTCCGTTGGCTACACCACGCCGTCCGCCACCTTCCCCGTCGCCGGCACCGCCTACCGCCTGACCAACACCAACTCCGGCAAGGTCCTGGACGCGGTGAACTGTGGGACCGCCAACGGAACTTCGATCGACATCTGGGCCTCCCTCGGCAACACCTGCCAGCAGTGGAAGTTCGCCGACGCGGGCAACGGCCACTACACCATCGCCAACGTCAACAGCGGCACGGTCCTGGACGACAAGAACTGCGTGCAGACCAACGGCACCGCGGTCCAGCTGTGGGCCTCGCTCGGCAACACCTGCCAGCAGTGGGACGTCACCAAGGTGGGCAGCCACTACACCATCACCAACGTCAACACCGGCATGACGCTGGACGTCGCCAACTGCGGAACCGCCAACGGCACCGCGGTACGCCAGTGGCAGCAGCTCGACAACGCCTGCCAGCAGTGGGACATCGCGCCCTGACCCGAGCGACTGTGTCCCTGGCGGTCTGCCGACCCACGCGTCGGCAGACCGCCGGCACAGCGATCGGGTGACGGCGAGGCGGCACATCTCCGAGCGTTTCGATCAGCGGACCTGAATCCGGGTCGCCCGACCGTCCCGGCGGCGCAGGCCGGGTCCCCCTGCCCTTGGGGCCCCGGCCGGACGGGTCTATCGTCGGGATCCTGGGGCCAGGACGAGGAGGACGGCCGGTGATGCCGCAGGACGAGGCCGTGATCGGCTGCACGGGAGAGGTACTCATCGGAACGCGCGGATCCGCGGGCCCCGGCGAAGTCCTGGTGCGGGTCAGAGGCGGCTCCGAAACCTTCCTCGCCTGGTCCGATGCCCCCCTGCCCGCGGGTTCGACGGTGCTCGTGATCGAATCACGTGGATGCCGCGAGGTGGGCGTCATCGAGTGGGTGGATCCATTGGACGCGCTCGGCGGAGACGCCGCCGACGCCGGCTGAGGAGTACAGGCATGTTCGGATACCGCGTCCCCGCCCCCGACGAGGCGATGTTGATCTCTGGAGGCAGGCGAGGACTGGGCGGCGCGCCGTTCCGAGTGGTGACGGGGCACGGCAAGTTCGTGCTCCCGGTCTTCCGAAAGGTTCGATTCCTCACCCTGTCCATGTGCGAGTCCGAGGTCACCGAGACGTGTGTGACCCGGCAGGGCATCGCGTTGCACGTCCGCGCGGTCATCGCCTTCAAGGTGGGCAACGACCACGAAAGCATCATCAACGCGGGCCAGCGGTTCCTCTCCGACCAGGATCAGATGTCGGTGCTGACGGGCCGGATCTTCGCCGGCCACCTGCGGGCCATCATCGGCTCGATGACGGTCGAGGAGATCGTCACCGAGCGGCAGAAGCTCGCCGCGGAGGTCCTGGACACCTCCAAGACCGAGATGGCGAAGATCGGCCTGACGGTCGACTCGCTGCAGATCCAGTCCATCGACGACGGCGACACCGGCTACATCGACGCGATGTCCGCGCCGCACAAGGCGGCCATCCAGCGGCAGGCGCAGATCGCCCAGGCGCAGGCCACGCAGGCCGCGGTCGAGGCGGAACAGGCGGCGGCCCGCAAGCAGGCCGAGTACGCCCGGCAGACCGCCATCGTCAAGGCGGAGTACTCGGCCGAGGTGGACCGCGCCCAGGCCGAGGCCGCACAGGCCGGACCGCTGGCGCAGGCACATGCCCAGCAGGAGGTGCTCGCCGCCCAGACGGAGCTGGCCCAGCGCCAGGCCGAGCTGCGCCAGCAGCAGCTGGTGGCCGAGGTCGTGAAGCCCGCCGAGGCCGAGGCCGAGCGGGTCAGGATCCTCGCGGCCGCCGAGGCGCAGCGGATGAAGATCCAGGCGGAGGCAGCGGCCTCGTACGACCGGGTCGCGCTCGACCGGATGTTGATCGACCAGCTCCCGCAGATCGTCAAGGAGGCCGCCGGCGGTCTGGCCGGCGCCAACGTCAACGTCCTCAACGGGGCGGACGGTCTCGGCGAGATAGCGGCCGGACTGGTGTCCCAGGGTCTGACGATCCTCGACTCGGTCCGACAGAACCTGAACGGCCAGGACTCCGACGGCCCCCGCCCCGAGGAGAGCAAGGGCAGCAGCCTGCTCCAGCTGCCCACCAGCAAGGGGAAGAAGTCGAACGACGGTCCGGTCGACGTCGACTAGGGGCGCCGGGTATGGGCGCCGGACGCGCACAGCACCGCACGAGGTTGTCGCCCGCCGTCTCCACGGCAGCCGGCATCGGGAGCCTGGTACTCGCCGCCGCGGCGAGTTGGAGCAGCCTCCTGCTGGTCGTGCAGGGGCGGGTGATCCCCGGCTGGGGCGTGAGCGCGGCTCTCCTTGTCGTGTCGCTCGTGCTCCGACGGGCCCTCACCCGGGTGGGCCGCCCGGCGGATGCTTCGACGCTTCCGGGGAAGCGGGCCACGTGGGCACGGCTGGGGAGCATCCTGTTGATCGTCACGGCCGTGCTCGGCAGCGCTCGGGGAGCGGTCGACGACCTGGTCTCGGACGCGGAGTACCGCGTGCTGAGCCCTGCGGGGCCGGGGGGCTGCAGGGCCGTGGTGCGGGAGACGTCCTTTCTCGTGATCGGCAATGGCGAGGTGTACGCGGTGGGGCGCACGGGCCTTGCCCTGGGCGAGTCGGGGTCCTGGACGGTCGACGATGGTTACCGGCCCGTCGCCGCAGGCACATACGAACTGGCCTGGGAGCGGGACGGCGGTCATCTGCGGATCAGCGGTACGGGCACCGATCCGGTCGTCCGTGGGGGATCGGCCGACATCGACTGCGGGTAGGGCCCCGGACCGATCATGGTCCGGGGCGGCAGTGGGCGGCAGCAGCCTTCGGCTCTCAGGTGCGGCTTGCTGGTGAATCCGCCCCGTGAGCGGCCCATGCCCTCACCCCGCCCGGTCACGGCCTCCCCGGTGTGGAGACCGGTCGTCGGCGGGTCAGCAGCAGCCGCCCGTGGCGGCCGGTTCCTTCGGGTCGGCGGTCGCGTCCGTCGGGCCGGTGCAGCAGGTGCTGCCCTGTTGTCCGGTGAGGGAGTCGGCGTCGGCCTTGACGACGTACACCTCCCAGGGTTCCTGGCCGGGGCCGTGGACCCAGACCTTGTCCTGGAGGGCGTAGCAGCAGGTGGTGTCGTTCTCCTCCGCCGTGGTCAGGCCGGCTTCGGCCAGGCGGGCGGTGGCGGCGCGGACTGACTCGGTGCTCCCGACCTCGATGCCGAGGTGGTCCATGCGGGTCGCCTCACCCCCGGCGTCTTCGATGAGGACGAGCTTGAGCGGGGGCTCGGCGATGGCGAAGTTGGCGTAGCCGTCGCGGAGTTTGGCGGGCTCGGTGCCGAAGAGCTTCGTGTAGAAGGCGACGGACTCGGTGAGGTCGGGGACGCGGAGGGCGAGCTGTACGCGGGACATGGTGAACCTCCTTGGGTGGGTGGCGAGTTCAGCAGCCGCCGGAGGCGGTGACCGGGGCGCCGAGGCCGATCCGGAGCGTGCTGGGGGCGGCGCAGCAGCCGCCGCCGGGCTGCTCGGCGTTCTCGGGCTCGTCGAAGAGGCCCGCCCCACCGCAGACCCCGGTCTCCGGCAGGGTCAGTTCGACCCGTTCGGCGGCCTCGTGGTCGCCTGCGATCGCGGCGGCGATGGAGCGGACCTGCTCGTAGCCGGTCATGGCGAGGAACGTGGGGGCGCGGCCGTAGGACTTCATGCCGGCCAGGTAGACACCCGGTTCCGGGTGGGAGAGCTCTTTCACGCCGTGCGGGTAGACCGTGCCGCAGGAGTGGACGTTCGGGTCGATCAGCGGGGCGAGGGCGGTCGGGGCCTGGAGGCGCTCGTCCAGGCCGAGGCGGATCTCGGAGAGGAAGGAGAGGTCGGGGCGCAGCCCGGTCAGGACGATTGCCTCGTCGACCGGGTCGAGGCGGCGGCCGTCCTCCGCCACGAGTACGAGCCGGCCGCCCTCCTGCTCGACGGCCTCCGTGCGGAAGCCGGTCACGGCGGACGCGTACCCGTCCTCGACCGCCGCCCTGGCGCGCAGGCCGAGGGCTCCGCGTGCGGGCAGTTCGTCCGTCTCGCCGCCGCCGTAGGTGTGGGCGCCGATGCCCCGGCGCAGGATCCACACCGTGTGCGTGCCGTCCTCCTCCCGCGCCAGATCGGCCAGGGAGGCGAGGGCGGTGAAGGCGGAGGCGCCGGAACCGACGACCGCGGTGCGCTTGCCCGCGTAACGGGCGCGCACGGACGGGTCCTTGAGGTCCGGGACACGGTAGGAGATGAGGCCGGCTGCCGTCTTCTCTCCGAGGGCGGGCAGACCGTTGGCACCCATCGGGCCGGGCGTCGACCAGGTGCCGGAGGCGTCGACGACGGCGCGGGCGGTGATCCGTTCCTCGCGGCCGTCCGCGGTCTGGATGTGCACGGTGAAGGGGGCCTCGTCGCGGCCGGCGTCGACGATGCGGTCCCGACCGGCCCGGGCCACACCGGTCACGGTCGCTCCGTAGCGGATCTTGTCGCCGAGCACGTCCCCGAGCGGCTGCAGGTACCTCTCGGCCCAGTCGCCACCGGTCGGATACGTCGCGCCGTCCGGGCGGACCCAGCCGGTCGGGGCCAGCAGCTTCTCGGCGGCCGGGTCGGTGACCTCCGCCCACGTCGAGAACAGACGCACGTGCGCCCAGTCCCGTACGGCCGTGCCGGCGGACGGTCCCGCCTCCAGGACCAGCGGTTCCAGACCGCGCTCGACGAGGCGGGCGGCTGCGGCCAGGCCGGTGGGGCCTGCTCCGACGACCACTACGGGCAGTTGGTCGGTGGTGGGCGCGCTCACGACGATTCCCCTTTGCTTCGACATACGTCGATCTCTTTGCACCGCCAGGATCCCACCTGTTTCGATAGACGTCAACATAGACAGTCATCGAATCTGGCGTCGCCGTCCGGGAGCCCCGCCTCCCGGGCACCCTGCTTCGACATGTGTCAACATAGACGCATGTCGAATGTGAAGGTGCTGCCCCTGCTGGAGCCCGAGGTGACCCCGGAGTCCGTCGCACCCTGTTGCCCGCCGCTGACCGAGCGGCCGCTGACGGCCGAGGAGGCCGAGCGGACCGCCGGGATGTTCAAGGCTCTCGGCGACCCGGTCCGGCTGCGACTGTTCTCGCTGGTCGCCTCGCACGAGGGCGGTGAGGCGTGCGTGTGCGACATCTCCGACGTCGGCGTCTCACAGCCGACCGTCTCCCACCACTTGAAGAAGCTCAAGGAGGCCGGGCTGCTCACCTCCGAGCGGCGGGGCACGTGGGTGTACTACCGGGTCGAGCCGTCGGTGGTGGCGGCGATGGGGCAGATGCTGAAGATCGCCGGATGATCGTCAGCCGGCGGCCGGGCCGGCCTGGCCGTCGGCGGCAAGGGCGGCCCGGCCGCCGCCCCCATCGCCGCCCGGGCGGTACGGCTCATGCGCCCGGTCGTCCGCGCAGGAAGATGAGCGCGACCAGCGCCAGTCCGACCAGGGTGCCGACGAGTTGCATGCCGATGAAGCCCGGGACCGAGCCGGGCGCGATGCCCGCGAAGGTGTCCGTGAAGGCACGGCCGACGGTCACCGCCGGGTTGGCGAAGGAGGTGGAGGAGGTGAACCAGTACGCGGCGCCGATGTAGGAGGGGACCGCGACGGGGGCGAAGCGGAGGCGGTCGGTGCGGGCCAGCCCGAAGATCAGCAGGATCAGGCCGGCGGTCGCCACGACCTCGCCGAGGAGGAGGTTTCCGGCCGAGCGGTCGTGGGTGGACCACTTCACCAGCGGTTCGCCGAACATCGCATCCGCCAGGATCGCGCCCGCGACGGCGCCGACGATCTGGGCGGGGACGTACGCCGCCGCCTCGCGGAGTGTGACTCCGGCGCCGCCGCGGCGGGCGGTCCACCACTCGGCGAGTGTGACCGCGGGATTGAAGTGGGCGCCGGAGACCGGGCCGAGCAGGGTGATCAGGACGCCCAGGCCGAAGACGGTGGCCGTGGAGTTGGCGAGCAGTTGCAGGCCGACGTCCTTCGTGAGGTCGGTGGCCTGGACACCGGAGCCGACCACCACCGCGACCAGCGCGGCCGTGCCGACGAGTTCGGCCGCCGCCTTGGCGATCAGCGCAGGGGCCTGGGGCGGGGCGGCGCCGGGGGCGGGCTGCGGCTCTGCCGCGGGAGCCGTGCCGGCCTCCCCGGTTCGGTCGTGCTCGGTGGCCTCGGTGGCGGTCAACAGGACTCCTCGGTGCAGTCGCCGGAGCGGCGGGGATCAGGGGCAGGACCGCTTGACGTTGTTCTCGGCGGTGACGCGCGCGGTCTCCGCCAGATCGGCGAACTGGCCCGCGAGGGAGGCGATGACGTCGGGCTTGAGCCGGTAGTAGGTGAACCGGCCGCACGGCTCGGTCTCCACGACCCCGGCCTCGCGCAGCACCTTCAGATGGTTGGAGAGGTTGGTCTGTCTGGCCCCCGTCTCCTCGATCAGGTGCGTGCTGCAGAGCGTCTCCTTGGCGAGCAGGGTGACGATCCGGAGCCGTAGCGGATCCGCGAGAACCCGCATCAGATCAGTGTCGACTGACATCATCATGGGCTGATACTGTCACATCACTCGGAGCTGATACCAGCAGGTCTGATCTTTGAGGTCCCGTCCCGAGATCGAAGCCCCCTCACGGAACGCTCGTTCACCCGCCGAAGGCCTGAACTCCCCCCGCACGAAGGAAGAACCGATGTCCTCCAGCCCGCTCGCCTCCGTGCTGTTCGTCTGCGTCCACAACGCCGGCCGGTCGCAGATGGCCGCCGGATTCCTCTCCCACCTCGCGGGCGACCGGATCGAGGTCCGCTCCGCCGGATCCCTCCCCGGCGACCGGGTCAACCCGGCCGCGGTCGAGGCCATGAAGGAGGTCGGCGTCGACATCGCCGCCGCCGAGCCGAAGGTCCTCACCACCGAGGCCGTCCAGGCGTCCGACTACGTCATCACCATGGGCTGCGGCGACGCCTGCCCGATCTTCCCCGGCAAGAAGTACCTCGACTGGGCCCTCGAAGACCCCGCCGGCAAGGGCGTCGAGGCCGTCCGCCCGATCCGGGACGAGATCAGGACCCGTATCGAGGCGCTGATCGCCGAGATCGACGCGCGGCAGAAGGCCTGACCTCTTCGGCGGCGCGATCCCTCGGGTGCGGTACCGAGGCCTCCAGCGGCTCGGCGTAGCCGGTCAGGCGGGGTGCCCCGCGAGCGGGTCATCCGCCGTCGCCGCCTCCATGAGCCGCTCGGCTTCCGCTTCCGTGGCGGCGGGTGGCACGACGAGCAGGTCCCATCTGCCTCGTCCCGGAGCGAGCAGGCAGACGGTGTGGAGGGCGCGCGGGGAGTCCGTCCGACGCGTGTGCACCATCTGCTCCTCGACGAGCATCCCGTCCCCGGCCAGCGACCACATCGCCCCGTTCACGAGGACACTGCTGATGTGCCCCCAGCGGTGCGGCAGCCCCGCGAGCAGTCCGGGGAGCTCGGCGGTCAGGTCGTACGACCTCGGCCACCAGGCCCCGTCGATACGCCGGGCCGAGCCGCCCCGGCCGGACTGCGCCCCCAGCCGCAGCCTGACGGAAGGCGGGTGGAGCGAGGGAGTGGTCGTCATGGGGGCTCCTGGTCCGGTGGGGGCGGAGGGCTCGCCGCGGTCGGGGGTTCGGCGGGCTCGGGCCGGCCCGGCGGCCCCACGCCTCACGCGGTCTCGCCGGGATGCGTCCGGTCGACCGGCGGCCTGCTCGCCTCCAGCCAGGAGCGGAGCGGGCCGACACCCTGCTCGGGGTCGAGCGTGAGGTGCAGTCGCGTGCCCCTGCCCGACGGGAGCGCCGGATAGCTGCGCTGCTCGTCCGCGGCGAACAGCAGCCGGAGAGCGTCCGCGACGTGCCGGGCCGCTGCGGCGTCCAGGGAGACGATGCGGACCTCGACCCTGCCGTCGTCGGGAGGGTCGTCGGGAACGTCCACGCTCAGGGACGCATACGGGGGGTGCAGGGATTCGGTGGACATCGGGCGCAACCTGTCCCGGGCCGCGGGAACGGCTCGTGAGGTGTCGCGCGGCCGCTACGTGCCGCGCGCCGAGGACGAGACCAGCCCTGTCACCGGTGTACGAAATACCCTCGACGCCCCCCACCGTACTCCTGGCACCCTGGGCGCAGCCGCTTCCGGTGGCCGGCGACGTACGGTGGAAGTACCGAGGGCATCACGCACTCCGGCCGCCACGCCGGGTCGTCCTCGGCGAGAGACGAATCCGGGCCGCCCCCGTGGTCGGCGCGGAGACGGGTCGGCATCATGTCCGCCGCGGTCGAAGCGACTTGGCGCGAGTTCTGTGTGGCTGCGCGCCCCCGCCGGGGGGAGGCGTGATGCCCCTCTCCCGGCTGGACATCCATCGGCGCAACCGAGGCGAGCGGACGCTCGTCACGCTGGCCGGTGACATCGGACCGGCCACGACACCGCTGCTGAGGGCCGCGTTGGAGCAGTGTCTGCTGGACGGCGTCACCGTCATCGACGTCGATCTGACCACGGTCGGCTCCTGCGACGCCATGGGGTTGGACGTCTTCCTGTCGGCGTCACGGCGCGCCGGCCGGGTGCATGCCTCCCTGCTGCTGCACCACCCGTGCGCGCAGATCACCCGGCTCCTGACTGTCACCGGATCCGCCGCTCTGCTCACGAGCAAGGGGACACCGGTGCCCGAGGACCCCGCTCGTCGGTCGGATCAGCCGGTGCTCGAGGACGGGATCCGCCTTCGCCGGCTGAGCCGCTGGCAGGCCGAGGGGGTGCGTGAGGACATCGCCGACCTGGCCGCGGAGTCGGTCGCGGGGACCCCCCGCGAGGCGTACCACGACCGGGGAGACTTCCTGCGCCGCCTGGCGGTCGGTTCCCACCGCCCCGGTTTCGCGGTGCTGGTCGCCGAGACGACGGCGCTGGTGGGGTGCGCCTTCGGTTGTCCGGTGGGCCCCGGGGGTTCGGGGCGACAGGGGGTCGACGGAGCGCTCCAGGACAGCGTCCAACGGCTCACGTCCCAGGCGCGGTTCGTCGTCCTCACCCAGGTCGTGGCCCATCCGCACCCTCAGCGCCGCGACATCGCCCGCCGCCTGCAACAGCGTCTGCTCGCAGACCTGCGCTCCTCCCTCGGAGTCACTCTGCTCCATCCCGCCGACCGGGCGGGGCAAGCCGCCTTCTCGTCCTGGGGCTGGCAGAACATGGGAGAGGTCGTCGGACTGCCCGGTCCTGTCGCCCCCTGCCTGTTGATCCTGCCGGCGGACGGGCCGCCCCGCACCGGCCGCTGACCTCGCTCCGGCGACCTCGCTGCGGGCACTCGTCGGGAGCAGCCTCCGCGGACAGGCCGCAGGGAGCCAGCGGGAGGACCACGGCTCGGGTGAGACGCCCGCCGCCCACGGACGACGCGCGGACGACGCGGACCGCGCTCAAGGTCAGTCCGGCGGTACCTGCGCGCCTTCGGTGTCGATGAGGATCTGTTCCGCCTGGGTGATGTTGTCGGCCCGGACGGCCTGGGCCATCGCGGCGCGCGCGGCCTCGGGCGTCACGTGCGGCGGGATCACCAGCAGCGAGAACACGTCCTGGTCGCCGCGGGTGATCAGGACGGTGTCGTCGCCCACCGGGAAGGAGTCGATGCGCACCACCCGGTCGTCGACGACGATCCGCGTCGGGAGCCCTTCCCAGGCCGAGGTGTCCAGTCCGACCCGCGTGACAGGGCCGAGGTGGCCGGTGAGGGCACTCACCAGCGCGGGCAACTCGGCACCGATGTCGCGCGACCGCGGCCACCAGGCACCGTCGAGAACGCCTTCGCGCGACTCCGTGGTCTCCAGCCGGAGCAGCGCACACCCGGGCCGTACGGCCTCGTGAACGCCGCTGGGCAGATGCCGGGAAGCCGGCGTCGCGTCGGAGCCGCTCATGGGGATCACCCGTCTTCGGAATCGGCGCGATCACGGGACTCGCCCCGCCCCTCCCACGCTACTCCTCGTGCCACCGGCGCCGGTGTCTCCGGTCCCGGACGCGGACGCCCCGTACACACAACGGCTGCCCGGGGCGGTCCCGGCCGGCCCGCCCGCGCCCGGCGGACCGCCGCCCGTCACGGTGGCCGACGGCCGACGGTCGTGACCGGCCTACGGCCCCGTCGGCGAGGCGTCGGCCGAGCCCGGGGTGATCAGGGCGTCTCCGCGGTCACCCGCGCCGCCGAACCTCGGGAGTTGCGCGCACGCACGGGGTTGGTGGCGGAGTTGCTCACCCGTGTGAGGTCTCGGCTACGTCGACCGCTTCGGAGCCTTCGCGCCGCATCCGCTCAACTCCCCAGGCGCCGAGCGGCCCGAGCGCTTGATTGAGCGTGCGCCCGTGCTCAGTCAGGGAGTACTCCACCCGCGGCGGCACCTCGGCATAAACCTCTCGGTGCACGAGACCGTCTTGCTCCATCTCACGCAGGTGCTGCGTCAGCATCTTCTCGCTCACTCCCGGCAGACCGCGACGGAGCTCAGCGAAGCGGCGTACTCGATGGGTGTCGAGTTCCCAGAGGATCAGTCCCTTCCACTTGCCGCTCACCACGTCGAGCGCAGCGTCGATGCCGCAGATGTAAGGCCCGCATCTCGGCGCCTTGGCCATCTCTGATCCCCCTTACGAAAAGGTAAGTACCGCAGAAAATAGTAGGTACTTCCGAGAGTGGTGACGGTCTTCGAGCATGGAGGGGTGAATGAACGACAGAACCGAACCACCGGGCGAGACAGCGCTGTCACCGTGATCGGGCTTGGCCCGATGGGCCAGGCGATGACCCGCACCCTCCTCACCGCCGGCCACCCGGTCACCGTCTGGAACCGCACCACCAGTCGGGCCGACGGCGTCGTCGCCGACGGAGCAACGCTCGCGGCGACACCCAGTGAAGCGGTCGAAGCGAGTGACCTCGTGATCCTCAGCCTCACCGACTACCAGGCGATGTACGACATCGTCGGCAGCGCCACCGCATCGCTCGCCGGCCGGACGCTGGTCAACCTGAGCTCGGACACTCCCGACCGTTCACGCGAGGCAGCGACCTGGGCAGCGGGCCACGACGCCACCTTTCTCACCGGAGGTGTCATGGTCCCCGCGCCGATGGTCGGCACGGAGGCAGCCTATGTCTACTACAGCGGCCGCGACCAAGTGCTGGAGAGCCACCTGGCGGCGTTGACACTGCTGGGAACACCCAAGTATCTGGGCGAAGACCCGGGCCTCGCCCAAATGATGTATCAAGCCCAACTCGCGGTGTTCCTCACCACCTTGTCCGGACTGATGCACGCCACCGCGATGCTGGGTAACGCAGGAATGAAGGCCAAGGAGGCGCTGCCGGAGTTGCTCTCCTCCGCCGACTCGATCGGCGACATCCTGAGGGCTGGTGAGGAGAACCCCGGCACCGCGCTTGATGCCGGAGAACATCCCGGCGACCTCAGCACGGTCACCATGATGGGCGCGACGTCCGACCACATCGTCGATACGAGCATGTCACTCGGCCTCGACCTGGCGCTCCCCCGGGCCGTGCAGGCCCACTACCGGCGCGCGATCGAGAACGGACACGGCAGCGACAACTGGACCCGCATCATCGACAGCATCCGAGGACCGCGCTGACACGGCCGAGGGTGTAGAGGGATGACTAACGGCCGCCGCCCTGCTCGCCCGTGAGGGCTGGTTCGAGGTGTTCGGGCCGGCCCGCCGGAGGGTGGGGGGCGTCGGGCCGGCGGAAGAGCCTGCTGGGCCACCACATCCATCGGCCCACGTCCAGGGTGAGCGCGGTGACCAGCACCGAGCGGACGATCAGGGTGTCCAGGAGGACCCCGAAGGCGACCGCGAAGCCGAGCTCGGCCGCGAACACCAGGGGGAGGGAGGCCATCGCGGCGAAGGTGCCGGCCAGCACCAGGCCCGCCGAGGTGATCACGCCTCCGGTTGCGGACAGTCCCGTGAGCGCGGCGCGGCGGGTGCCGTGCAGCAGGGCCTCTTCGCGGACGCGGGTGACGAGGAAGATGTTGTAGTCGATGCCCAGGGCTACCAGGAACACGAACGTCAGGAGCGGGAAGGAGGCTTCCGCGCCGGCGAAGTGGAAGACGTGGTCGAAGACCAGGGCGCTCACGCCGAGGGCCGCTCCGAAGGACAGCACCACGGTCGCCATGAGCAGCAGGGGTGCGACGATCGCCCGCAGCAGCAGCGTGAGGACGAGGAACACGACGACCAGCACGATGGGGATGATGACCTCGGAGTCGCGGGCGGCGGCTTCCTGTGTGTCGAGGATGATCGCCGTGTTGCCGCCGACCCGGGCGTCCGCACCCTCGATCCGGTGGACCGCGGTTCTGGCCCGCTCGACGGTGCGCGTCGCGGCCGTACTGCTGGGGTCGTCCCGGAGCTCCCCCAGGATGAGGGCCTCCCCGCCCTTGGTCACGGGTGGCGAGACGTCGGCGACTCCTGGGACGCCGGACAGCGCGGTCCTCACCTTTTCCGCGGCGGCGGCCCTGGTCACGACGTAGAGGGGGTCGCCCGATCCGGCCGGGAAGTGCCGGGCCTGGATCTCCTCGCCGACGGCCGTCTGCGGCTTGCCGGTGAACTGGTCCTTGCTGGAGAGTCCGCCGGCCTCGAAGCCGAGCGCCCCGGTCGCCATGACGCCGAGGGCGAGCGCGGTACCGATCCACACGAGCCGCGGCCGGCCGGAGACGGCGGTGCCGACCCGCCTCCAGACGCCCTCCTCGGTCGCGTCGGCCGATCCGTACGACGGCCGCACCGGCCAGAAGATCCAGCGGCCGCAGACGACCAGCAGGGCCGGCATCAGGGTGACCATGGCGAGCAGCCCGACGAGGATGCCGACGGCACAGGCCGGGCCGAGCCCCTGGGTGGAGTTGAGGGTGGCCAGCATCAGCAGCATCAGGCTGACCGCGACGGTCGCGGCGCTGGCGACGATCGCGGGACCGGAGCGGCGCAGGGCCTCCGCCATCGCCTCGTGCCGGTCCTCGTGGCGCCGCAGCTCCTCCCGGTAGCGGGAGGTGAGGAGGAGGGCGTAGTCGGTGGCGGCGCCGAACACCAGCACGGTCAGGATGAAGCCGGTCTGTTTGTTGACGGTGAGTCCGGCGTGCTTCGCCAGCAGGTAGATCACCGCTTCCGCGGTGACCAGGGCGCCGCCCGCGGTCAGCAGCGGCAGCACGGGCAGCACGGGGCTGCGGTAGGTGAGCAGCAGGATCACCACCACCACCGCCGCGGTGATCGCGGTCAGGCCGCCTCCTCCGGCGAAGGCCTTGACCGAGTCGGAGGCGTGCCCGGCCGGTCCGGTGACGTGGAACCCGAGACCGTTCGTCCTCGCCTCACCGACCTCGGTCATCGCGTCGACGACCTTGCCGATCCCCTCCCAGCCCGTCTTGTCCTTGCGGACCTGGACCACGGTCTGGATGGCCTTGCCGTCCTGGGACCGCACCGGGCCCTGCGGCTGCCCGACGACGTTCTCGATGCCCTTGAAGGCTTCGGCGTCGGCTCGCGCCTTGGTCATGTCGGCGGGGGTGACGCCCCCGGACCGGTCGTAGACCACGATCGCGGGCAGGGTGTCGGCGGGCTGGAACCTTCCGGCCCGTTCGACGACCTTGGTCGATTCGGCGTTGCCGGGCAGCCAGGCCGAGTTGTCGTTCTGCTCGACGTCGCCGAGCCTGCCGGCCAGCATGAGCGCCGGGACCAGGAGGGCCGCCCAGAGGGCGAGCACGACCCAGCTGGCCACTCTGCCACTGGGCAGGGACGTCAGTTTCCGCACCATGTGGACTCCTCGGGTGTTCAGACGACGTGGGAGAGCTTGTCGGGATTGGCGACGGCGTAGATCCCGCAGACCTGGTCGCCGTCGGGGGTGAGGTCAAGGACGAGGACGGCGCAGGGGGTGTCGCCGGCGAACAGCAGCGCCGAGGGGGCGCCGTTGACGCTGCGGTAGGCGATGGTGAGGCCCTTGCCGGAGGCGGGGGCGACGGCGGCGAGCAGGCGGGCGACCTTGTCCCGGCCGTGCAGCGGCCGCAGGCCTCCCGCCGCCTTGCCCCCGCCGTCGCCCCACAGGGTCACCTCCGGCGCCAGGAGTTGCAGGAGGGCGTCCAAGTCGCCGCCGAGCGTGGCGGCCAGGAACCGTTCGGTCACCCGCTGCCGGACCTGCGGGTCGGGCTCGTAGCGGGGGCGTCGGGCGTGGACGTGCTCGCGGGCGCGGTGGGCGAGCTGGCGGATCGCCGAGGGGCTGCGGCCGAGGATGTCCGCGATCTCGGTGTGGGCGTAGCCGAACACCTCGTGCAGGACGAATACCCCGCGTTCCAGGGGGGTGAGGGTCTCCAGGACCACCAGCAGCGCCATCGACACCGACTCGGCGCGCACCACCGCGTCGGCGGCGTCGTCGGGGGCCGGGGTGTCGGTGAGGGGGCCGACGAGCGGTTCGGGCAGCCACGGGCCGACGTAGGTTTCCCGGCGGCGGCTGACGGTGGCCTGGTGGGCGAGGGCCCGGTTCACCGCGATGCGGACCAGGTAGGCGCGCGGGTTGTCGATCGGCTCCGCGCTCGACGACCGGTTTCTGCTCGTCCACGACAGCCAGGTCTCCTGCACCACGTCCTCGGTGTCGGCGACGCTGCCGAGCATGTTGTAGACGATGGAGAACAGCAGCTCACGGTGGTCGTGGAACACCTGGGTCGCGGTGTCGGACATCGTGGGGCCTCCCGGTCGCGGATGCGTTCCGAACTGAGAGGGATCCGGGCACCGGAAGTGTGACACCGACTCCCGGAGTGTGGTTCACATCACACTTTGGTGGTCGATGTCCCTTCCCGGTGCCCTGCCCCGTCGGCTCAGGCGCCCACGTACGCCGCCAGGTGTTCGCCCGTCAGGGTGGAGCGGGCGGTGACGAGGTCGCAGGGGGTGCCCTCGTAGACGATGCGGCCGCCGTCGTGGCCGGCGCCGGGGCCGAGGTCGACGATCCAGTCGGCGTGTGCCATGACCGCCGGGTGGTGCTCGACGACGATGACCGACTTGCCGGAGTCGACCAGGCGGTCGAGGAGGCCGAGGAGCTGTTCGACGTCGGCGAGGTGGAGGCCGGCGGTCGGCTCGTCGAGGACGTACACACCGCCCTTGTCGGCCATGTGCGTGGCCAGCTTGAGGCGCTGGCGCTCGCCGCCGGAGAGGGTGGTGAGCGGCTGGCCGAGGCCGAGGTAGCCGAGGCCGACGTCGGAGAGCCGGCCGAGGATGCGGTGCGCGGCCGGGGTGCTCGCCTCGCCGGTGCCGAAGAACTCCTCCGCCTCGGCCACCGGCATCGCCAGCACCTCGCTGATGTCGCGCCCGCCGAGGCGGTACTCGAGGACCGCCGCCTGGAAACGCCGGCCCTCGCACTCCTCGCAGGTCATGGCGACGCCGGCCATCATCGCCAGGTCGGTGAAGACGACCCCGGCGCCGTTGCAGGTGGGGCAGGCCCCCTCGGAGTTGGCGCTGAAGAGGGCCGGCTTGACGCCGTTGGCCTTGGCGAAGGCCTTGCGGATCGGGTCGAGCAGTCCGGTGTACGTCGCCGGGTTGCTGCGTCGCGAGCCGCGGATCGGCGCCTGGTCCACCGAGACCACGCCCTCGCCGGGCGGGATCGAGCCGTGGATCAGCGAGCTCTTGCCGGATCCCGCGACGCCGGTGACGACGACCAGCACGCCGAGCGGGATGTCCACGTCGACGTTCTGGAGGTTGTGGGCGGTGGCGCCGCGGATCGCGAGCTTTCCGGTGGGGGTGCGCACCGTGGGTTTGAGCGAGGCGCGGTCGTCGAGATGGCGGCCGGTGACGGTGTCGCCGGCCCGCAGCCCCTCGACGGAGCCCTCGAAGCAGACGGTTCCGCCCGCCGTACCGGCGCCGGGTCCGAGGTCGACGACGTGGTCGGCGATCGCGATCACCTGCGGCTTGTGCTCGACGACGAGCACCGTGTTGCCCTTGTCGCGCAGCCGCAGCAGCAGCTCGTTCATCCGCTGGATGTCGTGGGGGTGCAGGCCGGTGGTGGGTTCGTCGAAGACGTACGTGGTGTCGGTGAGCGAGGAGCCGAGGTGGCGGACCATCTTGACGCGCTGGGCCTCGCCGCCCGAGAGGGTGCCCGCGGGGCGGTCGAGGGCGAGGTAGCCGAGGCCGATCTCCGCGAACGAGTCGAGGGTCTGCCCCAGCGCGGTGAGCAGCGGCGCCACCGACGGCTCGGTGAGGCCGCGGATCCAGTCGGCCAGGTCGCTGATCTGCATCGCGCAGGCGTCGGCGATGCTGATGCCCCGGATCTTCGACGAGCGGGCCCCCTCGCTGAGGCGGGTGCCGTCGCAGTCGGGGCAGACGGTGAAGGTCATCGCCCGCTCCACGAAGGCGCGGACGTGCGGCTGCAGCGCGTCGACGTCCTTGGACAGCATCGACTTCTGGATCTTCGGTATGAGCCCTTCGTACGTCAGGTTGACGCCGTCCACCTTGATCTTGGTGGGCTCCTTGTGGAGGAGGTCGTGCAGTTCCCTCTTGGTGTACCTGCGGATCGGCTTGTCCGGGTCGAAGAAGCCGCAGCCCCTGAAGATGCGGCCGTACCAGCCGTCCATGCTGTAGCCGGGGATCGTCAGCGCGCCCTCGTTGAGCGACTTGCCGTCGTCGTACAGCTGGGTCAGGTCGATGTCGGTGACCGAGCCGCGGCCCTCGCAGCGCGGGCACATGCCGCCGGTGCGCGAGTAGGTCGCCTTCACCGCCTTCTGTGCGCCGCGCTCGACCGTGATCGCGCCGCTCGCCCGGACCGAGGCGGTGTTGAAGGAGTAGGCGCTGGGCGGGCCGATGTGCGGTTCGCCGAGCCGGCTGAAGAGGATGCGCAGCATCGCGTGGGCGTCGGTGGCGGTGCCGACCGTGGAGCGGGGGTCGGCGCCCATCCGCTGCTGGTCGACGATGATCGCGGTGGTCAGCCCTTCGAGTACGTCGACCTCGGGGCGGGCCGGCGTCGGCATGAAGCCCTGGACGAACGCGCTGTACGTCTCGTTGATCAGGCGCTGCGACTCCGCGGCGATGGTGCCGAACACCAGGGAGCTCTTGCCGGATCCGGAGACGCCGGTGAACACCGTCAGGCGGCGCTTCGGGATCTCTACGCTGACGTCCTTGAGGTTGTTCACGCGTGCGCCGTGCACACGGATCAGATCGTGACTGTCGGCGACATGCGGTTCGACGGTGATGGCCATGCGGCTCACGCTACGGGCCGGGGGCCCGCTTTCGCTTCTCCGTTCCTGACCGGCCGGGTGTGGATCTTGGCGTGGCAGGCGGGGATGCCGGCGCCCTCGTCGTGGCCGCGGGCCCGGTACGCGCTCGGGCTCTCGCCGACCAGTTCGGTGAACCGGGAGCTGAACGACCCCAGCGAGGTGCAGCCGACGGCGAAGCAGACCTCCGTGACCGTCAGGTCGCCCCGCCGCAGCAGCGCCTTGGCCCGCTCGATGCGGCGCGTCATCAGGTAGCTGTACGGCGTCTCCCCGAAGGCGGCGCGGAAGCTGCGGGAGAAGTGGCCCGGCGACATGAGGGCGACGCGCGCCAGCGCCTGGACGTCGAGCGGCTTCGCGTACTCGCGGTCCATCAGGTCACGGGCCCGGCGCAGCCGGACGAGGTCCTCCAGCGTCACACGACCACCCTCCCACAGGCCCGGCGACACTGAGCACGGATCCTTTCCGATGTGTATCTTCGTCCTGATATCTGGCGAAATCGTCACTTGCCGTGGCGCCGAGCTCGGGAGGCCCCCATCGCCGGGACGAAGTCGGAGGACGGCTCCGGGCCGGCGTCGGGAAGTCAGCCCCGGGAAGCCGACGTGCTGCGGGACATGCTCCGTCGGCCGGAGTACCGCAAGGCGCTGGTGTTCTGCGGGCTGATCGGCATTCCGGTGGCGCTGATCGCGTTCTGGTTCCTCGTGGCGCTCCACCAGCTGGAGCAGCTGATCTGGACGGACTGGCCCAAGGACCTGGGCTGGGAGCGGGCTCCCTGGTGGTGGGGGCTTCCGCTGCTGACGGTGGCCGGGGTGGTCGTCGCTCTGGTGGTCGCCAGGCTTCCCGGGCGGGGCGGGCACATCCCGGCGGGCGGGCTGCACGCGGGCGGGCCCACCAAGGAGGCACTGCCCGGTGTCCTCGTCGCCGCGCTGGTCGGCCTGCCGCTCGGGGTCGTCCTGGGTCCCGAGGCGCCGCTGATCGCCCTGGGCGGCGGTCTGGCGCTGCTGTTCGCGAGCCTGGTGCGGGCGCCGCAGACCGAGGCGAGCACGGGGTTGCTCGGCGCGGCCGGGGCCGCGGCGGCCATCTCGGCGCTCTTCGGCAACCCGGCGGTGGGAGCCGTCCTCCTGATGGAGGTGGCCGGGGTGGGCGGGCCGCAGCTGTTCGCGGTGATGCTGCCGGCCCTGCTGGCCAGCGGAGTCGGGGACCTGATCTTCACCGGGTTCGTCCACTGGACCGGCCTGGAGACCGGGAGCCTGGACATCGGCCTGCCCAAGCCGCCGCCGCTGGACTGGGGGGACGTGCTGTGGGTGCTGCTGCTGGCGCCGGCCCTCGCGTTCCTGGTGCACTGGGTGTTCGTGGGCGGGAGGTTCGTGGCCGGCTTCGTGACGACCCGGACCGTACGGAACACCACCCTGTGCGCGCTGGGGGCGGGGGGCTGCGTCACCCTCTACGCGGTCGCCACCGGCCGTTCGCCGGCCGAGGCCGCCCTGTCCGGGGAGACCGCCCTGGGCGAGCTGGCGCGGGATCCGCACGCCTGGTCGGTGGGCGCCCTCGTCGCGGTGCTGGTCTTCAAGGGCCTCGCCTACGCGCTCTGCCTGGGCAGCCTGCGCGGTGGCCCCGTCTTCCCCGCGCTGTTCCTGGGCGGGGCGGCCGGTGTCCTGCTGGCGCCGCTGCCCGGGCTCGGCCTGGTGCCGGCGATGGCGGCCGGGATGGCGGCGTCGGTGACCGCGGCGCTGCGGCTGCCCGTGAGCAGCGTGGTCCTGGTCGTGCTCCTGCTGGGCAACGTGGACACCGTGGCACTGGTGGTGCTGGCCGCCGTGATGTCGTTCGTCGTGGCCCAGCTGCTGCCGCAGGGTCCGTCCATCCCGGCGTTCGGCGAGCGGCCGCCCGGCCGAGCGCGTCGTCCGGGGGCGACGCGGCCATGATGAGCGACGGGTGGGTGAACGCCTGCGGGTAGTCGCCCGGTTGCTCGCCGCCGGGCCCATGCTCGGCGATGGGCGGGTAGCGGTCGGTGGCACGGCCTTCCTCAGGCCGCTTCGGCGGGGACCCGGCCCGCCGCGATGGCGTCCAGGAGGGCCTGGTGGTCCTTCTCGTTCTGGTCGGCGTACAGCTCGGCGAAGGTCACCAGCGCGCGGTCGAAGGCGTCGCCGCCGCCCAGGTAGGCGGCGATCGCGATCCGGTCGCCCGACCGGGCGTGGGCGCGGGCCAGGGTGGCGCCGCACAGCTGCCCGAACAGGGTCATCCGCTTCGGCGACATGTTCTCCGTCACGGCGATGCCCTTCCAGTCGCGCAGCTGACGGACGTAGAAGTCCCGGCGGCGGCCGTCGATGCCCGTGACGCGTTCCCAGCCCAGGAAGATGTCGCTGGTCGCCTGCATCAGCCGCTGCCCGGCGACCACCCGCTCGCCCTGGGTGCGGAACCCGCCGGGGCCGGCGTAGGGCGCCAGCACCGACTCGTCGGCCTCCTTCGCCTGCAGGAACAGCGGGTCCTCGTCGTCCCGGCCGAGCAGCAGCACGATCCAGCAGCGGGTGCCCACGCTGCCCACCCCGACGACCTTGCGGGCGACGTCGACGACGCGGTAGCCCTCCAGCAGGAACCGGCGGTCGGACTGCAGGGACTGCCCGTACCGCTCGACGAGCCGGCTGATCTCCCTCTCCAGCGCCCCGGCCTCGGCCCCCGGCAGCAGGTCGTGGAGCCGGACCAGCAGCGGCGGGTCGTTGGCGATCAGGCGCTTCCCGCCGACGACGTGGGTGAGTTTGTCGAAGACCTGCACCGTGTCGCGCCCGCGGGCCCGCTCCCGGGCCTCCTCCCAGCGCTCGCGGTTCCTGGCCCCGATCTCCGGCGCGAACTGTCTCTGCAACTCGTCCGCCTCGAAACGGGTGTACCAGACCTCGAGATTGCCCATCCCGGCGAAGGACCGCATCCAGGTCCGGTACGACCGCACGGCCGCCCGCACCACCGCCGCCCGCTCCTTGCCGCCGAAGCCGTTCGCCCGGCCCGCGATGACGAGGCTGGCCGCCAGCCGCTTGACGTCCCACTCCCACGGCCCCGGCAGCGTCTCGTCGAAGTCGTTGATGTCGAACATCAGCCGGCGTTCCGGCGAGGCCAGCAGCCGGAAGTTCAGCAGGTGCGCGTCACCGCAGAGCTGGGCCCGGATGCCGGTGCGGGGGGTCTCGGCGAGGTCCGCGGCCATGATGGCGGCGGCGCCGCGATAGAAGCGGAACGGCGACTCGCTCATCCTGCCGTAGCGGATCGGCACGAGTTCGGGGACCCGCCTCGCCGACTGCGCCTCGATGACGTCCACCGGGTGGGTGCGCTTGGGCGGCGCGATGAACTCGGCGTGCGCGGACCTCGGAACGGCGGACCGGGCGGCCCTGCCGCGCTCGGCGCGTTCCTTCGGGGTGCGGTGGCGCACGTCATGTCCGGTGGGGTTGCTGTCGCTCATGTGCAGGCCGCCCGTCCTCGGGTCATTCCGGTGGTGAACTGGTCGGCCGCGGTCCGTCTTCCAACGTATCCCCGGGCGGTGACCCCGGCGACTCGGCCGGCCCCGGTACGCCCAGGTGCCGCGCCGCCCAGGGTTCCCGGGCGACGACCGCGCCCGCGGTGACGCACAGGGTCACGACCACGCACAGCGAGATGAGCCAGGACAGCAGCGTGAAGACCGCGCCCAGCGAGCCGTACTTCTCCAGACTGCGGTTGAGGACCCGGGGCACGTACACCGTGGCGGTGGAGGTGAGGACGGTCAGCGCCGCTCCGGTCAGCAGCGCGCCCGGCAGCAGTGGCAGCCACGGCACGCGTGCCGCGAGCAGCAGGTGCTGGGTCCACCACCACATGCCGACCTCGGCGGTCAGCAGGAGCGGCAGCCCCAGCCACGGCCCGAGGCCGAAGCCGTTCCGCAGGCTCCCCTGCAGTCCGATCATGACCAGCCAGGCCGCGAGCCAGGCCACCCAGCGCCACGCGGCCAGCCGCGCGCTCGCCCTGGTCAGGCTCCAGGCGCGCTCGCAGAGCCGCTGCATGGCACGGCTGCACGCGGTCGCCGAGACCAGCACCATCAGCACGCCGACGACGCCGGTGGTCTGGCGCAGTTCGTCATCGGTCCCGCCGGCCTGGAAGGCCTTCTTCAACTCGGCGTCCGCGCTGCCGGACAGGCCGAAGACGTGGTGCAGCGAGCTGACGAACTGGTCCCGCAGCTCCTGCGGGGCGATGGAGGCCACCACGAAGATCAGGGGGACCGCCGTGAGGAACGTCTGGGCGGCCAGCCGGGTCGCCGAGTCGAGCACGTTCACGGAGATCAGGTGCGACATGAGATGCGTGATCAGCGGGAACCTGGTCTCGGCCCTGGTCCGCAGGCCGAGCAGCCGGGACCGCACCGAGGCGGCCCGCCCGCGTCGCCGGTCCCGCCACCGCCGCCGCGGGCGGCCCCCGTCGGCCCCTGTGCCTGGCTGCATGCCGGCGGCGTGGCCGTCAGGCCGGTCCCGGTTCGTCCTCGGGACCCGTGTCCAGGAATTCACGGATGCCGAAGGCGGCCAGCACGATCACGGCCGTCCAGATCACGACCGCCGTCGTCGGATAGCTCCAGGTGAACAGGACGATCGCGGCCACCAGCAGGATCGCCGCCCCGATCCACGTCTTGAAGCGGTGCACGAACCGGCCCACCGGGCCGAGCCGCAGTCCCGCCGAGGCGGCCACGTCCCGCCCCGCGCCGATGCCCTTGGCGAAGAAGTGACGGGTGAACACGGCGATCCGGGACGGCCCGACGAAGAACGCGCCGAGGGCCGTGACCAGGGCCAGTGCCCCGACCGCCCGCACGCTGGAGCGCAGGAACCGCACCAGCGCGTCGTAGACGGCGCCCGCGGCGTCCTCGTTCGTGTCCGGCGGCAGGTGGTCCAGGTACACCGCGCGGAAGACGGCGAGGACCACGCCGAGCAGCACCATGGCGAGGAAGACGCCGATCGCGGCCCCGATCACCGCCCGCCGGCGATGGGACGCCACGTAGACGCCCGCGGCGGCGATCAGCACCGCGATGATCGGCAGCCAGTTGCCGACGATCTCCAGCACCCTCAGATACGACTTGATCTCGCCGACGTCCTTGCCCTCGACCACGACGAACTGCGTGTGGACCTCCGGGATCTTCGAGGCCACCGCCAGCCCGGAGTCGACCAGCCGGTCCTTCACCTGGGCCACGATGGGCCCGACGTCGATGGCGACCTGGTTGCCCTTCAGCTGCACGGCGCTGTCGGAGCTGCCCGTCAGCGCCTTGTCCACGGCGTCGTGGGCCCTGCGGTTCGCGTCCGTCCAGACCGTCTCGAAGGCCTGGCTGGAGACCACGCGCAGCACGGTGCTGCTCACCAGCTCCTTCAGACCGCTCGTGATGGGGCCGTCCAGGTCGTCGACGAGATCCGCGACCCTGGGCGGCACTCCCTGCTGCTTCGCCGCGTCGCTCAGCTGCGCGACCAGCCCGTCCACGTCGATCTGCTTGATGACGGCGTCGGTGACCCTGCTGGTCACGGCCTGCTGCACATCGGGATCGGACGCCAGTGGCGCCACGGTGGCGACGTAACGGTCGGTGTCCCGGACGATGCTGTTCGCCCAGACCGCGACCACCGCGAGCAGGGCCAGCACGGACGCCAGAATGATCAGCAGGACCGAGCCCAGCGCGCGCAGCCGGTGCTTGGGCTCGTGCCGGGCGCTCTCCAACTCGTTCACCCGGCGCCGCAGTTCCTCCAGCTCACCGTCCGGCCGCCGCTCCGGCGGGGGTGCGTCGCTGTCCGTCATGTCTCCGAGAAGATCCCGGCGTGGGCCGCGCGGCGAGCGGAGAAGGGCCGATGGGGTGACCCGCGCGCCGGCCGGCACCGGGTGCGACGGCCCCTCTCCGGTGATGCAATGGCAGTCAGGGGGTCCACGAGCACCAGAGGTGACCACCGTGAGCGAGCAATCCGACGCAATGGGACCCATCGACTACGTGGTCGTGGAGTTCCCCGGCAATCGCATGACGGGAGAGGGCTTCCCGCTGCTGGTCGATCTGGTGGACCGCGGCATCATCCGCATCCTGGACCTGATGTTCATCGGGAAGGCCGAGGACGGCACGGTGTCCGCCCTGGAGATCGCCGACCTCACCGGTGACGGTCACCTCGACCTCGCCGTCTTCGAGGGCGTCCACTCCGGCCTACTGGGCCAGGACGACCTGGAGGAGGCCGCCGCGGCCATCGAACCCGGAAACTCCGCCGGTCTGCTGATCTACGAGAACCTGTGGGCCGCGCCCTTCGCCGCCGCCCTGCGGCGCGGCGGCGCGGAGCTGGTCGCCTCCGGACGCCTGCCCGTGCCGGCCGTCCTCGCCTCCCTCGAAGCGGCCGAGACGGCCTCCTGAGGGAGCGCCGGAGGGGTCCCTGAGCGGGTTTCCGCAGCGGGTTCCTGAGGTGGGCTCAGCCACCGCCGCCGACGACGGAGTAGCTGAGCCACGGGGACTGGCCGGGCGTGAACTCGACGGACGTCTGCGTGGCGAGGTAGAAGCTCTCGCCGCCGGTCTGGCCGCTCTGGTCGTCGCCGGCCTTCGTCAGCATGCAGTCCTCGTTGGCGTACAGACGGATGTCGTCGACCGTGTAGTTGGTCACCCGGTGGGCGCCGCCCGGCATGCGGTGGCATCCCTCGTCGGACGGGCTCTGGATCCTCACCACCCGCTTGGCCGGGGTCGTGTACTCGAGCGTGCCCATGGCCGCGTGCTCCGTACAGCCCGCGACGACGAGCACGAGAACGACGGCTCCGGCCCGCCGGCCGGCACGGCTACGACAGATCATGGCGACGGGTCCTCGTCTGTGCGGGGAAGGTCAGCGGGAAGCCTGGGCCTCTTCCGCCCAGGCTGCCGTGACCGGCGGTCCACGTCATCCGGGGCGCGACCAGTCGGCTGAATCCGGGAAGGCGCCCGGCGGTGACGACCGCCCCACGCGTTCCGAGAACGGTGGCCGCCCGGACGTCGACGACGTAATTCACCACGAAGAGGAAAGGCGATCGGCGCGACGGTACGAATTCCACCCGCCCAACGAAATACCGGCGGGACACGACGTCCCGCCGGCGCGCGCCCCGGCGGCACGTGCGGGTGGCCTCCGGGGCAGAACGGTGCAATTCCGTGATTCAGACCCTGGCGTCCCTGCTGGGCCCGACGCACAGCGCCCACATCACGAAACCGTCGATGACGATCAGCATGACGGCCCAGAAGGGGTACCAGGGCAGCCACGCGAAGTTTGCGATCATGGACAGTCCGGCCAGGGCGATACCGACGACGCGCGCCCACATGGACCCGCTGAACAGGGCGATGCCCGCCAGGGTCACCACGATGCCGAGAACGAGGTGCAGCCAGCCCCAGCCGGTGAGACTCCACTGGAAAGTGAAATTCCTGGTCGCGACGAACACGTCGTCCTCGGCGATGGCGGCTATTCCCTCGAATATCGCCATGACGCCGCCGAACACCATCATGATCGCGGCGAACAGCGTCCAGCCGGACACCGCCATTCCCCCGCGAGCAGTGGTACGCGACATTCCTGAGCCGTGCGTGGCCATTTCGAACTCCTTCGACTCGGCAAACACACGACACCAGCCTCGCACGAATTACGCCGACCGGCAGATCAGCGGGAACCATGGTGCAATGGAGGGGATATCCCGGGGTGAGAGGAGATCGCCATGCCGGGTCTTCTTCGAGGAGTCGCCCGCACCGCGGTCGTCGCGGGCACGGCGACCGCCGTCTCCAACAGAGTGTCACGCCGCCAACAGGGCCGCTGGGCCGCCCAGCAGCCCTCCTACCAGGAACCCCAGGCCCGCCAGGAGCCCCAGGCCTACCGGGAACCCCCACAGGCCGCGCCCCTGACCGACGACATGAGCAACAAGATCGACCAACTCAAGCAGCTCGGCGAGCTCAAGGCCCAAGGCGTGCTCACCGACACGGAGTTCGAGGAACAGAAGCGCAGACTGCTCGCCTGAGGACGGACCCGCCGCCGCGTACGATCGGCCGATGCCACCCACCCCGGCCGTCCCCCCGGTCGTACTCCGGGCCGACGCGACTTCCGCCGCTCCCGCCCTCGCCCTCCGGCCCTGGCGCGCCACGGACGTCGCCGCGCTGACCGAGGTCTTCCGGGATCCCGTACTGCGCCGCCGGGTCGGTGTGCCCGCGGCCGACGCGGCCGGCATCGGGCGATGGATAGAGGCTCAGCGGCGGGACTGGGAGGCCGGCGAGCGGTTCGGCTTCGCCGTCGTCGAAGCCCCGCACGGCCCGGCCGAGGGCCGGTTGCTGGGCCACTCGGTGCTCAAGGAGGTCGCGCCCTGCAGGTCGAGCGCCGAGGTGGGCTATTGGACCGCCGCCCACGCGCGCGGAAGAGGCGTGGCCCCGCGCGCCCTTGAGACCCTCACCCGCTGGGCGTTCGACACCTTCGCGGAGACCGGGCTGAATCGCCTCGACCTCCTTCACCAGGTCGACAACGAGGCGTCCTGCCGGGTGGCCGAGAAGGCGGGCTACACCTTCGACAGCACCCTGCCCGCCGCCCCGCCCGCCTTCCCGCTGGACGGCCACCTCCACGTACGTGACGTCACCGGTCCGTCACAGCTCGTCATTCGCTAGAACCGTTCGCCCTGCCCGCCTGTCGACGTAGGCGTGGGCCGGCGAGGACCGGCCCGGAGCGACTTCGGGGGGACGACCATGCGGTACGGGAACGGCATGCGCAGGACGGCGGCGGTGACGGTCGCGGCCCTGGCCGCTCTGGTGGTGACCGGGTGCGAGCCCGGTGGGGGCGACACGGGGGCGGAGCCGGTGGGCTCGGCTCCGGCGTCGGGAGGTGCGCCCGTCTGCCCCGTCGACGCTCTCGAGGCCAGTGCCCGGCAGGCCGCCGAGCGGCCGGACGGGACCGGGACGGGAGCCGCGGTCGTGGAGTTCGTCAATGTCTCCGGCACGCCCTGCGTCCTGAAGGGACACCCGACGGTCGCGGGCGCGGGCAACGGCTCCCCGGACCGCAACTCCCCGCTGAAGGTGACGGCCACCGGCACGGCGACCCCGGTGACGGTGCAGCCGGCCGGCAGGGCGTGGGTGAAGCTGACCTTCGTACAGGTCCAGGGCGAGGCCGACGGCTACTGCGAGTCGGGGGCGGATCCGGTGACGTATCCGACGCTGGTCGTGGGACTGCCCGGCTCGGGGGCGCACCAGGTCGCCCTGGACGACGGGCTGTTCGCCGAATGCGACGACACGGTGGCCGCCACCCCCGTGTCCGCGGTCGAGCCCGCGTGACGGAGCCGCGGGTGGCTTGCGGACCCCGCGGGCCCCGCCGCCGACAGACGAAGCCCACTGTGGAAAACACTCCCCCTAGGGCGTGACCTTCGAGGGTTCCGGTCGGCTGCCCGGGCGGGCCGCCAGGGCCAACGCCACCGTCGCGCCCGCCGACGTCACCGCCATCACCGTCATCGCGACGGCCGGGGAGATGAGTTGGGCGACCGAGCCCGCCACCGCCGCTCCCACCCCCTGCATCGTGAGCATGCCCGCCGAGTGCAACCCCAGGGCGTGGCCGCTGAGTTCGGACGGTGTGAGGGACATCAGGCGTTCCTGCTGGACCAGGCTCGCGCCGAAGCCGACGGAGGCGAGGGTCGCGCAGACGGCGACGACGGGCAGGGCGGGGTGCAGGGCGAAGAAGGCGTAGGGGATGGCCAGGAGCAGCAGGAGAGGGGTCGCCGCACGGGCCCGTACGGCCGGCGGGAGCAGCCGGCCGACCGTCACGTCACCCGCCAGCATCCCCAGCGCCGCGCACGCGAACAGGGTGCCCGCCGCGTCGGGGGCGTACGGCACGAACAGGGCCTCGCAGCCGACGACCAGGCCGTTGGGGACCCAGAGGCCCAGATAGGTGAGGCGGCGGGGGCGGGAGGACCACAGGACGGCGTTGGCGCGCCAGGTGGCCGCGGCCGAGGGGCGGCCGGCGGCGCGCGGCGGACGGGCGGCCAGACCGAGGCGGGCCGTGGCCGCGGCGACGGCGTGCAGCAGGGCGGCGAGCAGGAGGGCGCGGCGCGGGGAGAGGACGGTCACCAGGGCGCCGCCGGCCCCGTAACCGCCGATCTGCGTCAGCCCGTTCATGATGTTGAACAGCGAACGGCCCGGCAGGTAGCCGTCCTTGGTGAGGATCTCGTTCAGCAGGCCCCAGCGGACGCCTCCGCCGAGGGCGGCGACCAGCCCTTGGAGGAGTACGACGGCGAAGACGCCGTACACCGGCAGCCCGGGCAGGGCCAGGACGGCCGTGGCGGTGGCGAAGGCGAGGGAGAGCCCCGTGAGGGCGGTGCGCGCGGGCAGCCGGTCGGCGCCCGACAGCAGCACGGTCGCGCCCACCACCTGGGCGAGCGAGGGGCCGAACATGCTCACCGCCGAGAGCAGCGGCGAGTCGGTGGCCCGGTAGACGAGCGTGCCGAGGGCGAGTCCGGCCACCGTCTGGGCGCCGGTGTGGGCGGCGGAGGAGAGGAAGAGCGGGGTGAACTCGGGGGTGCGGAAGAGTTGTCGGTAGCTGGGCATGGGCGGAGTCTCGGGCGGCCCCGGACGGGGTGGTTATTGTTTCGCGGGCGTGCGAAACGTCGTGGCGGAAGTCGTCCGCGAACAGGGGGGCGTCATGGGCTGGTGGCAGATCAACGCGGACACCCTGGCCCGCAGCCGGTTCGTGCTCTCGCCGCTCGCCGAGGCCTTCGCGAGCCTGAAGCTGCTGCAGTGCGGCGTGGCGGCCCACCTCGGTGAGCAGGAGTGGCTGCGCGCCCATCTGCCCGCCTACCGGGCGGCGCTGGCGGCCGACCCGGTGACCGCGCTCCTCGTCCGCGCCGGACTCGGACGGGGCTGGATCGCCGACTTCCTCACCCCGACACCGCGCGACGGCGAGAGCTTCGCGGACGGCGTGGCCCGGGTACGGGCGGCCGACCCGGCGCACGCCCGCGCGCATCTGCGGATGTCCCTCGCCGGCCCGCTGCCCGCCGCCCTGGACCGCGACGACCTGCCCGAGCGGGCGGCCGCGCTGTTGGAGTACGTGTGGGAGGCGACCGTACGGCCGACCTGGGAGCGTCGGCGGCACATCCTGGAGGCCGATGTCGTCGCGCGGACCGCGCAGGTCAGCCGGGGCGGCTGGGCGGCCGTGCTCGATTCCCTTCGGCCGGGGACGCGGTGGCTCGGGGAGAACCGGTTCCAGGTCAATCTGCAGGAGTACCCGCCCCGCGAGATCTCCGGTGCCGAGCTGGTCTTCGTACCGGTGACTCCGGAGGCCGGGTGGGTGTCGTGGGAGGGCCGGGAGCGGTATGCCGTCGTCTACCCGTGCGCGGGCGCACTGGCCGGGGACCACCGGGAACGGCCCGTACCGGCGGCGCTGAGCGCCCTGCTGGGACGGACCCGCGCCGCTGTCCTGGTGCTGCTCGGCCAGGGCCCTCTGAGCACGAGCCACCTGGTCGCCCTGACCGGCCAGACGCTCGGTTCGGTGGGCCGGCACCTGCGGGTCCTCCTGGACGCGGGGCTGGTGGAGCGGCGCCGGGCCGGGCGGTCGGTGCTGTACTCCCGGACGGGGGCGGGTGAGGTACTGGTGGGCGCGTCGGGCCCCGGAACACACCCGGTTCATCCGCCGGAGTTAGCATCCGCGCATGACTACTGATGCCGTGTCCTCCTCTCCCCTCGCCGTCGAGATCGGTGCTCTCAAGGGCGGCTCCGCCGAGCTGTCGCAGTACGCGGGCCAGGTCGTGCTGGTCGTGAACGTGGCCTCGAAGTGCGGTCTGACCCCGCAGTACACGGGTCTGGAGCGGCTCCAGGAGCGGTACGCCGCCCAGGGCTTCACCGTGCTCGGCGTGCCCTGCAACCAGTTCCTCGGGCAGGAGCCCGGCAGCGCCGAGGAGATCGCGGAGTTCTGCTCGGCGACGTACGGCGTGACCTTCCCGCTGACCGAGAAGGTCGAGGTGAACGGGGAGGGCCGGCACGCCCTGTACGACCGCCTCGTCGGCTTCGCGGACGCGGAGGGCCACGACGGCGACATCCGCTGGAACTTCGAAAAGTTCCTGATCGGCCGCGACGGATCCGTCGTCGCCCGCTTCTCCCCCCAGACCGAGCCGGAGACGGCGGACCTCGTCACCGCGATCGAGACCCAGCTCGGCCAGAACGTGTCTTGACCCTGCCCCTGGGGCAAGGCGGAGTCTCCTCGTCGCCGGGTGCCAGAGGGCACCCGGCGACGGAGGATGACCAGGTGGACGTACGGGACGACGACGAACTGCTCACCATCGGCGCGTTCGCCGCGCGGGCCCGTCTGTCGGCGAAGGCACTGCGGCTCTACGACCGGCTGGGCCTGCTGGCCCCCGCCCGGGTCGACGAGGTCAGCGGCTACCGCTACTACCGTGCCGGCCAGGTGGACCGCGCCCGGCTGGTGGCGATGCTGCGGCAGCTCGACATGCCGCTGGCACGGATCGCCGAGGTGGTCGACACGGCCGACGGGGCCGAGGCAGGGAACCGGCTCGCCGCCTACTGGGCGGGGGTCGAGGCCCGTTTCGCCGCCCAGCGCACGCTCGCCGCATACCTCCGTGGCCGACTGTCGGGGAGGAGCTCCGAGTTGTACGAGACGTTCGAGATCGAGACGGTTGAGGTGCCGGCGCAGGTGATCGTCACCGAGACCCGGCACACCCTCGCGGACGAACTGCCCGCCTGGATCCCCGCGTCACTGGGGCGGCTGGAGGAGGCGGCCGAGCAGTGCGGGGGCACCACCGGCGCACCGTTCGTCGTCTACCACGCCGAGGTGTCGATGGAGAGCGACGGCCCGGCCGAGACCTGCGTGCCCGTCGCCGACGAGGCGGCGGCCCGGGCGTGGGTGGCCGCGCAGGGCCGGGCACGGCAGCTCCGGGTGCGGGTGGAACCGGCCCGGCGGCTGGCGTACACCCGCATCGGCAAGGCACAGGTCGCGCATCCGCAGATCGTCGCCGCCTTCGAGGCGGTGGAGGCGTGGATGAGGCGGGAGGGCTGGGAGTACGACGGCCCGTGCCGCGAGATTTACTTCGCCGACTGGAACGCGGCGGGCCCCGAGGACCCGGTGTGCGACGTGGCGTTCCCGGTGAAGCGGGTCTGAGAAAGGCCAAGCCCTCTCGGCCGGGACGGCGATCCAGTCGAGAGGGCCCTGCGGGTGGTGCGTGACGTCCGGCCTGCAACGCGTCAGGCGCGCTCGAAGGCCCCCCGGCTCACCTCCGCCACGAAGGCGTTCCACGACTGTGCGGGGAACGCGAGAGTGGGGCCCTCGGGAACCTTGGAGTCCCGGACCGCCAGCGCCGACGTGATGGGCGACCTGACCTCGACGCACGCGCCCTGAGCGGTCGAGTAGGAGGACTTCGTCCAGGCGTGTGCGGCACCTTGCAGGATTGCCATATTATCTCCGCTTGCGAATCGTCGAGTAGCTGTCACCGCACCGCAGCCCGCAACCGGAACCTACAGTTTGGTTTGCGCCAGGACCGTGTGTTCCTTGGCTTGATCGACGCTACTCGCGAACACCTCCAGACGGAGCAGGCATTCACTCGACCGGATGGCATATTCCAGGTGGGTCTTCCCTACGGACGTGCCGAAGGTGTACCTTTCCGCCCCACTCATCGGGCAAGGTCAGCGCGCGTACTCTTTCGCGACGTTGAGGATGAATTGACGGGACTGGTCCACATTCAGCGCCTGTGCCCGGAGATGCTCGTACATCACGCTGTACTTCTGGACGTCGAGAGCCTTCTCCAGATACAGGTCGCTCGTCACGCCCTCGATGTACACCACGCTGGCGTCGGCGGTGTCGGCGAACTCAAGGATCGCGTACTGGCCGGTGATCCCGGTGTGCGCGCCCATCTCGAACGGCAGCACCTGCACGGTCACATGGGGCTGCTGCATCATGTCGACGACGTACTCCAACTGCTCACGCATCACGTTCCGGTCGCCGACCACCCGCCGCAGAGCCGCCTCGTCCAGCACCACCCACAGACGGAGCGGATTCTCCTCGGCGCTGATTCGTTCCTGCCGTCGCATCCGGACCTGAACGCGCTTCTCGACCTCCTCCACCGAGTTCTCGGGCGAACCGCCCCGCACGATGGCCTCGGCATACGCCCGCGTCTGGAGCAACCCGGTGACGACCTGGGGCTCGTAGACCCTCAGCGACTGCGCATCCGTCTCCAGGCCGATGTAGATGCTGTACGGGATGTCGCCGAACGCATGCCACCACCCCTGCTGGCGCGAGTCCTTCGCCATCTCCATCAGCGAATCGACGATCCGCTGGTCCTGGACCTCGTACACCCCGCAAAGGTCGCGCACATCGCGCTGGCTGATGCTGCGCCGGCCGTTCTCCAGGCGGCTGATCTTCGACTGGGAGACAAGAAGGCGCTCCGCGACCTGCTCGGCCGTCATGCCCTTGTCCTCGCGGAGTTTGCGCAACTCCTGGCCCAACCGGCGTCGCCTGACCGTGGGATTGACATTGGACGTCACGGGACGCGCACCTCCGGCTGCATGCCTGTAATTGACACTTTGCGTATCTGCTGTTGAGCAGACTGCCACCCAGGTGCTTCGTACCGCTGGAAAACGGTGGATACGCGGCCGGTACACGCCAGTTCGGGTCACCCACCACTACAACGCGCGAACCGCGTCCCGGTCGCGGCGCCCCCTCCGGTGCGCCCCGTGACATGCGTCCGCGCGGGGCGGTGACAGTTCACCGCCCCGCGCGGGCCGCGGCGGCTCCCGAACGGGTCTTACGGGTCTTACGGGACTCGCTGGTCTTGCGGGTCGTACCTGTGCGGTGCGGGTCGTGGAACTGCGGCTCAGTGAGCCACGACACGCGCCATGGAGCCGCGGCGCGGCTGCGCCGGAACACCACGGGCCGGTTCCGGTACGGGCCGGCCGCCCGGTCCGGCCTGCCGGCCGGCCGGAGCCGCCGGGCTGCGGCGCGGCTGGACGGCCGCACCGTTCTGGACGTCCATCACGGCGTGCGCGACGAGCCCGCCCATGGGGTCGTGCCTGATCAGGTCCCGCAGCCGGGAGCGGGACGAGCGTCCCTCGTTCCCCGGGTACAGGTGCTTGCCGAGGCCGACCGCGTGCGCCAGTGCGGCGAGCGCCGCGGTCCGCGGGTCCGGCGGAACGCCGGTGCGGATCGCGGAGTCCAGCCGGGCCTTGATCTCCCGGCTGATGTCGGTGTCCGTCGCCTGGTAGCGAGTCGTCGGCAGCACTCCGCACATCTGGCCCGCCACGGCATGCACCATGCCGCACCGCTCCAGATGCGAGAGGTAGGTCTGGCGTAGCCCGAGACGCGGCCCGCCGATCCAGTGGACGGCCCGTACAGGAGCGCCACGCCTTCGCAGCAACTCCAACGCGCAGTCCAAGGTTGGATCTCCAGTCGGCCGTGGCGACACCACGGCGATACGATCCCCGTCAGGGGCTATCCGTCCGGCCAGCGCCAGCTCCACTAGCTGTGCTCCGGCCAGACCAAGGTCGAGCGACTGCGGCTGTGCGGTGGTACCCGTGGTCGGGTCCAACGCCAGCAGAAGAAGCTCTTCCGGAATCGTTCTGCGGCTCCTGCCCATCCATGCCTCCCCGCGTGGATGAATGACAGGGTGACCCCTCTCACATTGGTCTGTCGAGGGTGCGTGACCTGTTTGTAGTGGAACCAGTAGGTATGTCGTTCTCGTCTACCGCAGGAGCCAAGCCCTCTACACAGGACACTGGTACATGGTTCGGACACCGCCCCGAGGCGGGTTCCGGGCGGGCGGTTCACGGTTCGGGAGCACATGCGGCACATGGAGGAGGCATCGGTGGCGGGCGAGTCCCCCGACAGGTCGAAGCAGCGCGAGTCGTCGGTGGAACCGACGTCGGGGAGCGCGGGCACGGTTCCCGAGGCACGCGAACACCGCGACCCGCGGGTCGCGGTGGCACGGGAGGGCGGGTCCTCGAGTTCGGCCTCCCGGGGCGGCGTGGACACGGCGACGCGGGTGTTCTCCGTACGGGAACTGGAGACCGAGCCCACGGACGACGCCGACGGCGACGGCGACACCGCGCCGAAGCCGGACCCGGCCGACGGCGCGAGCCGGACCGCGGACGGCGCCGCAAGCGTTGAGGCCGACGCCGAGGCCGACGCCGAAAAGGCCGGCGTAGCCGAGGAGCCCGAGCAGGCCGAGGAGGCCGACCGGGCTGCGTCGGGCGGGGCCGAGGACCCCAAGGGGGCCGAGGGGAGCCCTGAGGGGCCCTCTGGGGGCTCCGGGGATGCCGAGAGCGGCCCGGAGGCCTCCGGCGACCCCGAGGGCTCTCAGGCCACCGGAGAAGAGCCTTCGACGAAGGACGCGGCGGAGGACCTGGCCGACACCCCGGCGACGGACTCGACCGAGAACGAAACCGAGGCCGAGAACGAGGGCGAGAACGAGGGCGAGGGCGAGAACGAGGGCGAGGGCGAGACCGAGGGCGAGGGCGAGGGCGAGACCGAGGCGAAGAGCCCGGCCGACTCCCCCGCAAAAAGCCCCGCAGGCAAGGCCCCCGCGGAAGGCGACGCCGACGACGCCGCCGACGACGACCACTCCGGCACCCAGTCGGACGCCGAGCCGGAATCCGCCTCGGACACCGAGCCAGGCGACGAGCCGGAATCCGCCTCGGACGCCGAACCCGGCGACGAGCCGGAGGCCGCGTCGGAGGACAAGCCCGGCGCCGAACGCGCGGCCGGGACCCAGGACAAGCCCGCGCCCGGCGGCAAGGCATCCTCCAAGCCCGCCCCGAAATGGGCATCGGGGGCCGGCGAGGACGAGAAGGAGAAGGACGACAAGAGGGGTGACAAGGAAGAGGAGGGCGGCAAGCGGGACGACTCCCCCGAGTCCCCCGCCTCCGACTCCCCCGCCTCCCCCGTCGACCAGCCCGCCGCCGTCTTCAAGGCCCCCAGGCCCAAGCCCGCCGTCGACCAGCCGACCACCATGCTGAAGTTGGGCGGGGCCGCCAAGCCCAAGACGGACGAGGACAAGACCGAGGACCAGGTCGAGGACCAGGTCCAGGACAAGGTCGAGGACAAGCGCGAGGACAAGGCCGACGAAAAGCCGACGCCCCCCGCCGAGCGCACCAGCAGGTTCGTCGCGCTCAAGCCGCTCGACGAGCCCCGGCAGCCGAAGGCGGTCGCCGACGTCACCGCGCTCGTGCCGCAGGTCGGACCGGAGCGGACGACCCAGCAGCCGCTGCCGCCGAAGCCGCCGCTGGACCTGCTCGCCGAGCTGACGAACACCCCGCCGCCCCCGCCGACCCCCCTGCGCACCCTCGGCCGCCGGATCAAGATCTGGACCCCGCTGGTCATCCTGCTGGCGATCGTCTTTGCGATCGTGCAGGCCGTCCGCCCGCTGCCGGCGACCGCGCTGACGCTCACCGCGAAGGACTCCTACACCTTCGAGGGCGGCAAGGCCTCCCTCCCCTGGCCGAGCGAGGGCCAGGGCGCGATGGACGTCGACGGCATCGGCACCATGAACTCCTTCGGCGAGGAGAAGCCCGTCGCCATCGGGTCGGTCGCCAAGGCGATGACGGCGTACATCGTGCTCAAGGACCACCCGCTGAAGTCCGGTGAGGAGGGCCCGGGCATCACCGTCGACGCCCTCGCCGAGAAGGAGGGCGGTTACTACGAGGACGGCGAGTCGACGCTGGCCACCGTCAAGGAGGGCGACAAGCTCACCGAGAAGCAGGCCCTCTCGGCGATCATGATCCCCTCGGCCAACAACATCGCCCGGCTGCTGGCCCGCTGGGACGCGGGCACCGAGGCGGCCTTCATCAAGAAGATGAACGCCACCGCCAAGGAGCTCGGGATGACGAACACGACGTACACCGATGCCTCCGGCCTGAAGGAGAGCACCGTCTCCACCGCCGCCGACCAGGTGAAACTGGGCAACGAGCTGGTGGAGATCCCCGCCCTGGTGGAGATCACCAAGCTGCCCGAGTGGACCGACCCGTCCGGGACGAAGCACCGCAACTACAACACGCTCGTCCCCTACGACAACGCCATCGGCATCAAGACCGGCTCCACCACCGCGGCCGGCGGCAATCTGCTGTTCGCCGCCACCAAGCAGGCCGGCGGCGAGACCGTGACCGTGGTCGGCGCGATCCTCGGCCAGCACAAGGGGCCGTCGATCATCGACACCGTCAACGCGGTCAGCAAGACCGCGCTGCTCGCCGCCCAGGACGCGATCACCTCGGCGAAGATCCTGAAGAAGGGCGACGTCGTCGGGTACGTGGACGACCAGTTGGGCGGCCGCACCCCGGTCGTCGTCACCAAGGACGTCGCGGCGGTCGGCTGGGCGGGCCTGACGGTGAAACTGTCGTTCGCCGCGGACGACGTACCGCACACGGCGAAGGCCGGCACCAAGGTGGGCACGCTCACCGTCGGGGACGGCTCCAGCGGTGCGGTCAAGGTGCCGGTCGCGCTGCAGAGCGACCTGGCCGAGCCGGGCTTCTCGGACAAGCTGACGCGCATCGGCTGACCCGCCGCACGCGTCCGTACCTCTCACCACCCCGCCGGGCAGCCGCTCGGCGGGGTGCGTGCTAGCGTCGCGAAACGGGACAGGTCGCCGGTCGCGAGGACGCTGCCGTGAAGCGGACGCGAACAGGGCTCGACCGAGAACAGAAGACGGGACACGGGGAGTGCCTTCAGGTGGCCACTGCGGAGCCGACACGCGCCGACGACACCGGTCCGGGCCCGGACGCCGGCCCGCGCCCGAAGGTGCCCGCACCCCAGTCGGGCGGCCATGACCACGCCCCGCGGAACGAGCCGGCGGCCGACCCCGGCGGTCCGATGACCACCACCCCCGGCCGCACCGGCGATCCGAGCCCCGCCGAACACGCCGAGCGCCCGGGCCGCTTCGAGCGCCTCGCGCCGCTGGGCGGCTTCCTGCGCCGCCATCTCGTCCTCTCCGTCACCGCGCTGTCCGGCGCCCTGCACCTCATCTGGTTCTTCACGTTCGCGAACAGCGGCGGCGACCTCGCGGCGCAGGACGCGTGGGCCGAGTTCGTGGGCCGTCACCCCGACTCCGCGTACAACCTCGCCTGGTACGGCGGCATGCACCCGGTGTCGTACAGCGTCGTCTCGCCGTATCTGATGTCGGTCCTCGGCGTCCGTACGACGATGATGATCGCGGGGACGATCTCCGCCGGGCTGCTGACCCTCGTCCTCCTGCGGTGCCGGCCCGTCAGGAACCCGGTGTGGCCCGCCCTGGCCGGTGTCTTCGCGCTGCTGTGCAACGCCGCCTCCGGGCGGGTCACCTTCGGCCTCGGCAACATGTTCGCGCTGGGCGCCGTGGCCGTCGTGTTCTGCTGGCCGTACCGCTGGCGCTACAAGCGGTGGGCGAAGGCGCTGTGCGCGGCGCCGCTCGCCGCGCTCGCCACCATGGGCTCGCCGGTGGCGGGGCTGTTCGTCGGCATCGTCGCCGTCGCGCTGTTCCTGCAGAAGCGGCGGCCGGGCGCCTGGGCGCTCGGGCTCGCGCCCACGGCCGTCGTCGCCGTCTCCGCCTGGCTGTTCCCCTTCTCCGGCACCCAGCCGATGTCCTTCGGCTCGGCGTCCCTGCCGCTGCTGTACTCGGCGATCGTCCTCGCGGTCGTCCCACGCGACTGGAAGACCGTACGCATCACGGCCGCCGTCTACGGTCTCGGCGTGCTGCTGGTGTGGCTGATCAGCTCCCAGATCGGCTCCAACATCACCCGTCTCGCGATGCTGTTCTCGGGTGTGGTGCTGATGGCCGCGCTGCCGTTCGCGGTGCCGCGCACCCGCAAGTGGTACGTGATCGTCCTGGCGTCGGCCGGGTTCGTCGGCTGGATCGGCTTCAAGTCGGTCGACGACGTCATCCGTACGACTCCGGCGGCCTCCTGGGCGCGTGAGCTGGCGCCGCTCGTCAACGAACTCCAGGGCGTCGGCGCCGAGAAGGGCCGTGTCGAGGTCGTCCCGGCCCGCTCCCACCGCGAGGCCTCCGCGCTCGCGCCGTACGTCAACCTGGCCCGGGGCTGGAACCGCCAGGCCGACATGGAGCGCAACCCCCTCTTCTACGACGACACGCTCAACTCCGCGAACTACCACGAGTGGCTCCAGCGGTGGGCGGTGCACTACGTCGTCGTACCGAAGGACGAGCTCGACGGGGACGGCGGTGAGCGGGAGCGGGAGCTGGTGCAGCGGGGGCTGCCGTATCTGGAGCAGATCTGGGGCGACGCCAACTGGCAGCTGTTCCGGGTCGTCGACCCGGCGCCGCTCGCCGAGCCGAACGCGGTAGTGGAGCGCGCCGAGCAGGGCGAGATGACGATCGACGTGAAGAAGGCGGGCCGGATCACGATCCGGATCCCGTACTCGCCGTGGCTGAGCGTCGTCGACGCGGAGGGCAAGAGCCTGAAGGCCCCTGAGGAGACGGAGGCCTCCAAGCACCGCGCGGAGGGCGAGCCGAAGTCGTACACCAACCCCAACGGCTGCCTCTACGAGACGGAGGAGGACCCGGAGGGCGACAAATGGACGGTCCTGCTCGCCCCGAAGGCGGGGACCTACCGGCTGGCGGCGCCGTATCAGCTGCCCCGGGGGACACCGTGCCCCGACGAGCTGAAGCAGCCGTGATCAGCGGAGGCTGTCGACGTACCGGTCGGTGCCCGGCACCGTCGGGACGAACGGCGCCACCAGCTCCACCCTGGCGCCCCGCCCGGACTCCCCCACGGCCTGCTCGAGTCCGGTGAAGTGCTGGTCCCAGCACTCCCTCGGGTCCGCCTCCAGGAACCACAGCAGCGTCAGGCGGGTGTCGACGCCCTCGACCTGCTTGACGTAGGTCATGCGGTCACCGGGCAGGGGTGTCGGGCGGAAGACCGTGACCATGGCGGTCGGGGAGCCGGCGAGGCGCTTGGGGAGGTGGCGGGTGCGCAGCCACTCCAGCAGGCCGGCGCGCTGCTCGGGGGTCTCGGTGTCGATGACCTCCACGACCAGCCCGGCGTAGGGATGGTCGAGCGCGTGGTAGTCGCGGGGGCCCGCCGCCCCGTCCCGGTAGACGGTCGCCTCGTGGTCCTGGAACGCCGTGAAGACGTGGGTGCGGTCCTGGTAGACCCGTGCGTCCCGGTTGAGGCGCTTGTTGATCGCGACCGTCCACCGCATGTGGTCGTCGTAGCGGCCGGCGGTGATCCAGTAGGTGGAGAGGTAGCAGCCGGCGGTGACGGGCTGGGCGATCGCCGACTTCTCGGGGTAGCGCAGCAGTTGGAGGTCGCGGGTCGCCACCCACCTGCGGCCCGCGTACATCCAGGGCATGGCCATCGCGCCGGCGTAGTAGTGGTCGTCCTCGTACCAGCGGTTGTAGGCGTACTCGTGGCCGGGATGCGGTTCGACCATGGTGATCAGGGCATGGCCCGGGCGGACCCCGTACGGTCCTACGGCGGCCAGTTCGGCGTACGTCTCGCTGCGGGTCTCCTCGCTCACGCGTCTTCCCCTTCCTCGGTGACCGGACCATACTCTGACGCTCCGTCAGATAATCCGCCATAGCCAAGGGGGTCCGATGTCACTGCTCGCCGGCAGGACGGTCGTCGTCTCTGGGGTCGGGGCCGGGCTCGGCCACCAGGTGGCCGCCGCGGTCGTACGGGACGGTGGGAACGCCGTGCTGGGCGCCCGGACCGAGGCGAACCTCGCCAAGAGCGCGGCCGAGATCGATCCGGACGGTTCGCACACCGCCTGGCGGGCGACCGACATCACCGACGAAGGGCAGTGCGAGGCACTGGCCGGGCTGGCGCGGGAGCGGTTCGGGCGGATCGACGCGGTGGTGCACGTCGCCGCCTGGGACTCCTACTTCGGCGGGGTCGAGGACGCCGACTTCGCGACCTGGCAGTCGGTCATCGACGTGAACCTGCTGGGGACCCTGCGGATGACCCGGGCGTGTCTGGGCGGGCTGAAGGTGCGGGGCGGCTCGGTCGTGTTCATCGGGACGCAGTCGGCGGTCGCGGCCCCCTCCCAGGTGCGGCAGGCGGCGTACGCGGCCTCGAAGGGCGCGCTGACCAGCGCGATGTATTCGCTGGCGCGGGAGGTCGGACCGCACCGGATCCGGGTCAACACCGTGCTGCCGGGGTGGATGTGGGGGCCGCCGGTCCAGGCGTACGTGCAGTTCACCGCGCAGACGGAGGGCGTGCCGGAGGAGGAGGTCCTCGGGCGGCTCACCGGGCGGATGGCGCTGCCGGAGCTCGCCACCGACGGGGACGTCGCCGATGCGGCGGTGTTCCTGGCCTCGGACCGGGCCCGGGCGATCACGGGACAGTCGTTGCTGGTCAACGCCGGGGAGCTGATGCGATGAGTTCACATAGGTGAACGCAGGCCACCATGCCGAATACCTTTACCTCCCTTTGACCTGACGGTTACTTGTCGTGTTCACGCGGCAGCGCCCAGGATGAGCGCCGGGCTGATCCCTGGGAGGGCGCACATGAACGGTCTCGACTGGGCCGTGCTCATCGGCTATTTCGGCGTGATGGTCGCCATCGGCGTCTGGTCGCACAAGCGCGTGGACGACGTCAGCGACTTCTTCACCGCGGGCGGCAAGATGCCCTGGTGGCTGTCCGGCATCTCGCACCATATGTCGGGCTACAGCGCGGTGATGTTCACCGGGTACGCGGGCATCGCCTACACCTACGGCGTCACCTCCTTCGTCACCTGGTCCTTCCCCATCGCCCTCGGTATCGCCATCGGCTCGAAGCTGTTCGCGCCGCGCATCAACCGGTTGCGCTCCCGGCTCCATGTGGCTTCCCCGCTGGAGTACCTGAAGAACCGCTACGACCTGAAGACCCAGCAGGCGCTCGCCTGGTCCGGGATGCTGCTGAAGATCGTGGACGTGGGCGCCAAGTGGGCCGCGATCGCGACCCTGTTGTCGGTGTTCACGGGTGTGTCCCTGAACCAGGGCATCCTCATCACCGGCGCCATCACCGCCGTCTACTGCACGATCGGCGGGCTCTGGGCCGACGCGCTCACCGAACTCGGCCAGTTCGTCATCCAGTTGCTGGCCGGCATCGCGATGTTCGTGGCCGTCGTACTGAAGCTGAACGACAAGGGCATCGGCTTCTTCGGCGCCTGGGACGAACCGGCACTGCAGGGGCACGGAAAGGCGCTGGTCGGCCCGTACGGGACCGTCTTCCTGCTCGCCTTCCTCTTCATCAAGCTCTTCGAGTACAACGGCGGCATGCTCAACCAGGCCCAGCGGTACATGGCCACCGCCACCCCGCGGGAGGCCGAGCGGTCGGCGCGGCTTTCGGCGGTGCTGTGGCTGGTCTGGCCGGTCGTCCTGTTCTTCCCGATGTGGATGTCGCCGCTGCTCGTCAAGTCGCAGAAGACCGACGGCTCCGACTCCTACGGCCTGATGACGGAACAACTGCTGCCGCACGGCCTGCTGGGCCTGGTCATCGTCGGCTTCTTCTCGCACACCATGGCCATGTGCTCCTCCGACGCCAACGCGATCGCGGCGGTCTTCACCCGGGACTGCGCACCGGTGGTGTGGCGCAGGGCGCGGACCTGGAGCCAGGGGCAGGGGCTGCGCGTCGCCCGGATCACGACCGTCGTCTTCCTCGGCCTGTCCATGGCGGCGGCCACCCAGGTCAACTCCCCCGCCTTCAAGGACATCATCACGGTCGTCATCAAGTGGGTGGCCGGTCTGATGGGTCCGATGGCGATCCCGATGATGCTGGGCCTGCTCCGCCCGTTCCGCCGCTCCGGACCGACCGCGGCGCTGGTCAGCTGGTCGATGGGGCTGCTCGCCTTCTGGCTGGTCAACTACCCGATCGACTGGAACGTCGACGGCGGCGTCCCGCTCCAGTACCAGGTGTCCGTGCCGCTCGCCGTGTCCCTGGTCCTCTACATCCTCGTCGGCTTCATCAAGCCGGAGGACACCCCGGAGCGCCTCGCCCTCATCGAGAAGATCAACACGGACGACGACTCGTCGGGCGCGGCGGCCGTCGTCCCGGGCCCGCGGGACGCCGTACCCGCCCCCGCGAAGGACTGAGGCGCCACACGCCCTACGACGCGCCGCGCGGATAGCGCGCCAGCCAGCCCGGTGACGCGCCCGCCGGATTGTGGAGTGCGGGGCCCTGGGTCATCTCCATGGCGAAGTCGTCGGCCAGTTCCAGGATCGTGGGACGGCCCTCCAGCTCGGCCAGCCAGGCCGGCGGGAGGGCCGTTTCGCCGTGCAGGGCGCCGAGGAGGGCGCCGGTCACGGCCGCCGTCGGGGCCGAGGGGCCGCCCTGGTTCACGGCGAGCCGCAGTCCGTGTCCGACGTCCTCCGCGACGAGCGCGCAGTACACGGCGCCCGAGAGGACGCCCGCCGCGGCACCGTGCGCCACCAGCTCCTCCACTCTCCCGGGCCCCGGCAGGCCCTGCCGTACGGCGCCCAGCGCGCGCTGCAACGCCTCCGAGACGGGCTCGTGCCCCGGCCGCGCGGCCAGCAGCGCCAGCGCCCGCTGCACCGCGCCGTCGAGACTCTCGCCCCGGGCCAGCGCGTGCACGATGACGGCGTACGCTCCCGCCGAGAGACAGGCCGTCGGGTGGCCGTGGGTCTGGGCCGCGCACTCGACGGCCAACTGGGCGACGAGCTGCGGCTCCCAGCCGACGAGCAGCCCGAAGGGCGCGGAACGGACGGTGGGTTCCGGGCCGTCGGCGTCGGGGTTCTTGGGCGAGGCCGGCGTGCCCATCCGGTCGTCGCCGAGCCCCATGAGGAGCGGCCGGGTCGGCTCGCGGCGGGCGTACAGCCACTCCTCGCGGGCCAGCCAGCCGTCTTCCTTTCGACGCAGGTCGGGACCCCAGTCGCGCTGGGTGGCGGCCCATCTCAGATACGCCCGGTGCAGATCGGTCGGCGGATGCCAGGCGCCGGTGTCGCGCCGGACCTGGGCACGGATGAGCCCGTCCACGGTGAACAGGGTCAGCTGGGTGTGGTGGGTGACGGCGCCGCGCCGGCCGTAGGCGGGGGTGAGGTCGCCGACGCCCTCCGGGCCGTGGAGCTGCCGGATCTCCTCGATGCCGAGCCCGTCGACGGGTGCCCCGAGCGCGTCGCCGACGGCCGCGCCCAGCAGGGTGCCGCGCACCCTGCTGCGGAAGTCCTGCTGTTCGGTACGGCCCCAGACGGCACCTGATGTCGTACCCACCGTCGTACTCACCAAGTCCTCCCGGGCACTGTCCGTACGTACGACGTTCGTCACTGTAATCGAACGCGGTCGGGGGGCCGAGGGGCGATCGTGGAGGCGCGGTGGAGGTCTGTCACCCCGGGTGCCGCGCGTACCTCGCCCGCACGGCGTCACGGGCCGCGGTGACCTGTGCGAGGCGGGGGGCGAGGCGGGCGCGGTCGGCGCCGGGGCTGTGCAGGAGTTGGGTGAGGCTGACGTCGAGGTCCGCCAGATCGTCCCAGCCGTGGTCCATGGCCAGCAGCTCGGCCAGTCCCCGGTCGGCCTCGTCCCAGTCGGCGAGGGCGCAGCCGACGATGCAGCGGGCCAGCGGCAGTTCCTCGGCCACCAGCGTCCCGTCCTGCGGGAACAGCCGCGCGAACTCCCGCCAGAGAGGTTCGGCGGCCCGCAGCCCCTCCTCCCGGCCGACCGCCAGCGCCAGCAGGTAGACCCCGTTGAGCGGGTCCGTCGCGCGCAGCCGCTCGGCGGCCCGGCGGGCGGCCGCCCACTGGCCGGACCGCACGTGCAGCTCGGCCCGGAGCGCGTCCAGTTCGTCCTCGGGCAACGCGGCCAGGTCCGGGCCGGCCAGCCGGGCGGCCGCCTCCTCCCACCGTCCGCACCGGGTCAGCAGGTCCACGGCGGCGCGGCGGGCCCAGTCCGTCTCCTGGCCGAGGGCGGCACAGCGGTCCAGGTCGGCCAGTGCCTGCTCGACCCGCCCGGTGGCCACACCGACCTGGGCGCGGCGGGCGAGCGCCCACCGGTAGTCGGGGGAGATCTCCAGGGCCCGGTCCAGGCACCGCAGGGCCTGCGCGTGGTCCTTCAGGGCGTGGTACGCGGCTCCCAGCGAGGCCAGCGCGTAGTCGTACTCCGGGTCCTGCTCCAGCGCGCGCCGCAGGGCCGCGACCGCTTCCCCGGGCCGGCCCGCGACCCGGTAGGCCTCACCCAGTTCGGCGGCGGCCCAGCCGTCCTGCGCGCCCACCGCCTCCGCGCGCCGCAGATCCTCGAACCCGCCCTCCGCGTCGTCCAGTCGCAGACGTGCCCGGGACCTGTGCACCAACGCCCAGACATAGTCGGGAGCCAGTTCCACGGCGCGGTCCAGATCGGTCCGGGCCTCCTCGGGGCGGCCCAGTTCGAGATGGCACGCGCCCCGGCTCGCCAGCGCCGAAGGGTAATCGGGTTCGAGTGAGAGGGCACGGGTGAGCTCGGTGACCGCCTCCTCGTACCGGCCCGCCACCCGGTGGGCGTCACCGCGCTCCGAGGCCACCCACGGGGAGTCGGGCGCGAGGGCGACCGCCCGGTCCAGGTCGGCGAACGCCTCGTCCCACTCCTCTCGCGTGCGCCGCAGCCGCGCCCGGCGCACCAGCGCCCACAGGTAGTCCCCGTCCAGGCTCACCGCGCGGTCGAAGTCGGCGAGGGCCTCGTCGTACCGCCCGAGGGCGTGGCGGACCGCCCCTCTGCCGGCCAGGGCCTCGGCGTAGGCCGGGTCGAGGGCGATCGCCCGGTCGTAGTCGGCGGCGGCCTCCTCGAAACGGCCCGCCAGCCGAAGGGTCTCGGCGCGCTCCCCGATGATCCAGTCGGTGTCGGGGGCCAGCGCGTCGGCACGGTCGAAGGCGGCCAGCGCCGCCGGCAGGTCGCCCGTCAGCTGGAGCGTGAGGCCCCGGCCGTAGTGGGCCCGGACCAGATCCGGATCGAGCTCGACCGCCCGGTCGTACTCGGCCAGGGCGGACTCGTACTGGCTGTCGTTGCGCAACTCCCGGGCCCGCAGCGAGTGCGCCGCCGCCCGGCCGGGGCCGTCGAGACCGGGGCGGGCCAGCAGCAGGTCCGCCGCCCCGGTCACCCCGGTGGAGTCGTCCGCGAGCGCCTCGCGCAGGTCCCGGCCCCAGTCCCGGACGGCCGGGGCGTCCGCCGCGGCGCCCGCCTCCTCCAGCATGCGCGCCCAGCGGCGGCCGACGACCAGGCTCTCCCGGCAGGCCGCGACGGCGTCGTGCAGCGCCCCGGGCAGCGCGGTGCGGGGCCTGGCGCACAGCAGGTGGTACGTCTCCTCGAGGCGCGACTCGCGCCACGGCTCGTTCTCCCACTCGTAGTCGGGGCGCAGTTCGCCCGCCGCCTCCTCGCGCCACCGCGTGAACGCCGCCGCCAGCCGTTCGTGGCGCTGGGTCCAGCTGCGCGGGGAGCGGCGCCGCTGCAGCCGGAGCATCGGCTCCCGCACCAGGTCGTGGTAGCGCACGTGGGCGCCCCGATCGTCCACGAACGGCAGCCCGCGCAGCCAGCCGAAGAGCGCGTCGGCCCCCTCCTCGGGGCAGTCGGCGGCCGTCCGGAACACCTCGGCGTCCAGGCGCCGGGGCAGCGCGCAGGTGAGGGCCGCCGCCTTGCGTATCGGGTCCTGCTCCCACTTCAGGAACCGTTCCACCGCCGTGGCGCTGGGATCGCCCACGTCGTCGGGATCGGCGGGCCGCTGCTCGGCCAGGGTGGACAGCAGCACGGGCAGCCCGCCGGTGAGCCGCAGCACCTCCTCGACGACGGGCTCCGCCACCACCCCCTTGCCGGCCAGCAGTCCGCGCGCCTCGGTCTCGGTGAAGGGGCCGAGCGGCACGTCTGTGACGAAGTCCGCGAAGCCGCCCCACCGCGCCGGCGCGAGGGGGAGCTGTCCGGCGGTGACGACGACCGTGTTCTCGGGCAGGGCGCTGCCGTACCGGTCGGTGGTCATCACCTCGTGCAGCCAGCCGTCGAGGACCGGCCCGGTGCGTTCGTAGGTGTCGAGGACCAGCACCACCCAGGGCACCTCGGCCGCGACCTCGGCGAGTTCCCTCAGCAGCACGGGTGTCAGGACGCGCTCGGGTGCCAGGACGAGCTGCAGGTCCTCCTGGTTGCGGAAACGGGAGCTGAGCCCGGCTCGCAACCGGTCGGCGCCCTGGGCGAGTTGGGCCGGGTCGAGGGCTCCCGCGAAGGCGCCCACGCCCGGCGTCATGCCCAGCACCACCAGGGTGGCGCGGGCCGCCGCCATGCTCGCGGCCGACGGCTCCCCGCTCTCCGCCCCGGCCTCGACCACGGCCGCCGCCTCGTGCCGCCGCTCGCGGTGCGCGGCCAGCAGCCGCTCCAGCTCCTTGAACCGGTGGCCCTGCCGGGCGAACTGCTCCGCCAGCTCCGCCATCACCTCGGGCACACTGCCGACCGACTCGTCCACGTACGCGGTCAGCGCGCCCCGCTCCCGGGCGAGCTGTTCCAACTCCCTGACCAGGAAGGTCTTTCCGACGCCGGCGTTGCCGTGCACATGGAACAGGAACCGGTGCCGCTCGTCCTCCGGCGGCAGTTCCAGGTTCTCCCGGAAGGCGGCCCGCTCGGCACCCCGGCCGACGAAGCCCTGTCGCCTGCGCTGCGCGATCAGCTGCTGCATCGACCGCTGGGTCCGAGCCATCCGCGTACGCCCCTTCGCCCCTCGCCGCGGGCGTCCCCCGACGCCCGGCGCCCACCATTCTGACGCAACACGGAGGGGACACAGGGGACTTGGCGGGGTAGGGGACCCGGCATGACCACCCCCACCTCACGAATCACACAGACCTCACGCGTTCTCCCGCTGACGGCCACTCTTCTCACCGGAACGGTGGCTCTCTACATAGCGCTCGTGGCCTTGGGCAACATCACCGACTTCGGGACCAACCAGCAGTTCGTCCGGCACGTCCTCGCGATGGACGACACCTTCAAGGACGACGACCTGATGTGGCGGGCGGTGACGAGCAAGGGGCTGCAGGACGCCGCGTACGTCGCGATCATCGCGTGGGAGACCGTGGCGGCGGTCGTCCTGACCGCCGGGACGTGGCTGTGGGCACGCCGGGACTACGTCCGGGCCCGTGCGCTGTCCACGTACGGCCTGCTGATGCTGATGCTGCTCTTCGGCGCCGGGTTCATCGCGATCGGCGGGGAGTGGTTCTCGATGTGGCAGTCGGACACCTGGAACGGGCTGGAGGCTGCGACCCGGGTGTTCCTGTTCAGCGGTGTCGTGCTGATCGTCAATCAGCTGCCGTTCAAGGACGCCGGACCGCAGGCCTGACTACTCGACCACTCTGACCTTCGTCCCCAGGTCGCCGAACGCCCACAGGGCCGCCCCGTCCGCCTCGGCCATCCGGATGCCGCCGGTCTGCGCGCCCGCGGCGGCCGGGGGCGGGGAGGAGCCGTCGACCGCGTTGGAGAAGGCGATGTTGACGCCGGACACGACCGAGAAGTAGATGATGTGCTCGATCTTGACGCCGTCGGAGCCCGTCGTCGCGTCCTTGCGCACGGAGACCGTGTAGCTGCCGGGCACCGGGTCGACCGTACCCGGCCAGACCGTGAAGGTACGGCGGGCCGTGTCGTCCGCGTCGACCAGCCAGACACGACGGTCGGACAGGTCGTAGACGACACGGCGGCCGGTGCCGGAGGCGTCCGGTACCTGGTTCTTCGGCGCGGAGTCCGGAGGCTTGGGCGAGGCGGACGCCGTGGTGCCCGCGGACGCCGACGCGCTCGGCCGGGTCGCCGACGCCGTCGGGTGCGGGCCCTGCTCGGCCCGCACGCTCAGTACGGCGACCGCGGCGATCGCGCCGCCCGTCAGACCGGTGACCCAGACCCACGAGGGAAGCCGTCGGGCAGGCACGGGCACGCATCTCCTCAGCTACGGGACCCCTGGACTGGGGGTCGGATCATCGTACTCACTCCAGCACCGGCAGGAGTTCCGGAAGATGACCGTCCGAGGCCTGCCCCGCCCGCTGCCGCTCCAGGGGGACCTCCTGGTAGAGGGTCGTCCGGGGCCGCGCCGGACGACCGGCCGCCTCGGCGACCGCGACCAGGTCCCTGATGGACTTGTAGGAGCCGTACGACGAGCCCGCCATCCGGGAGATCGTCTCCTCCATCAGCGTCCCGCCGAGGTCGTTGGCCCCCGATCGCAGCATCTCCGCCGCGCCCTCCGTGCCCAGTTTCACCCAACTGGTCTGGATGTTGGGGATGTGCGGATGCAGCAGCAGCCGGGCCATCGCCGTGACCGCGCGGTTGTCCCGCATGCTCGGGCCCGGCCGGGCGATGCCCGCCAGGTACACGGGTGCGTTGGTGTGGATGAACGGCAGCGTCACGAACTCGGTGATGCCGCCGGTCCGTTCCTGGATCCCGGCCAGCGTGCGCAGATGCCCCAGCCAGTGACGCGGCTGGTCGACATGGCCGTACATCATCGTCGACGTCGACGGGATGCCCACCTCGTGCGCCGTCGTGATCACCTCGATCCAGGTCGCCGTGGGCAGCTTGCCCTTGGTCAGGACCCAGCGGACCTCGTCGTCGAGGATCTCGGCGGCGGTGCCGGGGATGGAGTCCAGGCCGGCCTCCTTGGCCGCGATCAGCCACTCGCGGATGGACAGCCCGGTGCGGGTGGCGCCGTTGACGACCTCCATCGGGGAGAAGGCGTGTACGTGCATCCCCGGGACCTTCTCCTTCACCGCCCGCGCGATGTCGAAGTACGCCGTCCCCGGCAGGTCGGGGTGGATGCCGCCCTGCATGCAGACCTCCACCGCGCCCACGTCCCAGGCCTGCTGGGCCCGGTCGGCGACCTGGTCCAGGGAGAGCGTGTAGGCGTCGGCGTCGGTACGCCGTTGCGCGAACGCGCAGAAACGGCAGCCCGTGTAGCAGACGTTGGTGAAGTTGATGTTCCGCGTGACGATGTACGTGACGTCGTCGCCGACCGCCGACCTGCGGACGTCGTCCGCGATCCGGGTGAGCGCGTCGAGCGCGGGCCCGTCGGCGTGGAGGAGGGCGAGGGCCTCCTCGTCGGTGAGCCTGGTGGGATCGTCGGCCGCCGTCCGCAGGGCATCCCGTACGTCCGTGTCGATGCGCTCCGGTGCCATGCCTGGGGCGGCCGCCTCACGCAGGGCGGACCAGTCGCCGTACACCTCGTCGAAGTCGTCGCGGCGGTCGGACGTACGGCCGTCGGTGTCGATGGTGCGGTGCAGATCCGTGCGGCCGGAGGCGACGAACACCTCCTCCGGCTCCTGCCACGGCCGCCCCTCGACGACGGCGTCCGGCACGGCCAGCCCGGTCCGCGGGTCGGCGAGGGCGCGGACGTGCGGGAGGAGACGCGGGTCCAGCCAGGGCTCGCCGCGGGTGACGAACTCGGGGTACACACACAGCCGTTCCCGAAGCTCGAACCCGGCGGCCGCCGACTTCTCGGCCAGTTCCTCGATCTGCGGCCAGGGCCGCTCGGGGTTGACGTGGTCGATGGTCAGCGGGGACACCCCGCCCCAGTCGTCGATCCCGGCCGCGATCAGCCGTTCGTACTCGCTGTCGACGAGGTTGGGCGGGGCCTGGAGGCAGGCGGAGGGCCCGAGCAGGAGCCGGGCGACGGCCACGGTCGCGACCAGCTCGTCGAGTTCCGCGTCCGGCATACCGCGCATGGCCGTGTCCGGCTTGGCGCGGAAGTTCTGGATGATCAGTTCCTGGATGCCGTGGTGGGCGCGGGAGATCTTCCGCAGGGCGAACAGCGACTCCGCCCGCTCCTCGTACGTCTCGCCGATGCCGATGAGGATCCCGGAGGTGAAGGGGACGGAGGAGCGCCCGGCGTCCTCGAGGACACGCAGCCGTACGGCGGGTTCCTTGTCCGGGGAGCCGTGGTGCGGACCGCCGGGCTCGGACCACAGCCGGGTCGCCGTCGTCTCCAGCATCATGCCCATGGACGGGGCGACGGGCTTGAGCCGCTGGAAGTCGGTCCAGGTCATCACCCCGGGGTTGAGGTGCGGGAGCAGACCGGTCTCCTCCAGGATCCGGATCGAGATCGCCCGGACATACGCGATGGTGTCGTCGTACCCGTGCGCGTCGAGCCACTCCCTGGCCTCCGGCCAGCGCTCCTCGGGCTTGTCGCCGAGGGTGATGAGGGCTTCCTTGCAGCCGAGGGCGGCGCCCTTGCGGGCGATGTCGAGGACCTCGTCCGGGGACATGAACATCCCGTGCCCGGCCCGGCGGAGCTTGCCGGGGACGGTGACGAACGTGCAGTAGTGGCACTTGTCCCGGCACAGCCGTGTGAGGGGGATGAAGACGCTCTTCGAGTAGGTGATGACACCGGGCCGGCCGGCCGCCTCCAGGCCCGCGTCCCGCACCCGGGCGGCGGACGTGGCGAGGTCGTCGAGGGCCTCGCCGCGCGCCTGGAGGAGAACGGCCGCCTCGCTCACGTCGAGGGCGACGCCGTCCCGCGCGCGTTTGAGGGCGCGACGCATGGAGTTCTCGGTGGGGCCGGGGCCGGTTCCGGAGCTCACTGAAGTCGTCATCCTTTGAGCATACGTTCGGGCTGATCAGCCGTGCGGGGAGCCCGACTCCTCCCGCGCCCGAGGTCGTTACACGCTGTCACTGGTGCCGGTCAGGTAGCCGCTGTACTCGTCGAGGAGCTCGAGGACCTCGGCCTCCTTCGCCGGCGGGAGCTGCAGCACGACCTCCTCGATGCCGAGTTCGGCGTAGTGGGCGAGCTTGCCCGGGGACGGCTGGACGGCGTACGGCACGATCTGGAGCGCCTCCGGCTCCCGCCCGGCGTCCGCCCAGGCGGCGCGCAGGACCGGCAGGGACTCGGACAGCCCGCGCCCGCCGATCGGCAGCCAGCCGTCGGCGTACTCGCAGATGTGGGAGAAGAGCTTGGGTCCGGCGGCGCCGCCGACGAGGGTGCGGGGCCCGACGACCGGGCCGCGCGGCTTCTGCACGGGCTTGGGGTGGGCGCTGCTGGCGCGGACCGAGCCGTACGCGCCCTCGTAGGCCGTCGGCTCCTCGCTCCACAGGGCTCGCATGAGTCCCATCCGGTCCCGGACGAGTTCGCGGCGCGTACGCCAGGCCACCCCGTGGTCGGCGGCTTCCTCGACGTTCCAGCCGAAGCCCAGGCCGAGGGTGAGGCGGCCGCCGGAGAGGTGGTCGACGGTGGCGACCTGCTTGGCGAGGTCGATGGGGTCGTGCTGGGCCACGAGGGTGATGCCGGTGCCGAGGCCGAGGTTCTCCGTCACGGCGGCGGCCTGGCCGAGGGCGACGAAGGGGTCGAGGGTGCGGCCGTACTCGCGCGGCAGGTCGCCGCCCGCGGGGTACGGGGTGGTCCGCTCGACCGGGATGTGGGTGTGCTCGGGCAGGTAGAGCCCGGCGAACCCGCGCTGCTCCAGCTCACGGGCGAGGCGGGTCGGGGTGATCGTCTCGTCGGTGAGGAAGATCGTGACGGCGATGCGCATGGCGGGCCTTTCGATGCCGGTTCCTCTGTTCATCCGTGCCGGTTCATCTGTACCGGGAGAAGGGGTCGGTGTCCATACCGACCGGTCGGCACTGAGACGGAGAAGGCATGGCCGAGAACGTGCTCGCACGCCGCGCGAGAGTCCTCGGAGGAGGCCGGCAGGGTCTCGGTGGCGGCCGCGGGCGGCGTTTCGCTCGCGAGACGGCCGGGGCGGGCCGTCTAGTCTCGGCCCGTGGGACAGCCCGAGCAGCGCGCCGAGGGCGCGGGACCGTTCACCACCCGGCTCACCTGGGAGGTTCCCGGTGGTGGCACCGCCGTGTGGGAGTCTCGGCCCGCCCGGCGGCGCGGAATCATCGCCGTACAGCCGCCCGGCGCACCCACCGGCCTGCACACCAGCGCCGACGATGCCGCACTCCGCCGCCTGCGCGTGCTCAACGCCACCGCCGCGACCGCCTTCGTCATCGGCGGAGCCCTCTTCGCGGCCGGCGCCGGCGTCGCCCAGCTCGGCTCCGGCGACGCCACGACCAGTGCCTCGATCTACTTCGCCGGCGGTCTCTTCTTCAACACCGGCGGCTACGTCTCGCTGCTCCAGGTCGTCAACGCACCCCGTCACGTACCCGGTGGCGAGGGCCGGCTGGTCACCCGCGGTCGGCGCTGGTGGAGCTACGAGCCGACGCGGGTGGACTGGCTGAGCGCGTTCGTCCTCTTCGCCGGCACGCTGGTCTTCGCCGTCGACCTGCTGGACTCCTTCCTCCAGGGTCTGAGCGTCCGGCAGACCAACCGGCTGATCTGGGCCCCGGACGTGATCGGCTGCGTGCTGTTCCTGATCTCCGGTCACCTCGCGTTCGTGGAGATCTGCCACGGCCGGCCCTGCGTCCGCCGCCGCAGCCTCGGCTGGTGGATCGTCGCCGTGAACCAGCTCGGCTCGGTCCTCTTCATGATCTCGGCACTCGCCGCCTACACCCGCCCCGCCACCGGCAGCCCGATCAACGCCGACATCGCCAACTGGGCCACCCTCGCCGGCGCCCTGTGTTTCTCCCTGGGCGGCTTTCTCCAGCTCGGGGAACGCCCCTGATCCACCACCTGTGGATCACGGAAGCAGTGGACGACCGTCACGCAACGGCCGACGGCCGCCGGCCGGGGATCTCGCGGCCCACCGAGGCCCTGGCCCCCTGGGCGCTAACTCGCGACCCCCTCCGTCAGGTCGGCGACGACCGCCGCGTGGTCCGACGGCCACACCCCGTCGACGGGACCGTCCCCCGCCCGCCGCACCCCGCGTACGCGCCCCTCGCCGGCCGGGCCGGGTGGGCCGACGTGGATGTAGTCGATGCGGGCGGCGGGCTCCAGGGCCCTCGCGGGGGTCCAGGTGGCGGAGGGCGCGGACGGGTCGGCGTGGTCCCAGGCGTCGTGGAGGACCTGGCCGGGGACGGCCGGTGCGGTGCGGTGGCCGCCGAGGAGGCGGATCTCGTCGGAGTCCGGCCAGGCGTTGAAGTCGCCCGTGACGACGGGCGGGTGCGGGGTGTCGCCCGTCCAGCGGGAGACGAACCGCGCCAGGGCGGTGACCTGTTCGCGGCGGACCCCGGAGGCGTCCGGGGTCGAGGTGAGGTGGGTCGTGAAGAAGGGGATGTCGTAGGCGGGGGTGGCCAGGCGGGTGTACAGCGCCATGCGGCCGTCGGCCAGATGCGCGGGGGCCGGCAGCAGGAGCGTCTGACTCTCGGTCACCGGCCAGCGGCTCAGGACGGCGTTGCCTATGTCGACCCCGTCGGAGTCCGGGACTCTCCGGCGCCAGCGTTCCGGGGCCGGGGACGGGGCCCAGGCGCAGCGCAGTCCGAGTTCGTCCGCGAGCCACTCGGCGAGGTTCTCGCCGTCCGCCGCCCAGACCTCCTGGAGACCGACCACGTCGGGGCGCAGATCGCGCAGGGCGGACAGGATCGCCTTCTGTCTCTCCCGCCACGGGCCGAAGCGCCACCACAGGTTCCAGGTCACCACTCGCACGCGCAGCCACCCGCTCTCGTCCGGACGGCCCGCCGACCCGACGCCGTCAGGGACTATTGAATCAAGGGTCGCAGCAGTGACCAGTGCCTCGTGTGTGAAGGAGTCCCACGGACCATGTCCCGGCCCACCGAGCCCCGCCCCGCCGAGCCCCGTCGCCCCGACCTCCGCTTCCGCCTCACCACCGCCTTCCAGCGGTACGTCGCCAACCCGTTCATGCGCCGTCTGCCCTTCCACACGCTGTTGGAGACCACCGGACGCGTCTCCGGCCTGCCCCGGCGCACCCCGCTGGGCGGCCGGCGGGTCGGGGACTCCTTCTGGCTGGTCTCGGAGTTCGGGGAGCGCTCGCAGTACGTCCGCAACATCCAGGCCGACCCGAGGGTGCGGGTGCGGATAGGCGGCCGGTGGCACTCCGGCATCGCCCACCCGCTGCCCGACGACGATCCGGTCGCCCGCCTGCGCACCCTGCCCAAGGCCAACAGCGCGGCCGTGAAGGCGCTGGGGACGCGACTGCTGACGGTGCGGGTGGATTTGACCGACTGACGGTTGACCGGCCCAGGCGGGAACTGACGTCATGTCTATGTCTGAATCTGGTATGCCGGTGCGGGGCACCGGTAGGGCGAGGCGGGATGGGGCGCAATGGTCGGGACGGTGTTCCGGAGCGAGGACGTGCCTGCGGAGGACAGGTTCGACCTCTGGCGGGAACTGCTCGGGCGGAGCCGGTCGAGCGAGGTTGTCAGTGATCACGCCGCCGACTTCCGGGCGGAGTGCCGGCTGATGGAGCTGGGGCCGGTGACCGTGCTGCCGATGGGGTTCATGCCGGCGCGCTACCGGCGCAGTTCGGCGATGGTGCGTCGGGCGGACCCGGAGTTGTACCACCTGACGCTGCTGCTCAACGGAGAGATAGAGCTCGACCACGCCGGGCGGACGACCACCTTCACCCGGTGGGACCTGCACCTGGCCGACAGCTCACAGCCGTACGACCTGCGGTCGGCGGACGACCGGGAGTCCCCTCTCGTCGAGGGAGTGGGCGTGGACTTCCCCAAGGGGCTGCTGCCCCTGCCCGAGCACCAGGTCCGCGCGCTGCTGGGCCGGGGCCTGTCGGGACGGGAGGGCGTCGGGGCGCTGCTGACGGAGTTCCTCATCGGCCTGGCCCGGCAGGCGGACACCATCCAGCCCGCCGACGCGTCCCGCCTGGGGACGGTCGTACTCGACCTGATCTCGGCCTGGTTGGCCCGGGCACTGGACGCGGAAGGCGCCCTGCCGCCGGAGACCCGTCAGCAGGCGCTGGTGCGGCGCGTCCAGGCGTTCATCGGGCAGAACCTGCACGACCCCGAGCTCACGCCCTCCGCGATCGCCGCCGCGCATCACATATCCCTCAGCTATCTGCACCGGATCTTCCAGCAGCAGTCGCCGGGCGAAACGGTCGCGGCCCGGATCCGGCACGGGCGGTTGGAGGGCGCCCGCCGCGAGCTGGCCGACCCCTCCCTGCACACCATGCCGATCCATGCCGTCGCCGCCCGCTGGGGATTCACCCGGGCCTCCGACTTCACCCGCGCCTTCCGGGCCGCCTACGGCCGCTCCCCCAGCGAACACCGGTTCGAGGCAGCGGCCGAAGAGGCGTAGAGCACGCGGGCCCGGGACGGTGGACGGTACGGCCGTGGCCCGCTCGCACCGGGGGCCACCGCCGTACCTCCTGCCCCGGCTCGCCCTACTTGGCGGGCTTGTAGAAGGCGTACGTCGCGGTGTACGGGACGCTGACCTGGTCGGTGCCGGTGCAGGCGGTGGCCGGGGCGACGCCGCCGGTGGTGTTGAGGCGCTGGATGTAGGAGACGTCCGCGAAGACGCCCGCGCCCCGGGTGGCGGTGGACTTCAGGAGGAGCTCCGGGATGGTGCCCTCCTTGGGGGAGTTGGCGACGGCGGAGGCGTTGACCGCGCTGCCGTCCACGGTGGAGACCCAGACGGGGCCGCGGGAGTGGAGGGCGACGGTGCGGTGGGCGTGGTCTCTCCTGGCCGACAGGGTGGCGGCGGGCTCCAGGAGCTTCCAGGCGCCGTCGGTGCAGGTGTAGGTCTGGACGCCCTTGGCGTCGAAGACGCCCGTCAGCTTGTTGCCGTCGGGAACCGCGAGCGCGGCGGGGGCCTTGACGGCGGTGAGGGCGGGGGCGGGCTCCGAGGCGACGGCGCTGCCGGCCGTCGTCGCCAGGAAGGTGCCGGCGGCCGCGGTGGCGACCACCGCGGTGGTGAGGACGAGACGCTTGGCGAGCTTCAAGTGTGGCTCCAGAACGGGTTTCTGAACATCTTTCAACGGGCAGACACAACTGATGTCCGTGTCCCCCTGGGCCGGGACGCTACGGGGCCGCCGGAGAATTCCAAGCCCGCTTGGCCGATTTTTGGCCTCCGGCCCCGCACGGTGTGCACGCCGAGGACAGTGCCCGTGGCGCCAAAGGGCATCTCACCCGGGCCAGACGATCGCCTGCACCTCGCTGTACGCGTGCAGCGCGTAGGAGCCGACGTCCCGTCCCACCCCGCTCTTCTTGAACCCCCCGAACGGTGCCTCCATGTTCCGGCCGACGGTGTTGATCCCGACGCCGCCCGCCCGCAGCCGCCGCGCCACCCGGAAGGCCCGGGACACATCGCCCGACCAGACGTAGTCGATCAGTCCGTAGTCGCTGTCGTTGGCCAGGGCGATCCCCTCCTCCTCGTCGTCGAAGGGGATGACCACGACCACGGGGCCGAAGATCTCCTCCCGGGCCACCCGCATGTCGTTCGTGCAGTCGGCCAGGACGGTCGGGCCGATGTAGAAACCCCGGTCCGGGAGCCGCCCCGCCTCGGGCGTGAGGACGACCGCCCCCTCCTTCCGCCCGAGTTCGACGTACGACTCCACCCGGTCCCGGTGCGCGGCGGAGATCACCGGACCGACCACCGTGTCCCGTTCCCTCGGGTCGCCCACCTTCAACCGGCCCGCGTAGGCCGACAGTTGCTCCACCAGGCGGTCGTACACCCCCCGTTGCGCCAGGACCCGCGTAGGGGCCGTGCAGATCTGCCCGCTGTAGAAGGAGAAGGTGGTCCCGATCCCGGCCACCGCCGACCCGACCTCCGCGTCGTCGAAGACGACCGCCGCCCCCTTCCCGCCCAGCTCCATCAACTGGCGTTTCATGTCCCGCCCGCACACCTCGGCGATCCGCTGCCCGACCGCCGTCGACCCCGTGAAGCTCACCATGTCCACATCGCCGGACTCCACGACGGCCTCGCCCACGGAAACCGCCTGCCCGGAGACGACGTTCACCACCCCGCGCGGCACCCCCGCCGCCTCCAGCGCCTCCGCCATCCGGTAGACGGACAGCGGGTCCTGAGGGGCCGGCTTCACCACCACCGTGTTGCCCATGGCGAGGGCCGGGGCGATCTTCCCGGCCGGATTCGCCCAGGGGTTGTTGTACGACGTGATGCAGGCGACGACCCCGACCGGCTGCCGTACGGCGAGCGCCCCCATGACGCCCCCCTTGCCCTCCCCCCCTGCCCTGAGGGCGTGGGAGGTGCCCCCGGGCCCCGCCTCGTTGATCTGCGGCGGGATCGCCCACTCCGCCGGCTCCACGCGCGCGTACCGGCGGAAGCGGGCCGCCCCCACCCCGACCTGCATCCCGCGCGCCGTCCGGGTCGTGGCGCCGGTCTCCGCCCGGGCCAGGGAGGCGTACGGCTCCAGATGCTCCCGGATGATGTCGGCGGCCCGGCCCAGGATCGCCGCCCGTTCCTCCGGCGCCGTACGCGACCACGGACCGAAGGCCTCACGGGCCGCCGCGCAGGCGGCGAGCGCCTGCTCCCGCGAGGCCTCCGGCGCCAGGCCTACGGTCTCCTCGGTCGCCGGGTCGGTCACCTCGTAGTGGCCGCCCTCCGGCTCGGCCCACACCCCGCCGACGAAGACCCTCTGTCCGTCGGTCACCGGGTGCTCACCGTCTCCGTGTCGCGCCCCGACCGCAGCACCCGCCCCGGTACTGCGCCGGTCACCACGTCGTCCCGGATGGCCGCCACCCCGTTGACCCAGACCGCCCGCACACCCATGGCCCTGGAGTCCAGCCGCGGACTGTCACCCGGCAGGTCGTGCACCAGGGTGGCCTTGCCCGCGTCGATCCGCTCCGGGTCGAAGAGGACGAGGTCCGCATGCCAGCCCTCCCGCACCCGACCCCGATGCCGCAGCCCGAACAGCCGCGCCGGGTCGTCCGTCAGCATCTTCACCGCCTGCTCCAGCCCCACCAGCTTCCGCCCGCGCAGACAGTCGCCGAGGAACCGGGTGGTGTACGGCGCCCCGCACATGCGGTCGAGGTGCGCGCCGGCGTCGGAGCCGCCGAGCATCACGTCCTCGTGCTGCCAGGCCTCGGCGCGCAGGGCCCAGGACGCGGGGTCGTTGTCGGTGGGCATGGGCCACAGGACCGTCCGCAGGTCGTCGGCCGCGCAGATCTCCACCAGCGTGGTGAACGGGTCCTGCCCGCGTTCCTCCGCGATGTCCCGTACGACCCGCCCGGTGAGCCCCTCGTTCGCCGCGCTGTAGGTGTCGCCGATGACGTACCGCCCGAAGTTCGTCAGCCGCCGGAAGACGCCCGCCTCCTTCGACTCGGCCCGCCGCAGCATCTCGGCCCGCACGGAGGGGTCCCGGAGTCTGGCGATCCGCTCGGGCACCGGCAGACCGAGGACCGGCCCCCACCCGGGGATCAGGTTCAGCGCGCAGAAGGTCCCGAGGGACATGTTCATCGGCGTGAGGATCGGCATGGTGAGGGCCACCACCCGCCCGCCCGCCTTCCGCGCCCGCTCGCTCGCCACCAGCTGCCGCGGCACCCGCTCCGGGACGGCCGAGTCGATGGTCAGGACGTTCCAGTTCAGGGGCCGCCCCGCGGCCGCGCTCAGCTCCACGAACAGGTCGATCTCGGCGTCGCTGAACTGATCCAGGCAGCCCGCGACGATCGCCTCGATCTGCGTCCCCTCGTGCTCACCGACGGCCCGCGCCATGGCCAGCAGCTCCTCGGGACGCGCGTGCCGCGAGGCCACCGGCTGCCCGTCCCCGTCCGAGTGCGTGGACGACTGGGTGGTGGAGAACCCCCAGGCACCGGCGTCCATCGCCTCGTGCAACAGCCGCACGATCTCGCCCAGTTGCTCCTCGCTGGGCTGCCCGCCCACCGCGTCCGGCCCCATCACGTACCGCCGCAGCGCACAGTGCCCCACCATGAACCCCGCGTTGACCGCGATCCGCCCCTCGAGCGCGTCCAGGTACTCCCCGAACCCGCTCCAGCTCCAGGGCGCCCCCTCCTCCAGCGCCACCAGCGACATCCCCTCGACCTTGGACATCATCCGGCGCGTGTAGTCGGCGTCGGCGGGCCGGGCGGGGTTGAGCGGCGCGAGAGTGAATCCGCAGTTCCCGGCCGCCACGGTCGTCACCCCGTGGTTCAGCGACGGCGTGGCGTACGGATCCCAGAAGAGCTGGGCGTCGTAGTGGGTGTGGGGGTCGACGAACCCGGGGGCGAGAACGAGCCCGGAGGCGTCCTCGGACGTGCGCGACTCCTCGGTGAGGGTCCCTATCGCGGCGATACGCCCGTCGCGTATGCCGACGTCGGCGACATAGGCGGGCGCACCGGTCCCGTCGACGACGGTCGCGCCTTCGATGACGTGATCAAGCATGGGGTGACTCCTTGAGGTGCGTGCGGTTGCCTACCCGGGGGCGCGGGAACACCCGCCGACGACGATCAGGCCCCCTGCCGGAACCGCGTGGTCCGATGCACAGGGTCCGTGTCGATCTTCGGAATCACGTGCTCACCGATCAGCCGGATCGTCTGCAGCGTCTCCTCCTTCGGCACGCCCACCGGCAACCCGAACGACAGCTGGTCGGCCCCGGCCTGCTCCCACCGCTTGCACTGCCGCAGCACCTCGTCCGGATCCCCGCAGATCAGCAGCTCCTCCTCCACCAGCAGCTCCACGAACTCCGGGGTGTACTCGGGCAGCGTCTCCGGCCACTCGGGGAACCCCTCCGGCCGGGGGAAGGTGTCGTGGTACCGGAACACCAGCGAGGGCAGGTAGTGCAGCCCCCCGCCGACGGCGATCCGGATCGCCTCGTCGTGCGTCGGCGCGCAGATCGCCGTCGTCGTCACCATCACGTTGTCGTTGACGAAGTCCCCGACGGGTTCCGCGTTGACGATCGCGGTCTTGTACTTCTCCAGCACCCACTCCATGTCGGAGACCTTCTGGATGCTGAACCCCAGGACACCGAGCCCCTTCCTCGCCGCCATCTCGTACGACGGCGGCGACCCGGCCGCGTACCACATCGCGGGGTGGGACTTCCCGTACGGCTTCGGCAGGACCTTGCGCGGCGGGAGCTGCCAGTGCTTGCCCTGGAAGCCCGCGTACTCGTCCTGAAGCCACATCTTCGGGAACTCGGCGATGGTCTCTTCCCAGATCTCCTTGGTGTAGTTCATGTCGGTGATGCCGGGCAGGAAACCGAGGATCTCGTGCGAGCCGGCCCCCCGGCCGGAGCCGAACTCGAAGCGGTTCTGGGAGAGATGGTCGAGCATGGCGACCTTCTCGGCGACCTTCACGGGGTGGTTGACCTGGGCGAGGGGGTTGAAGATCCCCGAGCCCAGGTGGATCCGCTCCGTCGCGTGGGCGAGGTAGGCGAGGAACACCTCGTTGGCGGAGAGGTGGGAGTACTCCTCCAGGAAGTGGTGCTCGGACGCCCAGGCGTACTTGAAGCCGGACCGGTCCGCCTCGATGACGTACTCGGTCTCCTCCATCAGCGCCTTGTGCTCGGCGAGGGGGTCGGTCTCAGCCCGCTTGCCCACGTATCCCTGTACAAAGAGCCCGAATTCCAAGGCGGTTCACCGTCCCGGGTTCCGATGATTTCTGACGCACCGTCAGCTTCGATGACTGTGGCACCACCCTCATGGAGGGTCAATAGCTGATGACCCGTCAGATGACACTGACTCCCGCCAGCCACCCTCCGTCGATCACGAACGGCTGCCCGGTGATGTAGGAGGAGTCCTCGGCCGTGAGGAAGAGCGCCAGCCGGGCCACCTCCTCCGCGCGGCCGATCCGGCCCAGCGGCACGAGCTTGCGGTAGAGGGAGTCGAGAGCGCGGGTCGTCTCCTCGGGGTCGGCGTCCGGGTCCAGCCGGGCCGGGTTGGACATCGCGGTGTCGATGGCGCCGGGGCACACCGCGTTGACCCGGATGCGGCGGGGTGCCAGCTCCAGGGCGGCGACCCGGGTGAGGCCGAGCACGGCGTGTTTGGTCGCCGCGTAGGCACCCACGGCCGCCATGCCGGTGAGACCGGTGTAGGAGGCGGTGTTGACGATGGTGCCGCCGTCGGCCAGCTCGGGCGCGACCGTGCGCACACCCAGGAAGCAGCCGACCTGGTTGACCTGCACGACCTGCATGAACTCGTCGAGGGGGGTGTCGACGAGGGCGTTGAAGCGCAGGATCCCGGCGTTGTTCACCAGCCCGTCGAGATGGCCGTACGCCTCCTTGGCGGCCCGTACCGCGGCGGTCCACTGCTCCTCGCGGCCGACGTCGAGGTGGACGTAGAGCGCGTCGATCTCCTCGGCGAGGGCCCGGCCCCGTTCGTCGAGCACGTCGGCCACGACGACCCGGGCGCCCTCCTCCCGGAACAGCCGTGCCTCCTGCTCGCCCTGCCCGCGCGCCGCACCGGTCACGATGACGACACGTCCGTCAAGCTTGCCCATCGGATCTCCTTACAGGTGAGGAGCCACGTCGGCGCCGAACGCGGCGATCTGGTCGACGAGTTCGTCCCGGCTGCGGCAGCGGAACCTGACCTGGATCTGGTCCACGCCCATCGCGGGGTAGGCGCGCAGGGACGCGGCGAGGGCCTCCGGGGGCCCGGTGAGGGTGCGGCGGCCCACGTCCCAGGCGGGGGTGCCGACGTACAGGGGCTCGGTGATGGCGCCGACCGTGAACGGGGCGTCGTCGCCCCGCAGCCGTCGGACGGTCTCGATCTGCGCGGGCAGCCGGTCCCTGGGGTCGCCCTGCGGGAGCCAGCCGTCGCCCTTGAGGGCGGCCCGGCGGACCGCCGCGGGGGAGGATCCGCCGACCCAGAGGGGGACGCGGGGCTGGGCCGGCCGGGGCCGCTGCCCGAGGTCCTCGAAGTCGTACCGCTTGCCGTGATGGGCCGGGTACTCCTCCTTCCCCAGCGCGGCCCGCAGCGCGTCGATCGTCTCGTCGAGTACGGCACCCCGCTGCTCGAAGTCGACCCCGAGCGCCTCGAACTCCTCCCGTACGTGCCCGGCGCCCACCCCGAGGATCAGTCGGCCGCCCGACAGCGCGTCCAGGGTGGCGTACTGCTTGGCGGTGACGAGGGGATGCCGGAGCCCGACGACCGCGACGTGCGCGAGCAGCCGGACGCGTTCGGTGACGGCCGCCAGGTGGGCGAGGGTGGCCACGGGGTCGTACCAGACCGTGCCCATGGCGTCCGCGAGCCGGCGCGGGATCGCCACGTGGTCGCAGCAGGCGATGTAGGTGAAGCCGGCGCGGTCGGCGGCGCGGGCGATCTCCACGAGGTCCGCCGGTCCCGCGTCCGCCTCCCAGGGTTCGGCGTAGAGGGTGGACTGGGACTGGACGGGGAGCTGGATGCCGTGGTCGACGCGGCTCACCGCGGGCTCCACAGGCCGTCCGGGGTCAGGCCCAGCAGGTCGATGGCGTTGCCGCGGACGATCCGTTCCACCACGGCCGGGTCCAGGTGGCCCATCTGGGCCTCGCCGACCTCGCGGGACTTGGGCCAGGTGGAGTCGGAGTGGGGGTAGTCGGTCTCGTACAGCACGTTTCCGAGGCCGATGGAGTCCAGGTTGCGCAGGCCGAAGGCGTCGTCGAAGAAGCAGCCGTAGACGTGGTCGGCGAAGAGTTCGGACGGCGGGCGGTGGACCTTGTCGGCGACGCCGCCCCAGCCCCGGTTCTCCTCCCACACCACGTCGGCGCGTTCCAGGATGTAGGGGATCCAGCCGATCTGGCCCTCGGCGTACATCACCTTGAGGTTGGGGAAGCGTTCGAACTTGCCGCTCATCAGCCAGTCGACCATCGAGAAGCAGCAGTTGGCGAAGGTGATCGTCGAGCCGACGGCCGGCGGCGCGTCCGCCGACGTGGAGGGCATACGGCTGCTGGAGCCGATGTGCATGGCGACGACCGTGCCGGTCTCGTCGCAGGCGGCGAGGAACGGATCCCAGTAGTCGGTGTGGACGGAGGGCAGGCCGAGGTGCGGGGGTATCTCGGAGAAGGCGACGGCGCGGACGCCGCGGGCGGCGTTGCGGCGGACCTCGGCGGCCGCGAGTTCGGCGTCCCAGAGGGGGATGAGGGTGAGGGGGATGAGCCGGCCGTGGGCGTCGGGGCCGCACCACTCCTCGACCATCCAGTCGTTGTAGGCCCGCACGCAGAGGAGGCCGAGTTCGTGGTCGGCGGCCTCGGTGAAGGTCTGGCCGCAGAAGCGGGGGAAGGTGGGGAAGCACACGGCGGACTGGACGTGGTTGACGTCCATGTCGGCGAGGCGGGAGGGGACGTCGTAGGAGCCGGGGCGCATCTGCTCGTAGGTGATGACCTCCAGCTTGATGTCGTCCCGGCTGAATCCGACGGCGGTGTCCAGGCGGGTGAGGGGGCGCTTGAGGTCCTCGTAGACCCACCAGTCGCCGAGGGGGCCGTCGTCGCCGGGTTCGCCCATGACGGGCTTGAAGTGGCCGCCGAGGAAGGTCATCTCCTTCAGCGGGGCGCGGACGATGCGCGGGCCCGTGTCGAGGTGCTTCTTCGGCAGGCGGTCCTGCCAGACCGTGGGGGGTTCGACGGTGTGGTCGTCGACGGAGATGATCAGCGGGAGGGGGGCCGTGGTCGTCGGTGTGGTCTCCATGGGGGCACGGTAGCGCTGATCTGACGGTCCGTCAGCTGTATCAGACCGGGTGCGAGTTGATCGACTCTGTGGAGAGGTGCGCGTACCGGATGTGAGGGCTGTGTGGACTCATGCGTGTCGTCCGGAATCGGTGTCTATGCACGGCTGACGGCTCCGGCACCGACAAGGCAAACTGAACCGGTCATTCGGATGTCTGAGGGAGCCCTGATGGACCACCGCGTAGGACCCGGCGGCCCGCGCGTGCCGGAGCAGAGGCGTCCCGGCTCTCCCGAGGAACCGGCGGTGCTGCGCTTCGACGTGCTCGGCCCGGTGCGCGCGCGGCGCGGCGCGGAGCAGCTGAACACCGGTTCCCCCCAGCAACGTGCCCTGCTGGCGGCGCTGTTGCTGCGCGAGGGCCGTACGGCGACGGCCGGTGAGCTGATCGACGCGCTGTGGGGCGAGGAGCCTCCGTCGCAGGCCCTGGCGGCGGTGCGGACGTATGCCTCGCGGCTGCGGAAGGTGCTGGACCCGGGCGTCCTGGTGAGCGAGTCGGGCGGGTACGCCGTGCGCGGCCTGGGCGAGGGCGCCCTGGATCTGGCGCTGGCGCAGGAGTGGGCGGCGGAGGCGGAGAAGGCGCGCGGGGCCGGGGATGTGGACCGGGCCCGCGAGGTGCTGAACCAGGCGCTGGGGCTGTGGGACGGGGAGGCGCTGGCCGGAGTCCCCGGTCCGTACGCGGAGGCGCAGCGCGTGCGGCTGGAGGAGTGGCGGCTGGGGCTGCTGGAGTCCCGGCTGGACATGGACCTGGAGCGGGGCTGTCACGCGGAGGCGGTCTCGGAGCTGACGGCGCTGACGGCCGCGTATCCGCTGCGCGAGCGGCTGCGTGAGCTGCTGATGCTGGCGCTGTACCGCAGCGGGCGGCAGGCGGAGGCCCTGGCGGTGTACGCGGACACCCGGCGGCTGCTGGCGGAGGAGCTGGGGGTGGATCCGCGGGCGGGGCTGCAGGAGTTGCAGCGCCGGATCCTGCAGGCCGACCCGGAGCTCACCGGACCCCCCGCGCCGGCCGCGGAGCCGGCGGTGGTGCGGGTGCGGCCCGCGCAACTTCCGGCGACGGTACCGGACTTCACGGGGCGGGCGGCGTTCGTGAAGGAGCTGAGCGAGGTGCTGGCCTCGGCGGAGGGCCGGGTCATGGCGGTCTCGGCGCTGGCCGGCATCGGGGGCGTCGGCAAGACGACGCTCGCCGTGCACGTCGCCCATCAGGCCCGGTCGGCCTTCCCCGACGGACAGTTGTACGTCGACCTCCAGGGCGCCGGCACCCGGGCCGCGGAGCCGGAGACGGTCCTCGGCGCCTTCCTGCGCGCGCTCGGCACGCCGGAACCGGCGATACCGGACTCCCTGGAGGAACGCGCGGCGCTGTACCGCTCGGTCCTGGACGGCCGCCGGGTCCTGGTGCTGCTGGACAACGCGAAGGACGCGGCCCAGGTACGGCCGCTGCTGCCGGGCACCGAGGGCTGCGTGGCGCTGGTGACCAGCAGGGTGAGGATGCTGGATCTCGCGGGCGCCCATCTGGTCGACCTGGACGTGATGTCGCCCGACGAGGCGCTCACCCTCTTCACCCGGATCGTGGGCGAGGAGCGGGTGGCCTCCGAGCGGGAGGCGGCGCTGGACGTGGTGGCGGCGTGCGGCTTCCTGCCGCTGGCGATCCGCATCGCCGCCTCCCGGCTGGCGGCCCGCCGCACCTGGACGGTGTCGGTGCTGGCGGCGAAGCTCGCCGACGAGCGGCGCCGGCTGGACGAACTCCAGGCGGGCGATCTCGCGGTGAAGGCGACCTTCGAACTGGGCTACGGCGCCCTGGAGCCGCCGCAGGCCCGCGCCTTCCGCCTGCTCGGCCTGGCGGACGGCCCGGACATCTCGCTGGCGGCGGCCGCGGCGGTCCTGGACCTCCCCGTGGAGGAGACGGAGGACCTCCTGGAGTCCCTCGTGGACACCTCGCTGCTGGAATCGGCGGCGCCGGGCCGCTACCGCTTCCACGATCTGGTCCGGCTCTACGCGCGTGCGTGCGCGGAGCGCGACGAGCAGCCGGCCGGCGAGAGGGAGGCGGCGCTGTCCCGGCTGCTGGACTTCTATCTGGCGACGGCGGCCGGCGTCTACGCGCTCGTACGGCCGGGGGACCGGCTGGTGGATCATCTGGAGGGGACGAGGTACCCGGGGCTGGTCTTCGATGAGCGGCACCATGCCCAGGACTGGTTGTACGCGGAGGCGATCTGCCTGCTGGCCTGCGTACGCCAGTCGACCGGCCCCGACCGGTTGAGACGGGCCGTGGACCTGCTGTGGGCGTCCATCGACCTCGCCGAGTCCGGCGCCAACTCCAAGGAGTACGAGGCCACAGCGGCGTCCGTCCAGGCAGCCGCACGGGTGGCCGACGACCGGCGGGCGGTGGCGCGGGCCCTGTTGACCCTGGCCAACGGCCACCACTTGTCCGGCCGTTTCGAGCTCGCGGGCCAGGAGGCCGCCGAGGCGCTGAGCCTCGCGGACTCGTCGGGTGACCCCCTGCTCCAGTGCTGGGCGTCCAACATGCTGGGTGTCATCGCGATCTACCAGGGCGAGTACGCCGCCGGCGAGACCCATCTGACCCGGGCCATCGAGAAGTTCCGCTCGGCCGGGGACCGCCCCGGTGAGGCGAGCGCCGTGTGCAACCTGTCGCGGATCCACCTCGCGATGGGGCGCACCGACTCGGCGGTGTCCCTGGCCCAGCAGGGCACGGACATGTACGACGCCATGGGGCACGCCCTCAAGGGCGCCAACGGGCGGTACGCGCTCGGCCTCGCGCTCACGCAGAGCGGTCGGCTTCTGCCGGCCGCCAACCGTCTCGAAGAGGCGCTCTCCGTCTTCAGGGACAGCAGGATGCGGCTGTGGGAGGGCATGACCCTCTTCCGTCTCGCGCAGGTCGACATCTCCGCCGGCCGACTGGCGGACGCCGCCACGAAGGCCGAATCGGCGCTGACCACGCTGCGCGGGATCGGCGGGGACTGGCGGCGCGGGAACGTGCTCGTCACCCTCGGCCAGGCACTGAGCGGGATCGGACAGATCGGTCGCGCGCAGGTCTGCTGGCAGGAGGCCCTGGTCATCTTCGAGGGGCTGGGGGCGCCCGAAGCCGCTCAGGTGCGGGCTCTCCTCACACCGCTCGCGCTCACCTGAGAGGCCCCCTGCCCGTTCATCATTCGTTTATCGCGCCCCGGCACCCTCGGTTCAGTCGTTCCGTCGCGTCGGGGGGCAGGCGGAGTGACGAGGGCCGCGCCTTAGGGTGTAGCGGCCGAGGAGCGCCCGCCCGGCGGTCCACGGGGGAGTTGACCGGGCGGGCGCTTTCCGATCCACCACACAGATCTGCAGGGGAGACCGTCATGAGCGAGGACCAGAGCACCGCCACGGCCGAGGCGACGAACGCGGAGGCCGCCGAGGTGACCACGCTGAACACGCACGCCACCAGCGAGCCGCTGAAGACGGCCAAGGCCACGGCAGAGGACACGACAGCCGGCACGGACAACACGCACGCCACGGACGAGACCGCCTGATCGGGCTCCCTGCGGGGGATCGGCCGCGGTGGCACGGAGGGGAGCCACCGCGGCCGGGTCGTGTCCGGCTCCGGTGCTCACACCCGGCGCCGCAGTTCCCCCTTCACCACCTTGCCGCTCGCGTTCCTCGGCAGTTCCCCCACGAACTCCACCGACCTCGGCACCTTGTAGTTCGCCATCTCCCGCCGTGCCCAGGCGATCAGGTCGTCGCCCGTCAGCACGGCCCCCGCCCTGCGCACGACGTACGCCTTGCCCACCTCGCCGAGCCGCGCGTCCGGGACGCCGACGACGGCCACGTCCGTGACGTCCGGGTGCAGGCCGAGGAGTTGCTCTATCTCCGCCGGGTACGCGTTGAAGCCGCCGACGATGAACATGTCCTTGAGGCGGTCGGTGATGCGGAGGTTCCCGGCCGGGTCCAGGACGCCGATGTCGCCCGTGCGCAGCCAGCCGTCCGGGGTCAGGACCTCCGCCGTCGCCGTCTCGTCCTCGTAGTAGCCGCGCATCACGTTGAAGCCCCGGACCAGGACCTCCCCGGGCTCTCCCGGCGGCGCGTCGACCCTCACCTGCGTGCCGGGGATCGCGCGGCCCGACGTCGACGCGATGACGGTGGGGTCGTCGCCCCGGCGGCACATCGTGACGACACCGCTCGCCTCCGACAGGCCGTACGCCGTCAGGACGGTCTCCACGCCCAGCTCGCCCCGCAGACGTTCGACGAGCCGGAGCGGCACCACCGCCGCACCCGTCACCACCAGCCGCAGGGCCGACAGGTCGTGCTGGTGCCGGGAGGCGTGGTCCAGGAGCGACTGGTGCAGCGTGGGCGGGCCCGGCAGCACCGACACCCGCTCCGCCGCCAGGTTCGCCAGGACCGTGTCCACGTTGAACACCGGCTGGGGGATCATCGTCGCGCCCCGCATCAGACAGGCGATCACGCCCGCCTTGTAGCCGAAGGTGTGGAAGAAGGGGTTCACGATCAGATAGCGGTCGCCCTGCCGCAGTCCCGCCAGGTCCGACCACACCTCGTACGCCCGCAGCGTCTGCGCGTGCGTGATCACCGCGCCCTTCGGGCGGCCGGTCGTGCCGGAGGTGAAGACGATGTCCGAGGGCTGGTCCCCGCGTACCGTCTCCGCCCGCGCCCGGACCTCCGCCTTCCCCACCCCCTCGCCGCTCGCGAGGAAGTCCTTCCAGGTGCGGAAGTCCGCCGGAGCGTCGTCCGACAGGACGACCACCTGCTCCAGCGCCGGCAGCCCGGGAAGAGGACCCTCCCCGGCCCCCTCCCCCACCGCCCGCCGCAGCGAGGCCACGTACGAGGTGCCCAGGAAGGTGCCGGTCACGAACAGCAGCCGCGCCCCGCTGCGCCGCAGTACGTCCGCCGCCTCCGTCCCCTTGAAGCGGGTGTTGAGCGGGACCAGCACCGCCCCGGCCGACACCGCGCCCAGCGCCGCCACCATCCAGTCCAGGGAGTTGGGCGCCCAGATGCCCACACGGTCACCGGCCGCCACGCCGTTCGCCAGGCAGGCCGCCGCCGCGCGCTCCACCCGGGCGCCGAGTTCGCCGTACGGGATCCGGGTACGGCCCTCCACCACCGCCTCGGTGTCCGCGTACCGCTCGGCCGCCCAGTTCACCAGTCGGGGGATCGTCCCCCACTCCACGTCACCGCGCACGACCGGCCTCCCCACTAGCTGACTGTCCGTCAGATTAGCGGTAACCTGACGCACTGTCAGCCGCCTTGTCACCGTGCGGAGGTGCGTGCAGCATGCCCGGAGTGACCGGCCTCAAGGACGCCACGGCCATCGTCGGCATCGGCCAGACGCCCTTCGCCAAGCACCTCCCCGAGGACGAGAGGACCCTCGCCTGCCGGGCCGTCCTCGCCGCCCTCGACGACGCCGGGATCGCACCGGGCGAGGTCGACGCGCTCGCCTCGTACACCATGGAGGAGACGGACGAGGTCGAGCTCGCGAAGGCCGTCGGCTTCGGGGATCTGACCTTCTTCAGCAAGATCGGATTCGGTGGCGGCGGCTCCTGCGCCACCGTCGGCCACCTCGCCGCGGCCATCGCCGCCGGGCAGGCCACGGTGGGGGTGGCATGGCGGTCCCGGAAGAGGGGCAGCGGTCCCCGGCCGTGGACCAACACCGCGGTCCAGCTGCCCACCCCGGCCCAGTGGACCCGTCCCTTCGGTCTCCTCCGGCCCGCCGACGAGATAGCCATGCTCGCGCGCCGCTACCTGCACGAGTACGGCGCCACCCGGGACCACCTCTTCAACGTCGCCCTCGCCTGCCGCAACCGGGCCAACCAGAATCCGGCGGCGATCATGTACGACCGCCCGCTCACCCGCGAGATGTACATGACCTCCCGCTGGATCAGCGAGCCCCTCTGCCTCTACGACAACTGCCTGGAGACGGACGGGGCGCTGGCCTGCGTGATCGTCAGCCGCGAGCGCGCCCGGGACTGCCGGCACCGGCCGGTCTACGTCCACTCCGCCGCCCAGGGCCTGCCCGCCCAGCACCACGGCATGGTCAACTACTGGAACGACGACCCCCTCACCGGCCCCGCCTGGGCGGCCGCCCGGCACCTGTGGAAGCACGCCGACTTCACCCCCCAGGACGTGGACGTCGCCCAGATCTACGACGCGTTCACCGCGCTCGTCCCGCTCTCCCTGGAGGGGTACGGCTTCTGCGGGCGGGGTGAGGGGGGCGCCTTCACCGAGCAGGGTGCCCTGGAGATCGGCGGGCGGCTGCCGCTCAACACCGGCGGGGGCGGGCTGAGCGAGGCCTACGTGCACGGCTTCAACCTCATCAACGAAGGCGTCAAGCAGCTACGAGGCACCAGTACCGCCCAGGTGCCGGGCGCCGCCACCTGTCTCGTCACCGCCGGCGAAGGCGTCCCCACCTCCGCCCTGCTGCTCAGGAGCTGACCAGTGCTGACCCCCGTCACCGACTCCGACGGCGCCCCCTTCTGGCAGTACGCCGCCCAGGGCGAACTCCGCGTCCAGACCTGCGCCGACTGCGACGAGCCCCGCTTCCCGCCCAGGCCCTGCTGCCCCCACTGCCAGTCCTTCGCGAGCGAGTGGCGGCCGGTGTCGGGACGCGGGCGCATCTGGTCCTACGTCGTCCCGCACCCGCCCCTCCTCCCCGACTACGCGGCGCAGGCCCCGTACAACGTGATCGTCGTCGAGCTGGCCGACGCGCCCCGGATCCGGCTCGTCGGCAATCTCGTCAGCCACCCGGGTGCCCCGCTCAACTCCCTCCCCCCGGACCGGATCCGCATCGGCGCCCGGGTCCAGGTCGTCTTCGCCGAGGACGGGCTGCCGCAGTGGGTCCTGGAGCGGCCGTGAGCGTGCGCCTGGAGACGGACAAGGACACCGGCGTCGCCGTCGTCACCCTCGACCGGCCGGAGAAGCTCAACGCGATCGACCTCGACACGGCGGGCGAACTCCAGGCGGTCTGGCGGGAGGTGCGGTTCGACGACGCCGTACGGGCCGTCGTCCTCACCGGGGCGGGGACGCGGGCGTTCAGCACCGGCCTGGACCGGGACGCCGTCGTGCCGCAGCCCGGCTCACCCTTCATGCAGGACGATCCGCTGCTCACCATCGGCCCCAAGGCGAACGACCTGTGGAAGCCGGTCGTCGCCGCCGTGGAGGGAATGGCCTGCGGCGGCGCCTTCTACCTCCTCGGGGAGTGCGAGTTCCTCGTGGCGGGCGCCGACGCCGTGTTCTTCGACCCGCACACCACCTACGGCATGGTCAGCGCCTACGAGTCCGTGCTGATGGCGCAGCGGATGCCGTACGGGGAGGTCGCGCGGATGATGCTGATGGGGACCGCCGAGCGGATCTCCGCCCGGCGGGCCCACGACATCGGGCTCGTCTCCGAACTCACCTCCGCCGGTGAGGCGTTGGGGGCCGCCATCGCCTGCGCCGCCGTCGTCGCCGGGTATCCGACCGCCGGTGTCCAGGGCACCGTACGGGCACTGTGGGCGGCGAAGGAGGCGGCGCGCGCGGCGGGTTTCGCCCAGGCCCCGCACCTCATCTCGCTCGGGAACCTGCCGGGCGAACGACAGGCGGAGCTGTTCGCGGGGCGGTCGACGGCTCGGCCCCGGATCCGCTGAGTCCGGCCCGTCACGGCCAGGTGCCCTCGATCCGGTCGCGCCGAACCGCGCAGACCGCGCTCAGCAGGCCGCACGGAGACGATCCCCGGGCTGCCCGGATCGACCGGACCGGCAGTCCCGGCAGTGTCCGGGCTGCGGTGCGCGGAAGGCCCGCTCACAGCTGTCGCAGGTCTGGAAGGGCAGTACGGCCGGTCGCTCCCTGATCTGCGGGGCCGCGAGCGGCGGCGGCGCGGGCAGAGGCGTCTCCCGGAGGCGGAAGGCGAGGATGGCCGCCGGGCGGGTCAGGAAGCGGTCGGGGAGGCGCGCGGTGAGCATGTCGGTGAGCTGGTGTGCTCCCACGCCCGCCGTGAGCCACCGGTCGACGGCGGGCGCCAGTCGCACGGCCTCCCGTTCGGACAGCACGAGGCGGGGATCGACACGGCGGAGCGAGGCCAGAACGGCGACTGCCCGCGGGGCGGCGTCGGCGAGTGACGCCGGTTCCTCCTCCGGGGCGGCGGTGGATGACGGTGGGGGCGGCACTTCCACGACCGCGGGCCGCTTCCGGGGGCGGGGCGGATCCGGCGGCCCGTCCGGGTCCGTCTCGCCGCCGGGGACGTCGTAGAAGTAGGTGCGGGTACGGATCTGCCCGGTGGGCAGTCGCTCGCGGCGGCGTTCCAGGTATCCGGCCGCTTCGAGTTCCCTGAGCGCCCGCGAGATCAGGATCTCGCCCTCGCGGAAGTGCTCGCACAGGGCGGTGATGGTCACGGGGGAGCCGTCGGGCAGGGAGGAGATGTACGCCGCGACGCCGACGGTGACCGCGCTGCCGCGCCGTTGGGCGAGGGCGTTGGAGATCACGGTGAAGTCGGCCGTGAGGCGGGTGCGGACGTGGATCACGCCGGAGGCCGGAGTTCCGGCGTCGGCGCGCAGGCGCGCGTTAGACTGCGGGGTATCCATCGGGAAGGTCCTGCTTCCTGATCGGTCAGGCCCTCGATCGGGATTGCCGTCCCGGCCGGGGGCCGTATCTTTCTGCGGTTGTCGCGGCGAACGTAACCGTCCGCATCCCGCGCCTGCAAGCCGGTCACTCGGACGGGTGACGCGGGCTTCGCGGCCGGGGAGGGTGGGTGGGCGGGAAGTTCTTTCCCCCGGTTCTTTGAGGAGTTCAGCGGCTTGCCGGACCCTCGCGGACAAGGGTCCGGTGTGCCTGCGGCGCGGACGGCGTCAGGCCTTCAACCCGCCTATGAAGGCGGCCCAGGAGGCGGCTTCGAAGCACAGTGCCGGACCGTGGGGGACCTTGCTGTCACGGACCGGGACGACGGCCTCTCGGAACCCGTCGGCCACCTCCACGCAGTCGCCCCCCTCCTGATTGCTGTAGCTGCTCCTGCGCCAGGCGGCGCCGTTCAGATCGGGACGGGACCTTCGCTCCACGGTGGTTGTCCTCCATCACGGATCGGATCATGTCGAGTGACATGAGCGGGGGCAGAGCCGCCGCACGCAGCCGATCGTAGGTCAGCGCGAAGCTCCTGACCTCGTCCGGATCCTCGACGAGTTGGCCGTAGTGAGCGCCCTCCGTGTAGGCGATCTCCGAGCCGTCCGGCATGGTGAGCACGGTCAGCGAGCCGCCCATGGCATCGTGCTCGCCCTGGTCGAACGGCAGAACCTGCAGGGTGATTTGGGGTTCTGTCGCGGTCCCGAGCAGCCGCGCCAACTGCTCACACATCACCGCCTGGCCGCCGACCGGACGCCGGAGCACCGCCTCGTCGAGGACCACCCACAGCTCGGGACGGTCAGGGCCGCCGAGGCGCTCCTGCCGACCCATGCGAAGGGCGACCCGCTCTTCCAACTGCTCTTCGCTGCCGAGCGTTCGACCGACACTCAGCACCGCCCGCGCGTAGTCCTCCGTCTGCAACAGACCCGGCACCACATGAGCCGCGTACTGCCTGATGGCCACCGCCCGCTCCGAGTACTCCATGAACTTCCGCGACCAGTCCGGAAACGCCTCCCGGTACACATACGGCCACAACTCGACCAGCAGATCGTCCGCACCGAGCGCCGCGTCCAGCGCACGCGCCAGTTCCAGCGTCGGTTTCGCCCCGGAGGCCCGCTCGATCTGCGTGATCCGGGTGCTCACCACGTGCGTCCTGTCGCCGAGTTCGGCCTGGGTCAGTCCGGCCGCCGTGCGGAGCCTGCGCACCCGCGAGCCGAACAGCGCCGCCATCGACGTACTCGGGTCAATTCCATTGGCCAAAGCGTCACTTCCGTTCCTTACGGGCTGAAAAGTAAGGCTGTGTCACCTGTCGAGCGTAGGGCGATCAGACGATTCTTGAGCACGGAACGTGACGACTCGCGTACGTCGCGGGATGTCTCGGCTCGACAGACAAGGACGGACAAGCCGTGCTGACAGGAACGACCACACCGGGAGACGAGTCGCGTGCGCTCCCCTCATTCGCCGAGCAGTTCGTCTCGTCGCCTCGGGGTGCGCGGCTCGCCCGACGTCTCGCCGCCCGGCGGATGGAGGAGTGGGGGCACCCGCCGGAGTCCGACGCGTCGTGCACGGTCGCCCTCGTCGTCGGCGAACTCGCGGCGAACGCCGTACAGCACGGCCGGGTCTCCGGTCGCGACTTCGGCCTCCGGCTCGTCCACGACGCTGCCGCGGGCCTGGTGCGTATCGAGGTCGCGGACGCCGCATCGGCGAAGCGGCCGCCCGGAGCCTCGCCCTCGTCGTGCCCCGAGGGCGAGTCCGGTCGGGGTCTGCTCCTGGTGGATGTCCTGGCCCTGCGCTGGGGGGTGGAGCCTCGCCGGCCGCTGGGCAAGACGGTGTGGGCGGAGGTGCCTGTCCGGGCGTCGGCTCACTGACAGACGTCGAGGTGTCAGCTCACCGGCGGCGCGTCCTGGTCGACCCGGCAGTGGTCGATCCGGGAGAAGAGGGAGGTGTCGTCCACCTTCACCCGCACGTCCGTCGAGGCGTTCGCGGGCACGTAGGCCGTCATGCTCTTGTGGAAGACCGTGTCCGCCTGGTCGTCCAGGAACTCGACCTCGAAGGAGAAGGTGGCCGCGGTGCCGTTCGGGTTGCTGACCGAGACCGTGGCGTACGGCGCCTTCCTGGTCGCGCAGCTGACCAGATACGCCTCCGCGTCCCGCACGGGCGCCGTCGACGTGTCGCCGGATCCGCCGCCACCGGACGTGTCGTCATCGTCGTCGTAGTCGTGGTACCGCGATCCGCTCACACCGCCGCTCGACGACGAGCCGTCGTGGTCCTGGCCGGAACTGCTGCACCCGCCACCGCCGTCGCCGCTGCCGTGGCCGCGGCCCTTCCCCGTGGAGAACCCCGTGAGTGCCAGTACCACCAGCACCGCCACCGCCGCGTACCTGAACTTTCCGTGCCCCCGTGGATTCATACCGTCAGCCTAGAGAACGGCTGTCACGGCCATGTCACCGCCTGGCGACCGGACGACACCCGGCGTAGCGTCTGGGGTGGACGGCCGCCGTCTGGACCCTTTCCGTGCAGCCCCGGTGCGGCGGTCGTCCCCTGTTCCCCAGGGAGCCGGTCACGCGGGCCGTGCCGTCCCCGTGCCCTTCTCCGCGTCCAGCGCGTACACGCAGCGGTCCTTGCTGCACGCGTACACGACACCGTCCCGGACCAGCGGGGAGCCGGTGATCTCGCCACCGGTGGCCAGCTTCCAGCGCAGCCGGCCGTCGTCGGCCTTGAGGGTGTAGAGGAGGTGGTCCGTGGAGCCGAAGTGGATACGGCCCTCCGCGACCGCCGGGGCGCCCACGATGTCGCCGCCCGCCTGGAAGCGCCACTTGGGGGTGCCCGTGACGGCGTCGAGGGTGTAGAGGCCCTTGCCGCTGCCGACGTGGACATGGCCCGCCGCGACCAGTACCGGGTCGACGGAGGAACGCGACTCCGTGGCGATGCGCCAGCGGTCGCGGCCGTCGGTGGCGTCGAGGGCGTAGACCGTGCCGAGGTAGTCGGCGAGGTAGACGCCTCCGCCGGTGACCGCCGGGCCGGGGACGAAGGCGGGCGGGGAGAGGAAGACCGCCGGGGCCTCGAAGTGCCAGCGCACCCGGCCACTCGCCACGTCCACGGCGAGGACCCTGGTGCCGGCCGAGAGGTAGACGTAGCCGTCGGCGGCGGGGGTCACACGGACCGGGACGCCGCCGCAGGAGGCCGCGTCGCCGATGGGGTACGACCAGCGCTCGTCGCCCGTGCGGGCGTCCAGGGCTCTGAGACGGGCGTCCTGCCAGACGTAGACCGTGCCGTCGTGCAGGACGGGGCCGGCCTCGGGGGACTCGAAGTCGGTCTGGCAGCCGCTGATCTCCCACAGCTTGTGCCCGTTGGAGGCCTCCCAGGCCTGCACACCGCCGCCGCGCGTGCCGGTGACCACCGTGCCCCGGTCCGCCTTGAGGGAGTACACCCAGGCATCGGTCTGGAGGCGCCAGAGGTCCTGGCCCTCGCGGGCCTCCAGGGCGAACAGCGTGGGACCGTCGGAGGCGTGGACGCGGCCGTCCGCGACCGCCATCGACCAGGCCACGTCCCGCGTCTTGAAGCGCCGCCGCCCGGTCGCCACGTCGAGGGCGTGCACCTCGAAGGAGGTGACGTAGACGAGATCGCCGGAGACGGCCGGGGTGCCCCACACGTCGTTGGACATACGGAACCGCCAGGGCCGCCAGCCCGCCGGGGTGGTCTCCGGGGACGAGGTCTGCGGGGCCGTGAGGGCGGTGTCGGCGCCGTTGACGCCCGCGCGGACCCGGGTCCAGTTGGCGACCAGGCCGGGCTCGGGCAGCGGCGCCCTGACGGCGGCGGTGGCGCGCACGTCGGCCACGCGCGGGCCGGGGCCGATCGGCACGGCCGCGCCGGGCAGCCGTACCGGGCCGCTGTCGGGGGCGCCCACCCCCACGGGGACGGGCCCCGGTCCCGGTACGACGGGGTCGTGGGACGGCGGGGGCGGCACCGGGAGCGGAGGCGGCGGTACGACACCCCGGCCGGCGCTGCGCGGGCCCACGGGCGCCGGTTTGGGTGCCGGGCGGCCGCCACGGCGCGTCTCGATGAGGGTGACCGCCTTCTCGGGCAGCCACGCCGACGCCGTACCGCTGTCGTCGGAGCCGGAGCCGAAGAGATGGGGCGCGAGCTGGGCCTGGAGGTCGGCCGGGTTGGGGCGGGCCGTGGCCTCCATCTGCATGCAGGACTCGATGAGCGGGCGCAGCTCGTCCGGGAGGCCCGCCAGGTCGGGGCCCTCCCGGAGCAGCATGAAGACCGTCTCGACCGGGTTGGCGCCGTGGAACGGGGGGTGGCCGGTGGCGGCGAAGACCAGCATCGAGCCGAGCGAGAAGACATCGCTGGCGCCGGTGACGCTGCGGGAGTCCTTGGCCTGCTCGGGGGACATGTAGGCGGGGGTGCCGACGGCCACGTTCGTCATCGTCAGACGCGTGTTCGAGACACCGGACGCGATACCGAAGTCGATCACCCGGGGGCCGTCCTCGACCACGAGCACGTTGGACGGCTTGAGGTCGCGGTGGACGAGTCCGGCGCCGTGGATCGACTGGAGCGCCTCGGCGACGCCCGCCGCCAGCCAGCGCACCGCCTGGGCCGGGAGCGGCCCGCACTCGTTCACTATCTCCTCGAGGGAGGGAGCGGGCACGTAGGCCGTGGCGAGCCAGGGCACGGCGGCCCGCGGGTCGGCGTCGACCACGGCGGCCGTGTAGAAGCCGGACACCGCCCGGGCCGCCTCCACCTCGCGCGTGAAGCGCACGCGGAAGAGCTGGTCCTCGGCGAGCTCGGTCCGGACCGTCTTGATCGCCACGCGCCGGCCCGAAGCCGAGCGTGCCAGATAGACCAGCCCCATGCCGCCCGCACCCAGCCGTCCCAGCACCTCGAACGGCCCGATCCGCCGCGGATCGTGCTGCGTCAGCTGATCCACCACTTGCCTGCCACCTCCCCGTACGGGCCACGTCACCCACTATGTGTACGCGACCGAAGTGCAGCGTCTCACCACCGCACCGCCGTGGCGGCACGCACCCCAGATTCTTCCTGGCCGGGCGGCCGGTTGCGAACCCGGGGGCAATCGGGGTGTCTCATCTCATATACCGGCGAAACCGCACGTCGACACGGACTTCGTCGGTACTGCCACACGTAGTTCAACGCTGGAGCAGCGCGAACGACGCCCCCTGATTGTCGGTGACGACGGCCACCGTGCCGTACGACGCCGTGAAGGGGCCCGCCTGGACCCGGCCGCCCAGCCGGCTCACCGTGCCGAGGACCGCCTCGCAGTCGTCCACGGCGAAGTGGACCAGGAAGTGCGGCGGCATCACCTCGGGGAAGACGTCGGCGACGGGCGCGCGGCCGAAGTCGGGTTCGGCGCCGGGGCCGAAGAGCGCCTCGTGGAAGAGATGGCCGTAGAAGGTGTTGGCGGTCTCGGTGTCCCGCGCGTACAGCTGCGCCCAGGTGAAGGAGCCGGGGATGTGGCGGACGCCGAAGCCGGGGTGGCTGCCCGGCTGCCAGAGGCCGAAGACGGCGCCCTCGGGGTCCGCGGCGAGGGCGGCGCTGCCGAGGTCGTCGACCGGGAACGGGGCCATGACCACCTGCCCCCCTGACGCCTGGATCCGCCGGGCGGTGGCCTGCGCGTCGGGGGTGGAGAAATACACCGTCCAGACCGTGGGCATCCGGCCGTCGGTCTTCTGGTCGAGCGCGGCGACGGCCCTGCCGTCCAGCCGGGCCCACACGGAGGCGCCGTAGGCCTCCTCGAAGGTCCATCCGAAGAGCTCGCCGTAGAACCGCCTGCCCGCGTCCACGTCGGGGAGCTGCGCGTCCACCCAGCAGGGGACGCCCTCGGTGCCGCCGTCGGCGCCACCCGCTGTGTTCACCGATGCCCTGTTTTCGGCCATGGAGCCAAACTAACGGGGGTTCACGCAGCGCGCAGACCAGCACACCCTTCCCCATACCCGCGCGCACCCCATTTGCAGTCGGCCGAATAGCGCTCCGATCACCCCTCGGTAAGCTGACGGCATGACAGGACAAGTGCGTACCGTCGACGGCCGCGTGGCCGGTCGGCGCGGGCAGGCGACGCGGCAGAAGCTGCTCGACTGCCTCAGCGAGATGCTCAGCTCCTCTCCGTACCGGGACGTCAAGGTCATCGACGTGGCCCGGAAGGCGGGCACTTCGCCCGCGACCTTCTACCAGTACTTCCCGGACGTCGAGGGCGCCGTCCTGGAGATCGCCGAGCAAATGGCCGCCGAGGGCGCCGGGTTGACCGAAGTGCTCGAAGGGCGCTCCTGGGTCGGCAAGGCCGGCTGGCAGACGGCGCAGGAACTCGTCGACGGGTTCCTGGAGTTCTGGAAGAGGAACGACGCGATCCTCCGGGTCGTGGACCTCGGCGCGGCCGAGGGCGACAAGCGCTTCTACAAACTCCGCATGAAGATCCTCAATTCGGTCAACAACTCCCTGGCCGACGCCGTCGCCGAGTTGCAGTCCAAGGGCCGGGTCGACAAGGACGTCAATCCGGCCGCGATCGCCGGTTCGCTCGTCGCGATGCTCGCGGCGGTCGCCTCGCACCAGAAGGGCTTCCAGACGTGGGGCGTCAAGCAGGCTGAACTCAAGCCCAACCTGGCGTTGTTGGTACATCTGGGCATCACCGGCAGGAAGCCGACGAAATAGCCCGATCCACTCCCCCACTCTTACGGTCAAGTCCTGTCTGGCAGGCGGCAGTTCACCCAGGTGAGCTGCCGCCTGCCGCGCTGTGTGGGCCCATCGGGTACTGACCCGGCCCGGGGTCCGTCCGGCTCCCGGTCTCGGAGCCGGTCATCGATGGCGGCGAGGGGTGAGCCGGAACACCCGGATCTCGCGCTCCACCCGTGCCTGGTACGTCGCGTACGGCGGCCAGAAGGCGAGCAGCTCCTTCCAGGCCGCCGCCCGCTCGTCCCCCTCCAGGAGCCGGGCGGTCACCGGGATGTCGGTGCCCTTCCAGCTGATCTCGGCGTCCGGATGGGCGAGGAGGTTGGCGGTCCAGGCGGGGTGACCCGTGCGGCCGAAGTTGGAGCCGACGAGGATCCAGCCGGAGCCGTCGGACTCGGGCATGCAGGCCAGCGGCGTGCGGCGCGGCCGCCCGCTCCTCGCCCCGGTGGCGGTCAGGATCACCCCCGGCAGCAGCTGGGCGCTGAGCAGCACCTTTCCCCGGGTGAGCCGGTGGACGGCCCGGTCGAGGGCGGGGATCACATGCGGGGCGACCTTCGCGAAACCGCGGGTCGAGGACACCTTCTGCACCACTCTGACACCGATCACACCGTGACCTCCCTGCGCTCGAAGAGGCCGGCCCGCTCGGCCGCCCGGGCGCGCAGCCGGTGCGCGGGCCCGAACAGCAGTTCGTCACCGGCGGCCCGCTTGAAGTACAGGTGGGCCTCGTGCTCCCAGGTGAAACCGATCCCGCCGTGCAGCTGGACCCCCTCGGCGGCGGCGAGGTGGAGCGCCTCCAGCGCCTGGGCGAGCGCGAGCCCGCCGACGCCGTCCTGCCGGCCCGTCGCCCATGCGGCGTAGTACGCGGCGGACCGGGCGGCCTGCACCCGTACGTACACGTCCGCCAGCCGGTGCTGCACCGCCTGGAAGGAGCCGATCACCCGCCCGAACTGCTCCCGCTGCTTGAGGTACTCGACGGTCCGCTCCAGCGCCCGGCCGGCGGCCCCGACGGCCTCACAGGCGAGGAAGGCGGCGGCGAAGTCACCGGCGCGGCACAGGGCGCCGGAGATGTCCGCCTCCTCGTCCCCGAGCAACTCGGCCTCGACATCGCGTAGCTGGACACGCGCCTGCGGCCGGGTCGCGTCAAGGGCGGTCTGCCGCGTCCGTACGACCCCGGCGGCGTCCCCCGCCACCAGGAACAGCAGGGTCCGGGAGCGTACGAACCCCCCGGTGTGCGCGGCGACGACCAGCAGCCCGGCGCTGTGCCCGTCGAGCACCTGCGCGGCCTCCCCGTACAGCCGCCAGCCACCCTCGGCGGGCCGGGCCTGCACGCCCCCCGCGCGCCCCCCGCCGGACCAGTCGCCGCCGCCGGGCCCGGTCAGGGCGAGGGCGGTGCCGAGTGCGGGTGCGGGGACGGCGAGGGCGGCGGTCAGGGTGCCGTCGGTGACCCGGGGCAGCAGGCGGGCCCGCTGGGCCTCGGTACCGAGGGCGAGGAGCAGGGGCGCGGCGAGGACGGAGGTGGCGAGCAGCGGGGTGGGGGCGAGGGCCCGGCCGGTCTCCTCGGCGGCGAGGGCGAGGTCCGCGAGGGGGCAGCCGACACCGCCGTACGCCTCCGGAAGGGCGAGGCCGGGCAGGCCGAGCTGTTCGGCGAGGGTGACCCAGAGGGCGGGGTCGTGTCCGGTGGGGGTGGCGAGGGCGGCGCGGAGTTCTTCTTGGCCGCAGCGTTTGTGCAGCAGTTCGCGCAGTGTGCGGCGGATCTCGTCCTGCTCGGCGGTGAAGCCGGGGTCCATGGCTACCCCTTCCTCCAGATCTGACGGTCCGTCATATTAGGAGTCCGGGAACGAGATGCACAGAGGGAGGTGGCCCCTCGTGACAACGGGGACCAGGAAAGTGGCCGTCGTCGGCGTCGCGCTCTCCGACTGCGGCCGCGTGGACGACGCGACCCCGTACGCCCTGCACGCCCAGGCGGCCCGCCGTGCGCTGGCGGACTCGGGGCTGGACCGGTCGCGGGTGGACGGCTTCGCGTCCGCCGGGCTCGGCACGCTGGCCCCCGTCGAGGTGGCGGACTATCTGGGCCTGCGCCCCACCTGGGTCGACTCCACCTCCGTCGGCGGCTCGACCTGGGAGGTCATGGCGGCCCACGCGGCCGACGCGATCGCCGCCGGCCATGCGAACGCCGTCCTGCTGGCCTACGGCTCCACCGCCCGCGCGGACATCCGCGCGGGCCGCCGCACGGGCACCTTCGCCTTCGGCGCGCGCGGCCCGCTCCAGTTCGAGGTGCCCTACGGCCACACCCTGATCGCCAAGTACGCGATGGCCGCCCGCCGCCACATGCTCGAACACGGCACGACGATCGAGCAGTTGGCGGAGATCGCGGTGCAGGCGAGGGCGAACGCGGCGCTGAACCCGGAGGCGATGTTCCGCGATCCGGTCACGGTCGACGAGGTGCTCTCCGGCCCGATGATCGCCGACCCCTTCACCAAGCTGCACTGCTGCATCCGCTCCGACGGGGGCGCGGCGGTCCTGCTGGCGGCCGAGGAGTACGTACGGGACTGCCGTACGGCACCGGTGTGGATCCTCGGCACCGGGGAGCACGTCTCGCACGCGAGCATGTCGGAGTGGGAGGACTTCACGGTGTCCCCGGCGGCGGTCAGCGGGCGGACGGCGTTCGCACGGGCGGGGCTGCGACCGGAGGAGATGGACTTCGCCGAGATCTACGACGCCTTCACGTACATGACGCTGGTGACCCTGGAGGACCTGGGCTTCTGCGCGAAGGGCGAGGGCGGGGCGTTCGTGGAGAAGGGGCGGCTGCTGACCACCGGCGAACTGCCCGTGAACACGGACGGCGGCGGCCTGTCCGCCCAACACCCCGGTATGCGGGGCCTGTTCCTGCTGGTGGAGGCGGTGCGGCAGCTACGGGGAGAGGCTGGGGACCGACAAGTACGCCGTGCCGACGGGGCCTTGCCCCGGCTGGGAGTCGCCTCCGGCACGGGCGGATGGTTCTGCTCCTCGGGGACGGTGATACTGGGGCGGGAGTGACATGCGTCACAGGATTGAGGTCCGCGGCAACCTCCTCGTGACCGGCGGCGACCGAGGAGTCCGAGGCTTTTCCGGACGAGCTGCGTATTTCTCCAGGACGTGCTCTCCACTCACCGCGTAAGGATTCAGTCCGTGGCATCCTCCTCGCACCGCCGCCGTTCCCGCCCCGAGCGCCGTGGGCTGCGGGCCCCCGCGATCGCCGTGGGAGCGGTGGCCGCCGTGGCGCTGGTCGTGTCCCTGGTCGTGGCGTTCCGCCCGGACGGCGGGACGGCCGCCGCCGGGGCGGACAAGGTCAAGCCGGTCGCGGGGGCCGCGACGAACGCCTCCCCGACGGCGGCGGTCTCCCCCTCGTCGTCGCCGAGCCCCTCGCCGACCTCCTCGGCCGCCGGGCCGAGCCCGAGCACGAAGCCCTCTTCGGCCGCCCCGGCCAAGAAGACATCGGTCCGCGCGTCCGCCACCCCCGCCCCCCGGAAGCCGTCCTCCACCGGCGGCTCCCTGGCCGGACGCATCCGCCCCGGGACGACGTACCAGGGCGTCGCCACGTCCTACGACATCGGCAACGGCGACGGCGCCTGCTCCTACGGCCCGACGTCCGACGTGATGACGGCGGCGATGAACACGGCGGACTACGAGACCTCGAAGGCCTGCGGCGCGTACGTGTCGGTCACCTCGGGCGGGAAGTCCATCACCGTCCGCATCACCAACGAGTGCCCGGCGCCCTGCCAGGTCGGCCAACTCGACCTCAGCCAGCAGGCGTTCGCCAAGCTGGCGCCGCTCTCGGCGGGCCGCATCCCGATCACCTGGACCCTCCTGAGCCCGGCCGTGTCCGACACGGTCTCGATCCGCTACAAGACCGGCTCCACCCAGTACTGGTGCGGCATCCAGGCCATCGGGCACCGCAACCCGCTGGCCCGCCTGGAGGTCCGGACGGGCGGCGGCTGGCAGTCGCTGGCCCGCACCGGCTACAACTACTTCCTCTCCGAGCAGGGCGCGGGCTGCGGCGGCGCGCTCCGGCTCACCGACATCTACGGCGAGCAGCTGACGGTGGAGGGGATCGCGGTACGCGCGAACGTCGTACAGCCGACCCGGGTGCAGTTCGCCCGGCACTGATACTCGGACCATGGACACGGATCTTCATGAGCTGCTGAGGTCACTGCGGGTGTGGGACCCGGAGGTGACCGAGCTGCCGCCCTTCGATCCCGGGACGGCGCCCGGCGAGCCCCTGGCGCTGTTCGCGCGGTGGTTCGCGGAGGCGGTGGCGGCGGGCGAGCGGGAGCCGCACACGATGACGCTGGCCACCGCGGACGAGGAGGGCCTGCCGGACGCCCGGATCGTGATGCTGCACGGCGCGGACGCCGGCGGCTGGTCCTTCGCGACCCACGCGACCAGCCGCAAGGGCCGTCAGCTCGCCGCCCGCCCGTACGCGGCCCTCACCTTCTACTGGCCCGCCCTGGGCCGCCAGGTCCGCCTGCGCGGCCCGGTCTCCGTCGCCCCGCCCGAGGAGGCGCGCACCGACCTCCGCGTCCGCTCCACGGGTGCCCTGGCCGCCGCGCTGACCGGCCACCAGAGCGAGCCGCTCGGGTCGGTGGAGGAGCTGACGCGGGCTTCGGAGGAGGCCTGGGAACGGGCCCGCCAGGACCCGACCGCCGAGTCCCCGACCTGGACCCTGTACCGCCTGCGCCCCGACGAGGCGGAGTTCTTCCAGGGTGACGCGCGACGACGTCACCTCCGGCTCCGCTACCGCCGGGAGCGGGACGGCTGGGCCGGGGAACTGCTGTGGCCGTGAGCGGCCACCGCGCCGGCCGTCGAGTGCGCCGGTCGGGTGGCGCTCCTTTTCCGCGTCTTCCGCTGCCCCCGGGGCGGCCGGCGGCCGGGTCCGCCGCCTGTCACCCGGCGAACCCGTACACCGTGAAGTCGGCCACCTGGCGGTAGCCGACGCGCTGGTAGAGGCCGTTGCTCGTCGGGTTGGCCAGGTCGGTGAAGAGGAGCACCTCGGCGGCCCCGGAGTCGCGTGCGGCGCGGCTGACCTCGGCGGTGACCGCACCGGCGTAGCCCCGGCCGCGCAGGTGGGCCGGGGTGTAGACGGTGGTGACCCGCACCTGGCCTGCCACCTCCGGGGTGACGGCGGCCAGGGAGACGGGGGTGCCGTCGGGGGTCTCCCAGAGAGTGGCGCCGCCGTGGGCGATGCGGAAGTCGGCCCAGGTGCCGCCGTCCGGGGCATTGTGCTCACCCACGTCCTCGTTGAACTCCTCGAACCAGCGCGCCACTTGGTCCCGGTCGGCGGGGGTGGCGATCCGTGGGGCGCCGTGGGGGACGGGCTCGGGGATCGTCAGCTCGCCGAGCCGGTAGAGGCGTTGCCGCCGCCGGAGGTCGGGCCGGGCCCCCGTGTGCCGCTGCCAGGCCCGGCTGAAGGCGGAGGCCGTGTCGGTCTCGGCGGAGACACCGGGGAGGCGGTGCCCCGCGGCCGCCAGCCGGGCGGCGAGCGCGTCGGCCTGTTCCTCGGTGAGGGGGGTGAGGTTGATCCAGTACGGCGGGGTGCGCAGGAGCACCGCGGCGACCTCGCCGTCCGTCTCCAGGGTGCCGAGGAGGGGGGCCTCCTCGCCGTAGACGTGCATGCCCCGGCGGCGCAGGCCGTCCGTCACCGTCAGCAGGACGGTGTGCGGCGCGGGGCGCGAGGCGAGGAAGTCACCGGCGCGGTCGAGAAAGGCGTCGAGGTCGTGGGTGAGATGCCAGTCGTCTGGGCGCATGCCCCGCATGATCGCGCAGTCCCCGGCCTAGTGCCGCTGGATTACGGCGCTCCCCACGCCCCTGTTCACGGCGCCCCCGCCCCCCTCACGGCGCCTTCGGCTCCGGGTCGGTCGCCAGGCGGCCGTGGCGGTGGGCGTCCCGGAAG
>NZ_JBITLN010000007.1:371540-504400 GCF_044465285.1 Streptomyces sp. NPDC049687
ACGGCGCCTTCGGCTCCGGGTCGGTCGCCAGGCGGCCGTGGCGGTGGGCGTCCCGGAAGGCGTCCCTGCGCTCCGCCTCCCACATCGCCCCGCGCAGGGTGCCTTCGTACAGGAACCCGCACCGCTCGGCGATCCGGCAGGAGGCCTCGTGGCCGAGGGCGTGGCCCAGTTCCAGCCGGTGCAGTCCGACCTCGTCGAACGCCCAGCGGGCCGCGAGCAGCAGGGAGCGGGTGGCGACCTGCCGGCCGCGGGCCTCGGGCAGCACCCAGTACCCGACGATGCCGTTGCTCAGGATGCGGTCGATCGCGTTGACGGAGATCTGACCGAGGACGGTCCCGTCGGCGGCGTCCGTGACGCAGAAGGTCATGGCGAGTCCGGCGGCCACGTCCGCGGCCTTGGCCGCCAGCCCCTCCCGGGCACTGGCGGCGTCGGTGATCGTGCGCAGCGGGGTGTTCCAGCGGCGGAACTCGGGGTCGAGGTGTCCGCGCAGCCACGCGTCCACATCGGTGGCGGACTCGGAGTCCCAGTGCCGCAGGACAAGGCCGTACCCGTCAAGAACATCGGTCATCGGGCCATTCAACACCTCCGGTCCCGCCCCCACGCCGTCCTCGGGACCGGAGGGAGAGGACCGTCAGTCCCGCGCGAACCGCTCGAAGGCGTGGCTGAAGTACCAGGTGTCCTGGGCGATGCCGGAGCAGGAGTCGGAGCCCCCGGTGCCCACGCAGCCGCCGTTGTCGCGCTGGAGTGCCCAGAACGAGAGCGTGTTGATCCCCTTGGCCTCGGCCCACTTCTCCACGGTGACCGCGTCCTGCGTGGTGAAGGTCTCCTCGGGGCCGAAGTCGTCGATGCCGGGCATCTCGATGACGCCGATCATGTTCCACAGCTTCGCGGGGCTCTTCTTCGGGTAGAGCGCGGCCAGTTGGCCGTACAGCCCCTCGGCGGCCGTCTTGGTGTCGGCGGCCATGTCGTGGGTGGCGCCGTCCCAGTAGTCGAACGTCATGAGGTTGACGACGTCGACGCGCGCGCCGTTGTCGACGGCGTTCTTCAGCAGGGCCACGCCGTTGGCCGCGAGACCGGTCGTGGTGGTCGGCAGGGTGTAGGAGAACTGCACGCTGTGACCGGTCTGTTCGGCCCAGGCCTGCACCTCGGCGATGGCCTTGTTGCGGCGGTCGATCCCGGCGGCGTTGTCGATGGAGTCGCCCTCGATGTCGAGGTCGATGCGCGTGATGCCGTAGGTGGTGACGAGGCTCTCGTACACCGCGGCGATCGCGTCCACGCTGGTGCAGTTGTCCGCGAGTTCGGTGCCGGTCGTGTCGGCGGTCCATCCGCCGAAGGACGGGACGACGTTGCCGCCGCGTGCCTGGATCGTGGCGATGTCCTGCCCGAGGGTCGCCCGGGAGATCGGCTGGTCGGCCTCGCCGTTCCAGTAGGCGGTGCACGAGCCCGCCGCGGCCGTCTGCAGGAAGGCCAGGGTGAGGTACTTGTTGCCCGAGGCGGCGGCGAGCGCGGCCGGGCTCTCGCCGGCCCAGGCCTCGAAGTACGGCGCCGCCACATGGGCCGGCATGGGCTTCACGGGGGCGGGGAGGGAGTCCGGCGCGGCGAGCGCGCTCCCTCCCCCGAGTCCGGCAAGCCCGGCGGACAGCGCGGTGACGCTCAGACAGGACAGCAGCGCACGAACAGAACCAGGTCGTCTCACTGACGCTCCCAGGGGGAAGGGCGGGCGGGGACAGCGGAAGGACAGAACCGCGGGCCAGAACAGCGACCATGCTTGGACTAGACCATTTAACTGTCAAGGTTCTTTACAGTTAACTGACCCAAGGAAAAGGCCGTCAGCGCACCGATCAAGGGGACGACGGCCCCTACGTGTTCGCCCGACCACCTCACCGCGAGATCCCTCACCGAAGGACCTGAACAGCCCTCACACCAGCCGGAAGACCGGCACGCCCTCCCGGAAGTCCACCGCCAGCGCCATCCCGGCCGAGAGCTCGCCCGGCACCCCCGCCCCCACCACCTCGGTCGACATCCGCGGCCCCTCCGCGAGGTCGACGACCGCGGCGACGTACGGGGTGCGCTCCCCGAAGGGCGGCAGGTCGTTGCGGTGGACGACCGACCAGGTGTAGAGGGTGGCCCGGCCGCTCGCCCGCTCCCAGGTCACGTCCTCGCTCCAGCAGTACGGGCAGAACTCGCGGGGGTAGTGGTGGGCCCTCGCACAGGCTCCGCAGCGGCGGAGCAGCAGCGTGCCCTCGGCGGCCGCCTCCCAGTAGGTGCGCGTGAAGGCGTCGGCCTCGGGGAGGTCGTACCGGACGGACTCGGGACGGGCGCTCACCGGAAGAGTCCCAGCGCGCTGTCCACCGACCATGTCTGCCAGGCCATCCCGCCCAGCCCCACCACCGAGATCAGCGCCATCATGCCGTTCTGCCCCTGCTCGGCCCAGTCGTGGATCATGAGGACGAGGTAGATCAGGTTGAGCAGCAGACCGCCGGCCAGGGCGATCGGGGTCAGGAGGCCCGCTGTCAGGCCGACGCCCAGGGCGAGCTCCGCGTAGACGACGACGTACGCCATCACGCGCGGGCGCGGCTGGACGACCACCGCGAAGCCGGAGCGCACGGCGTTCCAGCGGTGCTTGGCCGCCACGTCCGCGGCCCAGGTGATGCCGGTGCCCTCGAACCAGCTCTTCTTCTCCTTGTGCCGCCAGCTCTCCAGCCACCACAGCCCGAGCCCGATCCGCAGCACCGCCAGCCACTGAGCACCGTCGAGCCAGATCGCATCCATGAATCTGACGGTACGTCAGATGACGGGATCCGGGAACCCCGGGCATGCCCGATGGGAGAACTCCCGGCGCCTCCGGGAGGCATCCCGGACGCGGCGGCGCCTGTTTCCCTTCACAGCTACCGACGCCGTCCGCTCGCGACGCCTGGCCCAAGCGCACCCGGACCGGGCGTCGCACCTTTTCCCGGAGCGCGTCCTCGCCTCCAGGCCTTCTCCACGACCAGGTGAAGTACGACACCGGTCCCACCCGCATCTCCCCCAAGCGTGATCGATCCGCAACCAATTCCGGTCTTGACCGAGACCCATCAACCTCCTGCGTGATTACGCTCGCGCTCATGGAAGACTCCGCACCGCCAGCGATCACCAGCGCGAACCCCGCCGACCGCCCCGTCTACGTCATCGGCGGCGGCCCCGGCGGACTCGCCACCGCGTACGCCCTGCGCGCGCACGGGATACGCGCCGTCGTCGTGGAGAAGGCCGACCGGGTCGGCGCGTCCTGGCGGCGCCACTACGACCGGCTGCATCTGCACACCACCCGCCGCCTCTCCGCCCTGCCGGGACTGAGGATGCCCCGCCGGTTCGGCCGCTGGGTGGCCCGCGAGAACGTGGTGCGGTACCTGGAGAAGTACGCCGAGGTCCACGAGCTGGAGATCGTCACCGGCGTCGAGGTCTCGCGGATCGAGCGCACCCCCGACGGCACCGGCTGGCTGCTGCACGCCACCGGCGGCCGCGAACTGACCGGCTCGGCGGTCGTCGTCGCCACCGGCTACAACCACACCCCCCTCCTGCCGGACTGGCCCGGCCGCTCCACGTTCTCCGGTGAACTCGTCCACGCCGCCGCCTACCGCAACGGCACGGCGTACGCCGGCCAGGACGTCCTCGTCGTCGGCGTCGGCAACACCGGTGCCGAGATCGCCGTCGACCTCGTGGAGAGCGGCGCCTCCCGCGTCCGGCTCGCCGTGCGCACCGTCCCGCACATCGTCCGCCGCTCCACCGCCGGCTGGGCCGCCCAGTACACCGCGATCCTCGTACGACGGCTGCCCGTCGGCCTCGTCGACCGGCTGGCCCGCCCGATGGCGAGACTCAGCGTGCCCGACCTGTCGGCGCACGGCCTGCCGCGCCCCGACACCGGCCTCTACAGCCGCGTGAGGGAGGGCGCGATCCCGGTGCAGGACGTCGGTCTGATCAACGCGATCCGCAAGGGCCGGGTCGAGGTGGTGGCCGCCGTGGAGAGCTTCGAGGACGGCAAGGTCGTCCTCACGGACGGCACCCGGATCTCCCCGGACGCCGTCGTCGCCGCCACCGGTTACGTCCGCGCCCTGGAGGACCTGGTCGGCCACCTCGACGTCCTCGACGAACGCGGCCGCCCGCTCGCCCACGGCCCGCGCACCGCCAAGAACGCGCCCGGCCTGTACTTCACCGGCTTCACCACCCCCATCAGCGGCACCCTCCGCGAGCTGTCCCTCGACGCGGAGCGGATCGCGAAGGCCATCCGCCGAGGGCTTCGCCAGGGCGTGCTCCAGAACACGCGCTAGACCCCCAACTCCTCTCCTTTCCCTGCCTGTTACACGTGTGTCAGATGTGACGAGAGCGTTGTGGCGCGCCCGCGCACGGCACCAGAATGTGAGCCCTGTTCACCTTTCCGGCTCCGCCCCCTCTCTACGGAGGACGCACGTGGCAAGTGAAAGACACCTCCCCCGCCGTTCCGTCGACGGCCTCTCCCGCCGCTCCCTGCTCGGCCGCACCGCCGCCGTGGCCGCCGGGGCCACCGCTCTCACCACGACCGCCGCCGGCACGGCGTCCGCGGCGGCCACCCGGAGCGTGGACGTCGCGATCGTCGGCGCCGGCCTCGCCGGCCTGACCGCGGCCCGCGACCTGGTGGCGGCCGGCAAGACGGTCGCCGTCCTGGAGGCCCGCGACCGGGTGGGCGGCCGGGTCCTCAACCTGTCCCTGGCCAACGGCGGGGTCACCGAGGGCGGCGGCGAGTTCATCGGCCCCACCCAGGACCGCATCAAGGCGCTCGCCGACTCCCTCGGCGTGGCCACCTTCGCCACCTACAACACCGGCAAGAACCTCCTCTACAAGGACGGCAAGAAAACCCCCTACGCCACCGACGGCCTGCTCGGCTCGGTCCCGCCCGTCGACGCGGCAGGCCTCGCCAACGCGGCGATCGTGCAGGCCTCCCTGGACGACATGGCCAAGACCATCCCGGTCGACGCGCCCTGGACCGCCGCGAAGGCCGAGGAGTGGGACCGGCAGACCTTCGAGACCTGGCTGCGCGCCAACGCCGTGATCCCGTCGGCCAAGTTCCTGCTGGACGTGGCCTGCACCTCGATCTTCTCGGCCGAACCCCGGGAACTCTCCCTCCTGTTCGTCCTCTTCTACATCGCCGCCGCCGGCAACGAGTCCACCGTCGGCACCCTCGAGCGCCTCACCGAGACCGCGAACGGCGCCCAGGAACTGCGCTTCGTCGGCGGCTCCCAGCTGGTGCCGGTCAAACTCGCCGCCACCCTCGGCGACCGGGTGGTGCTCAACGCCCCGGTGCGCACGATCAGCCAGTCCGGCGGCACGTACGTCGTGACGGCCGACGGCATCACGGTCACCGCCAAGAAGGTCGTCGTCGCCGCACCCCCGCCGCTCGCCGCCCGCATCACCTACGACCCGCTCCTCCCCGCCGGCCGCGACCAGCTCACCCAGCGCCTGCCGATGGCCTCGGTCGGCAAGGCGATCGCGATCTACGACACCCCCTTCTGGCGCGCCGACGGCCTCAACGGCCAGGTCGTCAGCGACACCGGCGTGGTCAGCTCCACCTTCGACAACTCCCCGCCCGACGCCTCGTACGGCGCCCTGATGGGCTTCATCGAGGCCGACAAGGCCCGGGAGTGGGACGCGGCGAGCGAGGCGGAGGTGAGGGCCGCCGTGCTGAAGGACTATGTGACGTACTTCGGCGAGAAAGCCGCCTCCCCCACCTCCTTCGTCCTGCAACGCTGGAACAACGAGGCCTACACCCGCGGCGGCCCCGTCTCCATCGCCGCGCCCGGTGTCCTGACCCAGTACGGCCCCGCCCTGCGCAAGCCCGTGGGCGGCATCCACTGGGCCGGCACCGAGACCTCGACGCACTGGATGGGCTTCATGGACGGTGCCGTCCGCTCGGGCGAGCGGGTGGCGAAGGAGGTACTGGCCGCGCTGTAGTCCCGTCCTTCGAAGGTCTGCTCCTTTCTCTGTGCACACCCATTCCTGACACACCGTCAGATAGGTAACCTGACAGTTCGTCAGTTACTTGGCAGTCACACAGGAGCGGGCGGACCGATGCTTGGATCAACCCACGGCACCCTCACCACCGACTCCCGCCGGGCCCGGGTCGTCGCATGCGGCGAGCAGCCCGGGCCCGCCGTCCACGGCCGGCCGGCCGACGTCGACGACCTGGACGTCAGCGGCCGCCCGTTGTATTCGACCGTCCCCGATCTCGACCGGTTCTTCCGGCCCGAGTCGGTGGCGGTCATCGGCGCCTCGGACGCCGAGGGCCGCCCGAACACCGGTGTCACCCGGCAGCTGGTGGGCTGGGCCGAGCGGGTGGGGGCGCGGCTGCATCCCGTGCACCCCACCCGCGAGTCCGTCTTCGGCATCCCCTGCACGGCGTCGGTCGCGGATCTGCCGGAGCAGGTCGACCTGGCCGTGCTCCTGGTCGCCGACCCGCTGCCCGTGATCGAGCAACTGGCCGAGGCGAAGGTGAGGTTCGCCGTCGTCTTCGCCTCCGGTTTCGCGGAGACGGGTGACGAGGGTGCGGCGGCACAGGCCCGTCTCGCGGCGGCCGTGGAACGCTCGGGGATCCGTCTGCTCGGCCCCAACACCAACCTCAACGCCTTCGAGCGCTTCCGGGACGACCTCACCGGCCCGTCCATCGCCCTGATCACCCAGTCCGGCCACCAGGGCCGTCCGGTCTTCGCCCTCCAGGAACTGGGTGTCCGCCTCTCCCACTGGGCCCCCACCGGCAACGAGGCCGATCTGGAGACCGCCGACTTCCTCTCCTACTTCGCCGAGCGCCCCGAGGTCGGTGCCATCGCCTGCTACGTGGAGGGCCTGAAGGACGGCCGCGCCTTCCTCCTCGCCGCCGACCGGGCGGCCCGGCGCGGGGTCCCGGTGGTCGCGGTCAAGGTGGGCCGCACCGAGACCGGCGCCCGCACCGCCGCCTCCCACACCGGCAAGCTGACCGGCGCGGACGAGGTGGTGGACGCGGCGATGCGGCAGTACGGCGTGATCCGCGTGGACGGCCTGGACGAACTCCAGGACACGGCCGCCCTGCTGGCCCGGGCCCGCCCGCCGCGGGCCGACGGCGTCGTCATCTACTCGATCTCGGGCGGTACCGGCGCCCACGCGGCCGACCTGGCGACGGCGGCGGGTCTGCGCCTGCCGCCCCTGTCGCCCGCCAGGCAGGCGGAGCTGCACCAGTGGATCCCCGAGTACCTGAACGTGGCCAACCCGGTCGACAACGGCGGGCACCCGGTGGGCGACTGGCGCGGCCGCAAGATCATCGACGCGATCCTCGCCGATCCGGCCGTCGGCGTCCTGATCTGTCCGATCACCGGCCCGTTCCCGCCACTGAGCGACCGTCTCGTGCAGGATCTGGTGGACGCGGCGGAGCAGACGGACAAGCTGGTGTGCGTGGTGTGGGGATCGCCGGTGGGCACGGAGGCCGCCTACCGCGAGGTGCTGTTGGGCTCCTCCCGGGTGGCGACCTTCCGCACCCTCGGCAACTGCATCACGGCGGTGCGCGCCCATCTCGACCACCACCGCTTCGTGAGCGGCTACCGCTCCCCCTTCGACCAGGCCCCGCGCACCCCGTCCCCGTCCTTCCGCAAGGCGCAGCTGCTGATGCGCCCGGGCCAGCAGCTGAGCGAACACGCGGCGAAGCAACTGCTTCGGGCGTACGGCATCCGGGTCCCGCGCGAGCAGCTGGTGACCAGCGCGGCGGCGGCAGTGCGGGCGGCGGGCCTGGTCGGCTACCCGGTCGTGATGAAGGCGTCCGGCGCGCAGATCGCCCACAAGACCGAGCTGGGCCTGGTGAAGATGGGCCTGACCTCGGCCAGCCAGGTCCGCGACACCTACCGCGAACTGACCGACATCGCCCGCTACGAGGGCGTCGCGCTCGACGGTGTCCTGGTCTGCCAGATGGTCGAGCGGGGTGTGGAGATGGTGGTCGGGATGACCCACGACGACCTCTTCGGCCCGACCGTCACGGTCGGCCTCGGCGGGGTCCTGGTGGAGGTCCTGCGCGACGCCGCCGTACGCGTACCGCCCTTCGGCGAGGACCAGGCCCGGGACATGCTCGCCGAACTCCGGGGGAGGACCCTGCTGGACGGCGTCCGGGGCCGCCCGCCCGCCGACGTGGACGCCCTCGTCGAGGTGGTCCTGCGGGTGCAGCGCATGGCGCTGGAGCTGGGGGACCACCTGGCGGAGCTCGACATCAACCCGCTCGTGGTCCTGCCGCGGGGGCAGGGAGCGGTGGCGCTGGACGCGTTGGCGGTGTGCAGCTGACATGAATGAGACGAACATGACCGATTACCCCCGTGAGTCGGCTGCTTCTGGAACATCCGGAGTGACCGGAACTCCCGACAAGCCGGAAAGTTCCCCTGACTCATTGGTACGGCACGCCACTGACAGTCACGTCTCGACCCTCACCCTCAACCGCCCCGAGACGCTCAACGCCATCACCCCTGACCAGCGCGAACGCCTCATCCAACTTTTTTCCGAGGCCTCCGCCGACCCCGCCGTGCGGGCCGTCGTCCTCACCGGCACCGGCCGCGGTTTCTGCGCCGGGGCGGATCTGCGGGGCGGGGCGTCGGCGGGGGAGCGCGTGGCCGGCGACGTGGCCCGCACGCTGCGCCTGGGCGCCCAGCGACTGATCGCGGCGGTCATGGACTGCGAGAAGCCGGTGATCGCGGCGGTGAACGGCACGGCCGCGGGCCTGGGCGCGCATCTCGCCCTCGCCTGCGACCTGGTCCTGGCCGCCGAATCGGCCCGGTTCATCGAGGTGTTCGTCCGCCGCGGCCTGGTCCCCGACGGCGGCGGCGCCTACCTCCTCCCCCGTCTGGTCGGCCCCCAGCGGGCCAAGGAGCTGATGTTCTTCGGCGACGCGCTCACCGCGCCGGACGCCGAGCGCCTCGGCCTGGTCAACCGGGTGGTCCCGGACGGCGAGCTGGAGAAGACGGCCCGCGACTGGGCGATCCGCCTGGCCAACGGCCCCACCCGCGCCCTGGCCCTCACCAAGCACCTGGTCAACGCCTCCCTCGACACCGACCGGGCCACGGCCTTCGCCGCCGAGGCCGCCGCGCAGGAGATCAACATGACGACGGCGGACGCGAGGGAGGGAGTGGCGAGTTTCGTGGAGCGGCGGGCGGCCCGGTTCGGGGGCCGGTGACGATCAGGCGGCGGCCGGCCGGAGGATCCGCAGCCCGGAAGCTGTGCCGCCCCGGCCGCCGCAGCCGCGGCCATGTCGGCGCCGGCCCCTTTTCGTCCCATTTTCGTGCGCATGCCACCCCACCCCATGGCGGGCAGCGTACGCGGCGTGCCGCCACGCCCGCCGGCCGCCACCGGGAGGCTCACACCCCTTCCTATCTGACATACCGTCAGCTTCAATGGGGACATGATGGGACACGCGGGAATGGCGGCCGCCGCCGTCCGTTACCTGAGGGCAGGCCCGGTCGAACCGTTGCCGCGCCCCGAACTGCGCTGCGTCCGCGAGGACGAACGAGCGCCGGTGGACCAGGGCGAATTCCGGCGGGTCCTGGGGAACTTCGCCTCCGGCGTGACCGTTGTCACGGCACCCGGCACCACCCCCGACGACACCCCCGCCGGCTTCGCCTGCCAGTCCTTCTCCTCCCTCTCCCTCGACCCGCCCCTGATCGCCTTCATGGTCGGCCGTACGTCCACGACCTGGCCGCGCATCGCCCGCGCGGGCGTCTTCTGCGTCAACGTGCTGGGCGCGAGCCAGGGCGCCCTGTGCCGCGCCTTCGCGAGGAGCGGCACGGACAAGTTCGCGGGCGTCGAGTACGACGCGTCCCCGGTGTCCTCCTCCCCCCGCCTCGCCGGCACGCTCGCCTGGATCGACTGCGCGATCCACGCCGTCCACACGGGCGGCGACCACCTCATCGTCGTGGGCCGGGTGGACGCCCTGGGGGCTCCGGACGGGGACGAGCCGCCGCTGCTGTTCCACCGGGGCCGGTTCCTCTGAGGAGCGAGCCCGCGCCGGTACGGCTCTCAGACCGCCGCAGGCACCGGTGACACCGGCCGCCGCCGGATCACCAGCGCCATCAGCGCCGCCGCCGCGCACAGCGCCCCCGACGCGTACCAGACCACGTCGTACGAGCCGAACACGTCCCGCGCCGCGCCCCCGAGGAAGGCCACCAGGGCCGCGCCCACCTGGTGGGAGGCCAGCACCCAGCCGAAGACGATGGCGCTGTCGTCGCCGTAGTGCTCGCGGCACAGGGCGAGGGTGGGCGGGACGGTGGCGACCCAGTCGAGGCCGTAGAAGACGATGAAGAAGATCATCGGGGGGTGGACGGCGGGGGCGAGCAGCATCGGGAGGAACAGCAGCGAGACGCCGCGCAGCGCGTAGTACACCGCCAGGAGCCGGCGCGGCGAGAAGCGGTCGGTGAACCAGCCGGAGGCGATCGTGCCGACGACGTCGAAGACGCCGATGACCGCCAGCAGGGAGGCCGCCGCCGTGACCGGCATGCCGTGGTCGTGGGCCGCCGGCACGAAGTGGGTCTGGACCAGGCCGTTCGTCGAGGCGCCGCAGATCGCGAAGGTGCCGGCGAGCAGCCAGAACGGTCCCGTGCGCACCGCCGAGAACAGGACCTGCACGGTCCGGCGCGCGGCTCCCCGCACCGCCGCCGGCTTCGGCACGAACTCCCGTGCGCCGTACGGCTTCGCGCCCACGTCCGCCGGGTGGTCGCGCAGCAGCAGCCAGACGAACGGGACCACGGCGAGGGCGGCCAGGGCGACCGTCACGGCAGCGGGGCGCCAGTCGTGGCGCGTGACGATCCAGGACAGCAGCGGCAGGAAGATCAGCTGGCCGGAGGCGGAGGCCGCGGTGAGGATGCCGCTGACCAGGCCCCGGCGTTCGGTGAACCAGCGGTTGGTGACCGTCGCGGCGAAGGCCAGTGCCATCGAGCCGGAACCGAGGCCGACCAGCAGGCCCCAGCAGAGGAGGAGTTGCCAGGCCGCCGTCATCCAGACCGTCAGGCCCGAGCCGAGCGCGATCACGGTGAGGGCCACGGCCACGACCCTGCGGATGCCGAAGCGGTCCATCAGCGCGGCCGCGAACGGCGCGGTCAGCCCGTACAGCGCGAGGTTGATCGAGACGGCCGCGCCGATCGTGCCGCGCGACCAGCCGAAGTCCGCGTGCAGCGGGTCGATGAGCAGACCGGGGAGGGAGCGGAAGGCGGCCGCACCGATGATCGTGACGAAGGTGACGGCGGCGACGAACCAGGCGCGGTGGATGCCGGGCCGGGAGGTGGGCTTCTGTTCCTCTATGGCTGCGGGAGCCTCGCTTGTCTGGGTCACGCCATAAAGAGTGCGGTGTCCGTCTCGGCGCGACGAGTGGCCCGAAGGCCAGCATTCATTAGGATCGGGCCATGAGCGCAGAGAGCGACCGTCCTCCCCACCGCGTCGTCGTCCTGGCCCTCGACGGCCTGCTCCCCTTCGAACTGGGCATCCCGCACCGCATCTTCGGCCGCCCCAAGGATGCCGAGGGCCGGCACCTGTACGAGGTCGTGACCTGCTCGATCCGGCCGCCGGGGCCGGTCGGGACGGACGCCGACTTCGCGATCATGGTCGAGCACGGCCCGGAGACCCTCGCCACCGCCGACACCGTCGTCGTCCCCGCCTCGTACGAGCTCGGCCCGGTGTTCGAGGAGGGCGTGCTGACCGAGGACCTGGCCGCCGCGCTCGCGCACATCCGCCCCGGCACCCGTCTCGCCTCCATCTGCACCGGCGTCTACGTCCTGGCCGCCGCCGGCTACCTCGACGGCCGCCCCGCGACCACCCACTGGGCCGACGCCGAAAATTTCCAGCGGCTCTTCCCGAAGGTCGACGTCGATCCGGACGTCCTGTTCATCGACGACGGCGACGTCCTCTCCTCCGCCGGTGTCGCCGCCGGCATCGACCTGTGCCTGCACATGGTCCGCCGCGACCACGGCACCGCCGTCGCCAACGACGTCGCCCGCCGCACGGTCGTACCGCCGTACCGCGACGGCGGTCAGGCGCAGTACATCGAGCGGCCCGTACCCGATCCGCAGCACACCGGCACGACCACCGCACGCGCGTGGGCGCTCGGCCGGCTGCACGAGCCGATCCAGCTGCGGGACATGGCCGCCCAGGAGGCCATGTCCGTACGGACCTTCACCCGCCGCTTCCGTGAGGAGACCGGGGTGAGCCCGGGGCATTGGCTGACCCAGCAGCGCGTCGAACGGGCCCGGCACCTGCTGGAGACCACCGACCTCTCCGTCGACCAGGTCGCCCGGGGCGCCGGCTTCGGCACCGCCCAGTCGATGCGACAGCACCTACAGACGGCCCTCGGAGTCACTCCGACCGCGTACCGCCGCACCTTCCGCAGCGGCAGCGGCGGTACGGGAGTCGGCGAGAGCGAGACCTACGGCGGTGTCGGCGCCCGGCGCTGACCGGGCAGCGGCGCGCCGCGCCTCGCCCCACCACCCGATCCCGGTCAGCGCCAGCGTCAGACCCACCCCTGCCAGGATCGCGGTCGACGGCGCCACCACCTGGAGCAGGGCACCGGCCAGCGATCCCGTCGCCGCGTAACCCGCTCCCGCGGCCGCGTACATGACCGAGTACCCCGCGGCCAGGGCGCCCGGCGGGAGGGCCTCGCGCAGGGACAGGTTGCGGGTGAGCATCGCGCCCGACTGGAGCGCGCCTCCCACCAACAGCGCCGGCGCGATCCCCGCCGCGTGCGGTATCAGCGCGGCGCACATGACGCAGACCGAGGTACCGGCCATCAGCACCACGCTGCGGGTGCGCAGCCGTCCCGGCCAACCGCGCAGACCGTAGAGGAAGGCGCCGAGCCCGCCGCCCACCGCCATCCCGGTCAGCAGCGGGCCGGACCAGCCGACGCCGACGCCCCGCTGTTCGAGCAGCGCCGGCAGGACGAGTTCGGCGAGGCCGAGCAGGGTCAGGCTCGCCGCACCCGTGACGTACACCGGCCAGGCGCCGGTCAGGACCCTCGGCAGCGACGCGCCCGCGCGGTCCTCACCACCCGTGTCGCCCGTGCCCCACGCGGCCGGAAGGAGCCACAGGCCCGCGACCGACGAGGCCATCAGGGCGGCGGCGAGGAGCAGCGGGACGCGCGGCGCGGCACCGAGGGCCAGGCCGGCGACCGCGGCCGGGGAGACGGCCCACACGCCGGCCGACAGTATCGACTCGACGGACAGCGCCTGCGCTGCGGCGTGTTCGGGCACCAGCTCGGTCAGCAGGGTGCGCAGCCCGCCGGTGGAGGCGGCCGGGGCGGCACCGGCCACGAACGCGAACACCCCGAGGACGACGGGATGCGCACCCGGTGAAACCCCCGGTCCCGCGAATCCGAGGGCTCCGAACGCCAGGCCGACGGCCAGATGAACGCGGGCCCGCTCAGGGCGTAACCGCATCCCGAGAACGGGGGCGCCCACGATCTCACCGATGACGTAGGCGGCCGCGAGGACCGCCCCCAGGGAGTAGCCGCCGGGACGCTCACGCACCAGGAACACCAGGGCCAGCGGGGCCATGGCGACGGGCGTGCGGGCGCCCACGGCGGTGCAGGCCCAGATCAGGACCTGCCGGGAGGCGACGTCGCGGTAGCTCATGAAACGACGGTAGGCGCCGGTACCGACAGCGCCCCGGGGATTTTCCGCGGCCTGTGGAAAACCGGCCAGGACCGGCCCGCCGAAACTCTTAGAACGTCAGTACGCCCCGAGCCACCCGCCCCGCCTCCGCGTCCGCCGTCGCCTTCTCGAAGTCCTCGACCGGGTAGGTCTGGGTGATGAGCTCGTCGAGGAGGAGGCGGCCGTCGCGGTAGAGGTCGGCGTAGAGGGCGATGTCGCGTTGGGGGCGGGAGGCGCCGTAGCGGCAGCCCAGGATGGACTTGTCCAGGAAGAGGGAGGAGACGAGGAAGGACGCCTCGGCCGTGGCAGGGGGAACGCCCAGCAGGACCGCCTGGCCGTGCCGGTCCAGCAGGTCGATCGCCGCACGGATCAGCTCCACCCTCCCCACGCACTCGAAGACATGGTCCGCACCCGTCGGCAGCACCTCCCGCACGCCCTCCGTGGACGTCAGGAAGTCCGTGGCCCCGAACCGCCGCGCCACCGCCTCCTTCGCCGGGTTGGCGTCGACCGCGACGATCCTCAGCGCACCCGCGATCCGCGCGCCCTGGAGGACGTTGAGCCCGATGCCGCCCGTCCCGATGACGACGACACTCTCCCCGCACCCCACCCGCGCGCGGTTGAGCACGGCACCCACCCCCGTCAGCACCCCGCAGCCGATCAGCGCGGCGGACGGCAGCGGGATGTCCTTCGGGATCCGCACCGCCTGCACGGCCTTCACGACGGTGCGTTCCGCGAAGGCCGAGTTGGACGCGAACTGGTACACCGGCCGCCCCGCGCGCGTGAACGGCTGCTGCGGCCGCCCGATCGCCTGCCGGCACATCGTCGGCCGCCCCCGGTCGCACTCCGCGCAGGTCCCGCAACTGGCGAGTGTGGACAGGGCGACATGGTCCCCCGGCACGACATGGGAGACCCCGGCCCCGACCGCCTCCACCACCCCCGCGCCCTCGTGCCCCAGCACCACCGGCGCCGGGAAGGGAATCGTCCCGTCGACCACCGACAGGTCGCTGTGGCACAGCCCGGCAGCGGAGATCGCGACGAGCACCTCACCGGGTCCCGGATCGCGGACGTCGAGATCGTCGACGACCTCCGCCCGCTTCCCGTCGAACAGCACGCCTCGCATCAGACGACCCCCTTGCGCTCTCTGGGCAGGCCGAGCACGCGCTCGGCGATGATCGTGCGCTGGATCTGGTCCGAGCCGCCGTAGATCGTGTCGGCCCGGGAGAACAGGAACAGGTGCTGGGTTTCGTCGAGTTCGTACGGTGACGCGGGCGTCCAGTCCGACGGACCCGCGCTCGCCGCCGGACCCCGCACCTGCACCGCGAGCTCCCCCAGCCGCTGATGCCAGCCCGCCCACAGCAGCTTGGCGACGCTCGGCGCGCCCGGTCCGCCGGAACCCCCCAGCGTGCGCAGCGCGTTCCACCGCATGGTCCGCAGCTCGGCCCACAGCCGCACCAGTCGGTCACGTACGACGGGGTCGTCGGCCGCGCCCGTCTCCACCGCCGTACGGATCACGCGCCCCAACTCGGCGGCGAAGCCGATCTGCTGGGCGAGCGTCGACACCCCGCGTTCGAAGCCGAGGAGGCTCATCGCGACCCGCCAGCCGTCGCCCACGGCGCCGACGACGTGCTCCACGCGTGCGTGTGCCCCGTCGAAGAAGACCTCGTTGAAGTCGCTGGTGCCGGTCATCTGCCGGATGGGCCGCACCTCGATCCGGCCCGGCTGGTCCATGGGGACGAGCAGGAAGGTCAGCCCGTGGTGACGCGTCGAGCCGGGGTCGGTGCGGGCGAGGACGAAGCACCAGTCGGCCTCATGCGCGAGGGAGGTCCAGATCTTCTGACCGGTGACACGGTACGTCCGGCCGTCGGGGGCGAGTTCGGCTCTCGTACGGACTCCGGCGAGGTCGGACCCGGCGCCGGGTTCGCTGTAGCCCTGGCACCAGAGTTCGGCGCCCGCCGCGATCGGGGGCAGGAACCGGGACTTCTGCTCGGCCGTACCGTGCGCGAGGAGGGTCGGCGCGAGCAGGTTCTCCCCGATGTGCCCGGAGCGGGCCGGCGCGGCCGACCGCGCGTACTCCTCGGCCCAGGCGACCTGCTGGGTGAGGCTGGCGGTCCGGTTCCCGTACCCGCCCTCCGACCACCCGAGCCCGATCCAGCCGGCGGCGCCCAGGGTGCGCTCCCAGGACCGGCGGTCCTGTCCTTGCCCGGCGTGCGCGTCGAGCCAGTCACGCGCTTCGGCACGGAACTCGTCGTCCTCTGCGGCGAACCCGAAATCCACGTTCAGCTCCTCGAGAAGCGGTTACTGCACCTACCCGGGGGCGCCGGCCGTATCGACAGGCGGCTCTCCGCGTGAACGCGGCCGGCCGCGACGAACCCGCACCCGCCGACGACTCCCGGCTCACCCGTTGGGCCGCGCCCCTTCCGCCGCCGCGCGAGCCATCTCCTCCAACCGCTCCAGCATCGGCATCGGATCCACCCCCACCGACCCCGGCAACGCCTCGGCGATCCGCGACGGCGTCCAGGACCCGCCCTCGGCGTACGCGGCGCGCAGCTCCCGCGGCTGTGCCCACACCGCGATCTTCGCACCGGCGACCGTGTAGACCTGTCCGGTTATCCCCAGCTCCCGCGCGCGGTCCGACAAGAGGAAAATCACCATCGCGGCGACATCCTCCGGCTCCCCGATCTCCGCCAGCTCCATCGGCACGCCCGCCGACATCCGCGTCCGAGCCACCGGCGCGACCGCGTTGGCGGTCACCCCGTACTTGTGGAGCCCGAGGGCGGCGCTCCGCACGAGGGAGATGATCCCGCCCTTCGCCGCGCTGTAGTTGGCCTGCGACACCGACCCCTGGTGGTTGCCGCTGGTGAAGCCGATCAGAGTGCCGGAGCGCTGTCGGCGCATCACCGCCGAAGCCGCCCGGAACACGGTGAACGTGCCCTTGAGATGGGTGGCGACGACCGGGTCCCACTCCTCCTCGGACATGTTGAACAGCATCCGCTCGCGCAGGATCCCGGCCACGCACACGACCCCGTCGAGCCGCCCGTACGCCTCCAGCGCCACGTCCACGACCCGCTGCCCGCCCGCCATCGTGGAGATGTCGTCGGCGACCGCGACGGCCTCGCCGCCCGCCGCCTCGATCTCCTTGACGACGGCCTCGGCGACCTCGCTCGTGGGCGCCGCGCCGTCCACGGCCACCCCGTAGTCGTTGACGACGACCCGCGCGCCCTCGGCCGCCGCCGCGAGCGCCACCGCCCGCCCGATACCCCGCCCCGCCCCGGTGACGGCGATGACCTTGCCGGTCAAGAAGTTCCCCACGCCCGGCCCCTTCCCGCAGTTTCTGACGGACCGTTAGATTTTATGTCCCGTCAGACAGTCGGAGACAAGCCCCGGGGAGCACCGATGTCACTGCCGCAGGCGTTCCAGGACATCGCCAAGCGCGTCAACAACTGGGGACGCTGGGGCCCCGACGACGAGATCGGCACCCTCAACCTGATCACCGACGAGGTCGTACGGGGCGCGGCGGCCGAGGTCCGCGCGGGCCGCCGGGTCCCGCTGGCCCTTCCCCTGCGCGAGGACGGTGTGCAGACGGGGCTCATCCCCGGGCGGGTCAACCCGTTGCACGCCATGGTGCAGATCAACCAGGAGATCTTCGGCCCCGGAACGGTGGCGTGCAGCGACGACGCCGTGACGATGGGCCTGCAGGCGGCCACCCACTGGGACGCGCTGACCCATGTCTCGCACTCGGGGAAGCTCTACAACGGCCGCCCGGCCGCGACCGTCACCGCGCACGGCGGCGCGGAGTTCAGCGGCATCGACAAGGCGCGGCACATCGTCTCGCGCGGGGTGCTGCTGGACGTGGCACGCGCGCGTGGCGTCGACCGGCTGGCGGGAGGGCACGCGGTCACCCCGGAGGACCTGGAGGCGGCGGAGGAACTGGCCGGTACGCGCGTGCGTGCCGGTGACATCGTGCTCGTACGGACCGGGCAGATCCAGCTGTACCTGGCCGGCGACAAGCACGGCTACGGCTTCCCCTCGCCCGGGCTGTCGGTCCGCACGCCGGAGTGGTTCCACGCGCGCGATGTGGCCGCCGTGGCGAACGACACCCTGACCTTCGAGATCTTCCCGCCGGAGATCGAGGACCTGTGGCTGCCCGTGCACGCGCTGGACCTCGTGGAGATGGGGATGCTGCAGGGCCAGAACTGGAATCTCGAGGAATTGTCCACAGCCTGTGGAGAAGAGGGCCGCTACACGTTCCTGCTCTCGGCGATGCCCGAGCCGTTCGTCGGCGGCACCGGAACTCCGGTGGCGCCCGTGGCCGTTCTCTGATTCCCCCGGACATGTTGGATGGCGGCGCGCCGCTGCCCGCCCCGAGCACGGCACCGCGCGCCGCCATCCGACCCCGGCGTCCCCGCCCCCGTTCCCCTCCGACCCCGAGAGGCCCGACGCCGCATCGCGACCCGCACTCGGCGAGGGCCTCCGTCACCGAAGCCCTCGTCGTCCCCTCGCGGCGGATCGCTGACCACAAGCGTGATCAAACGGACATGCCGCGTCAACACCCGAACGGGGATTTGTTACTTACGCCCTATTTCCCATAGGCGCGCACGGAAGCACGTCCGGGCGCACCGAGGCCGCTCCGGCACGGCTCGACAGCGCTTTCTGCGACCGTGCACCGCCCCCGACGGACTTTGCACCCCGTGCACCCGCCGCCCCCTGTCAGACGACCTCGAACGCGCGCCCCTCGAACGCCGGCTCCGGGCGCACCGGCGCCTTCGAGTACACCGGCTCCGGGAAGGCCGTACCCCGGCGGTCCGTCACGCTCTCGCGGTCGGCGGCGCTCCGGCACTCCACGGCGCCGCCGTGCCCCGCGACGCTCCCGAGGTCCGCCGCGCTCTCGGCGGGCTCCTCGCAGCGGTCCAGTTCGCACCAGATGCGCTTGCCGCCGCCCTCCACGCTCCAGCCCCAGCGGTCCGCGAGACAGTCGACGAGGGCCAGGCCCCGGCCGCCCGTCGCGTCGTCGCCCACGCACCGGGGCACGGGGGCCCGGTCGCTGGTGTCGGCGACCTCCAGACGGACGGTGGCCGCCCCGTCCACCGCACCCGGCCCGCCGCCCGGCAGGGACAGCCGCACGACGGCCGGACAGCCGGTGTGCACCACGGCGTTGGTGACGAGTTCGGAGACGAGCAGGATCAACGTCTCGGCGAGCGACTCGTCGTCCCCTATGCCGGACCCGGCAAGGCGCGAACGGGCCCACCTCCGTGCGCGCCCCACTTCTGCGGGGTCGGGCCGGATCTCCAGCTGCACTTGAAGCACCTGCACCGCTCACACCATCCGAACCGGCGGACACATGGCCGTGCGCCACGCAAGCCACGCGAGCCGCGTGTGCACCATGACGACGGGGGCCACGATCGTAGCCATTTTCTGCATGGCCAGAACAACAGCCAGAGGCAGCGTGACGGAACGTGAATCCCTTACGAGACAGCTTGGTTGACGTACAGTCACCTCAACAAGCGCTTCGGGCATATTCCAGCGCGAAGGAGTACTCGTGCGGCATACTGTGCGACGCCCGCCCCCCGGAGTCGAACAGGCGCGGGCCACCGGCCCGTCCGCCCTGCGAGCAGCGGCACGCACCGCCGGATTCGGCACCGCCCCAGGGGCACCACCGGCATGGCTCATGCTCGGAACCACTCGCATCCCACAGAAGGTACCGGAGCGACCCGCCGACTCCGGGCCGTGACGGGTCACGCATCGGACACAACCCGAAATCAACGCTCCGTGATTCCGGTATGCCACAATCCGCGACACTCCGAGGACGGTCCGGCCCGCGCAGGGCGGTCATCGCAGGCAGACGCGCTACCGGCCCGCCCCGGCCAGCAGTTCCGCCGCGAGCAGTTCCTCACTCTCCGTCCCGCCACCCGCACGCCGGGTACGCACCCAGGCCCGCTTCAGCAGCAGGTGCACGTCCGCCTCCCAGGTGAACCCCATGCCGCCGTGCACCTGGAGACAGTCGCGGGCGCCGCGTACGGCGGCCTCGTCGGCGAGAAGCCGGGCGGCCGCGATGTCGGCCGGATCGGCGGTGACGGCGGCCGCGTAGACCGCCGCACGGGCCACCTCGACCCGTACCAGGAGTTCGGCGCACAGATGCTTGACCGCCTGGAAGGCGCCGATCGGCTGCCCGAACTGCTCACGCGCCCGGGCGTGTTGCACGGCCAGCTCACACGCGCGCGTGGCCGTGCCGAGTTGCTCGGCGGCGGTGAGCAGGACGGCGACCGGGTGCGCGGCACCGGACGCGGAAACCCTGTGCAGGGGCGTCAACGGGTCCACCGACCGAAGGGGTACGGCGTCCGAGGCGTCGCCCCCGTGGACCACGTCCGCCTCCGTCAGCCACTCCACCAGCCCCCCGCCGTCGACGGCCGTGACGACCGTCTCGCCCTCGGCCGCGCCGGGGACACGGCCGGCCGCGAGGTGCGTGGCCACCAGGGGCCCCGGCAGCAGCGCCCGGCCCGCCTCCTCGAACACCACCACCGCCTCGGGCAGCCCGAGCCCGACCCCGCCGTCCGACTCGGGCAGCCGCAGCGCGAAGAACCCGGCCGCGCCCAACTCCCGCCACAGCGCCCGGTCGAGCCCGGGCCGCTCCACCGCCGCCCGCAGCGCCTCCCGGTCGAACCGCCGCGCCAGCAGCTCCCGTACGCCCTGCTTCAACGCACGCTGGTCGTCTGTCAGTTGGAAGCGCATGTCGTACGGTCACCGCCCCTTCGGCAGCCCCAGGATCCGTTCCGCCACGATGTTCCGCTGGATCTGCGAGGTCCCGGCCGCGATGGTGTACGACAGCGAGGAGAGCCGGTCGAGCACCCAGGGCCGGTCGAGATCGAGGGCCGCGTCGCCGAGGACCTCGGCAGCGGCGTCGTACAGCTCCTGACGGGCGTGCGAGTACCTCAGTTTGAAAACCGAACCCCCTACGCCGGGGACGCCGCCCTCCGAGGCCTCGCTCACGTTCCACTGGGTCAGCCGCCACAGCGCCCGGAACTCCGCCTCCAGGAGGCCGAGCCGCCGTCGCAGTGCCGGATCGTCCCAGCGCCCGTTCGCGCGGGCCTGGCGGGCGAGTTCGCCGAGCACGCGACGACAGGCGACGACCTCGCCGACGAACGCCGTGCCGCGCTCGAAGGACAGCGTCACCATCGTCACCCGCCAGCCGTCGTTCTCGTCCCCGACCCGGTTGGCGACCGGCACCCGCACCTCGTCGAGGAACACCTCGGCGAACTCCGCGGACCCGGCGAGCGTCCGCAGCGGCCGTACGGTGATCCCGGGGGCGTCCATGGGCATCGCCAGCCAGGTGATGCCCCGGTGCTTGGCCGCCGTCGGGTCCGTCCGCACCAACAGCTCGCACCAGTCGGCGACTTCGGCGTGCGAGGTCCATATCTTGGAACCGCTCACCACGTAGTCGTCGCCGTCGCGCCACGCGCGCGTGCGCAGCGACGCGAGGTCCGAGCCGGCGTCGGGCTCGCTGAAGCCCTGGCACCAGACCTCCTCCCCGCGCAGGACGGGCGGCAGCCAGCGCTCCCGCTGCGCCGCCGTGCCCTCCGCGGCGATCGTGGGCCCGGCGTGCAGCAGTCCGACGAAGTTGGCCCCCACGTAAGGGGCGCCGGCCTTCTCCGTCTCCTCCAGGAAGATGAGCCGCACGGTCGGGGCGGCGTCCCAGTGCACGTGCGCGTACCCGGCGTCGTACAGCATCCGCTGCCAGCCGAGGTCGTAGGCGCGGCGGCCCGGCCAGTCGTCCGGGGACGGCTTCGGCGGCAGGGTGGGCAGCGCCTTGCCGAGCCAGTCCCGCAGCCGGGCGCGGAACTCGGCGTCCTCGGGGGTGTCCGAGAGGTCCATCAGGACCTAGCCAGGGGACGCCCCGCTTTAGCGGGGTGGGGAATGGCTTCTGAGCCCTGTTCTGACCTCAACTGCGTGCAGGGATCCGCACTGTTCACCTGGGCCCACCTCTCTGCCGCATTAGACCTGCGGCGTGTGTATAGCGATCGTGTGGCCGTGACCAGGAAGGTTCGCCGATTCTCCGGCGGCGTGTACGACCTCGGGCTCCACGTCGTGTGGTGCCCGAAGTACCGCCGTCCGGTCCTCGGCGGCCGGGTCGCGGAACGACTGGACGAACTGATCCGGCAGAAGGCAGACGAACGCGGGTGGGAGATCATCGCCCTTGAGGTGATGCCCGACCACGTGCACCTGTTCGTGAAGCACGACCCGAAGTCGTCGGCCTCGTACGTGGCGAACCAGTTCAAGGGCTTCACGTCCCGCGTGCTGCGCGAGGAGTTCCCGCACCTGAAGTCGCGGATGCCCACGCTGTGGTCGTCGTCGTACTTCGCGGCCTCGGTGGGCGCCGTGTCGGCGGCCACGGTCGAGAAGTACATCAACACCCAGTGGGAACGCCCGTGGAAGAAGGGGGACGGCTCGTGATCCGCGCGTACGAGTTCCTCCTGCGCCCCACGGCCCGTCAGACGGCAGCGCTCGGCGAGATGCTGCGCGACCACTGCTCCCTCTACAACGGCGCGCTGCAAGAGCGCCGGGACGCCTACCGGCACACCTCGAAGACCAGCGTCCGGTACGGCGACCAGTCCGCCCAGCTCAAGGAGATCCGCGCGTTCGATCCCGAGCGGCAGGGCCGCTGGTCGTTCTCCTCCCAGCAAGCCACCCTGCGCCGCCTGGACAAGGCGTTCCAGGCGTTCTTCCGCCGCGTCAAGGCCGGACAGACGCCGGGCTACCCGCGCTTCAAGGGCGTCGGGCACTTCGACACCGTCACCTTCCCCAAGGACGGCGACGGCTGCCGCTGGGACTCCGCCCCCCACGACGCGCAGACCCGCGTCCGTCTGCAAGGTGTCGGGCATGTCCGCGTGCACCGGCATCGGCCCGTGCAGGGCCGCGTCAGGACGATCTCGGTCAAGCGTGAGGGGAACCGTTGGTACGTCGTCCTCTCCTGCGACAACGTGCCCGCCGAGCAACTGCCGCCCACCGGGGCGATCGTCGGTGTCGACATGGGCGTCGCTCACTTCCTGACCACCTCGGACGGCGAACACGTCGCCAACCCGCGCTTCCTCCAAGCGATGGCCGGCGAGCTGGCCGAAGCGCAGCGGCACCTCGCGACGTTCCCGAAGCGGACCCGGCAGCGCACCAAGCGCCACCGCGCCGCCGCCCGGAAGGTCGCCAAGCTGCACGGCAGGATCCGGCGGCAGCGCGCCGACTTCCACCACAAGACCGCCCGTACGCTGATCGCCGGCCACGACGTGATCGCCCACGAGCGGCTCACCACGGCGGGTATGACCAAGAGCCCCGCACCCAAGGCCGACCCTGAGCAGCCCGGCAGCTTCCTGCCGAACGGTGCCGCCGCGAAGGCCGGACTCAACCGCGGCATCCTCGACGCGGGTTGGGCACAGTTCCTCGCAATCCTGGCGAACAAGGCTGAGAGTGCCGGTCGCCTGGTGGTTGCGGTGGACGCGCGCAACACCTCCCGCACGTGCCCCGAGTGCGGGCATGTCGCGAAGGAGAACCGCGCCACCCAAGCGAAGTTCGCATGCACGGCGTGCGGGTTCGCGGCGAACGCGGACCACGTCGGCGCGGCGAACGTCCTCAACAGGGCCGGGCTGGCCCTCTGCGCGGCGGCCTAGCCACCGACGCAGGAAGCCCGCGCGTTTACACGTGGGTGGAGTCACCAGGTGTCGAGGTCCAGGTCCAGCATGCGGATCGCGTTGCCCCGCATCAGCTTGTAGACCGTCTCGTCGTCGAGGCCCTTGACGTGGTCGAGGGCGACCTCCTTGGTGTGCGGGAACGTCGAGTCGACGTGCGGGTAGTCGGTCTCGAAGGTGGCGTTGTCCCGGCCCACCACGTCCAGGGACGCGACCCCGTGCTTGTCGCGGAAGAAGCAGCAGTAGATCTGCCGGTAGTAGTACGTCGACGGCGGCTCGGGGACGAGGTCCCTGACCCCGCCCCAGGCCCGGTGTTCCTCCCAGACGTCGTCGGCGCGCTCCAGGGCGTACGGGATCCAGCCCATCTGACCCTCGGAGTAGGCGAGTTTGAGGCGCGGGAAGCGGACCAGGACACCGCTGAAGAGGTAGTCCATCATCGAGGCCATGGCGTTGTTGAAGGACAGGGAGGCCTGGACGGCGGGGGGCGCGTCGGGCGAGGCGGCCGGCATCTGCGAGCTGCTGCCGATGTGCATGTTGACGACCGTCCCCGTCTCCTCGCACACCGCGAAGAACGGGTCCCAGTAGCCGGAGTGGATGGACGGCAGCCCCAGGTGGGTGGGGATCTCGGAGAAGGTGACCGCGCGCACCCCGCGGGCCGCGTTGCGCCGGATCTCCGCCACCGCCAGGTCGATGTCCCACAGCGGGATCAGGCACAGCGGGATGAGACGGCCGCCGCTGTCGCCGCACCACTCCTCGACCATCCAGTCGTTGTAGGCGCGCACGCAGGCCAGCGCGACCTCCTTGTCGTGCGCCTCGGCGAAGGTCTGTCCGCAGAAGCGGGGGAAGGACGGGAAGCAGAGGCTGGCCTCGACATGGTTGAGGTCCATGTCGGCGAGGCGCGCCTTGGGGTCCCAGCAGCCGCGCCGCATCTCCTCCCTCGTGATCCCCTCCAGGGTCATCTCGTCCCGGTCGAAGCCGACGGCGGCGATGTTGCGCTTGTACGGGAACTTCAGGTCCTCGTAGATCCACCAGTCGGTGGGCGGACCGTCCGGGTCCATCGTGATCTGGTACTTCCCGCCGACGTAGGCCAGCTCACCGATCCCGGCGGTGAGGGCCTGCGGCCCGCGCTCCCGGTACTTCTGCGGCAGCCAGGTCGCGAAGAGATGCGCCGGTTCGATCACATGGTCGTCGACGCTGACGATGCGCGGCAGTTCGGTCATGGAACCCCCACTCGTGAACCGATGTAAACCCATTATCTGATGGACCGTCAGATTCGACGTACCAAGAAGGCTAGTGCGGCACCCCTGGACCAGCAAGGCACCGGGCCCTACGCTCTGCCCAGATCTGACTGAGCGTCAGCTGAAGGGGGCCGTCGTGACCGACACCGCACATGCCCTGAGCTCCTGCGGCACCCTCTGGGAGCTGGTGACCCGCCGGGCCGCCCTCACCCCCGACCGGCCCGTCCTCCTCCAGGAGGACCGCACGCTGACCTTCGGGGAACTACGCGCGCGTGCCGAGCGGACGGCGGCCGGCCTGTACGGCATGGGGGTGCGCCCCGGCACGGTCGTCGCCTGGCAACTGCCCACCCGCATCGAGACGGCCGTGCTGTCCTTCGCACTGGCCCGCCTGGGCGCCGTACAGAGCCCCGTCATCCCCTTCTACCGGGATCGCGAGGTCGGCTTCGCGCTGCGCGAGTCGAAGGCGGAGTTCTTCGCCGTGCCGGGCGTGTGGCGCGGCTTCGACCACGGCGGGATGGCGCTGCGCCTGGGCGCGAGGGGCGTCTTCGAGGCCTACGACGACCTGCCCGAGGGCGACCCGGCCGTCCTGCCCCCGCCGCCCTCCGACGGCACCTCCGTGCGCTGGATCTACTGGACCTCGGGCACGACCTCGGACCCCAAGGGCGTCAGGCACACCGACCGTTCCCTCATCGCGGGCGGCTCCTGCCTCGCCCACGCGCTGCGGCTGACCGGCGACGACGTCGGCTCGATGGCCTTCCCGTACGCCCATATCGCCGGCCCCGACTACACCGTGATGCTGCTGCTGTACGGCTTCCCGGCGGTGATGTTCGAGCAGTTCGCGCTGCCGGACGCGCTGGAGGAGTACCGCCGGCACGGGGTGACGGTGGCGGGCGGGTCGACGGCGTTCTACTCGATGTTCCTCGCCGAGCAGCGCAAGCGGCCGGGCGAGAAGGTGATTCCGACCCTGCGGCTGCTCGCGGGGGGCGGTGCGCCGAAGCCGCCCGAGGTGTACCACGCCGTCGTACGCGAGATGGGCGTGCAGCTCACCCACGGCTACGGCATGACCGAGGTGCCGATGATCACCATGGGCGATCCGGACGACACCGCCGAGAACCTCGCGACGACCGAGGGGCGGCCCCCGGAGGGCATGGAGATACGGATCGCGGAGGACGGGGAGGTGCGGTTGCGCGGGGAGGCGGTGTGCCAGGGGTATCTGGATCCGGCGCAGACCGCGGAGGCCTTCGACGAGGAGGGCTTTCTGCGCACCGGCGACCTGGGGTACGTGACGGACTCCGGGCACCTGGTCCTCACCGGGCGGCTGAAGGACGTGATCATCCGCAAGGGCGAGAACGTGTCGGCGAAGGAGATAGAGGATCTGCTGGCCGCCCATCCGGCCGTCGGGGACGTGGCGGTGATCGGTCTGCCGGACGCCGAGCGCGGGGAGCGGGTGTGCGCGGTGGTGGAACGGGCCCCCGGGAGCCGGGAACTGACCCTTGACGCCATGACGTCGTATCTGCGCGCGGAGGGGCTGTCGGTACACAAGGTGCCGGAGCAGCTTGAGTTGGTGGACGCGCTGCCGCGCAACGAGACGCTCAGGAAGGTGCTGAAGTACAAGCTCCGCGAGCGCTACTCGGGCACGGTGAAGTAGCGGGCGAACGCGGGCACGATGTCCGGCTCGCCGACCCTGCCGTCCGCGTCGGCGTCGAGGACGCCGGCGACCGCGCGGGCGAGGTCCTCCGGCACGCCCAGGACCCGCAGCACGCGCGCGGTGTCCTCGACCGTGGCCAGGCCGTCGCCGTCGCCGTCCGCGATGGCCAGGGCGGCGTGCAGGAAGGGACGGGCGATCTCGGCGAACCGGTCGGGGTTGTCGTGCAGGCGTTTGACGGCGCCGCCCACGAACTCGTCCCGGGTGATGCGCTGGTCACCGTCGCGGTCCGCGATGCCCGCCATGCCCTGCCAGAAGGCCTCCGCGCCCGCGTACAGCGCCTGCCCCTTGTCGGACCGGGCCGGCGTGCCGAACTCGGCGAGCAGCGCCTTGGCCGCCGTACCGAAGTCCTCCCGGTCGATGTACCCGTTGCCGTCCTGGTCGAAGGTGGCGAACCGGCCCGCGATCCTGCGTTCGTACTCGCTGCTGACCATGTCTGCTCCGACCGCCTTTCGCCGCCCCTTGGGGGATGCTTCCGGCAGGGAGCGTACGACGCCGGCGAGCGCTCCGGCAGCGGAAGAACGGCGTCTGTACCAGGACCGGGAGAATTTCGGGACAGGGCCGTGGCAGAGCGGTGATGTGGTCGGCTGTCCGGTGCGCAGGCCGTGGCGGCGAGTGCCACAGCGGCGCCGGGGACCCCGCTGGGCGCGGGCGGGACGCACCGGTTCGACTGCGGGCGGTGGAGCGCACCGAACGGTTCACCCGCGACGACGACATCCGCCGCGACACCACCCGCCCGCTGATCACGGAGTTCGCGGCCCAGGCCAGGGGCACGCCCGGCACGCCCTAGGCGGACAGTGGTTCCGGGCCGTCCTCGGCCAGGGCTTCCGTCAGGTCGCCGTACACGTCGAAGAGGCGGCGGACGCCGAGAGCGCCCAGGACCCGGTTGACGTGGGAGCCGTCCGCGGCCCCGCGTGCGGGCAGGATCAGGCGCAGGCGGCCCCGGCAGGAGCGGATGAGGCGGCGGGCGGCGATGAGCACGCCGACGCCGCTGGAGTCGCAGAAGTACACCTCGGAGAGGTCCAGGACGAGGCTGTGGCGGCCCTCGGCCACCTCGTCGTGCACCCGCTGACGCAGCACCGGCGACGTCACCAGGTCCAGCTCGCCCGACACTTGGAGCACGGCCCACCCGCCCCGCTCGCCGCCGGTCACTTTGAAGGCCACCACCACGCCCTTCGCTCGCTGTAAACGGAAGCTGTCCCTTCGCTTCCTTGCAGCGCGGCTGCCCAGCGGCGGTGCCCCGAAACACCGAGCGAAAAACGGAAACCGTGAGGGAGAGGCTGGTTTTCGTCGCATCCAGTCCTGTTCGATCCACCTCGATCAGATATCGGTAAGACATCGATCAGCCATCGGTCATAGATGTGCCGTACTCGAACCGGCTTGGTCAGGGGGACCCTGGGTAGGCGCCGCCCAATACCACTGCCCGGCCGCCCAGGGGCGCACATTGGAACAAAGGGGCGTGCGTTGTCGGACGTGCCGACTACATTCGAGGTGACGGTGGACGCAGGCTGGGCACAGGGACGGGCACGGTGAGGGGGCCGCATGGCGAAGAGGGACGCACCGCCCCGCTGGGACCGCAGGATGCAGCAGCGCCTCGCGCGCGGTGAGGCCGCCGCCCTCGGTGAGCTCTACGACCGGTTCGCTTCGCTCGTGCACGGGCTCGCCCACCGCGTGCTCGGAGACGAACACGCGGCCGACGGCATCACCCGCGACGTCTTCGCCCACCTCTGGGAACACCCCGACGCCTACGACCCCCAGGAGTGCCCCCTGCGCACCTGGGTCGCCACGCTGACCCACCGCCTCGCGGTGCAGCGGCTGCGCGCCACCGAGACCGCCGCGCTCGCCGAGGGCGGCCACGGCTCCACCGAGGAACTGGAACTGAAGGTGCGGCACGCCTCGGTCGCCGCCCGCGCCGACTACATCGTCCAGGCCATGCCCGCCCCGCTGCGCGCCGCCCTGGAGCTGGCCTACTTCCAGCGCCGCGACTACCGCCAGACCGCCGCCGACCTCGGCGTCACCGAGGACGAGGCACGCCGTCGGCTCCGCCTCGGCCTCCAGCTCCTCTCCACGGCCCACGACGCCCCCTCCCCGGGTGCCCCGCCCGAATACGGGGGTGCCGCTTGAACGGCATGGACGGCTTCGAGGAGTACGACGGTGACGAGGAGGAGGACAGCACGGAGGAAACCGAGGGCACGCCGGCTTCGATCCACGCGGAGGGCGCGGACGGCGACAGGGTGAGCTCGGCGCGCATACCGCTCCCCCGGGCCTCCGTCGAGGACACCGGGTTGCCGTTGCCCGAGCTGGAGGCGCTCACCGCGCCGGAGCCGCTTCGGCTGGAGCACCCCGTGCTCAAGGCCCTGCTGGGCGCCTGGGCGCTGGCGGCCTGCTCGGTGAAGGAGACGGCCGCCGTCGAGGACCACCTCGGCAGCTGCGGCACCTGCGCGGACGAGGCCCGGCGGCTGCGCGAGGCGGTCGGCCTGCTCCAGCGCCCGGAGAGCCTCGACCTCGACCCCGGCCTGCGCACCCGCGTCCTGGATGCCTGCCTGGACCGCCGCCCGCCGCACATCCCGGTGCCGGCGTGGGCAGCCTCGTACGACGCCGAGACCGCCCGGCTGGACGCCCTGCTCCAGGACTTCGGGGACGCCGAGTGGCACGCGCCCGTGCGGCTGCGCTGGTTCCGCGGCGGGGGCGAGGCGACCCGCCGGACCACCGTCGCCGGTGTCATCGCCCACCTCCTCGCCGTGGACGGCCTGGTCGCCGTGGCACTGGGCCTGGAGGACCCGCTCGGCGCACACGAGAAGGACGAGGCGGACAAGCCACGCACCCCCGCCGGGCGCACGGAGGCGTTCTGGGAGGCCTCGCACTTCCCGCCCACCCGCTCGGTGCGCGGACCCTGGCGCGAACTGAGCCACGCCGTCGTACGCACGGTCTCCTTCACCGGCCCGGGCCCCGGCACCCTGCCGGTCTCGTACGGCGATTTCGAGCTGCCCCTGCGGGACGCCATGCTGGACCGGGCCTTCGAGTGCTGGGTGCACGCCGAGGACATCGCGGAGGCGGTCGACTACCCGTACGCGCCGCCCGCGCCGCGCCATCTCCGCGGCATGATCGACCTGGCCGCGCGGATGCTTCCGCGGGTACTCGCGGCCCGCCGCCGCACGGGGCTCGCCACACCCGCCCACAGCCGCCATCTGGTCACCGCCGGCGAGCCCGGCCGCAGCCTCCGCCTGGAGATCGAGGGCGACGCCGGCGGCCAGTGGCTGATCCCCCTGGACTCCCCCGGAGCGGTGGGCTCCGCGGATCACGAGGTGGCCCACGTGGCCCTGGACGACGTGGAGTTCTGCCGGCTGGCCGCGGGCCATGTGTCACCGGAGGAAGCGGCGGCGGGGCAGCTGGGCGACCGGGCGGCCATCAGGGATGTGCTGTTCGCCGCGGCGAGCTTGAGCCGGATGTAGGGGCTGGCCGCGGGTGGTCGTGGCCGGTCGCCTCGACGCACCCGCGGCCGCCCGCGAGCCCCAGATCCTCGAGGTGTCAGGCGAAAACGACCGTCCGTCGCCCGTTGAGCAGAATCCTCCGCTCCGCATGCCACTTCACAGCCCGCGCAAGCGCCTGGCACTCCACATCCCGGCCCACCGCGACCAGCTGATCCGGCGTGACGTCATGCCCCACCCGCTCGACCTCCTGCTCGATGATCGGCCCCTCGTCGAGATCGGCGGTGACATAGTGCGCCGTCGCGCCGATGAGCTTCACGCCCCGGGTGTGCGCCTGGTGGTACGGCTTCGCGCCCTTGAAGCTCGGCAGGAAGGAGTGGTGGATGTTGATGATCCGCCCGCTGAGCTGCTTGCACAGGTCGTCGGAGAGCACCTGCATGTAACGGGCGAGCACGACCAGCTCGACGTCCTGCTCCCGCACGAGGTCGAGCAGCTTCGCCTCGGCCTCCGCCTTCGTCTCCTTCGTCACCGGAATGTGGTGGAAGGGAATGCCGTACGAGCCCACCAGCTCGGCGAAGTCGGTGTGGTTGGACACCACGGCCGCGATCTCCACCGGCAGCGCGCCGATCCGGGCGCGGAACAGCAGGTCGTTCAGACAGTGGCCGAACTTGCTGACCATGAGGACGATGCGCATCTTCTCGTCGGCCCGGTTGATCTGCCAGTCCATGTGGAAGGAGTCACCGATCGCCGCGAAGCTCGCGCGCATCTTGTCCACGGTCTGCGGCGACTCCGCCGAGAAGTGGACCCGCATGAAGAACAGTCCCGTGTCGTGGTCGCCGAACTGCTGGCTGTCCTCGATGTTGCATCCGGTCATGAACAGGTAACTCGACACGGCGTGCACGATGCCCTGCTTGTCCGGGCAGGAGAGGGTGAGGACGTACTGGTCGACGGGGGTCGCCGCGGCTCGGCTGGACTGCTCGTTCATGCAGCACAGGGTCTCACGTTCGCGCAAGCCGGGCGGAACGCCGTCCGCAGGGCGGACCTACGCGGGCACGCTCACGCGGACCGGGTCATGATCCGCAGAACCTCCAGCGTGCGCGGCGGCGTGTCCGGGTCCTCGCCGTCGGCCGCCGCCAGGCGCACATGCGCGTCGCGTGCCGCGTGCACGGCCTCCGGCCAGCCGGGGTGGGAGACGTAGGTGGAGACGGGGGCGTCCGGTCCGACCTGGTGCATGATCCGCAGGACCCGGAGGACGGCGGTGTCGACGAGGGCCGCCTCCTGGGAGTCACGGAAGATCGTGCCCACGTACTTCTCGGCGGACCAGTTGTCCAGCCAGGTGTCCTCGACCAGGCGGTACACGGCGTCGGTCACGTCGCCGTAGCCGTCGACGCCGGCCAGCCAGACGTTCTGCTGGAACACCGGGTCGGAGAGCATGTGCAGCGCGGAGCGCACATTGCTGCGCCAGCGCCACCACGGCATGTCGTTGAGTGGCATGCCGCCCATGGTGGAGGAGCGACGGCCGCGACGGGAAGAGTTCTCCGAACCTTGCACGGTCATCGATCGTACGTTCTACCGCTTCGGAGGCCTCGGGGACCCCTGCAATTCACCTTCGCGTCACCACTCGTTGACCGTGGGTCACTCCCAGGTTAGTGATGTGACGGAATCGTGCGTGTCCATGACCGGCAGTCGACGCAGTTCCACGCGAAGCACCTTCCTCCCCGGGTTCCTCCGCAAAACCGGCTCCGTCAGAGCGAACGCCCTCGCGGCGGGCGCTCTGGCCGCCTGTGCGTCGCTCACCGCCGGATGCGGGGTCGTCCCCGGTACCACGGGGGGTTCCGGGGACGATCCGATCGTCGTGATGACCTGGGCACCCGTGGGCACCGCCGCCACGAACAAGCCCGGCATGCCCGCCTTCGCGCGCGCCTACGCGCGCTGGGTCAACGCCCACGGCGGCCTGAACGGCCGTAAGCTCACCGTCCTGACCTGCAACGACCACAACGACGCGGTGTCCGCGGCGGACTGCGCGCGGCGCGCGGTCAAGGAGAAGGCGGTCGCCGTCGTCGGCTCCTACAGCCAGCACTCCGACGCCTTCTTCCCGCATCTGGAAGGCGCCGGCATCCCCTACGTGGGCGGCTACGGCGTCACCAACGCCGAGTTCACCAGCCCCCTGTCCTTCCCCGTCAACGGCGGCCAGCCCGCCCTCCTCGCCGGCCTCGGCAAGACACTGGCCGAGAGCTGCTCGGGTCCCGTCGCGCTCGTCCGCCCCGACACCATCGCGGGCGACGCCCTGCCGCCCATGCTGAACGCCGGACTGAAGGCGGGCAGGCACGACAGCGCCGAGGACCAGCGGGCGGCGGAGGACGCCACCGAGTACTCCGCGCAGGCCGAGCAGGCCCTGAAGACGGCGACCGCCGGCCCGGCCGGGACCGCGAAGGGCTGTGTGGTGCCCGCGCTGGGCGACCGCAACAGCACCTTCATGGACTCCTTCCGCCGCAGCCGCCAGGGCTACCCCGCCGTGCACACCGGCACCGTGCTGGGCAGCGTCGACCAGACACTCATCGACGCCAGCGGCGGCGGCTCGGGACCGTACGAGGGGGCGTACGTGACCGGCTGGTACCCGGTGTCCAGCGACAAGCGGTGGGCCGGCATGCAGAAGGTGATCAACGAGTCCGCCTTCACCGACACCAGCATCGACCCCTCGGACACCGGTGTGCAGACCACCTGGATCGCCTACACCGTCTTCGAGCAGGCCGTGAAGTCGCTGGGCGACGGCGAGGTGAGCGCCGACACGGTACGCACCGCCCTCAGCAGCGGCCAGGAGTTCAGCACCGACGGACTGACACCCGCCCTGCGCTGGAAGTTCACCAGCCGGCTGGCCGCCATCGGCTTGCCCCGCCTGACCAACGCCGACGTGACCGTGCAGCAGGTGCAGCAGGGCCGCCTGGTGGCCGCCAAGAAGGGCTTCGTCGACACGACGAGGACCCTCGAGTCGGCCGACCTGGATTAGGACGTGAAAGTGGATCTTGGCGGGAGATGATCTCGGTTCGGGGCGCGGGGGGGATCCGACGGACGAGCAATGGGCGGCGCTTGAGCCGCTGTTGCCCCTTGGCAAGAAGCCTGGCGGACCGCCGCCATGGACCCGGAGGCAGCTGATCGACGGCATACGTTTCCGGGTCCGCACCGGCGTCCCATGGCGGGACGTGCCCGAGCAGTACGGACCGTGGGGCCGGGTGTACGACCTGTTCCGCCGCTGGCAGCGCAACGGCACCTGGCACCGGATTCCGGGTTCCCGTCTCGAGCCCGGCCGACCGCGCACCCGGCCGAGGCGGGTCCGTGCCGACAAGGCGTACGCCTCCCGCGCAAACCGGACAAGCTCGCGATCCGCTATGAGCGACCGTCCTCGTCGCCGCCATCAACGAGTGGCTGTGACCAGCCACATCACGATGCCGCCGCGTAACAGTGGATGGCCACCAGTTGAGACGGGCTCCATCGTTGCTCAACCGTGGCCATCAGTTCCCAGCCCAGCCGCTCATACAGGGCCGCCGCAGCGGTATCGGACGCCACGACGTCGAGCACCGGATGCAGGCCACGCCCTCGGGCTTCCTCCACGGCCTGGCCGATCAGCATGGCACCGATTCCATGCCCTCTGGCCTGCGGGGCGACGAACAGCCGACTGACCACCGCGGTCAGGTCCTTGCTCGTCCCGTTCCGGTCGCTCCACAAGCCGGGGGCCAGATCCCCCTCGCCGCTGCGGGACAAGCTGACATGGCCAACGACACAGCCGCCGAGTTCAGCGACCCAGGCCCCCCACAGGGAGGCGTGTGACAACCACTCATCAGGCTGGTCAGGCCAGTTCACCGGGTAACCGTCATGTTGATGGACTTCCGCGAGAACCCGCACGCACTTCTCGACATCGCCATCAGTCCTCCGCCGGACCCAGCGGCCTGGCCTCTCCGCAGCAACCCCGGAATTCTCGATGTTCACTCCGGCAGGGAAGCACAGGTCACAGAGTCACAACCAGCCACTTTCGGCACACGCCCCAGGGCCGCGGCACTGGCACCCAGCCGCCCGACTACAGCTGGGTCGGCTGGCGCTGGGTCAGGCCGTACTCCTTGGCGATCGCGTTCCACAGCCGGGCGGCCTGGTTCTTCTGGGAGCTGGCGGTGCCGCTCTCCCGGTTGCCCTGCTGGGTCGAGGAGGTGGCGCGGGCCGTGCCCCTCTTGCAGGCCTTCTTCTTGTCGCCGGCCACCTCGTCGGCCCACGCCGCGTAGTGGTTGTCGGCGGCGGCCGACGCCTGCCAGGCCTTGGTGAGGGCGCTGGTCAACGCGGCATGGTCCGGAAGCTTGTCGACGGCGAGCCCCGACAGCTCGGTGACCAGCTCGGTGCGCTGCCCGGCCGCGTTCCGCAGGTCCGCGGCGGCCTGCGGGAGGTTGGTGCACGCCTTGACGTTCGCCACCGCCGCGATCACGCTGGCCCGGCTGCTGCCGCTGTCCGCGAGCAGCTTGTCCAGGGCGACCGCCTGCTGCTTGGCCGCGTCGGAGGACGCCGACGGCTCGGTCGCGGGGGCGGACGCGGCGACGGTCTTGTTTCCGCCGCCCTGGTCGTCGTCGCCTCCGCCGCCGAGCAGCGCGCCCGCGCCGATCCCGACCAGGGCGATCGCCACACCGATCGCCGCGAACAACGGAACCCGCGAACCGGTACGGCGCCCGCCGCGCCCACCCGCGCCGTGGTCGTCGTCGCGCGCAGGAGGCGCGTAGGGGGACTGGGGGGCCGCGTAGGAGGGCTGGGGGGCGCGCCCGGCGGGTCCCGCGCCGTAGCCCTGGGGGGCGCCGCCGTAGCCGGGGGTCTCCGGCTCGGAGAAGCGCGGCAGATGCTGGGTGGCCCCTGCCGGGCTCTCACCGCCCGGCCCGCTGCGGAAGAGGTTCTCGAACTCGGCCGGCGGCTGCCGGTCCCCGCCGGGCGCCCCGTAGTCCTGCGCGGGCACGGGCGGGATGTACTGCGTGGCCTCGGCGTCGGGAGGCGAGGCTCCGGGCATCGGGCCGGGGTTGTTCTGCGCGCCGGTGCCCAGGAAATGCGTCGACTCGGCCGGCGCCTCGGGCGGCAGCGCGCCGGGACGGACCGGCGGGATGTACTGCGTCGCGCCCTCGTCGCCGCCCGGGGCGGGGCCGGAGGCGGGGACGGGCGGCAGGTACTGGGTCCGCCCGTCGTCGACCGGCCCGGCCGGGACCGGCGGTATGTACTGGGTGGCGCCCTCGTCGACGACCGGCGGCAACGGCACACCGGCCGCCCCCTGACCGTACGACGGCGGCGACGCCGGTGCCGGCGCGCTCTGGCCGTACGACGGCGGCGACGCCGGTGCCGGTGTCCCCTCGGGCGGGAGCGGGCCCGCGCCCCAGGCGTCCGGCTGCTGGGTGCCCCACTGCTGGGACTGCTGGTCAGCGGGCAGCGGCCAGCCCTGCTCCGGCTGCGGGGCCGCCGGCTGCTGGTCGGGCCCCCACGGCTGGCCCCAGGTCTGCCCGCCGGTCGGCGCCTGCTGACCGTACGACTGAGCTCCGTACGGACCGGGCTGCTGACCGGGGTGCGGAGCCGGCTGCTGCGGGGCCGGACGGGAGCCGCTCGACGTCATGCCCGGGAGCAGGGGCTCACCCCCGTCCGAGGGCAGCACGATGCCTTCGTGCGCGGGCCGCGCCGAGGGCTCCTCGCCCTGTCCACTCTGCGTCACCGGGACTCCTACGAACGGGGGACTGCGGGAATCGTCGGCTCACGCTACCGGGTCCCCGGAACCCCGTGCCACGCAGCTCAGGACGTGATCTCCCTCCCAGTGACGTCCGTGACGGATCCGGAGCGCCGTGCGCTGTCCCGTCGCCTCCCGCGCGGGAACCACGCTTTCCCGTGCGTTCACGCTCCGGCGCCCCGTCCGTTCACGCCGCGGTCTGCAGCTCCAGCCGCGCCCCGAACTCCCTCACCACCGGCTCGTCCCGGTACGGCTCCAGCCGCTGCTGGAGGTCCTCCAGGTACTCCGCGCCCCGGTTGGAACGGAGGGTCTCCAGCAACTCCACCGCCTTCAGACCGGTGTTGCAGGCCTGCTCGACCTCGCGCTGCTGCGCCTGCGCGGTGGCGAGGAGGACGTAGCCGATGGCCCTGCGCCGCGCCCTGCTCTCCGGATGCCCGGCCAACGACTGCTCGGCGCACCGCACCGCCGCCTCGGCCTGGCCCAGGTCGCGGTGGCAGTGCGCCAACTCGTCGGCCAGATAGGCCTCGTCGAAGTGCGCGATCCACACCGGGTCGTCGCCCGAGGACGGATCGGCCGCCTCCAGCGCCGACACCGCCCGCCCGGACGCCAGGTGCGCCGCCCGTGCGTCGCCCATCAGGGCGTGACCGCGCGCCTCCGCCGCGAGGAACATCGCCTCCGCGCGCGGTGTCACACTCCCCCGCGCCCCCTCCTGCGCCGCGCGCGCCAACTGGGCGATCTCGCGCGGGTTTCCGAGCTGGGCGGCGAGGTGGCTCATGGAGGCGGCGAGGACGTAACCGCCGTACCCCCGGTCGCCCGCCGCCTGCGCGAGACGCAGGGCCTGGATGTAGTACCGCTGGGCCAGGCCGGGTTGGCCGGTGTCGACGGCCATGTACCCGGCGAGTTCGGTCAGACGGGCCACGGCGGCGAAGAGTTCACGGCCCACCGCCTCCCGGTAGGAGCCGGCCAGCAGACCCGAGACGACGCTGTTGAGGTAGTGCACCACGACCGGGCGGACATGCCCGCTGCCGTACTGGTGGTCCAGGTCGACCAGCGCCTGGGTCATCGCCTTCACCGCCGCCACGTCGGACAGCCCCACCCGCGGCCCCGCCGAACGCGCCACCTGGGCGTCGGGCGACGAGATCAGCCAGTCGCGGCTCGGCTCCACCAGCGCCGAGGCGGCCACGGACGAACCGGAGAGGAAGTCCCGCCGGCCCACGTCACTGCGCCACAGCTCGCAGACCTGCTCGATGGCCCCCAGTACCGTCGGCGAGAACTGGAGACCCACACCCGAGGCGAGGTTCTTGCCGTTGGCCATGCCGATCTCGTCGATCGTGACCGTACGGCCGAGCTTGCGGCCCAGAGCCTCGGCGATGATCGCCGGGGCGCGCCCGCGCGGCTGCTGGCCGCGCAGCCAACGGGCCACGGACGTCTTGTCGTAGCGCAGGTCGAGACCGTGCTCGGCGCCGCACATGTTGACGCGGCGGGCGAGCCCGGCGTTCGAGCACCCCGCCTCCTGGATGAGCGCCTGCAACCGTTCGTTCGGCTGCCGCGCGACTAGAGGCCTTGCGGCCATTGGCACTACCCCCTGTGGAGTTCCGCACCGAGAAGTTCCGGCCGAGAAGATCGATGCCCCGTGGGCATACCGAAAATGCGAGGCATGTGCGGATTGCCGAGTATTTCCTGGTTACCGGCGGAAGCCCGCCCCCCTCCGTGACTACCCGCTCCCGCGCCCCTTCCTGCCACGCGCCCCCACTCGTGCATCCATGCGCCCCGAACGCGGAATCGATGCTCCTCCCCCGCGCACAGTGGCGGGCGTAACCCCTGGTGACCGCTAGAGTTGTGCTCATCGTGGAAGAGACCATCGCGGGCGCCGACGCCACTCAAATCCCGAAGCAGCGCGGGGAATCGCTGCTGGAGACCGCTGTTCGCTACGCCGAGGAACGTCACTGGGACGTCTTCCCCGGCACCTGGCTCGAAGCCGTCGGCGGAGTGCAGCGCTGCTCCTGCGGCGACGCAGCGTGTGCGGCGCCGGGGGCGCATCCCGCGGGGCCGGACTGGGCGGCACAGGCGACGGGCAGTGCGACCGTCGCGCGCCGGATGTGGCAGAAGCAGCCGGCCGCGTCGATCCTGCTGCCCACGGGGCGCACGTTCGACGCGATCTGCGTTCCGGAGACGGCCGGGTTTCTCGCGCTGGCCCGGATGCAGCGGATGGAGCTGACGCTCGGACCTGTGACGTCGGCGCCGAACCGGCGGATGCAGTTCTTCGTGCTGACCGGGGCCTCGGCGAAGGTGCCGGATCTGGTGCGCACGCTGGGCTGGTCTCCCGCGGCTCTTGATCTCGTGACGCTCGGGGAGGGGGCGTATGTCGCCGCGCCGCCCACTCGGTTCGGGTCTCGGGGGGCTGTGCAGTGGGCCTGCCGCCCTACCGCTGCGAATCGGTGGTTGCCGGACGCAGAGGAGCTGATCTCGCCGCTCGCCTATGCGTGCGGTCGGGATCGGTAGAGCTCTTCGCCGTCGCCGGGTTCGGGCGGTCCGTGGTTGCCCGCGCGCTTCCCCGCGCCCCTCTTGGGCTGGTTGTCGCGCCGTAGGGTTTGCGCATGACGTCCGTACGCGTACGTGGTCTGTGGAAGCGGTTCGGGCAGCAAGTCGCCGTCGCCGGTATTGATCTCGATCTTCCCTCCGGGAAGTTCATCGGGCTTGTCGGGCCCAACGGGGCCGGGAAGACCACCACCCTCTCCATGGTGACCGGGTTACTGCGGCCCGATCAGGGGGTCGTCGAGGTGGTCGGACGGGACGTGTGGCGGGATCCCGTCGAGGTGAAGGCGCGGATCGGGGTGCTGCCGGAGGGGCTGCGGCTGTTCGAGCGGCTCTCGGGGCGGGAACTGCTCGGGTACAGCGGGCGGTTGCGCGGACTGCCCGGGGCCGAGGTCGACAAGCGGGCCACGCAGTTGCTGGACGTCCTCGACCTCGCCGGCGCCCAGCACAGACTCGTCGTCGACTACTCGACCGGCATGCGGAAGAAGATCGGGCTCGCGGCCGCACTCCTCCACAATCCCGAGGTCCTCTTCCTCGACGAGCCGTTCGAGGGCGTCGATCCCGTCTCCGCGCAGACCATTCGGGAGGTGCTGGAGCGGTACACCGCTTCCGGTGCCACGGTCGTCTTCTCCTCGCATGTGATGGAACTCGTCGAGTCGTTGTGCGACTGGGTGGCCGTGATGGCGGCGGGGCGTATCCGGGCCCACGGGACCCTCGAGGAGGTGCGTGGGGCCGCTCCCTCGCTGCAACGGGCGTTCCTCGAACTGGTGGGCGTGCAGGGGCGGGACGCCGGGGCGGATCTCGACTGGCTGGGCGGCGGGGCGGCCCGGTGAGCGGGGTGGCCTCCGTCCCGGGACTGGTCTCCGTCGTCGTACGGCTGAAGCTGTCGCTGTTGCGCAACGGGCTCAGGCGGTCCGGGGGACGGCGGGCCGCGTATGCGGCGTCCGCGGTGTTCGCGTTGTTGTTCGCGGCGCTCCAGCTGATCGGGCTGATCGCGCTGCGGGGGCATGCGCATGCCGGCTCGCTCGTGGTGCTGCTGGTCGCGGTGCTGGGGCTGGGGTGGGCGGTGATGCCGCTGTTCTTTCCCGGCGGGGACGAGACGCTCGATCCGGGCCGGCTGGTGATGCTGCCGCTGCGGCCCCGGCCGCTGGTGCGGGCGTTGCTGGCGGCCTCGCTGGTGGGCATCGGGCCGTTGTTCACCGTGCTGCTGCTGGTGGGATCCGTCGTCAGCGTGGCGCACGGGGTGGCCGGCTGGGCCGTCGGGGTGGTCGCCGTCGTCGTCGGGCTGCTGGTCTGTGTGGCGCTCGCGCGGGCCGTCGCCATCGCGAACGTGCGGTTGCTCAGCAGTCGCAGGGGGCGCGATCTGGCGGTGCTGAGCGGCCTTGCCGTCGCGGTGGGGGCGCAGGTCGTCAACTTCGGGGCGCAGCGGCTGGGGACGAGAGGGCTCGGGCAGCTCGATCCCGTCGCGGACGTGCTGCGGTGGCTGCCGCCGGCCTCGGCGGTGGGCGCCGTGGACTCGGTGAGCGCGGGGGCGTACGGGGTCGCGGCTGTGCAGCTCGCGCTCAGCTTGGGGGCGTTGGCGGGGCTCCTGGGGGTGTGGGCGCGAAGCCTGACCCGGCTGATGACCTCGCCGGACGGTTCGACGCTGCAGGCCGCCGAGCACGGCGCCCGGGACCGGCGGAGCGCGTCGGGCTGGGCGCGGCTGCTGCCGGACGGGCGTACCGCAACCGTGGTGGAACGCAGCCTGCGGTACATCTGGCGCGACCCGAAGACGAAGGCGGCCTGGGTGACGTCCCTGGCGATCGGGCTGATCGTGCCCGTGTTCAACGCGCTGCAGGGCACCGGTTCGATCTACTTCGCCTGTTTCGCCGCCGGGATGCTCGGCATCCAGATGTACAACCAGTTCGGGCAGGACACCTCGGCGTTCTGGATGGTCGCGATGACGATCTCCTCGCGCCGGGACGCCTACGTCGAACTCCGTGCGCGTGCGCTCGCGCTGCTGGTGATCACCCTGCCGTACGCGACGCTCGTGACCGTGGTGACCACCGCGCTGCTCGGGGACTGGCCGAAGCTGCCGGAGGCGCTGGGGCTGTCGCTGGCGCTGCTCGGGGCGATGCTGACGACCGGTGCGTGGACGTCGGCCCGCTTCCCCTACTCGATACCGCAGGAGGGCCACAAGAACGTCGCCCCCGGCCAGGCCGGGCTCGCCTGGATCGCGGTCGTCGGGGGCATGGTCTCGGCGGCCCTGCTGTGCGCGCCCGTCATCGCGGCGACGGTCTGGCTGAACATCAGTGCGCGGGGTGACGCGTGGAGTTGGGTGCTGCTTCCGGTGGGCGCGCTGTACGGGGCGGGGATCACGCTGCTGGGGCTGCGGCTGGCGGCACCGCGCGTGGCGGACCGGCTGCCGGAGATCCTGGCGGCGGTCAGCCAGGGGTGACCACGAGGCGCTCGCAAGGGAGAGGTGCCTCTTACGGCGTGCTGAGTACGGCGTCCAGGAACGGTTCGATCGCCGTGCGCCAGGCCTCCGGCTGGTCGTAGTGGACGAGGTGGCCGGCGTCGGCGACCTCCGCGTACTCGCCGCGGGGCAGGACGCGGACCATCTCCTGGGCCTCGGCCCGGCCGAGTTCGCCGTCGAGCCCGCGGACGACCAGGGCGGGGCACTGGACCTGGGTGAGCTCCTCCCAGTGGGCGTCGTACACCCAGGTCTCGCGGGACTTCAGCATCTGCTCGGGTTCGAAGACGGGGCGCCAGCCGTGGGGAGACTCCTGCATCACCTCGGCGTAGAACTCGCCGCGTGCGGGGTTCGGGCGCTCCACCCAGGGGTCGTCCTCGCCGAACCACTTGCGGACGTCGGCGAGGGTGGCGAAGGGGAGCGGCCAGGACTTGAACCAGTCGGCCCACTCGCGCTGCGAGGCGGCGCCGAGCGCGGAGGCCCGCATGTCGCAGATGATCACCCCGCGTACCAGGTCGGGGCGTTTCGCGGCGAGCTGCCAGGCGGTGAGGGCTCCCATGGCGTGGCCGACGAGAAGGGCCGGGGCCAGGCCCAGCTGTTCAAGGGCGGCCTCCGCGTCCTCGACGTAGGCCTCGCGGGTGAAGGCGGCCTCGGGGGGCTTCTCGCTCTGGCCGTGGCCGCGCTGGTCCAGGGCGACCGCGCGGTGCCGCTCGGAGAGCCAGCGGGCGGTGGACGCCCAGTGCGAGGCCCGGCCCATCAGCCCGTGCAGTAAGAGGACGCCGGAGGTCCGCCCGGGCTCCGCGGGCGGCGTCTGCCGCTCGGCCGTGGACTGTGCGGGGATCACGGGGTCCGCCCCGCTCTTGAGCGGGTCGCCGAACTCCCAGGCCGCCAGGCGTACGCCGCCCGCCCCCGTCACGTCGATGCGTCGCGCCATGGATCCTGGCACCCCCCTAGCCGTCGTACCGGTGTGCTGCTGATGCCCTCGGTGCTGCCCTTCATCACCCGCAGGCTATCGAATACCTTTTCGAGAAGCGCACTCTCCGCGACCAACACCCCTCGTTCGAGTGACCATACTCAAGGAATGATCGCCGTCGCTGCGGGGAGACCTTCAACGGGAGGCGGACCGCTCGGGGAAACCGGTCCGAGGGGAACGACCCTGAGAGCTCGGGGCTCCGGGTCGCAACAGGGGAGGACAGGCCCCGGTGCCACACGGCACCGGGGCCCTCCACTTGTCTGCGGCACCCCATCCCCGCCCCCTCAGGCCATATGCCTCACGCGACAGACTGGCACGCGAACCGCCGGGGCGCTGCGATTCGGCGCAGGGAATCCTGAATTTCGACCGGTTCGAGCGAAGCCCCAACTGCCCCATGGACCACAGAAGTTGAGCACTGCTCAGCAGAAGCTCAGCAGTGGTCAGCCGTGCCCCCGGCCTTCAACGGCGCTCAGCGCTTGGCGACGAACACATGGGAAGCGACGTCGGACACCAGCTCGGCCGCCTCGCCCCCACTGCCGACCAGCACACCGCCCGCCGACTCCGTCACACTCACCACCGAACCGGGCTGCACACCCGCCCGACGCAGCGTGTACATCAGCTGCGCGTCCGTCTGGATCGGCTCACCGATCCGGCGCACCACCACCGTCTTGCCCTCCAGACCCGGATCGAGGTCGGCCAGCGAGACCATGCCCTCGTCCAGGAACGGATCCGCGCCGTCCTTCTCGCCCAGCTCCTCCAGACCGGGGATGGGGTTGCCGTACGGCGACTCGGTGGGGTGGCGCAGCAGCTCGAGGACGCGGCGCTCCACCGCCTCGCTCATCACGTGCTCCCAGCGACACGCCTCGGCGTGCACCTGCTCCCACTCCAGGCCGATCACGTCCACCAGGAGACACTCGGCGAGGCGGTGCTTGCGCATCACCCGCGTGGCCAGCCGGCGGCCCTCGTCCGTCAGCTCCAGGTGCCGGTCACTGGCCACCGAGACCAGGCCGTCACGCTCCATGCGCGCCACCGTCTGGCTGACCGTCGGCCCGCTCTGGTCGAGCCGCTCGGCGATCCGGGCGCGCATGGGGACCACACCTTCCTCCTCCAGCTCGAGGATGGTGCGGAGATACATCTCCGTGGTGTCGATCAGTCCGGACATTAGTGCCCCTCGATGAGATCTGCCGAAGGCTCGACGGCTCTCCGGCGCGTGCGCTGGCCCTGACCCCAATTCTGCCGGATACCACTGACAACCGTGCCGCGCCGTTGCAACGAGGCGGTTACGCCGGAGCACTCCTACCGCGCGGGGACCGCACCATGGCCGTATTGACAGCGCACTGGTCCAGACCACACAGTGATCCGCGACACAGGGCACCGACACCGACGGTGGCCCGCCACCCGACCCGGCAAAGGGGCCCCTCGGATGAGCGACCACAGGCTCGCCGCCCAGTTCTTCGACGCCGCGATCGGCCTGCTCCAACGGGTCCGCGACGAGGAGGCCGAGACCGTACGGGCCGCCGGCACGCTCCTCGCCGACACCGTCGCCGCGGGCGGCCGCCTCTTCGCCTTCGGCGCCGGCCACTCCTCCCTCCCCGCCCAGGACCTCGTGTACCGCGCGGGCGGCCTCGCCCTGATGAACCTCCTCGCCGCACCCGGCCTCGTCGGCGTCGACGTCAGGCCCGCCACCCTCGGCTCCGCCCTGGAACGCGTCGACGGCCTCGCGAGCGTCCTCCTGGACACGTCCCCGCTCCGCGCCGGCGACGCCCTCGTGATCATCTCCCTGTCCGGCCGCAACGCCCTGCCCGTGGAGATGGCCCTCCACGCGCGCGCCCTCGGCGTGAAGGTCATCGGCGTGACCTCGGTGGCGTACGCCTCGGAGACGAAGCCCCGCAACCCCTCGGGGACGTTCCTCAAGGACCACTGCGACATCGTCCTGGACTCGAAGATCGCCGTCGGCGACGCCGAGCTCACCCTGGACACCGTCCCCGCCCCCTTCGCCCCCGCCTCCACCGTCGTCACCTCGGCCCTCCTCCAGGCCGTCATGGCCACCGCGGCCGGCTCCCTCGCCGCCCGCGGCATCGAGCCCCCGCTCCTGCGCTCCGGCAACGTCGACGGCGGCCACGACTGGAACAAACGCGTGATGGAGGAGTACGGCGACCGGATCTTCCACCAGCACTGAACGCGGCCCGGGAGGAGACGGGCATCAGACGTCGTCGTCGCCCCCCGCCGCCAGGCCGGCCAGATCCAGAGCCGCCGCTATCCGCACGGCGACATCCTCGGCGTAGGTCGCGTCGGAACGCTCGAAAGCGGCGCGGCCGGCACCGCGCAGGAACGTCACGACACCCAGCGTGCGGCCCCGGCTGCGCAGCACCGCGCACAACGCGTACACGGTGTCCTCCGGCCACCGGCGGGCCCGCGCCCACTCCCGCGCCTCCTCGGCCGCCACGCTCCCCGCGCCCGCCCGCACCGAACCGGCCCGGGCCACGCACTGCAACGCCGGATGCCCCTCCCCGTAACGGACGGGCAGACCGGCGTACCCGGTGAGCACGCTCGGACCCGGGCCGCCCGACGGAGTGGCCGCGACCCGCACCAGCCGCAGCGGCCCCGTGGCCACCTCCCCGTCGGCCGCCGCACCACCCGCGACACGGTCGATCAGGGCGTGGTCGGCGAATCCCGCCAGCGCGAAGTCGAGATGGACGGTGGCCGCCTCCGCGGGGTCCTCGCACTCCGCCGCCGCACGGGCCGCCCGATGCAGCTGGTTGGTGCGGAACCGCAGCAGCGCCGCCTCCTGCTCACCCTGCTTGGCCTCGGTGACGTCCTGGAACAGCCAGCCGACACCGAGCGGCACCGGTTCCTCCGCGAGCGGCGAGGCCAACCGCAGGAAGCCGCTGCGCCAGCAGCGCCGCTTCTCCCCCTCCGGGGTGCGCACCCCGACCCAGATCTCGGCGGGGGCCGGCGGGGCGCCCTCGGCGAGGACGTGTGTCAGCGCGTTCTCCAGCTCCTCCACGCCCCGGGTGAGCAGGTCGCCCAGCGGGCGGCCCAGGACCGCCGTACGGCCCGTACCGAGCGCCCGGGCGGCATGCGCGTTGACCACGGCCGGGCGCAGGTCGGCGTCGACCAGGACGACTCCCCAGGACGCGTCGTCGAAGAGGGCCTCACTGAGCGCGATGGAACGCTCGAGATCGATCTGGGCATGCACCTCGCTGAAGGCGCAGTACAGCCCCGCGGGCTTCCCGTCGGGCCCGCGCACGGCGGCCGACTGCGTCCGCACGAGCACCCGCCCGCCGTCCTTCGTCAGCAGCGCGAACTCGTGCACCTGTCGACCGGGCGCGTGCATCGCCGACATCAGCCGGCTCTCAACCTCCTCCGCGTCGGCCTCACGCACCGCCCAGCCCGCGAAGCCATGCCGACCGACGGCCTCGGTGGCGCTCCAGCCGAGGATGCGCTCGGCCTCCCGGTTCCAGTGGGTGACGACGCCGTCCACGTCGAAGGCGCACAAAGCCGCGTCCATGCCGTCGAGCAGCGCGGCCAGAAGATCCGCGCCGTCGGGGCCGCCGGGACCGTCCGGCCGCTCGGGCTCGTCCGGCCCCAGCTCGTCGGTGGTCCCACTACGCCGGGAAGCACTCACCTGGACCCCCTGCAGGTTCGCTCACGTGCCCTCATTCAACTCGAACGTGACGCAGCCCACATATGGTTCCCGCAAGATTGCAGAGGAATCGTTGTACCGCACCGGCCGGCCCGGGCCGGGCATCAGCCGCAGGTCCACCCATTCCACCGTCTCACCGTCGAGGAGGTACCGCTCCACCTCGGCACGTCCTCGCCCTCAGGCGGCCGCACAGTGGATCACGACAGCAGCGAACCGCGCCCCCGCACGCGCGTCAACGCGTTCGCGCCCCGCTCCCCGACCCCCGCCGCGCATCCACCTCGATCTCGATCCGCATCCGAGGATCCGACAACCCGCACACCAGCATCGTCGCCGCCGGCCGCACCTCCCCGAACGCCCGCCGCAGCACCGGCCAGCACGGCTCGAAGTCCTCCCGCGCGGGCAGCAGATACCGCACCCGCACCACGTCCCCGAACCCGCACCCCGCCTCCGCGAGGGCCGCCCCGATGTTCCGCAGACACTGCTCGGCCTGCTCCACGACGTCGTCGGAGATGGTCATCGTCGCGTAGTCGAACCCGGTCGTCCCGGACACGTGCACCCGGTCACCGTCGACCACGGCACGGGCGTACCCGATCTGCTCCTCGAAGGTCGAACCACTGAGGATGGCGCGTCGCTCTGTCATGGCCGGAACGATAGGGGGAGCGGCCGGCTCTCGCGGCGGGGGGACGAACACGGGTTCAGCGTCCGGCCGCAGGCCTCGCCATCACCGCCTCGGAAAAAAACACTTGAGCGACCGGAGCGCGCTTCTTAAGGTGGGCGCACCGAAGAGAGGAGGTGGTTCGGAGCATGTACGCACACCGGACGTCGGAGGTGGCTGCGGGCTAGCGGCCCGTCGCCGACTCAGTGTGGTGCCGGGCCGGCGTGTGCGAGACACACGCAGCCGGCCAAACCAACGCAGTCACCCGACCCGCGAGTCGCCGGTACGTCCGGCCGGCCCCCTCCTGGAGGAGGACCAGACTCGCGGGTCGTCTGCGTTTCGCGTCGCGGGCCAGACGGGACTTTCGAAACACGCCCTAGTGGGCGATGTCCGTGTAGCCCTCGACGTCCTGGGGGCTGCGGGTGCCGGGGCCGATGTACCGGGCGGAGGGGCGGACCAGGCGGCCGGTGCGCTTCTGTTCGAGGATGTGGGCCGACCAGCCGGCGGTGCGGGCGCAGGTGAACATGGAGGTGAACATGTGCGCCGGGACCTCGGCGAAGTCGAGGATGATGGCCGCCCAGAACTCGACGTTGGTCGCGAGGACGCGGTCGGGGCGGCGGGCGTGGAGTTCGGCGAGGGCGGCCTTCTCCAGGGCCTCGGCGATCTCGAAGCGGGGTGCGCCGAGTTCGCGGGCGGTGCGGCGCAGGACGCGCGCGCGGGGGTCTTCGGCGCGGTAGACGCGGTGGCCGAAGCCCATGAGGCGTTCGCCCTTGTCGAGGGCCTGCTTGACGTAGGCCTCGGCGTCGCCGGTGCGTTCGATCTCCTCGATCATGCCGAGGACGCGGGAGGGGGCGCCGCCGTGGAGGGGGCCGGACATGGCTCCTACGGCGCCCGACAGCGCGGCCGCCACGTCGGCGCCGGTGGAGGCGATGACCCTGGCCGTGAAGGTGGAGGCGTTCATGCCGTGTTCGGCCGCCGAGGTCCAGTAGGCGTCGACCGCCGCGACGTGCTTGGGGTCGGGTTCGCCGCGCCAGCGGATCATGAAGCGTTCGACGACGGACTGCGCCTTGTCGATCTCGCGCTGCGGGACCATGGGGCGGCCCTGGCCGCGTGCGGACTGGGCGACGTAGGAGAGGGCCATGACGGCGGCGCGGGCGAGGTCCTCGCGGGCCTGCTCGGCATCGATGTCGAGGAGGGGTTCGAGGCCCCAGACGGGTGCGAGCATGGCGAGTGCGGACTGGACGTCGACGCGGATGTCGCCGGAGTGTACGGGGATGGGGAAGGGCTCGGCGGGCGGCAGGCCGGGGTTGAAGGCGCCGTCGACGAGCAGGCCCCAGACGTTGCCGAACGAGACGTGGCCGACCAGGTCCTCGATGTCGACGCCCCGGTATCGCAGGGCGCCGCCTTCCTTGTCCGGTTCGGCGATCTCCGTCTCGAACGCGACGACTCCTTCGAGCCCGGGTACGAAGTCGGACATCAGGCGGCTCCTCGTGATGTGTGCGACATGTGGCGCCGGCGGATCCGCGGTCCCGTGCACGTCGATGTGCGGACTCGCGGTCGTGGGCGGTCACCCCGGTGATGCCCTTCGCGGCCGGCGGTCACCCCACCGGGATGGCATCTGCACCATATCCCCGAGTGTCACATTTGGGGAGTGGTTGCGGCACTCAGTGCCACCCGGTACGTGGAGGTGTTCCATGCGGCAGGATGACCACGTGACCGACGCAGACTCCGTCTACTCCGGCCCCGTCCCCGATCCCGCGTCCATGCGCAAGCAGTACCGGGCGGAGGGGATCGCCGAGGCCGATCTGGCCGCCACGCCCGTGGAGCAGTTCGCGCACTGGTTCAAGGAGGCGGCCATCGAGGCCCATCTGTTCGAGCCGAACGCCATGGTCGTCTCCACCGCGGACGCGGCGGGCCGGCCCAGTTCTCGTACGGTGCTGTTGAAGCAGTTCGACGAGCGGGGTTTCGTCTTCTACACCAACTACGACTCCCGTAAGGCCCGCGATCTCGCGGAGAACCCGTATGTGTCGCTGCTCTTCCCGTGGCATGCGATGGCCCGCCAGGTCATCGTGCGGGGTGTGGCCCGCCGGACGGGACGGGACGAGACGGCGGCGTACTTCCGCACCCGGCCGCACGGTTCCCAGCTGGGTGCCTGGGCCAGTGGCCAGTCCTCGGTGATCGCCTCCCGCGCCGACCTGGACGCTTCCTACGCCGAGCTCGCGGCTCGCTATCCGGAGGGTGAGCAGGTGCCGGTGCCACCGCACTGGGGCGGCTTCCGGGTGGCGCCGGAGGTGGTGGAGTTCTGGCAGGGCCGTGAGAACCGGCTGCACGACCGGCTGCAGTACGTGGCGCGGGCGGACGGGGGCTGGCGGGTGGAGCGGCTCAGTCCGTGAGAAGCGGTCCCCCATCAGTCCCGTCGGTCTTCCAGCACCCTGTCCAGCAGCCCTGCCCACTGGTCCACCACCCGTTCCCGGCGTCCGGCGTCGTCGGTGAGGAGGTTGGCGAGGCCGAGGCCGCGGGCCATGTCGAGCAGGCCCTGGACGGTTTCGCGGACGCCGGGGAGGGATTCGTCGGCGCCGAGGAGTTCGACGGCCATCCGGTGGGTCTCGCGGCCGACGCGGGCTTCGAGTTCGGTGACGCGGGGGCGCAGTTGCTCTTCGTTGGAGGCGGCCACCCACAGGTGGAGGGCGGCCCGGAAGAGGGGACCGGTGTAGAGGTCGACGAGGGCGGAGACGACCGCGTGGCGTTCGGCGCCGCCTTCGGGGAAGAGGGCGCACAGTGCGGTGGAGCGTTCCTCGGCGACGTATTCGACGGCGGCGGTGAAGAGGTCCTCCCGGGTGGGGAAGTGGTGCTGGGCGGCGCCTCGGGAGACGCCCGCGCGTTCGGCGACGACGGTGACGGTGGAGCCCGCCCAGCCGTGTTCGGCGAGGCAGGACACGGCCGCTTCGAGGAGTCGCTGCCGGGTGGCCCGGCTGCGGTCCTGCTTGGGGACGCGGTCGCCCGGGACACGGTCGGCCGCGGTCACAGCACCCATGCGGGATCCCGTCGTTCGAGGAAGGCCGTCATCCCCTCGCGCGCCTGCGGGGAGGCGAACAGGCGGGCCGAGAGCGCGGTGAGGTCGGCCCCGTCTCGGTCGAAGGTCTCCAGCACCCCGGCCGTGAGCAGCCGTTTCGTCTCGGCGAGGCCCTGGGGGGCGGATCTGCGCAGTCCGTCCAGGACGGGGGCCAGGACGGCGTCGACATCGTCGCCGGCCGCGGTGAGCAGGCCGATGCGGGCCGCCTCGGGGGCGTGGAAGCGCTCGCCGGTGAGGTAGTAGCGGGAGAGGGCGCGCGGGTCGGTGCGGGGGAGCAGGGGGAGGGAGATCACCGCGGGTGCCAGTCCGATCCGCACCTCGGTGAAGGCGAAGGTCGACTCGGTGGAGGCGGCGGTGATGTCGCAGGCGGCGAGGAGGCCGAGGCCGCCGGCCCGGACGTGGCCGGTGACCCGGGCGACGACCGGTTTGGGCAGCTCGACGATCTGCCGCAGCAGGCCTGTCAAGGCGTCCGGGGCGGGTGGGTCGCGCAGGTCGGCGCCCGCGCAGAAGGTGCCGCCGGTGTGGGTGAGGAGGACCGCGCGGACGTCGGTGTCCTCTGCGCAGTCGGTGAGCGCGTCGGCCAGTTCCCCGAGGAGGGCCGAGGACAGGGCGTTGCGGGTGTCGACGGCGTCGAGGCTCAGGGTCTCGACGCCTCGCGCGCGGGTCCGGTCGATCAGGGTCATGGGGTCTTCCTCAGCTGCCGGCGCAGGATCTTCCCGGAGGCGGCCCTCGGTACGGCGTCGACGAAGGTGACGTGGCGGACGCGTTTGTAGGGGGCGACCCGTTCGGCGACGTACATCGCGATCTCTCCTTCGGAGACGTCGGGGGAGGTCGGCTGGCGGACGACGTAGGCGTGCGGGACTTCGTTGCCGTCGTCGTTGTAGACGCCGATGACGGCCGCGTCCGCGACGGCGGGGTGGGTGAGCAGGAGAGCCTCCAGTTCGGCGGGGGCCACCTGGAAACCCTTGTACTTGATGAGTTCCTTGACGCGGTCGATGACGAAGAGCCAGCCGTTCGCGTCGACGCGCCCGATGTCGCCGGTGTGCAGCCAGCCGTCGGTGTCGATCATGGCGGCGGTGGCGTCGGGGTGGCCGAGGTAGCCCTTCATGACCTGCGGGCCCCGGATGAGGATCTCGCCGTCCTCGCCCACGCCGAGGTCCTTGCCGGGGTCGTCGAGGGAGACGATGCGCATCTCGGTGCCGGCGATGAGTTTGCCGACGGTGCCGGCGGGGGCGTCGCGCATGGCGTCCAGGGGGACGACGTGGGTGCCGGGGGACAGTTCCGTCATGCCGTAGGCCTGGCCGAGGGGCGGCAGGCCGAGGCGGTCGGCGCAGGCGGCGGCGAGATCGGCGTCCAGGGGTGCGGCCGCGCTGATGACGTACTTCAGGGACGACAGGTCGTACTGGGCGACCGCCGGGTGCTTGGCGAGGGCGAGGACGATCGGCGGGGCGACGTACAGGCCGGTGATGCGGTGGGTCTGGACGGCGGCGAGGAAGGTCTCCAGTTCGAAGCGGGGCAGGACGACGACGGTGGCGCCCTGGCGCAGGGGGGCGTTCATCAGGGCGGTGAGGCCGTAGATGTGGAAGAAGGGCAGTACGGCGAGGATGCGGTCGCCGGGGCCGGCCGAGATCGCCGGTTCGAGCTGGGCGAGGTTGGTGGCGATCTGCCGGTGGGTGAGCATCACGCCCTTGGGGACGCCGGTGGTGCCGGAGGAGTACGGCAGTGCCGCCACGTCGGCCACGGGGTCGATGTCGAGGTGCGGCTCGGGGGCGGCGGAGGCGAGCATGTCGATCAGTGAGCGGTGTCCGGGCGCGCTGTCGCAGACGAAGATCTCTTTCACGCCGCCGGCGAGTTCGGCGGCCCTGCGGGCGGTCTCCAGGAACGGGGAGACGGTGACGATCCAGCGGGCCCCGGAGTCACCGAGCTGTTTGGCGAACTCCTCCGCCGTGGCGAGCGGATGCACGGTGGTGACGGAGGCGCCTGCGCGGGTGGCCGCGTAGAAGGCGATCGGGAAGGCGACGGTGTTGGGGCTGTGGAGCGCCAGCACGTCTCCCTTGCGCACGCCGGCCTCGGCGAGTGCGGCGGCGACGCGCCGGTGGAACCGGTCCACCTGCTCGTAGCTGAGGGTGGTGCCGTCCGTGCCGTCGATCAGCGCGGGGGCGTCGCCGTATGCGGCGGCCCGGCCCAGCACGGCGTCGTGGATGGGGAGTTCTACGGGTGGGACGTCTGCGTACTCGCTGCGGAACACGGTTCCTCCAAGGCGGCGGCCTAGTACGACTTGGGCAGGCCCAGGGTCTGGTGGGAGACGTAGTTGAGAATCATCTCCCGGCTCACCGGGGCGATACGAGCCACGCGCGAAGCCGTTATCAGCCTGGCCAGGCCGAACTCGCGCGTGAGGCCGTTGCCGCCGAGGGTGTGCACCGCCTGGTCGACCGCTTTGACGCAGGCCTCGCCCGCCGCGTACTTCGCCATGTTGGCGGCCTCGCCCGCGCCGGTGTCGTCCCCCGCGTCGTAGAGGTGGGCGGCCTTCTGCATCATCAGACGGGCCAGTTCGAGGTCGATGTGCGCCTGGGCGAGGGGGTGGGCGATGGCCTGGTGGGCGCCGATCGGGGTGGTCCAGACGGTGCGGTCGCGGGCGTACGCGACGGCTTTGGAGAGGGCGTGGCGGCCCATGCCGATCGCGAAGGCGGCCGTCATGATCCGTTCCGGGTTGAGGCCGGCGAAGAGTTGCAGCAGGCCGGCGTCCTCGTGGCCGACGAGCGCCTCGGCGGGCAGCCGTACGTCGTCCAGGACGAGCTCGAACTGCTTCTCCGTGCCGTGCAGTTCCATGTCGATGGGGTGCCGGGAGAAGCCTTCCGCGTCGCGCGGGACGATGAACAGGCAGGGCTTGAGGCGGCCCGTGCCGGCGTCCTCGGTGCGGCCGACGATGAGGGTGGCGTCGGCGATGTCGACGCCGGAGACGAAGACCTTGCGGCCGGTGAGCAGCCAGTCGGTGCCGTCGCGGCGGGCGGTCGTGGTGAGGCGGTGGCTGTTGGAGCCGGCGTCGGGTTCGGTGATGCCGAAGGCCATCATGCGGGTGCCGTCCGCGAGGGCGGGGAGCCACTCCTGCTTCTGGGTGTCGGTGCCGAAGCGGGAGATCACCGTGCCGCAGATCGCCGGGGAGACGATCATCATGAGAAGGGGGTTGCCCGCGGCGCCCATCTCTTCGAGGACGAGGGAGAGTTCGGTGATGCCGCCGCCCCCGCCGCCGTACGCCTCCGGCAGGTTGACGCCGATGTAGCCGAGTTCGGCGGCTTCCTGCCAGAGGGTGCGGGAGTCGCCCGAGTGGCCCTTCGCGAAGGAGGAGACCGCTTCTCGGAGTGCCTTGTGCTCTTCGGGTTCGACGAGGGTGGTCACCGTGGCTCCTTCGGGTGCGGATCGTCGTGGGTGGTCGCGCTCACGTGGCGGAGCCGGGTGTCGATGCGGCCCCGCGCCCCTGGGGCGTCTCTTGCACTACCGCCAGCACGGTGCCGACCTCCACCTGCTGGCCTTCCGTCACCTGCAGCGCCGTCACCGTGCCCGTCACCGGTGCGCACACGCGGTGTTGCATCTTCATCGCTTCGAGCCAGAGCAGTGGTTCACCGGCCCGGACACTCGATCCGGTGATGAGGCCGTCCGCCAGCTTGACGACCGTGCCCGGCATCGGGGCCATGAGGGAGCCGGGGGCGTGCTGGTCCTCCGGATCCGGGAAGCGGGGCAGGGCGGTGAGGGTCGTGGCGTTCACGTGGACGCGGTCGCCGTAGCGGGCGACCGCGAAGCGGTGGCGTACGCCGTCGATCTCCAGGACGACCAGGGCGGGGTCCGCGTGCACGATCCGGACGCCGTCCGCCGTGAGGCCGGTCCGCCCGTGAAAGTAGGCGACCTCGACCTCCTGGCCCGCCATCGCGTACCGCTTCCTCTGCGGTTGGGACGGCAGATTGCGCCAGCCCCCGAAGCGGGAACCCTGCTGCGCCTCCGCCAGGGCGGCGGCCAAGGGGGCGTACGGGTCGGAGGTCACCGCGGTCAGTTCAGCGAGGTGGCGGTCGTAGAAGCCGGTGTCCATGCGGGCGGAGGCGAACTCCTCGTGGCGCAGGGAGCGGATCAGGAGGTCGCGGTTGGTGACCGGGCCGTGGAGGGTGGTGCGTTCCAGCGCTCCGGCGAGCTTGCGGACGGCTTCCGCCCGGGTGTGGGCGTGGGCGACGATCTTCGCGAGCATGGGGTCGTAGTGGACGCCGATCTCGTCGCCGTCGTCGTAGCCGGTGTCCAGGCGCACGGCGTCCGGGACGGTCAGGCGGTGCAGGGTGCCGGTCTGCGGGGTCCAGTCGGTCGCGGGGTCCTCGGCGTAGAGGCGGGCCTCGACGGCGTGACCGCGCGCGCGTGGCGGCTCGGAGGCCAGCTCACCGCCTTCCGCCACCCGAATCTGTTCGGCCACCAGGTCGAGGCCGAAGACCGCCTCCGTGACGGGGTGTTCGACCTGGAGGCGGGTGTTCATCTCCAGGAAGTGCGCGCGGCCGTCGGCGACGAGGAACTCGACGGTGCCCGCGCCGACGTAGGCGACGGCGCGGGCGGCGCGCACGGCCAGCGCCTTCAACTCGTTCTCCAGTGCCTCGGAGAGCCCGGGTGCGGGCGCCTCCTCGATCACCTTCTGGTGGCGTCGCTGGAGGGAGCAGTCGCGGGTGCCGAGCGCCCAGACCGTGCCCTGTGTGTCGGCGAGGACCTGCACTTCCACGTGGCGGCCGTTCTCCACGTAGGGCTCGACGAAGACCTCACCGTCGCCGAAGGCGCTCGCGGCTTCGGCGCGGGCGCTCTCCAGCGCGGCGCTCAGCTCCTCCAGGCGGCGCACGATCCGCATTCCGCGCCCTCCGCCCCCTGCGGCCGCCTTCACCAGTACCGGCAGGTCCGCCTCCGTCACCGCCTCATGGGGCAGCGGCGCGAGCCCCATGAGCTCCTTCGCGCGGGTCTTGGAGGCCATCGCCTCGATGGCCTCGGGCGGCGGCCCGATCCAGACCAGGCCGGCGTCCAGGACGGCCCGCGCGAAGTCGGCGTTCTCGGAGAGGAAGCCGTAGCCGGGGTGCACGGCGTCCGCGCCCGCGTTGACGGCGGCCTTCACCACGAGGTCGGCGCGCAGGTAGGTGTCGGCGGGCGTCGTGCCCGGCAGCCGTACCGCCGTGTCGGCCACGCGCGCGTGGAGGGCGTTCTCGTCGGCGTCCGAGTACACGGCGACCGTCCGGATTCCCGACTCGGCGCAGGTGCGGAAGATTCGGCAGGCGATCTCGCCGCGGTTCGCCACCAGAACAGAAGTAATCATGACCCTCACATCCGGAAGACGCCGAAGCCGCCGCGCGCACCCTCGTACGGCGCCGTGTGGATGGCCGACAGGCACAGACCCAGGACCGTGCGGGTGTCGCGCGGGTCGATGACTCCGTCGTCGTAGAGCCGCCCGGACAGGAACATCGGCAGCGACTCGGACTCGATCTGCTGCTCCACCATGGCGCGCAGGGCGGCGTCGCCCTCCTCGTCGTACGGCTGCCCCTTGGCGGCGGCGGACTGCCGGGCGACGATCGACAGGACGCCGGCGAGCTGCTGCGGCCCCATGACGGCCGATTTGGCGCTGGGCCAGGCGAACAGGAAGCGGGGGTCGTAGGCGCGCCCGCACATGCCGTAGTGGCCGGCGCCGTACGAGGCGCCCATGAGCACCGACAGATGCGGCACCCGGCTGTTGGCGACCGCGTTGATCATCATCGCGCCGTGCTTGATGATGCCGCCCTGCTCGTACTCCCTGCCGACCATGTACCCGGTGGTGTTGTGCAGGAAGAGCAGCGGGATGTCGCGCTGGTTGGCGAGCTGGATGAACTGGGCGGCCTTCTGGGACTCCGCGCTGAACAACACCCCCTGGGCGTTGGCGAGGATCCCGATCGGGTAGCCGTGCAGGGACGCCCAGCCGGTCGCCAGACTGCTGCCGTACAGGGGCTTGAACTCGTCGAAGTCGGAGCCGTCGACGATCCGGGCGATGACCTCGCGCGGGTCGAACGGCGTCTTCAGGTCGCCCGGGACGATCCCGAGCAGTTCCTCCTCGTCGTACTTGGGAGGTGCGGCCGGTCCCGGATCCTCGTACGCCTTGCGGTGGTTGAGCCGGGCGACGACGCGCCGTGCCTGCCGCAGCGCGTCCGTCTCGTCGACGGCGAAGTGGTCGGCGAGACCCGACACGCGCGCGTGCATCTCCGCACCGCCGAGCGACTCGTCGTCGCTCTCCTCCCCGGTGGCCATCTTCACCAGCGGCGGCCCGCCCAGGAAGACCTTCGCCCGCTCCTTGACCATGATCACGTGGTCGGACATGCCGGGGATGTAGGCGCCCCCTGCCGTGGAGTTCCCGAAGACGACGGCCACGGTCGGGATCCCGGCCGCCGACAGGCGTGTCAGGTCCCGGAAGATGGCGCCTCCGGGGATGAAGATCTCCTTCTGGGACGGCAGGTCGGCGCCCCCCGACTCGACCAGGCTGATGCAGGGCAGCCGGTTGGCCAGGGCGATGTCATTGGCCCGCAGTGCCTTCTTCAACGACCACGGATTGCTGGCGCCCCCGCGCACGGTCGGGTCGTTGGCGGTGATCAGGCACTCCACCCCCTCCACCACCCCGATCCCGGTGACGAGCGAGGCACCGACGGCGTACTCGCTCCCCCAGGCGGCCAGCGGGGACAGCTCCAGGAAGGGCGTGTCGGGGTCGAGGAGCAGTTCGATGCGCTCGCGGGCGAGCAGCTTGCCGCGTGCGCGGTGCCGGGCGACGTACTTCTCGCCGCCCCCCGCGAGGGCCTTGGCGTGCTCGGCGTCGAGGGCGGCGAGTCTGGCGAGCATGGTGTCGCGGTGCGCGCGGTAGTCCGGCCCCTGGATGTCCAGGGCGGAGGTGATGACCGTCAAAGCAGGGCCTCCGGGATGTCCAGGTGACGGGAGCGCAGCCACTCGCCGAGGCCCTTGGCCTGTGGGTCGAAGCGGTGCTGTGCGGCGACACCGGCGCCGAGGATGCCCTCGACGACGAAGTTCAGCGCGCGCAAGCCGGGCAGGACGTGCCGGGTGACCGGCAGTTCGGCGGTCTCCGGGAGGAGTGCGCGGAAGACGTCGACGGTGAGCGTGTGGGCGAGCCAGCGCCAGGACTCCTCGGTGCGGGCCCACACCCCGACGTTGGCGTCGCCGCCCTTGTCGCCGCTGCGGGCGCCGGCGACGCGCCCGAGGGGGGCGCGCCGGGCGGGCCCCGGTGGCAGGGGGTCGGGAAGGGGTGGTTCCGGTACGGCGTCGGGTACGAGGGTGTCGGTGCCCGGTGGTACGGGGACACGGCGTCCGTCGTCGAGTACGGCGAGGTGCTCGACCTCGTCGCGGGGCACGTACGACGCCTCGAAGACGCCGTAGGGGGAGCCCGGGCCGGGTGGCGCGAGGACGTGGAAGCCGGGGTAGCTGGCGAGGGCGAGTTCGACGGCGGCCCCGCTCAGGGCCCGGCCCACGGAGTTCTGCCTGGGGTCGCGTACGACGAGCCGCAGGAGGGCGCTCGCGGTCTCCTCGGTGCCGGCGTCGGGGTGGTCGGTGCGGACCAGTTCCCAGCGGTGCTCGGCGACTCTGCCGACGGCCGGCGCCATCTGCTCCTGGACGAGTGCCGCCTTGGCCTCGATGTCGAGTCCGGTGAGCGCGAAGACGACCTCGTTGCGGAAGCCTCCGATGCGGGTGCGGCCGACCTTGAGGGTGGGCGGCGGGGCCTCGCCGCGGACGCCGTCGATCCGGACCCGGTCGGGGCCGTCCTGGGTGAGCCGTACGGTGTCCAGCCGGGCGGTGACGTCGGGTCCCGCGTACCGGGCGGGGCCGGTTTCGTACAGGAGCTGGGCGGTGACCGTGCCGAGGTCGACGAAACCGCCGGTGCCGGGGTGTTTGGTGATGACGCTGGAGCCGTCCTCGTACACCTCGGCGAGCGGAAAGCCGGGGTGGCGGATGTCTCCGTCGGTGAAGAACGCGTAGTTGCCGCCGGTGGCCTGTGTCCCGCACTCCAGGACGTGCCCGGCGACGACGGCTCCGGCGAGCCGGTCGTACTCGTGCGGCTCCCAGCCGAAGTGGGCGGCGGCGGGCCCGGTGACCAGGGCCGCGTCCGTGACCCGCCCGGTGACGACGACGTCCGCGCCCTCGCGCAGGCACGCGGCGATGCCGAAGCCGCCGAGGTAGGCGTGGGCGGTCAGGCTGCCGGGGTGGCGGGGGGTGAGGTCGTCGCCCTCGACGTGTGCGACGCGTACGGGGATGCCGAGGCGGTCGGCCGACTTCCGTAAGGCGTCGGCGAGTCCGGCCGGGTTGAGGCCGCCGGCGTTGGTGACGATCCGGACGCCGCGGTCGTGGGCGAGGCCGAGGGACTCTTCCATCTGGCGCAGGAAGGTGCGGGCGTACCCGGCGGAGGGGTCTTTCAGCTGGTCCTTGCCCAGGATCAGCATGGTGAGTTCGGCGAGGTAGTCGCCGGTGAGGACGTCGAGTTCGCCGCCGGTGAGCATCTCGCGCACGGCGTCGTGGCGGTCGCCGTAGAAGCCGGAGGCGTTGCCGATGCGCAGCGGGGTCATCGGTCGGCGCCCTTCGGTGTGCGCCCGGCGCCGGGCGGGCCCGCGAAGGCCTGGGCGATGTCCAGCCAGCGGTCGGCGTCGTCTCCCTCCGCGGTCAGGGCGAGGTCGGCGCGGTGGGCGCGCTGGGTGACGAGGAGGCAGAAGTCGAGCGCGGGGCCGGTGACGCGGCCGTCGGCGTTCTCCGGACCGTAAATCCACGATTCACCGGAGGGGCTGGTGAGTTCGACGCGGAAGTCGTCGAACGGCGGGGTCAGTCCGTGCACGCCGAAGGCGAAGTCGCGGGTGCGGATGCCGAGGCGGACGATGTGGCGGAGGCGGTCGGTGGGGGTACGGGCCACGCCGAGCGCCTCGGCGATGTCCAGGCCGTGGGCCCAGGTCTCCATGAGGCGGGCGGTGGCCATGGAGGCGGTGGACATGGGCGGGCCGTACCAGGGGAAGCGGGCGCCGTCGGGTGCGGCGCGCAGGGCGTCGGCGAGGGCCGCGCGGCCGGACCGCCAGTCGGCGAGAAGCCGCTCCGGGGGCTTGCGTGCCCCTTCCTCCGCGCCGTTGTCCACGAAGTCCCCCGGTTCGGCCAGGGCCTTCTCGACCTCGTGGGAGAAGGCCCGCTGGTCGGTGACCGCGAGCAGGGAGGAGTGATCGGTCCAGGCGAGGTGCGCGATCTGGTGGGCGATGCTCCAGCCGGGGGCGGGGGTCGGGAGGGCCCACTGCTCCGGCCCCAACTCGGCGACGATCAGCTCGAGTTCGTCGCTTTCGGCACAGAGGTCGTCGATCACGGGCGTCGGGTCGGCCATGAGGTGGAGCATGGCAGCGCCCCAGGAAACAAGCAAGCATGCTTGCATGCATTCCCGGGGACGGCTCGCTCGGTGGACGGGGTCCGACGGGTGGGCACCGGCAGGCAGACCCCGGCGGGCGGAGCCCGGCAGGCAGCCCCCGGGCCGGCCAAGCCCCTACACCCCCGCCTTCCCCCGCCCCACCTGGGTCCGTACCGCGCCCATGCTCGCCGCGACGACCAGGCCGATGGCGAGTAGTTCCAGGGCGGAGAGGGACTGGTCCAGGACGAGGAAGCCCGCCGTGGCGGCGACGGCCGGTTCCAGGCTCATCAGGACGGCGAACGTGGAGGCCGGCAGACGGCGCAGAGCCAGCAGTTCCAGGGTGTACGGCAGCACGGACGACAGCAGGGCCACCGCCGCGCCCAGACCGAGCGTCACCGGGTCGGTCAGCCTCGCGCCCGACTCCGCGATCCCCAGCGGCAGAAACAGCAGCGCGCCGACCACCATCGCCAGCGCGAGACCGTCGGCCTGCGGGAAGCGCCGGCCCGTACGCGCGCTGAACACGATGTACGCCGACCACATCGCCCCCGCTCCCAGCGCGAACGCCACTCCGACCATGTCGAGATCCGCGAATCCCCCGCCGCCGAGCAGGAAGACCCCGGCGAGGGCCAAGCCCGCCCAGACCAGATTGACCGCCCGTCGCGAGGCGAGGACCGACAGCGCCAGGGGCCCCAGCACCTCCAGTGTCACCGCCGGCCCCAGCGGAATACGGGCGAGGGCCTGGTAGAAGAGCCCGTTCATCGCGGCCATGGTGACGCCGAAGACGATCACCGTCCCCCAGTCCGTCCGGGAATGACCTCGCAGTCGCGGCCGGCAGAGGACCAGCAGCACGACCGCCGCCACCAGCAGCCGCAACGCCACCACGCCCAGCGCACCGGCCCTCGGCATCAACGTCACCGCCAGCGCCCCGCCGAACTGCACGGAGATGCCTCCGGCGAGCACGAGACCGACCGGCCCGAGGGAGCCGAAGCGGCCGGGGGCGCCCTTCGGGGCGAGGGAGACGGGGGCCGTGGTGGCGGTTTGGGAGGTGGTCACGGGCGATCCCAGGGCTCGGCTCGACGATCGTTCATCACGATGAACTGCGAAGTCCACAGTAATGGACTCCGTCAGGTGTGTGAACTCATTACACCCCTGTCTCGCGTCCTGAGACGTCCGAGGCTCGGATGCCGGGCCGTAAAGGCCTTTCGCCGGCTGCCGCCACGCCCTAGCCGCAGCCGTCCCGGGGGCCGAAGGCCTCCCACGTCTGTGTGTCCGTCACCCGCGCGTGCGGGTAGACGTCGGCCCACTGGTCGATCCCCGGGAAGCCGCACTCCGCGACCAGCCGCTCGGCCTCGGCGGGCTGCGGTCCGGCCGCGACGTCCCCGGTCGGCACGATGGGGTCGGCCGCCGCGACCTCGGGCTCGGTGAGGACCGCCTCCAGGGCGGGCGGCACGCCGTGGATGTCGGCGAGGACCGCGGTCCGCCCAGATGGGTGCGTCACTCCCGCTCCCCCTCCCCCAGCCCCTCGGCCAGCACCTCCGCCAGATGCCGGCCCCGCACCCCCGCCAGCTGCTCCAGCTGCGTCCGGCAGGAGAACCCGTCCGCGAGAACGGCCGAACCCTCCGCGGCGCTCCGCACGGCCGGGAGCAGTCGCTCCTCCGCGCACGCCACCGACACCTCGAAGTGCCCTCGCGCGAAGCCGAAGTCGCCCGCGAGTCCGCAGCAGCCCCCGCTCAGCTCCCCGGTGAGCCCGGCGGCCTCGCGCAGCCGGCGGTCGGCCGCGTCGCCGAGCACCGCGTGCTGGTGGCAGTGCGTCTGGCCGACCACCGGACGGTCCACGCGCGGCGGTGTCCAGCCGGGGGCGTGGCGCTCCAGCACCTCGGCGAACGTCAGGACCCGGGCGGCGAGCCGGGCGGCGCGCGGATCGTCGGGCAGCAGCTCGGGCAGGTCCGCCCGGAGCGCGGCGGCACAGCTCGGCTCCAGGACGACGACCGGCGCCGCCGTCTCCAGCACCGGCTCCATCAGGTCGAGCGTGCGGCGCAGCACCACGCGCGCGTGGTCGAGCTGGCCGGTGGAGACGTACGTCAGCCCGCAGCAGACCCGGCCACGGCGGGCGGTCAGCAGCGCGGCCGCGTTCCTCGACCGCGCGTCTCCCACCGGCCGCCCCCGCATCCGCAGGGTCGGCGGCAGCGCCACCCGGAGCCCGGCCGCCTCCAGGACGCGTACGGCCGCCCGGCCGACGGAGGGCGAGAAGTGCTCGGTGAAGGTGTCGGGCCACAGCACGACCAGGTCGCCGTTCCCGCCGCTCGTCGGCCGCCCCCGCCACCACCGGCTGAACGTCTCCCCCGCCAGCCGGGGAATCTCCCGCTCCCGGGCGATCCCGCCGGCCCGTTTCGCCGCCCAGGCCAGTGGCCGCACACGCGCGAGGGCGTTGACGAGCCCCGTCGCGCGCGTGCGGGACGCCCAGCGCAGCCACCTGGGCAGCCGGCCCATCGTGTAGTGGGCGGCCGGGCGCCGCCGGCCGGCGTAGTGGTGGTGCAGGAACTCCGCCTTGTACGTGGCCATGTCGACCCCGACCGGGCAGTCGGACCGGCAGCCCTTGCAGGACAGGCACAGGTCCAGCGCCTCCCGCACCTCCTCCGACCGCCAGCCGTCGGTCACCACCTCACCGGCGAGCATCTCGTGCAGCAGACGGGCACGCCCGCGCGTGGAGTGCGCCTCCTCGCCCGTCGCGCGGAACGACGGGCACATCACGGCGGGCCCGGTCGCCGTCGTCGTACGGCACTTCGCGACCCCCACACAGCGGCGGACGGCCGCCGAGAAGTCGCCGCCGTCGGCCGGGTAGCCGAAGACGACCGGGACCGGCTCGCGCGGAAGCACCGAGAACCGCAGTCCGGCGTCCAGGGGCGCCGGGCGCACCAGCATCCCGGGGTTGAGCAGGTCGTCGGGGTCCCACACGCCCTTCGCCCGCTCGAACAGGGCGACCATCTCGGCGCCGTACATCCGGGGCAGCAGTTCAGCCCTGGCCTGCCCGTCGCCGTGCTCCCCGGAGAGGGAGCCGCCGTGGGAGACGACCAGGGACGCCAGGTCCTCCGAGAAGCGCCGGAAGCGGCCGATGCCCGGCGCGCTCAGCAGGTCGAAGTCGATACGGACGTGGATGCAGCCGTCGCCGAAGTGGCCGTACGGCGTCCCGCGCAGACCGTGCGAGGCGAGCAGCGCCCGGAAGTCCCGCAGGTAGGCGCCGAGCCGCGCGGGCGGTACCGCGCAGTCCTCCCAGCCGGGCCAGGCCTCCGAGCCGTCCGGCATGCGCGTCGCCGTGCCGCTGGCGTCCTCACGGATGCGCCACAGCGCCCGCTGCGCGGCCGGGTCGGTCACGATCAGGGTGTCCACGGTGTCCGAGGCCCCCCGCACGATCGTCTCCGCACGCGCGCGTGCCTGCGCCGCCGACTCCCCGCCCGTCTCCACGAACAGCCAGGCTCCGCCCCTGGGCAGCCCGGCCGTGGCCGGCACCAGGTCGGCGGCCATCCCCTCCACGGTCAGCGGCCCGTACGGCAACACACCGGCCGCTGCCTCGGCGGCGGCGCCCTCGTCGCCGTACCCGAGCACCGCGAGCGCACGCGCGCGTGGGGCCTCGACCAGCCCGACGACCGCCTCCGTCAGCACGCCCAGCGTGCCCTCGGAGCCGCAGAAGGAACGGGCGACGTCGGCGCCCTTCTCGGGCAGCAGAGCGTCCAGGGCATAGCCGGAGATACGGCGGGGCAGGTCGGGAAACCCGGTCCGCAGCCGTGCCCGCTCCCCCTCCGCCAGCGCCCGCAGCCCGTCCGGCGCCCCGGCCCATCCCTGTCCGAGCCGCAGCCGCCGCCCCCGCGCGGTGACGACCTCCAGCTCGCGCACACTGTCCGCGGTCGTCCCCCACGCCACCGAGTGCGAGCCGCACGAGTTGTTGCCGATCATCCCGCCGAGGGTGCAGCGGCTGTGTGTGGAGGGGTCGGGGCCGAACCGCAGCCCGTACGGGGCGGCGGCCTCCTGGAGCCGGTCCAGGACGAGGCCCGGCTGGACGACGGCGGTGCGTGCGCCGGGGTCGAGGGCCAGCAGCCGGTTCATGTGCCGGGTGAAGTCCAGCACCACGCCGGTGCCCGTCGCCTGCCCGGCGATGGAGGTGCCGCCGCCGCGCGCGACGACGGGTACGCCGTGCGCCCGGCACACTTCCAGGACCGCGGTCACGTCGTCGGCGTCCCGGGGCGCGACGACGCCCAGGGGGACGCGGCGGTAGTTGGACGCGTCCATGGTGACGAGCGCCCGGGAGGTGACGTCGAACCCGACCTCGCCTCTCACGACCTCGCGCAGCTCGGTCTCGAGATCTGTCATGGCTCCACCCAATCAGCACACCTGTCCAAACACCGTCTCAGCCGACGGACGAGGTTTCGCCCAGGTTTCCTCCACCCGATAGCCTCCCCCCGTGGCTGAGATCCAGATTCCCTCTGACATCAAGCCCGCGGACGGACGTTTCGGCGCGGGTCCCTCCAAGGTGCGGACGGAGGCGCTGGACGCGCTCGCCGCCACCGGTACCTCCCTCCTCGGCACCTCTCACCGCCAGGCCCCGGTCAAGAACCTGGTCGGCAAGGTGCGCGAGGGCATCTCCGAGCTGTTCTCCCTGCCCGAGGGCTACGAGGTGATTCTCGGCAACGGCGGCTCGACCGCGTTCTGGGACATCGCGACCCACGGCCTGATCGAGAACAAGTCGCAGCACCTCACGTTCGGTGAGTTCAGCTCGAAGTTCGCCAAGGCCGCCAAGCTCGCCCCCTGGCTGGCCGAGCCCACCGTCGTCTCCTCCGAACCCGGCACCCACCCCGAGCCGCAGGCCGAGGCGGGCGTCGACGTGTACGCCTTCACGCACAACGAGACGTCGACCGGTGTCGCCGCCCCGATCAAGCGCGTCCAGGGCGCCGACGAGGGTGCGCTGGTCCTGGTCGACGCCACCTCCGGCGCCGGCGGTCTCCCGGTCGACATCGCCGAGACGGACGTCTACTACTTCGCCCCGCAGAAGTCCTTCGCCTCCGACGGCGGCCTGTGGATCGGCGTGTTCTCCCCGGCCGCGATCGAGCGCGCCGAGCGGATCCACGCGTCCGGCCGCCACGTCCCGGAGTTCTTCTCGCTCCCCACGGCGATCGACAACTCCCGCAAGAACCAGACGTACAACACCCCGGCCCTGGCCACCCTGTTCCTGCTCGACCAGCAGCTGGAGTGGATCAACGGCCAGGGCGGCCTCGCCTGGTCCACGGCCCGTACCAAGGACTCCTCGACCCGCCTCTACGGCTGGGCGGAGGAGTCCAAGCACGCGACCCCGTTCGTCACCGACCCGGCCAAGCGCTCGCAGGTCATCGGCACGATCGACTTCTCGGACGAGATCGACGCCGCCGCCGTCGCGAAGGTCCTGCGCGCCAACGGCATCGTCGACACCGAGCCCTACCGCAAGCTCGGCCGCAACCAGCTGCGCGTCGCGATGTTCCCGGCGATCGACCCGGCCGACGTCGAGGCGCTCACCAAGTGCGTGGACTACGTGATCGAGAAGCTGTAGCCGCCTCCGTCACGACGTGAAGGGCGCCCGGCGAGCACCGGGCGCCCTTCTCGTTTCGCGCTCAGCCGCGGAAGCCGAGGATCCCGTGCAGGGTGTCGGCGCCCGCCGCGGTGGCCGGCTGTTCCGTGCTCAGGGCGGACATCGCCGTGCTCAGGGGCTCCGGGTCGGCGGTCTTCTGGCAGACGGCGTCGGCCACGCCGTGACCGCGCGGCACCGTGCCGTCGGTGAGGTACTTCGCCAGGTACTTGTCCAGGCAGGCGTTGCCGCTCAGCGTGATGCCGTGGTTGCCGCCGCCCTTCTCGACCACCAGGCTGGAGTGCTTCAGCAGGCGGTGGACGGTGACGCCGCCCTGGTAGGGGGTGGCCGCGTCGTTCGTCGCCTGGAACAGCAGCACCGGCGGCAGCTTGCTGTTGGCGACGTTCACCGGCTTCATCGACTTCGTGGGCCAGAACGCGCACGGCGCGTTGTACCAGGCGTTGTTCCAGGCCATGAACGGGGCCTTCTTGTACACGCCCCAGTTGTCCTTGCGCCACTGGTTCCAGTCGCGCGGCCAGGAGGCGTCACGGCACTGCACAGCGGTGTAGATGCTGTAGCCGTTGTCACCGGAGGCGTCGATGGCCGCGAAGTTCTCGTACGCCTGGACCAGCGGCTCGGCGTTCTTGTCGTTCACGTACGCCGCGAACGCCTGGGCGAGGTAGGGCCAGTAGCCGTTGTAGTACCCGCCGGGGATGAAGGTGTCCTCCAGCTCGGAGGCACCCACCTTGCCGTCGGCCGGCTTCTTGGCGAGCTCCGCCCGCATCGCGTACCACTTGGCCTCGATCTTGGCCGGATCGGTGCCGAGCTTGTACGTGTCGTTGTACTTGGCGATCCACGCCATCAGCGCCTTGTGGCGGGCGTCGAAGGCGTAGTCCTGCGAGATGTTGGCGTCGTACCAGACCCCGTCGGGGTCGACGATCGAGTCCAGCACCAGGCGGCGCACGCGGCTCGGGAAGAGCTTGGCGTAGACCTGGCCCAGGTAGGTGCCGTACGAGTAACCGAAGTAGTTGATCTTCTTGGCGCCGAGTGCCTTGCGGATCGAGTCCATGTCCTTCACGGCGTTGACCGTGTTGATGTGGGGCAGGACGTCCGCGTACTTCGTGCCGCAGGCTTTGGCGAAGGACTTGGCGCGCGAGAGGTTGGCCTTCTCGATCCCGGCCGTGCTGGGCACGGAGTCCGGGCGGACCGGGTTGAAGTAGCCCGGCTTGCAGTCCAGGGCGGGCTTGCTGGCGCCCACTCCGCGCGGGTCGAAGCCGATGACGTCGTACTGGGCCGCGACCTCCTTGGGCAGCGAGGACGCGACGAAACCGGCGAGGGTCAGACCGCTGCCGCCGGGGCCACCGGGGTTGACCAGCAGCGGGCCCTGGTACTTCCTCGCGGTGTGCGGGACGCGGGACAGGGCCAGGGTTATCTTCCGCCCCTGCGGCTTGGCGTAGTCGAGCGGCACCTTCACCGACGCGCACTGGAGCGTCGGGTAGTCGTCCGTGGCGCACTTCTTCCAGGTGACCTTCGCCGCCTGGGCGGCCTGCGCGGACTGCGACGTACTCGCCTCGGCCGGGACGGCCGTGAGTGTCCCGGCCAGTACGACGGTCGCGCCGCACAGCACGGCTGTGCTTCTTCTCATGAAGTTCCCTCAAGGCATGGGGGGTTGGGACAGGAGACCGAAAGGTTCACGATCCTGGCTGGATCCTTTCGAAGAAGCGCGACCGCACAAAGCGTTTCGACAGAAGATTTGAATTTCCTTTGATTCAGGGGCGCGAGGGCGCCCGGCGATCAGCACCGGGCACCCCGTCCCTCACGCCGCCGTACAGCTCGCGCTCGGCGCACCCCCGCCCCCGGGTGCGCCCCCGAAGCCGAAACTCGCCGAAGCACCGGAGGCGAGCGCGCCGTTGTGCGAGGCGCTGGCCGCCGTCACCGTCGCGCCGGTCTGGGTGTACGACGCGTTCCACATGCTCGTCACCTGCTGCGAGCCGCTCCAGGTCCAGGTGACCTTCCACGAACTGATCCCGGTCGTCCCGGTGTTGGTCACCTTCACCTCGGCGTTGAAGCCGCCGCCCCAGTCGCTGCTGACGGTGTAGACGGCGGAGCAGGTGGCCGTACTTCCGCCGCCACCTCCTCCTCCACCTCCGCCACCGCCACCGGTGCTCGGGAAGCCCGGTGCCTTGACGCTCGTCAGATAGCCGTCCTTCACCGTGTCGACCGTCTGCCAGTCGTCCTTCAGGATGCCGCCCGTGTCACCGGAGTTGGGGTTCCAGGACCAGAAGGTCCAGTGGAAGGAGTCGGCGCCGTACGTCGCTGTCGGGCGCAGGTAGCTCACCAGCGCGGCCAGCCACTTCTGGTCGACCGTCGGCTGCAGCGTCGTCCCGAACTCGCCCACCCACACGGGCGCGATGTTCTGCTTGAAGATGTAGCCCCAGTACTTGTCCCAGATCCCCGGCATGTTGGCGGGGAAGGCCGGGTCACTGAACCAGCTCTGCTGGGCCACGCTCGTGGCGTAGTCGTGGGCCGAGTACACCACCCTGTTGGGCACGTTGAGCTGCACCGGGTACTGCGCGACCCCCATCAGGTTGCCGCCCCACCAGCCGGAGACGCCGTTGAAGGTCTGCACGCCCTCGACGAAGACCAGGAGGTCCGGGTTGACGGAGAGGACCGCGTTTCCGGCCCGCTGTGCCGCCAGCCGCCAGTCCGTCGCGGTGTCGCCGCAGCCCCAACAGGCGGGGTCGTGCGGCTCGTTGTGCAGATCGATGCCCACGACGGTGTCCTGGCCCTGGTAACGGGCCGCCAGCGCCTTGAGGTTGGCGATCCACGTCGACTCCGGGACGGCCGAGGTGTACCAGAGCGCCGACTGCCCGCCCGCGTCCGGGCGGTGCCGGTCGAGGATGACCTTCAGGCCGTCCTGACCGGCGTACGAGACGATCTTGTCCAGCACCCCCAGTGAGCCGAGTCCCTGCAGGTCGGCGTTCTTGCCGCCGCTGAAGTCGATGCTGTCGGGTACGGTCGAGCTCTTGAAGATGTCGTCGCTGTACGGGATGCGGATGGTGTTGTAGCCCAGCGACCTCATCTGGTCGATCATGCTCTTGTAGTCGCGGGACCAGAGGCCGTGGACGACATGGTTGCCGGTCTCGAAGCCGAACCAGTTGATCCCGGCGACCCGGACCGGCTGCCCGGCCGCGTCGAGGATCTGGCGGCCGCTGGTGTGCCAGTAGCCGGCGCCGGGCTCCGCCGCGTCGGCCGTCTGCGCACCGGCCAGCGGCAGCAGGAGCGCCACGCCCAAGGCGCACAGCACTCTTCGCAGGCTGCGGAACATCGCTGCTTCCTCTCGGGTGGCGCGGCCCCGGAACCGATGGGAGCGCTCCCATACACCGCGCACCACCCAGAGAACTGGCCTTGCATGACCGCGTCAAGACACGCGGCAGCGGTGGAACGGTCCTCGCGCTCAGCCGCGGCGCAGCAGCCGGCGGAAGCCGAAGAGGGCGGCGGCGACGGCGGCGACGGCGAGGGCACCGAGCCCGACGTTGCCGGTGGCCGCCGAGGACCCGGACGCGTCGGAGGAGGAACCCTCGGAGCTCCCCTTCCCCGCAGGCGACTTGGACGAGGAACCCGCGGGCGCGTCCTCCGCCACCACGTCGCTCCCGGCCCCCTCACTGCCGTACATGAGCTTGCTGCCGTCCGGCGAGTAACTGAGGGACTCCCCCTGCCGCTGCAGGGGCACGTCGAGCCGCCCCTCGCGCTTGACGGCACCGTCGTTCCAGTCGTAGGAGATGCCGCCGAAGTAGCCGCGTACGGCGAGCCGGGTGCCGTCCGGGGAGAAGGCGGCGTCGGTGGCCCACAGGTCGACGGCGGCGACCGGCTTGAAGACGTTCTTGCCGGAGGTGGAGAGGGTCGCCGGACCCTCGTAGAGGTGCCCGCCGTCCTCGTTCTTGTCGATGATGTAGACACGCCCGGTCTTCGGGTGCACGACGAGCGACTCGGCGTCGCGGGCACCGTCCGAGTACGTCACGACGTACTGCGTGGCACGGACGGTCGCGTCCTCGAGCGTCTTGGGCTCGGGCAGGCGGTAGATCCAGACGTACGGCCAGTTCCCGCCGAGGTTGTCGCCGATGTCACCGACGTAGATCTGGTTGTCCGGCCCGATCGAGATGGCCTCGACGTCGCGGGGGGTTCCGATGCCGGTGAGGGTGAGCCGGGCGACCGTCCTGCCCGTCGCGCTGTCGACGGCGTAGAGGTAGGGGCCGTCGTCGCTGTCGTTGTGGGTCCAGTAGATGCCGGGGTGCCGGCGCGAGGCGGCGAGGCCGCTGGACTCGGTGATACGCGGATCCTCGATCGTGAACCCCTCGTCGCCCTTGCCGTCGGCGGCGGAGGCGGGCACGGCGAAAGCCCCCGCGAGGAGGGTGGCGGCGAGGAGGGTTCCCGCTCGGCTGGCGAAGGGTCGGCGCATGTCCCCAAGCCTGCCATCCCGCCCGGTCGTTCCGGCGCGCCCGGGGGTCGTGGCCGGTTTCACACGCCGTCGGCTCCTGTGATCGTTCCTCCATCCCGCATCATGAGCGGATGCTCAGGTTCATGCCCGTAGGCGATTCGATGACGATCGGCAGCTCGGGCGAACACACGTGGCGCCACCGTATGTGGCGCCATCTGTGCGCGACGTACGGCGGCCCGTTCACCCTGGTCGGCCCGCGCGAGACGCTCTACGACAAGGCGACGGACGCCCCGACCTCGTACGCGTACGCCGACCCCGACTTCCCCCGCGCCCACCTGGCCGGCTGGGGCGAGGGCTGGCTGCACATGGCCCCGCTGATCGGGGAGGCGGTACGCCGGTCCCGGGCGGACGTCCTGCTGGTCTCCCTGGGCCTGATCGACCTGGGCTTCTACACGAACGCGGAACAAACGGCGCAGAACGCGAGGGCGTTCGTGGCCGAGGCCCGCGCGGTCAACCCCCGGATACGCATGGTCTGGCTCCCGGTGATCCCGAACATCCGCGCCGCGAACGACGAGCCCTTCGCCACCCAGGTCACCCTCTTCAACGAGCTGCTGGCGAAGACCGCGGCCGACCTGGACAAGCCGGCCTCCCCGATCCTCCTCGCCTCGATCCCGGCCGCCTGGGACATCCACACCGACACCTACGACGGCACCCACCCCAACGGCAGCGGCGAACACCGGCTGGCGGCGGCCTTCGCGGAGGCGATGTGGCAGGGGTGGGGGCTGGGCGGGGAGTACGAGGGCTGAGGCCGTCCGGCATATGCGCGTCTCGGCGTGCCCTGCCTTGGGCTCGGTGTAAACGGTGCACCTGCGCAGGTAGGGGTCAACGATGAGGTACACGGGACTTCGGCGACCGCGTAGGCCGCCTTCTTGGGACCGTAGTCGTTGGGAGCCGTGCCCTTCGAGATGACCTCTCCGACGAACTCGATGTCCTCGTACCGCCAGCGGCCCTCTTCGCCCTTGATCGCACCGTCGCGGAACTTGGCCACGTCGGGGCAGAAGCCGTTCTGACCAGACGGGGACTACCGGTGTGAGCTGCGTGTCGACTACGGAACCGACGTCGACCTGACCACCACCCCCCCTCGGCCTCACCCTCAAGACCGACGAGTTCCCCCGCGACTGACCAGTTCCCCTTGCCTGGAGCGCACTCCAGGACGTTGGCTTGTGCTCCATGAAGTACACGCAGCTCGGACGTACCGGACTCAAGGTCAGCCGACTCGTCCTCGGCACCATGAACTTCGGCCCGCAGACCGACGAAGCCGACTCCCACGCGATCATGGACTCGGCGCTGGACGCGGGCATCAACTTCTTCGACACGGCCACTCAGCCGCTTTGACGCCGCCTTGCGGGGATGGCCGTACCCGCCCATAACCCGGTTCGTGGTGGCCGCCGATCCTCTCCAAGCACCGGCCGAGGCTGCGGCGGCCACCACGCGAACCCGCCCGCTTAAGAAGTCACCAGGCGAATGCTTCCGGGGACGGTCCAGGGCCCGGGAAGATCTCGTCGAGGCCGGCCAGGACTTCGTCCGACAGCTCCAGCTCGACCGCCCGCAGCGCGGACTCCAGTTGTTCGGCGGTGCGCGGGCCGACGATCGGGCCGGTCACGCCGGGGCGGGTCAGCAACCAGGCCAGGGCCGTCTCACCCGGCTCCACGCCGTGCTTCTCCAGCAGGTCCTCGTAGGCCTGGATCTGCGCGCGTGCGGTGGGGTTGGCGAGGGTGTCGGCGGCCCGTCCGGACGCCCGGCGCCCACCCTGGACCTCCTTCTTGATCACCCCGCCCAGCAGGCCGCCGTGCAGCGGCGACCAAGGGATGACCCCGAGCCCGTACTCCTGCGCGGCCGGGATGACCTCCATCTCGGCGCGGCGCTCGGCGAGGTTGTAGAGACACTGCTCACTGACCAGCCCGATCGTGCCGCCGCGCCGGGCCGCGATCTCGTTGGCCTGGGCGATCTTGTAACCGGGGAAGTTACTGGACCCGACATAGAGGATCTTGCCCTGTTGCACGAGAACGTCGATGGCCTGCCAGATCTCCTCGAAGGGAGTGTTCCGGTCGACGTGGTGGAATTGGTAGAGGTCGATGTAGTCGGTCTGCAGCCGCTTCAGACTGGCGTCGACCGCCCGCCGGATGTTCAGAGCGGAGAGCTTGTCGTGGTTGGGCCATGCGTCGCCGTCGGGGGCCATGTTCCCGTACACCTTGGTGGCGAGGACGACCTTGTCGCGCCGGTCGCCGCCCTTCGCGAACCAGTTCCCGATGATCGATTCCGTACGGCCCTTGTTCTCGCCCCACCCATAGACATTGGCCGTATCGAAGAAATTCAGTCCCGCGTCCAGCGCGGCATCCATGATGGCGTGGCTGTCGGCTTCGTTGGTCTGCGGTCCGAAGTTCATGGTCCCGAGGACCAGCCTGCTGACCTTGAGTCCCGTACGTCCGAGCTGCGTGTACTTCATGAGGCCCCAGCCAACGCCTTCGAGCTCGCTCAAGGCAAGGTTCGACTCGACTCTTGAGTCGTCTTCGCCCGTACCAAAGTTCACCCTAAGGCCGCTGGGCGACAATCAACCCGACGTGCCCGTCAGGGCTCGGTAGACGGTGGCCTGACCGACTCCCAACGCCTTGCCAATAGCGGCGTAGCTCTTGCCCTCCGCCTTGAGCGCTTCCGCCTGCTTCACCATCTTCGGGTCCATGGCTCTCGGACGCCCGCCGATCTTGCCCTGCGCCCTGGCAACGGTGAGTCCGGCCATGGTCCGGTCCCTGATGAGCGCCCGCTCGAACTCGGCCGCCGGGTCGTCCAACTTCCCCGGCTACAAGATCGCCCAGGCCAACGAGGTCGCCGCCCGGCGCGGGTCGTACGGTCTCGTCAGCGAGCAGTGCCTCTACAACCTCGCCGAGCGCCGCGCCGAGATGGAGGTCGTCCCGGCCGCGCAGGACTACGGTCTCGGCGTCATCCCCTGGTCGCCGCTGCACGGCGGTCTGCTGGGCGGGGTCATCAAGAAGGAGGCCGAGGGCGGTCGCCGCACCTCCGGACGGGCCGCCGACTCACTCGCCAACAGCTCGATCCGCTCGCAGGTCCAGGCGTACGAGGACCTCCTCGACAAGCACGGCGTCGAACCCGGCGAGGCAGCGCTGGCCTGGCTGCTCACCCGCCCCGGCGTGACCGGCCCGATCGTCGGCCCCCGCACCGCCGAACAGCTCGACTCCGCGGTCCGGGCGGTGGAGCTGGAGCTGAGCGAGGAGCTGCTGTCCGGCCTGGACGAGATCTTCCCGGGCCCGGGCCCGTCCCCGGAGGCCTTCGCCTGGTAACGCCCAGGACGGCACCCTCGAAGGGCGCGGGGCCGCACCGATGTGCGGCCCCGCGCTACCTGCCGAGCGCAGCCGCCAGGGCGACGACGACGAACATCAGCACGAGCGCACCGGCCATGATCCGGTTCCGGGTCTTCGGGTCCACGCATCGAGCCTAACCGGCCCCACCGAGAGCCCAGCGCCCGACCGGCTCGTAACGGGGCTGCTCCCCCGGCACCCCGGACTTCGGCAGCTTGCTGCGGACCAGCACCAGCTCCCCCACCGTCCAGGTACGGCCCTCGAAGGCGGCCAGTGCCTGGACGTACGGCCGTACGTCCAGGGCGTCGCGGCTGCGGGCCAGCGTCAGGTGGGCCTTGTAGCGGCGGTGCTCCCCCATGTCCAGGCCCGCCTTCCGCGCCGCCGCCTCCGCCCGGTCGGCGAGCAGCCGCAGGGCCGGCACGTCCCCGGCCGCCCCGGCCCACAGCGCCCGCCCGCGCCCGAACTGCCCCCCGCCCCGCACGGAGAGGGGGAAGGGGGCACTCCGGTGCGCGGCCCGCCGCAGCCGTGCCGACAGATCCGGTACGACGTCGTCGTCGACCTCGCCGTAGAAGGCGAGCGTGAAGTGCCAGTCAACGGCTTCGCCGCGGGGCCGACCCGGGCGGCCGGTCCAGCGCAGCCCGTCCGCGCCGGGCAGCCTGCGCAACTCGGCGACCACGGCGGCGAGTTCGTCGGCGACATCGTCGGGGGGCAGTACGGCGGCGAAGAGTCTCATGGGTCAAGCCTGGCACCGTCCGCCGGGGGACGGGATCAGGCCACCCTGGCCAGCTCGCGGTTCTCTCGCGGGACGAACCGCACCCTGGGGTGTCCGTGGTTCCAGCCGACCGACAGGCGCAGGCCACCGACGCGGGCCAGGACCAGGCCGATGGTGACGGCGGCCGCCGCGGCGATCGCGCCGCCCACCGCGAGGCCGGCGCGGACGCCGTACGCGTCCGTGATCCAGCCCGCTATCGGGGCGCCCACGGGGGAGCCGCCCATGAACACCATCATGTACAGGGCCATCACGCGGCCCCGCATGGCCGGGTCGGTGCCCATCTGGACGGTGGTGTTGGCGGTGACGTTGACCGTCATGCCGAACATGCCGATGGGGACCATGAGCAGGGCGAAGAGCCACAGCGAGGGGGCCGTGGCCGCCACCATCTCCAGTGCGCCGAACGCCACCGCCGCCGCGATCATCACCCGCATCCGGGCCGTGCCGCGCCGGGCCGCGAGCAGGGCGCCCGCCAGCGAGCCGACCGCCATCAGCGTGTTGAAGAGGCTGTAGGAGCCGGCGCCGGCGTGGAAGACGTCGTCGGCGAAGGCGGAGAGGTAGACGGGGAAGTTGAAGCCGAAGGTGCCGACGAACCCGACGAGGACGATGGTCCAGATCAGGTCGGGGCGGCCGGCGACGTAGTGCAGGCCCTCCCGCAGCTGGCCCTTGCCCCGCGGTGCGCGCTCGACGACGTGCAGGTCACGCGCCCGCATCAGCAGCAGGCCCGCCAGCGGCGCGACGAAGGACAGGCCGTTGAAGAGGAACGCCCAGCCGGTGCCCACGCCGGTGATCATCACACCGGCGACGGCGGGGCCGACGAGCCGGGCGGACTGGAAGTTCGCGGAGTTCAGGCTCACCGCGTTCTGCAGCTGGTCCGGGCCCACCATCTCGGAGACGAAGGACTGGCGGGCCGGGTTGTCGACGACCGTGGCGAGGCCGACGGCGAAGGCGGCGAGGTAGACGTGCCAGACCAGGACGTGGCCGGAGAGGGTGAGCAGCGCGAGCGCGACCCCGGTGAGGGCCATCGACGTCTGGGTGACGAGGAGCGTACGGCGCTTGGGCAGGCGGTCGACGAGGACGCCGCCGTAGAGGCCGAAGAGGAGCATCGGCAGGAACTGCAGGGCCGTCGTGACGCCGACGGCGGTGGCGGAGCCGGTGAGGCTGAGCACCAGCCAGTCCTGGGCGATGCGCTGCATCCAGGTGCCGATGTTGGAGACGACCTGGCCGGCGAAGAACAGGCGGTAGTTCCTGACCCTCAGCGAGCTGAACATCGAGGACCTGCGGGCGGGTGCGGGGGTGGGCGGGGTCTCGTGGGCGGTCGGTGCGGGTGCGGAGTCTGCTCCGGGTCCCGTACTCAAAGGGGTTCGCCTCCTCGGGGTCTGCGGTGCTGCTTACAGGTGTGCGAGCTTCTCCAGCACGGGGGCGGCTGCGCGCAGCTTCGCCCACTCGTCCTCGTCCAGGCCGTCGACCAGGGTGGCCAGGAAGGCGTTCCGCTTGCGGCGGCTCTCCTCGAGCATGGCCTCGGCCTGCTCGGTCTTCGTGACGACCTTCTGGCGCCGGTCCTCGGGGTGCGGCTCCAGCCGGACCAGACCCTTGGCCTCGAGCAGCGCCACGATGCGGGTCATCGAGGGCGGCTGGACGTGCTCCTTGCGGGCGAGTTCGCCGGGGGTGGCGCTGCCGCAGAGGGACAGGGTGCCGAGCACCGACATCTCGGTGGGGCTCAGCGACTCGTCGACCCGCTGGTGCTTGAGGCGGCGGGACAACCGCATCACGGCGGATCTCAACGCGTTCACGGCGGCAGCGTCGTCGCCATGGGTGAGGTCAGGCATGTTCTTTAACATAACTCATTACTCTCGCTAAAGACCACCCGAAAACGCCCACGTGCCCGTGAGACCCGCCACTGACGCCTGCTGTCACTCATCCGGGTGACACGACCACGGAACGCCACCCCGGACCCCGAACCGTGCCGCGACCCTCATAGGCATGGGGACCACTGTGCTCAGCCTGCGGATAGACCACGAACTGCTCGAACGGCTCCGGCAGCATGCCGCGAAACGCGGAATGAGCGTCCAGGACTATGTCGTCGGGACGCTCATTCGCGATGACTTCGACCAGCGCTTCCAGACCGCCGTCGAGGAGACCGAGAAGTTCTACGGGCTCACATGAGCTCGCCCGATCAGGTCAGACCGAGGGCCGGCATCAGGTAGTAGAAGGCGAAGACGGCGGAGACCACGTACAGGGGGACGGGGATGTCCCGGCCCCGGCCGGCCGCCAGTCGCAGCAGGACGAAGGTGATGAAGCCCATGCCGATGCCGTTGGTGATCGAGTAGGTGAACGGCATCATCACCATCGTGACGAAGGCCGGGATGGCGATCGTGTGGTCCGCCCAGTCGATGTCCTTGACCGAGTTCGCCAGGATCAGGAAGCCCACCGCGAGCAGGGCCGGGGTGGCGGCCTGGGACGGGACCATCGTGGCGACCGGCGTGAGGAACAGCGCGACCGCGAAGAGGCCGCCGGTGACGAGGTTCGCGAAGCCGGTGCGGGCACCCTCGCCGACACCGGCCGTGGACTCCACGAACGCGGTGGTGGCGGAGGAGGAGCCGGCGCCACCGGCGGCCACGGCGAGACCGTCGACGAAGAGGACCTTGTTGATGCCGGGCATCTGACCCTGCGCGTCGGTCAGCTCGGCCTCGTCCGAGACGCCCATGATCGTGCCCATCGCGTCGAAGAAGCACGACAGCAGCACGGTGAAGACGAAGAGGACGCCGGTCGGCACACCGACCTTGCCGAAGCCGCCGAAGAGGCTGACCTCGCCGATGAGCCCGAAGTCGGGGGTGGCCACGGGGTTGCCGGGCCACTCGGGGGTGGTCAGGCCCCAGGAGGGGACGGTCGCGACCGCGTTGACGACCAGCGCGAGGACGGTCATCGCGACGATCGAGATCAGGATCGCGCCGGGCACCTTGCGCACGATGAGGCCGAGCGTGAGCAGAACGCCCAGGACGAAGACCAGAACCGGCCAGCCGGTGAGGCGACCGTCGGCGCCCAGCTGGAGCGGGACGGTGGTGTGGGCGGCGTCCGGGATACGGCTGACGAAGCCGGAGTCGACCAGACCGATCAGCATGATGAACAGGCCGATACCGATCGAGATCGCCTTGCGCAGGCCGAAGGGGACCGCGTTCATGACGCGCTCGCGCAGACCGGTGGCCACGAGGAGCATGACCACGAGGCCGGCCAGGACGACCATGCCCATGGCGTCCGGCCAGGACATCCGGGGGGCGAGCTGGAGGGCGACGACCGAGTTCACGCCGAGACCGGCCGCGAGGGCGATCGGGACGTTGCCGACGACGCCCATGAGGAGCGTGGTGAGGGCCGCGGTGACACAGGTGGCGGTGACCAGCCGGCCGTTGTCGAGCTGGTGCCCGTACATGTCCTTCGCGCTGCCGAGGATGATCGGGTTCAGCACGATGATGTAGGCCATCGCGAAGAAGGTGGCGAAACCGCCGCGGATCTCCCGGGACAGGGTGCTGCCGCGCTCGGAGATCTTGAAGTGGCGGTCCAGTGCGCCGTGGGTGGGCCTGGCTCCCGGCTGTTCAGGGGCAGGGACCTTGGCGGGGGCCGAGGTGGACATCTTTTGGTGTTTCCTACGAAGAGAAGCGGTCAGCGACAAACGGTTTCAGTATGAACATATCAAGTCGGGAACGGCCATCTCCGCGCGTAGATGTGATCGGCTCGTAAGCTGTGCCTCATGGCGAAGTGGACACCGAAGCACGAGGCGCCGGAGCCCCTGGAGGGCCCCGTGGTCGCCACCATCACCGGCGGCACGATCCTCTGGTTCGTCCTCTTCCTCGTCCAGCTCCCCTTCTACGGCTGGTTCGACGACCACGGGCATCTGTGGTGGCTGTGGACCTGCCTGGCCGGAGGCGGGCTGGGGCTGATCGGCGTCTACTACGTCCGCAGGCGGGACGCGGCGATCAAGCGGGCGAGGGCCGGGCGGTCGGCCGAGTAGCCGTCCGGGGCCGGCCTACTCCCCCCGTCCTACTCCGCCCTGCCCTCCGTCCTCCCCAGGTCGGATCTTCGGCACCTTCGGGGGGTGAACCCCCAAATCCGCACGTACCGTCGATTCCATGACCCATATCGACGCACCCGCCACCGCGCTGACGGCGACCGGACTCACCGCCGCCGAAGTCGCGGATCGCGTCGCACGCGGTCAGGTGAACGACATCCCCGTGCGCAGCAGCCGTTCCGTCGGGGAGATCGTCCGGGCGAACGTCTTCACCCGGTTCAACGCGATCATCGGTGTCCTGTGGCTGATCGTGCTCGCCGTCGCCCCTTTCCAGGACGGCCTGTTCGGCTTCGTCATCCTCGCCAACACGGGGATCGGCATCATCCAGGAGTGGCGGGCCAAGCAGACCCTGGACTCCCTCGCCGTGATCGGGGAGGTCCGGCCGACCGTGCGCCGGGACGGGGAGACGGCCTCGGTGGCCACCTCCGACCTCGTCCTCGACGACCTGGTCGAGATCGGCCCCGGCGACAAGGTGGTCGTCGACGGGGTGTGCGTCGAGGCGGACGGGCTGGAGATCGACGAGTCGCTGCTGACGGGCGAGGCGGACCCGGTGGTGAAGCGGCCGGGAGACCAGGTGATGTCCGGCAGTTTCGTGGTCGCGGGCAGCGGCGCCTTCCGGGCGACCAGGGTGGGCCGTGAGGCCTACGCCGCCCAGCTCGCCGAAGAGGCCTCGCGGTTCACCCTCGTCCACTCCGAGCTGCGCTCCGGCATCTCCACGATCCTCAAGTACGTGACGTGGATGATGGTCCCGGCAGCGGTCGGCCTGATCGTCACCCAGCTGTTCGTGAAGGACAACGACCTCAGGGTGTCCATCGCCCGGACCATCGGCGGGATCGTCCCGATGGTCCCGGAGGGACTCGTCCTCCTCACCTCCGTCGCCTTCGCGATCGGCGTGATCCGGCTCGGCCGGAAACAGTGCCTGGTCCAGGAACTCCCCGCCATCGAGGGCCTCGCCCGCGTCGACACCGTCTGCCTGGACAAGACCGGCACCCTCACCGAGGGCGGCATGGACGTCACCGAGCTGCGCACCCTCGACGGCGCCGACGAGACGTACGTACGTCAGGTGCTCGGCGCGCTCGGAGAGTCCGACCCGCGGCCGAACACCTCCCTCCAGGCGATCATCGACACCTATCCGGACGCCGAGGAGTGGCGCTGCACCGAGTCGCTGCCCTTCTCCTCCGCACGCAAGTACAGCGGCGCCACCCTCAGCGAGGGGAACGGGGAGAGCGGGACCTGGCTGCTCGGGGCGCCGGACGTGTTGCTCGAGGACGGCGACCCCGCCCTGGACGAGACCGAGCGGCTCAACGAACAGGGCCTGCGGGTGCTGCTGCTGACCCGGACCGTCCGGAACCTGGACGACCCCGACGTCACCAAGGGGGCGCAGCCGGTCGCCCTCGTCGTACTCGAACAGCGGTTGCGGCCCGACGCCGGGGACACCCTGCGGTACTTCGCCGAGCAGAACGTGCGCGCCAAGGTCGTCTCCGGTGACAACGCGGTGTCCGTGGGGGCGGTGGCCGCCAAGCTGGGGCTGAACGGCCGTACGGTCGACGCGCGGCGGCTGCCCGACGACCGGGAGGCGATGGCCGCGGCCCTCGACGACGGCACGGTCTTCGGGCGGGTCACCCCGCGGCAGAAGCGGGACATGGTCGGGGCGCTGCAGTCGCGGGGCCACACCGTCGCGATGACCGGCGACGGCGTCAACGACGTGCTCGCGCTGAAGGACGCGGACATCGGGGTCGCGATGGGCTCGGGGTCCGAGGCCACCCGCGCCGTCGCCCAGATCGTGCTGCTGAACAACAGCTTCGCCACCCTGCCGTCGGTGGTGGCGGAGGGCCGACGGGTGATCGGCAACATCACCCGGGTGGCGACGCTGTTCCTGGTGAAGACGGTCTATTCGGTGTTGCTGGCCCTGCTGGTGGTGGGCTGGCAGGTCGAGTATCCGTTCCTGCCCCGCCATGTGACCCTGCTGTCCACGCTCACCATCGGCGTCCCGGCCTTCTTCCTCGCCCTCGCCCCCAACACCGAGCGGGCCCGGCCGCACTTCGTGCGGCGGGTGATGCGGTACTCGATCCCGGGCGGGGTGGTGGCGGGGGTGGCGACCTTCGTCACCTATCTGATCGCTCGCCATCGCTACGTGGGTGAGGGCGCGCTGGACGCGGAGACCAGCGCGGCGACGCTCACGCTGTTCCTGATCTCGATGTGGGTGCTGGCGATCGTCGCCCGGCCGTACACCTGGTGGCGGCTGCTGCTGGTGGCCTCGATGGGGGCGGCGTTCCTGCTGGTGCTGGCGGTGCCGTGGCTGCAGGACTTCTTCGCGCTGAAGCTGGTGGGGATGACGATGCCATGGATCGCGGTGGGCATCGCGGTGGTGGCGGCGGCCGCCCTGGAGGTGCTGTGGAAGTGGGTCGACCGCCGCTTTCCCGTGTAGCCGGGGGGTGCTTACTGCACGTCGACGAAGTCGCCCGCCGCGTTGACCGGCGAGGTCGTCGTGGTGCCCGCGAAGCTGTAGCGGAAGTAGCCGTCCGCCGACGCCGTGACCGTGGTCTTCAGGGTGCCGGTGGTGCTGGTCTTGATGGTCTTCAGGGTGGTGTAGGTGGTGGTGCCCGCCTTCCTGAACTGCAGCTTCACGTACTGGCTCGCGTAACCGGCGTACTTGTTGGTGTCCCAGTTGGCGCGGGCCAGCTTGCCCGTGACCGTGATGGTCCCGCCCTTCTTCACCGGCTCGGGGGTGGCGTCGGTGGTGAGGGTGGCCTTGCGCTGGACGTGGGTGGTGCCGAAGCCGGCCTGCCAGGTGAGACCGCCGCTGTCGTTGGCGGCGAGGGCGCCGATCTTCCAGGTGCCCGCCACACTGTTGGTCAGGTCGTCGTCCTCGGAGGTGTCCGGACGGAACTCGATCTTGGCCGTGCAGTTCAGGACGGTCGAGGAGGCAGCCGTGCAGGTACCGGGGTTGTCGCCGAGGATGATCTCGGCGTTCTCGTCGAGCGTGGTGCCGCGGTAGAGGACCGGGCCGCTCTCGAAGGAGCTCGAGGCCAGGTCCGCGGGCTTCGTCACGGTGTACGTCGCGGAGACCGTGACCGTCGTCGTGGTGCCGACCACGATGTTCTTGCCGCTGTTGACCTTGACGCTGGAGAAGGTGACGGCGGGCCCGGCCGGAGCGGCCTGCGCGGCCGGCACGGCGAGAGCGGTCAGAGCGACAGCGCCGGAGGCGGCGAGGACGAGGGCGCGTATGCGCATGTGCGTTCTCCATGAGGAGAGAAGGATCTCGGAGTCTGTTGACTCACTGAGTAGATCCCTGACGCACGGGCCGCGTTGTACGCGGAATGGTAAGGAGAGGGGAAGAGAACTTCCCCCCTCCCAACAGGCCTTTTCTTACTTCACGTCGATGAAGTCGCCGGCCGAGGTGACCGCGGAGGTCGTGGTGGTGCCGGCGAAGACGTAACGGAAGTAGCCGTCCTGCGACGCCTTGACCGTGGTCTTCAGCGCGCCGGTGGAGCTGGACTTGATGGTCTTCACCGTGGTGTAGGTGGAGCTGCCCTTCTTGCGGAACTGCAGCTTCACCGACTGGCTCGCGTAACCCGCGTTCGTGTTGGTGTCCCAGTTGGCGCGCGCCAGCTTGCCCGTGACCGTGATGGTCTTGCCCTTCTTCACGGGCTCGGGGGCGGCGTTGGCGGTGAGGGTGGCCTTGCGCTGGACCTTGGCGGTGCCGAGGTTGCTCTTGATGACCGGGTTGTCGTCGCTGATCGAGAAGGCGACGGCGCCGATCTTCCAGTTGCCCGCCTGGGCGTTGGTCAGGTCGGCGTACTCATCGCCGGTGTACTTCGGGCGGAGCTGGATCTTCGCCGTGCACTTGAGGACCTTGGCGGAGACCGACGTGCAGGTGCCGGGCTCGTCGCCGGCCAGGACGTCCTTGTCGGGGGTGCTCTCGCTGAGCGTGGTGCCGCGGTAGAGGACCGGGAGGGTCGCGGTGGTGTCCGGGTCCAGGTTGACCGAGCCGGTCACGGTGTACGTGGCGTTGACCGTGACCTTGGCCGTGGGGCCGACCACGACGGGCTTGCCGCTGTTGACCTTCACGCCGGAGAAGGTGTACGTGGTCGCGGCCGGAGCGGCCTGGGCGGCCGGCACGGCAAGGGCGGAGAGGGCGACCGCGCCGGAAGCGGCGAGGACGAGGGCGCGTATGCGCATGTGCGTTTTCCTCGGAGTTCGAAAGAGGTGGGTCTTACTTGACGTCGACGTAGTCACCCGCGGTGGTGACCGCCGGAGTCGTCGAGGTGCCCGCGAAGCTGTAGCGGAAGTAGCCGTCCGCCGACGCCTTGACCGTGGTCTTCAGCGTGCCGGTGGAGCTGGTCTTGATGGTCTTCAGGGTGGTGTAGGTGGAGCTGCCCTTCTTGCGGAACTGCAGCTTCACCGGCTGGCCCGTGTAGCCGTGGTACTTGTTGTCGTCCCAGTTGGCGCGCGACAGCTTGCCCGTGACGGTGATGGTCTTGCCCTTCTTCACCGGCTCGGGGGAGGCGTTGACGGTCAGCTTGGAGTAGCGCTGGAGCTTGGTGGTGGCGAGGCCGTCCTGCTCGGCGTAGCCGACCTTGGACCAGTCGATGTCCTCGAATTCGAGGCCCAGCTGGTCGTTGAAGTCGTAGACGTAGCCACCGGCCTTCCAGGTGGTGGCGTCGACGTTGTTCAGCTCCTCGGCCGGGTAGACGTCGATGGTGCCCTTGCAGGTGGCGGTGGTGGACGAGGTCACCGTGCAGGTCGGCCAGTCGTCGCCCCAGAGCCGGTTCACGGCGTCGGCGTAGGAGGCGCCGCGGTAGATGTCCACGTCCAGGAAGACGTCCGGGGCGGTGATGTCGAGGTCCGCGGAGTGCGTGACCTTGTACGTCACCGGGACGCTCACCCGGTTGGTGGTGCCCGCGACGATCGGCTTGCCGTTGTTGATCTTCACGCTGGAGAACGTGAGGTCCAGCGGGTACGGCTCGCCCGGGTCGGCGGTCGACCCGGTGAACGCGGTCTTGCCCGATGCGGCCCGCGCGACCTTCTGGATGTCCTCCTTGGTGAAGGAGGAGCCGCCGGCGGCCTGCGCGGCCGGCACGGCGAGAGCGGAAAGGGCCAGGGCGCCGGTGACGGCGGCCACGGTGGCATAAACGCGCATGCATTCCCCCGGAAGTGATCGTGGAGTCTGTTGGCTCGTCAGGTCAGATCCGCGACGGGTGTGAATGGTTGTACGAAGTTGTGGAAGTCGTGCGGACTTCTCGCGCGTTGCGCGAGGACCAGCCGTCCGCAGCGCGCCTATCGGCTTCCGTTTCACACGGTCGGGGTGGATTCGCGCTTCCGCGCAGCACTGCATGAGCGGTTTGAGCAGCTCAGGAGGCAATAGCCTGGCCTAGACCTCAGATTGGAGATCGTAGATTGAGTTACCCCTTCGAGTGCGGTGACAGGACGGTCTGGGACGCGGGTTACCACAGTGGACAGCTGTACGCCTCCCTCGTGCAGGGAGCAGCCGCGTTCCTTGACGTGCCGTCCGGTCTGACGCCAACCCCGTCGGGCGGCTGCGAGGTGGATCCATCGGCACTGCTGAGGTTCACTGATCGGCTGTACGACCTCTATGCGTCCACCAACAACGAGGTACTGCTCAGCCTTGCCCACGGTCCGCTGATCACCTCGCTCGTCCTGGTGGACCGGACAGGAGGCAGGATCGCCCTTCGACCGGAGCACGAGGTGACCTTGGGACAGGAAAAGTCCGCCTTCGCTCGCTCCATGGCGTAGCCGCGAGCCATCCGTAAGGCGGCCGCAGACCGTCCAACGCGGGAACCGACGTGGACAGTGGGGCCGTTCGGCAGCCCCACTGTCCACGTCAGTCGAACCAGCGGTCCCGCGCCAGCTCCCCCGTCCGTGAAGGATCCTCCAGCAGCGCCGCCACCTCGAACCGCCGGGGCCACTGTCCCGCCGCCCAGGCGAGGCCGGCCGCCACGCCCTCCAGGGTCGCGGCGTGCAGGACGCCGTCGTTCGTGAGGCGCCAGTCGATCTCCACGCCGTCGACGACGAGCTCCTCGTGCTCGACGTAGGTGTCCGGGGTGCGCGGGCCCAGCAGGATCCGTACCGGGTCGGGGACCTCGTGCTCGGTGCCCTCGGAGTCGACCTCCCCCGTCACCGACTCGCTCAGGCGCCGGACCTGGAACAGCTCGGCCAGTTCACCCGCCCGCGCGGGCCGTACGGGGAGCAGCGGGACGCCCTCCGTGAAGGGCAGCAGGTCGGGGGAGTCGACGACGACCGCGTCGGCCGCGTCCACGACCTCCACCCGCCCGTCGACGACCGCCCGCAGTTCGTCGGGGAGGGTCACCTGCTCCGGGTCCAGCTCGGCCAGCGCTCCGTAGAGAGCGTGCAGCTGGGCCGCTGCGACCGGGCGGTCGGGGTCCGCGAGGCGGTCGAGGAGTTCGGCCGCACCGCCGGGCTCGTCCAGCAGCGCCGCCACGGACGTCCGTACGCCCAGCGCCCGCAGGACCTGCTCGTCGTCGAAGCCCGTCGCGTCGGCCTCGTCGTACAGGCCGCGCAGCAGCGGGTCGCCGCCGGCCGCGAGCAGGCCCGCCGGGCGGCGGCCGTCGAGGACCGGGTGGCCGCGCAGCCACCAGGCCGTGTACGGGCGGACGACCTCGTGGGTGCCGTCCGGGAGCAGGATCCGTACCGGCTGGGTGAGGGCGTCGCGCAGGGGCGGCTGGGCGAGCAGGGCGAGGGCCTGCGGCCAGCGGTCGTCGTCGACGAGGTCGAGGTCGCGGACGGCGACGAGCTCGGTGGCGACCGGGGGGACGGGCGAGTCGGGGAAGCGGTCGAGGATGTCCTCGCACCACACGTCCACGGCGTCCAGCAGGCCCGCGTCGTCCGGTTCGGCGAAGTCGCCCTCGCGGGGCTCCAGTTCGTCCGGGTCGAGGACCACGTCCGTGGCGCGGACCAGCGCGAAGTTGGCGAGGACGCCGACGGCGGCGAGCGGCTGCTCGCCCCACCTCTCCGCCAACTCGGCATCCACCGAAGCCAGTTCGTCCTCGCGGATCACCGACGCGAACGCACTGCCGGGGAGGACGAGTTCGCCCGCCGGGACGAGTTCACCGTCCTCGTCGGGCAGGGCCAGGGCGCCGAGCCACGGTTCGTCGCCCGGCTCGAGGCCGGCGTCGCGGACGAGCGCGAGGACGGTGTCGGCCAGCTCCTCGGCGTCCGGGGTGCCCTGGTCGTCGTCCCAGGCGCCGCCGTCGTCGTCCAGGGACGCGGCGACCGCGGCCCGCACCTGCGGGGTGGTCAGGACCGCCCGGGGCGTGGCGGGCAGGGCGCCGAGCTTCTCCAGGAGGGGGTGGACCGCGTCCGGGTGGGCGACCTTGAGGCCGAGGCGGGCGAGGATCTCCGGCTCGACCCGGGCCGCGTCCGGGGTGGGGAGCAGGACCTGCCGGGGGCCGATGGTCGTGCGCCCGTCGGCGAGGGGCACGGGCAGCCCGGAGAGCCGGTCCGGGTCGACGCCCGCGAGGCTGTCGTAGAGCCGGTACCACCAGTCCGGGTCCTTCTCCAGCCCGGCCAGACGGTCGACGGCGTCGGCGAGCGGGATCCGGGCGACGCCGAGGGTGCGGAGTTCCACCCTGCGCTCCAGCCCGGCGGGAAGGAGGGTCGGGAGCACCTCGGCCAGCACCCGTACGGTGTCGGCGCCGGCGCCCTCGGCCACCTCCGCGTCGCGGGGGCGCAGGGCCTCGGGGAGGTCGTCCTCGTCCTTGACGGGCTCGACGGCGGGCGGCAGGAAGGCCGTACGGGGCAGCCGGTCCAGGACGGCCTGGCGCAGGGCTCCGTCCAGCTCGCCCTTGCCGAGCGGACCGGGCACGAGGTCGATGATGCCGGGGGTCACCGGCCGCCAGTCGGCGAGGAGTTCGGCGTACGCGTCGGCGGCGCGCCGCACCAGGTGGTCGGTCAGCGGCCCGGGGGCGGCGTGCCGGCGGGTGGTGTCCAGCGGGAAGGAGGCGATGAGCAGGGCGGGCACGCCGAGGGGCTCGTCGCTGGGGGTGGGGGCGTGCACGACGGGGTTGGTGCGGGGGCGTTCGGGGGCGCCGTGCTCGTCCACGGGCACGGCCCAGGTGACCGACCAGTGGGGCCGCAGCCGCTCCTCGACCGGGCGGTCGGCGAGGAGGTCGGGGGTGAGGGGGCCGTGGGCGGAGGCCGTACGCCAGCGGGTGGTCCCGTGGCGGGAGTCCGCCACCACGGTGAGGGTGCCGTCGGCGGAACGCAGCAGGGTGCGGGGAGCGTCGCCGCCGACCTCGATCACGACCTCTTCCAGGCCCGGCAGGGCGAGCAGGAGGGCGTCGTCGACGGCGGTGAGGAGACGCTCGGCGAGGTCGGCGGCGGCCGCGTCGCGCAGGGGCAGGATGACGGCGGTGTCGTACGGGTCCGGGGCGGTGCCCTCGGCGGCGAACGGCAGGCGCAGCAGGGGGACGTGTCCGTCGCGCCGCCGGATCTCGTCGCCGAGCCCGGGGCTGTGGCGGGCGGTCTCGGAGGCCAGTTCGCGGGCCTCCGGCAGCGACCAGCGGACGCCGCCGTGCCGGCCGACGACGGCGGGCTCGTCGGTGACGGCGAGGACGGCGGCGAAGCCGACGCCGAAGCGGCCCACCGCCCCCTGCGAGGTGTCCCGCTTGGCGGAGGCACGCAGGGTGGCGAGGGACTCGACACCGGCCGCGTCCAGCGGGGCGCCCGTGTTGGCGGCGACGAGGACGCCGTCGCGCAGCGTCAGGCGCAACCGCCCGGGCACCTTGGCCCTGGCCGCCGCGTCGGCCGCGTTCTGGGCGAGCTCCACGACGAGGCGGTCGCGGTAGCCGCCGAGGACGAGATCCTCCTCGGCGTTGGCGTCCTCACGGAAACGGGCGGGGCTGGTGGCCCAGGCGTCGAGTACGCCCCGCCTGAGGCGGGCGGTCCCGAAGGGGTCCGCACCTTCGGCCGCCGGCCGCACGAACTTGCTCACGTTGGCTCTCCTCATCGACGTGACCAAGAAGGTACCGCGACGATGCCAACCGGCTGTCCGGCGTCCGCGGCGCTACGAGTGGCCCAGCTCCGCGGCTTCCTCGTCGGAGGCGCCCGCCGGGACCGAGCCCGAGTCCGCCGCCGGGCGCAGCGGGAAGGGGTCGACCCTCGTCTCGTCGATCACCGGCGGGGCCGGCTGCGGGGGCTTCGGCATGACCGCCGCCTCCGAGTGGCCGCCGCAGCCGTACGCCAGCGACACCACCCGGCCGTCCGCCGGGGAGAACTCGTTGGCGCAGACGCCGAAGGCCTGGCCGAGGGAGCCGCCGATGTGCTGGAGGAAGCCGCAGCTGACGCAGGTCGCGGGGGCCGCCTGGGCCATGGGCGTCTTGGCGCCGAAGGCCTCCTCCCAGCGGTCGGCGGCGGTGTGCAGGCCGTAGCGGGAGAGGACCCGGGCGCGGCGCAGGCCCAGTTCCTCGGCGACCGCGGCGATCGTGCCCCGGCGGGGGGTCGTCGGGAGGGACGCCGGCGGGGCGGCGGTCACCTCCGCGTCCTCCGCCTCCACCAGCTCGGCCATGTCCTCGGAGAGGGGCGAGTTCGGCGTCGGCTCGGTCGCGTCGAAATAGCCCGGCTGCAGCCGGGGATCGTCCTCGCCGGTGTAGCCCGGCTCCAGGCGGAGGTCCTCCGCGTCGGTGGGGAGCAGATCGCCCGGGCCCATGTCGCCGGGGCGCAGCCGCTCGCTCCACGGGACCCACTCGGGGGCGAGGACCGCGTCGGGGCCGGGGAGGAGCACCACCTCGTCCAGGGTGACGATCTTCGCGCGGGACGCCCGGGCCACCGTCGCCGCCCAGCGCCAGCCCCGGTAGCCCAGTTCCTTGCACTCGAAGTAGTGCGTGACCACCCGGTCGCCCTCGGCGAGCAGGCCTACGTGCTCGCCGACCACACCGGGTGCGGCGGCCTCCTCGGCTGCGGCGCGGGCGAGGTCGACGGCCTCGGCGCACAGGCGGTCGGGGGTGCGGCTTCGCGTGGTCGCTGCGCTCACAGGTATCGCTTCTCTCCTACGCCGTCTCTCGGGTGCGGATGCCTCCGACGGCGGGGCGGACGGAGCGGACCCGGGGACCGCGTCGACGTCCGCGCCCTCGCGCTGGGGCGCACCTCTGCCATCCATTCTGCGGGATGGCTGAGATACGCACGCTACCTTCTTGTCGGCGCTCGGCCTACACCGACGTGATGGTTCGCCGCTCCGCGGGGCTGTTTCCCGCCCGCCCGTCGGCGGCCGTCGGCCGGAATCCACGCGGCCATACGCGCGGTAACCGCACTAGGGACGGCGTTTCCGGGGCACTATGGCTGTCGTGGCAGCCGCAAGGACGCCCCCAGGAGCCCCCGGGGTCGGTGGGGTCGAGGGCAGCGGTCGTGGTGGCGGTTCGGGCCGTAGGGGCGGTCCCGTCCGCGCGCTCGGCCGTGCCCTGCACTTCCCGTTCACCGGCACGGCCCGCGGAATCCGGAAGGCCACCCACGCGCACGGCGCGGGGGAGTCCGGCCTCGGCAAGCTGATCGAGCTGCACGCGGTGAACGGCGCCGGCGATGTCATGATCACCGTCGCCCTCGCCTCCACCGTCTTCTTCTCCGTGCCCACCGACGAGGCGCGCGGCCGGGTCGCGCTCTACCTCGCCATCACCATGGCGCCCTTCACCGTTCTCGCCCCCGTGATCGGGCCGCTCCTCGACCGCCTTCCGCACGGCCGCCGGGCCGCCATGGCGGGCGCGATGCTGGCCCGTGCCATGCTGGCGCTGATCATCTCCGGGGCGGTGGCCACCGGCAGCCTCGAGCTGTATCCGGCCGCCCTGGGCGTACTGGTCGCGTCGAAGGCGTACGGCGTGGTCAGAAGCGCCGTCGTCCCCCGTCTGCTGCCGCCCGGCTTCTCCCTCGTGAAGGCCAACTCGCGGGTCACCCTCGGCGGGCTCCTCGCCACCGGTGTGGCCGCTCCCGTCGCGGCCGGGCTGCACGCGCTCGGTGAGCGCTGGCCCCTGTACGGCGCCTTCGTCATCTTCATGGGGGGCATGTTCCTGTCCTTCTCGCTCCCGCCGAAGGTCGACTCGGCCAAGGGCGAGGACGTGGCGCTGCTCGCGGCGGACGAGCAGCATCTGCACGGGCCGCACCGGCAGCCCGTCAAGCGCCCCGGTCTCAGGACGGTCGGCATCGCCGTCACCCACGCCCTCGGCGCCAACGCCGCCCTGCGCTGGCTGTCGGGCTTCCTGACCTTCTTCCTCGCCTTCCTGCTGCGCGAGCACCCGCTGACCGGTTCCAGCGCGGCCGTGTCGCTGGGCGTGGTGGCCGTCGCGGCGGGCGCGGGCAACGCGCTCGGTACGGCGGTGGGGGCGTGGCTGCGGGCCCGGGCCCCGGAGATCATCATCGTGACGGTCCTCGCGGTCGTCCTGGGCGCGGCGATCACGGCCGCCGTCTTCTTCGGCGCGTTCCTGGTGGCGTGCCTGACGGCGACGACCGGCTTCTGTCTGGCGCTGGCCAAGCTGTCGCTGGACGCGCTGATCCAGCGGGACGTGCCCGAGCAGGTGCGGACGTCGGCGTTCGCGCGCTCGGAGACCATGCTGCAGATGGCCTGGGTGCTGGGCGGCGCGATCGGCATCGTGATGCCGCTCAACGGCACGGCGGGTCTGTGCCTGGCCGCCGCGGTGATCGCCCTCGGCTGGGTGACCACCGCCCGTGGCCTGCTGAGTTCGGCCCGCCACGGGGGCCCCACGAAGGCCCGCGTGGCGTAACACACAGCCACGCCGCCCCCCACGTGGAGAGACCGCCGGAGGTGCCCGATAGCCTTCGAGCCATGACCACGCTGCCCCGCGGCGAAGCCGCTGATGTACACCGCGCTGTGCGACGCCGCCGCGCCGTCGCCGCCGCCGGCGCCGTTTCCGCCGGACTGCTCGTCCTGTCGGCCTGTGACAAGCCGACGCCGCTGTCCACGATCACCGTCGGCCGCTCCTCGGTGAGCTCCGAGGCGTCCTGCGGCGGCGAGGGCGAGGCCGTGGAGGCCTCGGCAAAGACGAAGTGCCTGGCCGACAAGGACGTCAAGTCCATCAAGGTCGACCCGGACGAGACCGTCCGCTTCGGCGTCGACCCCGATGTCGCCGACAAGCGCTGGACGATCCTGATGAACGGCCAGCCGCTCACCGAGGACAGCAACAAGACCTACCGCACCATCCCCGGCAGCGTGTTCTTCAACGCCCAGTACGGCGCCCAGGGCAACACCACCCTGGTCACCATCCAGGCCGGCGACGGCAAGAAGGACAGCCAGACCGCGACCGGTCTGTGGTCGTTCAAGCTGGAGAAGGACGACTAGTCACGTCCCCCGCCCGCATCCTCGTGGCCACCGCGGTCCCAGCGGAACGGGACGCGGTGGCCCGGGCGTTCCCCGAGCCCGGCCGGGAGACGCGCCTGCCCGGCGCGGTCCTGCGTCGCACCGGCGAGGCGTACGACCTGCTCGCCGCCGGCGTGGGCCCCGCCCTCGCCGCCGCCTCCACCGCCTCCGCCCTCACCGCGGCCGCCCTCGGCGGCGCCCCCTACGCGCTGGTCGTCTCGGCCGGGATCGCCGGAGGTTTCGCGCCCGGGGCCCCCGTCGGCTCCCTCGTCCTCGCCGACGAGATCACCGCCGCCGACCTGGGCGCGGAGACCGCGGACGGCTTCCTGCCGGTCACCGAGCTGGGCTTCGGCACCGTCACCCACCGTCCGCCCGCCTCCCTCGTACGGGAGGCCGCGACCGCGACCGGCGCCCGCACCGGCACGGTCCTGACCGTCTCCACGGTCACCGGCACCGCCGCCCGGGCCGCCGCCCTGCGCCGGCGCCACCCCCGCGCCCTCGCCGAGGCCATGGAGGGCTTCGGGGTCGCCGAGGCGGCCGCCGCGCACGGCGCGGCCGTCCTGGAGATCCGCGCGGTCTCCAACCCCGTGGGCCCCCGCGACCGCGCGGCCTGGCGCATCGGCGACGCGCTGACCGCTCTGACGACGGCCTTCGGGAAGCTCGCACCCGTCCTGGAGAGTTGGACCCCACATGACCAGTGACCAGCCGTTGCGGATCGCCTACTCCCCCTGCCCGAACGACACCTTCGTCTTCGACGCCCTCGCCCACGGCCGCGTCCCGGGCGCACCGGCGCTCGACGTGACGTTCGCGGACATCGACCTCACCAACGGCATGGCCGAGCGCGGCGAGTTCGACGTGCTGAAGGTGTCGTACGCCGTACTGCCCTACGTCCTCGGCGAGTACGCGCTGCTGCCGTGCGGGGGTGCGCTGGGCCGGGGCTGCGGACCGCTGGTGCTGACGAGGGAGGCGGGGACCGACCTCACCGGCCGCACGGTCGCCGTACCGTCGGAGAGGTCGACGGCGTACCTGCTGTTCCGGCTCTGGGCGGCGGACACGGTCCCCGGCGGAGTGGGGGAGATCGTGGTCATGCCGTTCCACGAGATCATGCCGGCGGTGCGGGACGGCAAGGTCGACGCGGGTCTGGTCATCCACGAGGCGCGCTTCACGTACCAGAACTACGGCCTGCACCGGCTCGCGGACATGGGCGAACACTGGGAGGCCACCACGGGCCTGCCCATCCCCCTCGGCGCGATCATCGCCAGGCGCGCGCTGGGCACGCGGACGCTGACCCGCCTGGCCGACTCGATCCGCACCTCCGTACGCGCCGCCTGGGACGAGCCCGAGGTCTCCCGCCCGTACGTCATGGAACACGCCCAGGAGATGGACCCGGCCGTCGCCGACCAGCACATCGGCCTCTACGTCAACGAGTTCACGGCAGACCTGGGCGAGGACGGCTACGCCGCCGTACGCGGACTGCTGACACGCGCGGCGGCCGAGGGGCTGGTGCCGCCCCTCGGCCCGGATGCGCTGGAATTCCCCTGAGGTCAGACGTCCAACTGGTCGGCGACGGCCCGCAGCAGGCCGGCGATCTTCTTGCCGGAGGCCTTGTCGGGGTAGCGGCCCTTCTCGAGCATCGGGGTGATGTTCTCGAGGAGGGTCGTCAGGTCCTGCACGATGGAGGCCAGTTCGTCGGGCTTCTTGCGCTGGGCGGCCGCGACCGAGGGCGTCGGGTCGAGGAGGACTACGGAGAGTGCCTGGTCGCCGCGCTGTCCGGCGACGACGCCGAACTCCACTCGCTGGCCCGGCTTCAGTGTCTCGACTCCGGCGGGGAGGACCGAGGAATGGACGAAGACGTCACCGCCGTCGTCGCGGGAGAGAAAGCCGAAGCCCTTCTCGCTGTTGAACCACTTGACCTTGCCGGTAGGCACGTCTGTCCTCGTCCTCGTACTCGTCGGAAACTTGCTTCGGAAACTTGCTTCTGAAAAAACGGCTGTGGAACGGCTCTTGATAGCACTGGGGCGGGTCGACCATGACCCGCCGGTACCAAGGCTAATGGTCTTCGGGCGGGTGACAAGACGTCCCCCGGTTGTTCCTTCGCGCTGGGAACTACCCTGGTCCGGTGCGTGACAAAACCCAAACGAATTCCGCCGCTCCCGGTGACCGACTGATCCGTACCGGCGCCATCGTGTTCTTCGTCGGCGCCGTGGCCACCCTCGTCACGGTCGCCCCGCTGTTCCTCGGCACGACGCCTTTTCCGACGTACATGTTCGGATTGAGCATGCTGATGGGCGTCGGCTTCCTCATCGCGGGCGCGGGCGTGCTGCGAGCGGTGGCGGCGGGCCGCCGTCAGGCGCGCGGCGCGGCCAGGTAGCCGGCGAGCCAGCCGGGGAACGCGGTCAGGTCGTCGAGTACGACATCCGCGCCCGCCGTCCGCAGTTCCTCGGCGCCGCAGGGCCCGGTCGGCACGGTCACGGAAAGGGCCCGCGCGGTCCGGGCGCCGCGTACGTCGCCCACGTGGTCGCCGACGTAGACGCTCGCGCCGTGCTCGCGCAGGGCTTCGGCCTTCTGCTCGGCCCACAGGTTGCCGATGACGGCGTCGGCGTTCATGCCGAGGTGTTCGAGGTGCAGCTTGGCGTTGGGCTCCCACTTCGCGGTGACGACGATCGCCCGTCCGCCGGCCGCCCGGACCGCCGCGACGGCGTCGTGGGCACCGGGCATCGCGAGCGTGCCGGTGACGGCGTACGCCGGGTAGATCTCGCGGTAGAGGTCGGCCATGGCCGCGATCTCCCCGGCCGGGAACCAGTGGGCCATCTCCTCCTCCAGCGGCGGCCCCAGGCGCGACACCACCAGGTCGGCGTCGACGTACGCCCCGGTACGGGCGGCCAGTTCCACCCAGCAGGCGCGGATACCGGGCCGGGAGTCGATGAGGGTCATGTCGAGATCGAAGCCGACGGTGAGGGCGGGGGCAGGGGCTGGGGTGGCGGTCATGGGGCACATTCTGCCCAGCCCGCGCCCGCGCCCTACTTCTGTCCCTGCCGCCGCTGCGACCGCCAGAGCAGGAACAGCGCCGACGCCACGGCCGCTCCACGGACCACCCAGGGCCAGGTCTCGGCGAGCGCGTCGTTCATGTGCCCCTCGGCGATGGGGGCGCCCCAGCGGCCCTCGGACCGGCCCCACAGCCACACCAGCCCGGCCGCCACCGCACCCCCCGGCAGCCACATGACCGCCAGCTTCGTCTCCGTCTCGGTCAGCCGGCGCGAGGCGTAGGCGATGCCCCAGCCCACGACCAGCACGAGCAGATTCCCCAGGACCGCACCGGCGACGAGGGCACCGGCTGCGAGCAGCAGGAGGGGGTTGCTCCAGCCGCCGGGACGGAGCGGGGGCAGGAGACGACGGCGACCGGCGGCGGCCTCCGCCTCGGCGGCCGGCGCTTCCTCCACCGCCGGCTCCGTCCCTTCCCCGGGCTCCCGCTCCTCCTCCCGCTTCGGCGGCCTCAGCATCTCCGGGATCTCGACCCCGCCGACGAAGCCGGGCACCTCGTCGCCGACCCCGAAGGCATCCGGCTCACGCCGCCACCACTCGGGCACCTCCACACCGTCGGCGAGCTCCTGCGCCCCGGCCCGTTGGGGTGGGAACGGCACACCCGGGGACGACGGCGAGGGGGCGGCGGGCTCGCTGGGACGGGGCCGGGGCACCCGCCTCCGCAGTCCCTTCGGCGGCGGCTCCTCGCCGTCCCGCTGTACGGGCACGGAGGGCGTCGGTGCCTGTGGCGCACCGCCGCCTCCGTCGGCCGCGGCGGCGACGACGTCGTCCGGACTGCCGAGGCGGTCGATGATCCGGCGGACGGCGGCGGGAGAGTCGACGGGAGCCTTGGCCCGGCGCCGGTCGATCTCGTTGCGCAGCTCGGACACGAGCCGCATCCGTGTGGCCGACGACAACTGCCGTTGCTGGGCGATGTCACCGACGCGGCTCAGATACTCGTAGACGACCTGGTCGCTCTCGATCCCCACGAAGGGCACGTTATCGCGCACCGTGCGGAGAACGGCCCGTCCGGGCATCGAGGACGAGGCCGTTCAGGGCCGGAGCGGGCGTCCGGGGGCGCGGACCCCCGGGCGGAGACCCGCTACCGTGGGTCAGATGAGCACCGACGCCCAGTCGGCCCCCCGGTCCCTCGCGGAAGCGCTGCGCGCCAGGGACGACGCCTCCCTGGCCGCCCTCCTGCGCAGCCGCCCCGACCTCATCACCCCCGTCCCCACCGATCTCACCCAGCTCGCCACCCGCGCCGGCACCCGCGCCTCCGTCGTCCGCGCCCTGGAGCGCCTCGACCGGTTCGCGCTGCAGACGGCGGAGGCGCTGGCGGTGGCCGGGGACCCGTCGTCGTACGACGAACTGCTCGGTCTGATGGCCGGGGACACGCGCGACCCGGCCGTGTCGGCCGCGCTCCCCGCCGCCCTGGCGACCCTGCGCGAGCAGGCCCTCGTCTGGGGCGCCGACGACCGCGTCCGCCTCGTCCGCACCGCCCGCGAACTGCTCGCGCCGTCCCCGCAGCACCCGTCCCCGACGGGGCTCGGGCCGAGCGTGCGGGAGGCGACCGCGGGAATGTCGCCGGGCCGGATCCAGGAGATCGTGGCGACGGCCGGGCTGCCGTCGACCCATGACTCGGTCTCGGCCGTGGAGGCGCTGACCTCGCTCTTCACTCACCGCAGAAGGATGAGGGCCCTGCTGGCCAAGGCCCCGGCCGAGTCCCTGGAGGTGCTGGAGCGGCTGGTGTGGGGACCGCCGTACGGCCAGGTCACCCATGACCCGGCCCCCCGGCTGCGCTGGCTGCTGGACCGGGGGCTGCTGCTGCCGACGGCGCCCGGCACGGTCGTCCTGCCCCGCGAGGTCGCCCTGCATCTGCGGGCGGGCCGTGCGCACCGGGAGCCCGAGCCGGTGCCGCCCGCCGTGGAGCCGGCCGCCACCCACCGTCCACAGGTTGTGGACAGCACGGCGGCCGGACAGGCGTACACCGCGCTGGCCACGGTGGAGGAACTGCTGAAGGACTGGGACGAGGGCGGTCCGGCGGTGCTGCGGGCCGGCGGGCTGAGCGTGCGGGACCTGAAGCGGACCGCCGTCGCCCTCGACGTACCGGAGCCGGTCGCGGCGTTCTGGGTGGAACTGGCGTACGCGGCCGGGCTGATCGCCTCCGACGGCGAGGCCGACGAGCGGTACGCGGCGACCCCGGCGTACGACGAGTGGCTGGAGCGTCCGGCGGCCGAGCGGTGGGTGCGGCTCGCGGAGGCGTGGCTGGCGGCGACCCGGACGCCCGGGGTGGTCGGCGGGCGGGACGCGAAGGAGCGGGCGCTGTCGGCACTCGGCCCGGGGCTCGACCGCTCGGCCGCGCCGGAGGTACGGCACCGGGTGCTGGCGCTGCTGGCCGCGCTGCCGGAGGGAGCCGCGCCGGACGCGGAGGCGGTACGGGCCCGGCTGCGCTGGGAGCGGCCCCCACGCGGCACCCAAGCCGGTCAGGCCCCTCGGGATGACGACGATCTGCGGTCCCGGCTGGCCCGCTGGACGCTGACGGAGGCCGAACTGCTGGGTGTGACCGGGCGGGGCGCGCTGTCGGCTCAGGGGCGGGCGCTGATCGGCGCGCCGGGCGCCGGCAGGAGCCCCCGGACGGAACCGGAGGGTCCCGGCGACAAGCTGCCGGTCCACCACCACCGTACGGCCCCCCACCTCGCCCCCCTCTCCCCGCCCGAGCAGGCCGTCGCCTCGGCGGCGGCCGTCCGGATCCTGGCCCCCCTGCTCCCCGAGCCCCTGGACCATGTCCTGCTCCAGGCGGACCTGACCGCGGTGGCCCCCGGCCCGCTGAAGCGGCCGCTCGCCGAGGTGCTGGGCGTGCTCGCCGACGTGGAGTCCAAGGGCGGGGCGACCGTCTACCGCTTCACCCCCGCCTCCGTACGCCGTGCCCTGGACGCCGGCCGCAGCGCCCTGGACCTGCACGCCTTCCTCGCGGAGCACTCCCGTACGCCGGTGCCGCAGCCGCTCACCTACCTCATCGACGACGTGGCGCGCAGGCACGGCCAACTACGGGTGGGCGCGGCCTCGGCGTACGTCCGCTGCGACGACGACACCGTCCTGAACGAGATCCTCGCCGACAAGCGGGCCGCCGCCCTGCGTCTGCGCCGGCTCGCGCCGACGGTGCTGGCGGCTCAGGCCGACCCGGGGACGCTGCTCGACGGCCTGCGCGCGATGGGCTACGCGCCCGCCGCCGAGTCCGCCGAGGGCGATGTCCTGATCACCCGCGCCCACGCCCACCGCACCCCGCCCCGCACGGCCCCCGAGCCGGTACCGGACGGCCCGCCGGTTCCCGACCCGACGCTCCTGACGGCCGCGATCCGGGCGATCCGGGCCGGCGACCTGGCCTCCACGGCCCCCCGCAAGCCGACGGACACGGGCGCCCCACTCGCCCCCGGCGAACTCCCCCGCACCAGCGCCGCCGAGACCCTCGCCACCATGCAGGCCGCCGTCCTCACCGGCGAGGCCCTGTGGATCGGCTATGTCAACGCGGAGGGCGCCGCCAGCCAGCGCGTCATCGCGCCGGTGCGGGTCGAGGGCGGTTTCGTGACGGCGTACGACCACACGGCGGACGAGGTACGCACCTACCCGCTGCACCGGATCACGGGCGTGGCGGAGCTGGCGGACGACTAGTGCCGCGGCACTAGCCGGACGGGACGTTCGCCCTAACAGTCCCCGACGGGCGCGCCCGTGGGGAGGCCGAAGTGGGCGCGGGCCTCGGACTCCAGCGCGGCCGGGTCCGCGGAGCCGTCGAGCCGGTTTTCGGCGAAGACGCCGAAGTGGTCCTCCTCCCAGGAGGCGTAGCCGGCGCCGTCCGGTGGCTCCTCCTGGGAGACGACGTGGTAGCCGCCGCCGTTCTCGTCGTCCCGCTCCAGCCGCACCACCTGCGGATGGTGCGCGCCGCCGCACTCCTGCAGGACGCCGTCGCGCACCCCGTACCGAACGCAGAAGGTGTCGACGCCCGCCCGCACCCGGCCGTCGTCCTCCCGCAGCTCCAGTGCCTCCGCCTCGCAGAACCACCTCGCCCCGAGAGCGGGCTCGCTCTCGCCGTACCCGTCCCCCTCGGCCTGGGCCACGAGCCGGGCCTCGATCGCGGGCCGTACGTCGGCCCACAACTCGGCGTCCACACCGGTACCGGCCGAGCCGCGCGCCCACGCCCCGGTCGCCACCAGCACCACCACGGCCCCGACGCCGGGCCCCCAGACGCGTACGGAAGTCACGCGAGCTCCTCACCGAGCCGCGCGCGCTGCGCGGCTTCCCCCGGACAAGACCGCCGAGACGGACTCGGGGTTGCACGCGGGATGGGGCACACTGGACGTTTGGCCGTTGCGGAAAGGATGTGCGTACCACGTGAACGGACCGCTGATCGTCCAGTCGGACAAGACCCTGCTCCTCGAAGTCGACCACGAGCAGGCCGACGACTGCCGTCGGGCCATCGCGCCGTTCGCCGAGCTGGAGAGGGCGCCCGAGCACATCCACACCTACCGGGTGACCCCGCTGGGACTGTGGAACGCGCGGGCGGCCGGACACGACGCCGAGCAGGTCGTGGACGCGCTGGTGCAGTACAGCCGCTACCCCGTGCCGCACGCGCTGCTCGTCGACATCGCGGAGACGATGGACCGGTACGGCCGGCTGACGCTCAGCAAGCACCCGGCGCACGGACTGGTGCTGACCACCACCGACCGCCCCGTCCTGGAGGAGATCCTGCGCTCCAAGCGGATCGCCCCGCTGGTCGGCGCCCGGATCGACCCGGACACCGTCGTGGTGCATCCCTCGGAGCGCGGGCAGATCAAACAGACCCTGCTGAAGCTGGGCTGGCCGGCCGAGGACCTCGCCGGGTACGTCGACGGCGAGGCGCATCCCATCGAGCTGGCCGAGGACGGCTGGGCGCTGCGGCCGTACCAGAAGCAGGCGGTGGAGAACTTCTGGCACGGCGGGTCGGGTGTGGTCGTGCTGCCCTGCGGGGCCGGGAAGACGCTGGTCGGCGCGGGGTCGATGGCCCAGGCGAAGTCCACCACCCTCATCCTCGTCACGAACACCGTCTCGGCGCGGCAGTGGAAGCACGAGCTGGTGAAGCGGACCTCGCTGACCGAGGACGAGATCGGTGAGTACAGCGGGACGCGCAAGGAGATCCGCCCGGTCACCATCGCCACCTACCAGGTGCTGACGACCAAGCGGAAGGGGATCTACCCCCACCTGGAGCTGTTCGACTCCCGGGACTGGGGGCTGATCGTCTACGACGAGGTGCATCTGCTGCCGGCGCCGGTCTTCAAGTTCACCGCCGACCTCCAGGCGCGCCGCCGCCTCGGTCTGACGGCGACCCTGGTCCGCGAGGACGGCCGCGAGTCGGACGTGTTCTCCCTGATCGGCCCGAAGCGGTTCGACGCCCCGTGGAAGGAGATCGAGGCGCAGGGCTACATCGCGCCCGCGGACTGCGTCGAGGTACGGGTGAACCTCACCGACACCGAGCGGCTGGCGTACGCGACCGCCGAGACGGAGGAGAAGTACCGCTTCTGTGCGACGACCGCGACGAAGCGGAAGGTGACGGAGGCGATCGTGCGGCGCTTCGCGGGGCAGCAGATCCTCGTCATCGGCCAGTACATCGACCAGCTCGACGAACTGGGCGAGCACCTGAACGCGCCCGTGATCAAGGGCGAGACCTCCAACGCCCAGCGCGAGAAACTCTTCGACGCCTTCCGGGAGGGCGAGATCAGCGTGCTGGTCGTGTCGAAGGTCGCGAACTTCTCGATCGACCTGCCCGAGGCGACGGTCGCCATCCAGGTGTCGGGCACCTTCGGCTCCCGCCAGGAGGAGGCGCAGCGGCTCGGCCGGGTGCTCCGCCCCAAGGCGGACGGCCACCAGGCGCACTTCTACTCGGTCGTCGCCCGGGACACGATCGACCAGGACTTCGCCGCGCACCGCCAGCGGTTCCTGGCGGAGCAGGGGTACGCCTACCGGATCATGGACGCGGACGAACTGCTCGCGGAGAGCTGAGCGCTCGGTGGCTACTTGCGGCGGACGCCGGCCTCTTCGCCGTACTCGCCAAGGATGATCACGTCGAAGGCGGCGCCCGCGTAGACCTTGATGGCGCGCAGGGTGTCGCCCAGGCGGTGGCGGTGTATGTCGGACACCGGGGTCGCGCCGGACGGGCGACCGGGGGCTGGGGTGAGGGTCGCTGTACTCATGTCTCCATGATGGGATCTCCGGCATAAAGGGGGCATCGGTCGTAGGTCCCCACCTTGTGTACTACTTGGGTACTCCCCGGAAGGGGCGGTCCTCCCCCCGCGGGAGGAAAACCATTCGCGTCGTCCTCCTCCACTCCCCTAAAATCTCCGCTCTTGCCCGCCTCCCCTCACGGAGTGCCGCCGTCCGGACGGAAACCGGCCGGCTTCTCGTCACCCCCTTTCAGCCGGTCCGGAGGCATCGTCTTGTCCACGTCCGCCCACGACACTCCCGTCGACCCCCTCGGCCGCGAGCGCGCACACCTCAGGTCCTCCCGGGCGGCCCTGCGCGCCATGCGGGAGGACGCCGAGGCACTCGACATCAGTGACGTCACCGCGAACTGGGTGAACGCCCAGATCCTGGAGCGCCAGATCGGCGAGCGCATCAAGGCGCTCGCCGACCTCAGCGACACCCCGCTGTTCTTCGGCCGGCTGGACTACCTGCACGCTCCCGGCGCCGAGCAGGCGGAGGGCGCCGAGGGCGAGCGCTTCTACATCGGGCGGCGGCATGTGCACGACGGCGACGGCGACCCCATGGTCATCGACTGGCGGGCGCCCGTTGCGCAGCCGTTCTACCGGGCGTCGAAGAAGGACCCGATGGACGTCGGGCTCAGGCGCCGCTTCGGGTACACCGGCGGCGACCTCACCGCGTACGAGGACGAGCACCTCTCCGACCCGCGGGAGACCGCCCGCACCAGCAAGCTGCTCCAGCAGGAGATCGAGCGGCCGCGTGTCGGTCCGATGCGGGACATCGTCGCCACCATCCAGCCCGAGCAGGACGAGATCGTCAGGTCGGGGCTGGGCGGGACGGTGTGCGTGCAGGGAGGCCCGGGGACCGGGAAGACCGCCGTGGGCCTGCACCGCGTGGCGTACCTCCTGTACGCCCACCGGGAACGGCTCGCCCGCACCGGCACGCTGGTCATCGGCCCGAACAAGAACTTCCTCCACTACATCGAGCAGGTCCTCCCGGCGCTCGGTGAGCTGACGGTCCGCCAGGCCACCGTCGACGACCTCGTCGCCCAGGTGGAGGTGCGGGGCACGGACGAGGCGGCCGCCGCGGTCGTCAAGGGCGACGCGAGGATGGCGCAGGTGCTGCGGCGGGCCCTCTACTCACATGTGCGGATGCCCACCGAGCCGGTCGTCGTCGTGCGCGGCTCGCGCCGCTGGCGCGTCCCGGCGTACGAACTCGAGGAGCTGGTACGTGGGTTGCTCGACCGGGACATCCGCTACGGCGCCGCCCGCGACGCCCTGCCGCAGCGGATCGCGCACGCCGTGCTGGTGCAGATGGAGCGGTCCGGCGAGGCTCCGGACGACCGGGTGCAGGACGCGGTGGCCCGCAGCAGCGCGGTGAAGGCGGCCGTGAAGGAGGTCTGGCCGCCCGTCGACCCGGCGAAACTCGTGCTGCGCCTGCTCACCGACGCGGACTTCCTCGCCGTACACGCGGAGGGGATCCTCGACGAGGACGAGCAGAAGACGATCCTGTGGGCGAAGCCCGTCCGGAGCGTGAAGTCGGCCAAGTGGTCGGCGGCGGACGCGGTGCTGATCGACGAGGCGACCGACCTCGTCGAGCGCACGCACTCGCTCGGGCACGTGGTTCTCGACGAGGCGCAGGACCTCTCCCCCATGCAGTACCGGGCGGTCGGCCGCCGCTGCACCACCGGCTCCGCGACCGTCCTCGGCGACCTGGCGCAGGGCACCACGCCGTGGGCGACGCGGAGTTGGGACGAGGCCCTGGCCCATCTGGGCAAGACGGACGGAGTCGTCGAGGAACTGACGGCCGGTTTCCGCGTCCCCACGGACGTCATCACCTACGCCTCCCGCCTCCTTCCGTACATCGCCCCCGGTCTCACGCCGGTCGCCTCGGTCCGTGAGAACCCCGGATTCTTCGACCTCCGCCCGGTCACCAGTGCCGCCGAAGTCGTCGCCGCCTGTGAGGAGCTGCTCCGCAACGAGGGCTCGACGGGCCTGATCGCGGCCGATGCCCGCGTCCCCGCACTGGCCGGGGCACTGACGGCGGCGGGCATCGGCTATCTGGCCCCCGGCGAGGAGACGACCGCCGAGACCCGTCTCACCCTGGTCCCGGCCTCCCTCGCCAAGGGTCTGGAGTACGACTACGTCGTCCTGGACGAGCCGCAGGCGATCGTCGACGGCGAACCCGACGAACGCACGGGCCTGCGGCGCTTGTACGTGACGCTGACCCGAGCGGTGTCGGGGCTGATCGTGACGCATGCGGCTCCGCTGCCGACTCAGCTGACCCCGGGCGTTGACGGCGGCTCATGAGGCGTCTCCTCGTGCCGGTCGCCGGCCGGCGGTGTGTGGGGGCGGGCGCGCGGGTCCCCGCGCCCCCGGGTGGGGTGGCTCATCCCTCGTCCAGGGCTCGGCGCCACTCCCCCACCGCCCCCGCCGACACCGGCTCGCCCCAGCCCCCCGGCCGGGCCGCCCCTCCGATGTGAAAGGCGTTCACCCCGCCGGCCAGCAGCCCCGGTACGTGATCGAGCCGCAGCCCTCCCCCGACGAGGAGCCGCTGTGCGTAGCCCGGCTCCCCACCCCGCCCGGCCTCGGCGAGGAGCGTGGCGAGCCCGTCGTCGACCCCGGCGGCGGATCCGGCGCTGAGGTAGGTGTCGAGGCCGGGCAGGTCGGCGAGCTGCTTGCGCAGGGCGTCCCGGTCGGCGGAGTGGTCGATGGCCCGGTGGAAGGTCCAGCGGCAGCCGTCCAGCTCGGCGACGACCCGCTCCACGGCCGCCAGGTCGACACCGCCGTCCGCGTCCAGGAACCCGAGCACGAACTCCCCCGCCCCCGCCTCCCGCAGCTCACGGGCGGTTGCCACGAGCCGGTCGACGGCTCCGGCCGCGAAGCCGTCCGTCAGCCGCAGCATCACCCGCAGCGGCAGGTCGACGGCGGCGCGGACGGCGTTGAAGGCCGCCACCGGCGGGGTCAGGCCGTCGGCCGCCATCTCGGTGACCAGTTCGAGGCGGTCCGCCCCTCCGGCCCGCGCGGCGATCGCGTCCTCGGCGTCGAGGGCGATCACCTCCAGCAGTGCACGCTCGCTCATGGGACCCCAATTCCTCGACGACCACGCGTGGTCTAGTCCAGTTGTCTAGTCCAATTCCACCATACGTCCGCACGCGCGAGAATGAGGCCATGGCCGACCTCGACGCCCTGCGCACCCGCTTCACCCACGCCCTGGAGGCAGCCCGGGCCCCCGGCGGCCACGGCCCCGACCCCGTCCCCTACGCCGACAACCTCCTCACCCGTTGGCAGGAACCCCAGCGCCGCTACCACACGCTCGCCCACCTCACCGCGGTCCTCGACCACATCGACGTCCTGGAGGAGTACGCGGACGACCCGGCCGCCGTACGCCTCGCCGCCTGGTTCCACGACGCCGTCTACCTCCCCGACCGCTCCGAGAACGAGGAGCGCTCCGCCCGGCTCGCCGAACGCGCCCTGCCCGAGGCGGGCGTCCCGGACGCGAGGACCGCCGAGGTCGCCCGCCTGGTCCGGCTCACCGTCACCCACGACCCCGCCGACGACGACCGCGACGGCCAGGTCCTGTGCGACGCCGACCTCGCGATCCTCGCCGCGCCGCCCTCCGCGTACGCCGCCTACACCGCCGCCGTCCGCGCGGAGTACCACTTCGTCCCCACCGACGCCTTCCGCACCGGCCGCGCCGCGATCCTGCGCCAACTCCTCGAACTGCCACGGCTGTTCAGGACCCCGTACGGGGCGGCGAAGTGGGAGCCGACCGCTCGCCACAACCTGCGGTCCGAGCTGGAGCTCCTGACCTCGTGACCCGCGTACCGGGCCCCCGCCTCACCCTCGAAGGCGCCTCCCTCACCGCCCTCGCCGACCTGTGGTCGGGCGGCGACGGCGGGTTCGACTGGCTCGGGGGCGGGCCCTACGACGGCACCCGGGACGCCGCCGGGATGATCTTCAGGGCGCACGAGAACGGCGTGCTGCGGCCCGACTTCGGGCTCTACGTCCTCGTCCGGCGGGCGGACGGCCGGGCGATCGGCAGCATGGGCTTCCACGCCGCCCCCGACGAGGACGGCCGTACGGAGATCGGCTACGACCTCGTCCCGGCCGCCCGGGGCCACGGCTACGCCACCGAGGCGTTGCGCACACTGGCCGGCTGGGCGCTGGCCCGGGACGACGTACGACGCCTGTTCGCCACCGTGCACCACGACAACGCCCCCTCCCGGGCCGTCCTCGAAAGGGCAGGGTTCGTCCGGGTCTGGGAGGACGAGGGCGAGTACGCCTACGAACTGCTCGGCTGAGACCGGCCCGGGCCGGCCCGGGCCGGTCTCACCGGGTGACGCCGCCGTCCTGGTGACCGCTCCCCTTGCGTCGGCGCAGTCCCGCGCCGTGCAGCAGCCGCACCACCTCACGGCTGCTGACCTCGACCGCGCCGGCGGCCACCACCTCGGCGTACCGATGTGACGGGATGTCGTAGTGATCCCGCTCGAAGGCCCGCCGGGGCACCCCCAGCCTCTCGGCGAACCCGTGCAGTTCGTCGTACGAGACATCGCTGACGAGGTGCGACCACATCCGGCCGTGGCCGGGCCAGGTCGGGGGGTCGATGTAGATCGTCACGACGGCCTCACTCGGACGGCGTCCCGCCCGTCGCCGAGCCCAGTGTCCCCACCGGCGCCACCTTCACGCCCGCCTGGTGGCACACCCAGTGCGGATCGGGGCCCAGTTCGGGCTCCACGTCGAGGGCGTGCGGATCGCCGGAGCCGCAGACCGGGCACAACGGCCAGCGGCCGTACCGTTCGAGGAGCGCGTCCTGCACGTCCTGCGCGACCAGCCCCGGCAGGTACTCCACGCCCTCCGGCCACTGCTCCACCCACCAGCGCCGCTGCACGACGGAGTCCTCGACCATCGACACCACGTCCGCCGCCGCCACCTCGCCCGCGGCCAGATCGGCGAGCACCAGGGCACGCGCGGCGTGCAACGCCTGCTCCAGGGGGCTGATGGGGTTGCCGGAGTGGTCCATGCACCTATTGTGCGCATGCTTGACCGGCACTCGGCCCGAAAATATCTTTCCTGTGTGTCCCAGGACGTGAAGGAAAGTTTCAGCCCGACGCCTGCCGCCCTCGCCGCCAAGGTCCGCGCGCTCACTCCCGCCATGACCCGCTCCATGCAGCGCGTCGCCGAAGCCGTCGCGAACGACCCCGCGGGCTGCGCCGCCCTCACCGTCACCGGCCTCGCCGAACTCACCGGCACCAGCGAGGCGACGGTCGTCCGCACCGCGCGCGTCCTCGGCTACCCCGGCTACCGCGACCTGCGCCTCGCCCTCGCCGGGCTCGCCGCCCAGCAGCAGTCCGGCCGCGCGCCCGCCCTCACCACCGACATCGCCGTCGACGACTCCCTCGCGGACGTCGTCGCCAAACTCGCCCACAACGAGCAGCAGACCCTCGCCGACACCGCCGCGGGGCTCGACACCACGGCGCTCGAGGCGGCGGTCACCGCGGCGGCGGCCGCGCGGCGCATCGACGTGTACGGCGTCGGGGCGTCGGGGCTCGTCGCCCAGGACCTCACCCAGAAGCTCCTGCGGATCGGCCTCATGGCGCATGCCCACAGCGACACGCATCTCGCGGTGACGAACGCCGTGCAGCTCGCCTCCGGCGATCTCGCCGTCGCCATCACGCACTCCGGGTCGACCGGGGACGTCATCGAACCGCTGCGGGTGGCGTTCGAGCGGGGGGCGACCACTGTCGCGATCACGGGGCGGCCGGAGAGTGCGGTGACCCAGTACGCCGATCACGTGCTGACCACGTCCACCGCACGGGAGAGCGAACTGCGGCCCGCCGCGATGTCCTCCCGGACGGGGCAGTTGCTCGTGGTGGACTGCCTGTTCGTGGGGGTGGCTCAGCGAACGTACGACGCGGCCGGCCCCGCGTTGGCCGCGTCCTACGAGGCGTTGGCGCATCGGCACCGTTAGGTGGTCGCACTGGACCCGCATTGGAAAGAGCCACTCCCGATGACCTCCCGTGACATCCTCGCCCAACTGGAATCACTGACCACGGAAGCCTTCCGGCCCGAGCTCGCCGAGATCGACCGGCTTCCCACCCTGGACCTCGCCCGGCTGATGAACGGTGAGGACGCCGGTGTACCGGCCGCCGTGGGCACGCAGTTGCCCCGGATCGCCGCCGCCGTCGACGCCATCGCGGAACGCATGGGCCGCGGCGGCCGGCTGGTCTATGCCGGGGCCGGGACCGCCGGGCGGCTCGGGGTGCTCGACGCCTCCGAGTGTCCGCCGACCTTCAACACCGCCCCCGGGCAGGTCGTCGGGGTCCTCGCCGGTGGACCGGCGGCGATGGTCGCGTCCGTCGAGGGCGCCGAGGACTCCCGGGAACTGGCCGTCGCCGACCTGGAGGCCCTCGCCCTCACCCCCGACGACTCGGTGGTCGGAGTCTCCGCCTCCGGCCGCACCCCGTACGCGATCGGTGCGGTGGAGTACGCCCGCACCCGGGGCGCGCTCACCGTCGGGCTGGCCTGCAACGCCGGGAGCGCGCTGGCGGCCGCCGCCGAGCACGGCATCGAGGTCGTGGTCGGCCCGGAACTGCTCACCGGGTCGACCCGGCTGAAGGCGGGCACCGCGCAGAAGCTGGTGCTCAACATGGTGTCGACGATCACGATGATCCGGCTGGGCAAGACGTACGGGAATCTGATGGTCGACGTCCGCGCCTCGAACGAGAAGCTGCGTGCCCGGTCGCGGCGGATCGTCGCCCTGGCCACGGGAGCCGAGGACCAGGAGATCGAGGCGGCCCTCACGGCCACCGGCGGCGAGGTCAAGCACGCGATCCTGGTGCTGCTGGCCGGGGTGGACGGGGCGGCGGCCGCCCGCCTTCTGGAGGAGTCCGGCGGTCATCTGCGTGCCGCGCTGGCCGCAGCGGCCGGCTGAGCCGCACGCTCGGTGGGTGGACACCTCGAAGGACAGCGCCAAGGACCTCGCCGCCGCGATCCTCCCCCTGGTCGGCGGCCCCGCGAACATCACCTCCGTCGCCCACTGCATGACCCGGCTGCGGCTGGGCCTGGCCGATCCGTCCCTGGCGGACGAGCCGGCGCTGCGGGCGCTGACCGGCGTGCTGGGGGTCGTCGCGGACGACGGCACGTACCAGGTGGTGCTGGGGCCGGGCGTGGTGGCCAGGGTGACGGAGGACTTCGAGAGGCTGACGGCCGCGCGGCGACTCGCCGTGCGGGGAGCGCGGTTGCGGGAGGAACAGCGGCGCCGCAACGCCACCCCCCTCAAGACCGCCCTGCGCCGCCTGGCCGCCGTCTTCGTCCCGCTCGTCCCCGCACTCGTCGGCTGCGGGATCCTCGCGGGCGTCAACGGGCTGCTGGTCAACGCCGGATGGCTGCCGGGCCTGACCCCCGCGCTCGCCGCCCTCGCCTCCGCCTTCATGGCGCTGATCACCGTCTTCGTCGGCTACCACACGGCGAAGGAGTTCGGCGGTACCCCGATCCTGGGCGGTGCGGTCGCGGCGATCGTCGTCCATCCCGGGGTCGCGAAGGTGACGGCGTTCGGGGTGCACCTCTCCCCCGGCCAGGGCGGGGTGCTGGGCGCGCTGGCCGCGGCCCTGCTGGCGACCCGCGTCGAGCGGTGGTGCCGGGGCCGGGTCCCGGACGCCCTGGACGTCCTCCTCACCCCGGCCCTGACGGTCCTCGTCGCCGGTCTGGGCACGCTGTACGGGATCATGTTCGCGGCCGGCGCGGTGTCCTCGGCGATCGGCACCGCGGCGAACTGGCTGCTGGCGACGACGGGCGCCTTCGCGGGCCTCGTCCTGGGCGGCCTCTTCCTCCCCCTGGTGATGGTCGGCCTCCACCAGGCCCTCATCCCCATCCACACCACCCTCATCGAGCAGCAGGGCTACACGGTCCTGCTGCCGGTCCTGGCGATGGCGGGCGCGGGCCAGGTGGGCGCGGCGGTCGCGGTCTACGTCCGTCTGCGCACCGACACCTCCCTCCGTACGACGATCAGATCGGCGCTCCCGGCGGGTCTGCTGGGCGTCGGTGAACCCCTCATCTACGGCGTCTCCCTGCCGTTGGGCCGCCCCTTCCTGACCGCGTGCGCGGGCGGCGCGGCCGGCGGGGCCTTCGTCGGCTTCTTCGCCATGCTCGGCGACCAGGTGGGCGCGACGGCCATCGGCCCGTCCGGCTGGGCCCTGTTCCCCCTGCTGGCGGGCAACAGGGGGCTGGGCGTGACGGCGGCGATCTACGCGGGCGGCCTGCTCACCGGGTACGCGGTCGGCTTCGCGGCGACCTACACTTTCGGCTTCACCCGGCGGACGTCCCCGGCGTCACCGACCGCGTGACCGCCGGGGCCCGCTTCCGGCCCACTTGCGCCCCCGGTGGCCCGCCGTCCACTTCCGTCTCTTCCGGAGGCAGCTCTTACCGCGCTCCCTGTGCTCCCGACCGGCCGGGACCAGTCCGCCCGCGGCGCCCGCCCCTACCCTGGATGCCATGAACCACGCCCAGCTCACCGCTCTCGGTCGTGCCCTCCGGCTGCTCGGGGAGCACGGGGAGGCCCTGACCGCCGATACGCCCGACGCGCGACTGCACGAGGTCAAGGCCGATGTGCGGCGTGCCCTGGAGCTGCTGGACGAGGGCGTCACCAGCGCCGCGCCCACCACCCGGTGCGCCGAGCATCCGAACGGCCCCGTCGACGAGGCCGCCCCGGATCTGTGCCTGCTGTGCGAGACCCGCCGCCGGGCGGCGCTCCGCGCCGAGTTCAACGGCCCGGCCCCGCAGGCCGCGCCCTCCTCCCCCGCCCCCTCCCGCTACGGCACCCGTGGCGACCGCCCACAGCCCCAGCAGCGCTGGCTGCCGGAGCTGTGGAACGGCCAGGAGTGGCAGCTGTGCGGCACGCCGAGGCGGGACCGGCGCGAGGCCGAGCTGTACCTCGCCGCCCTGCGCCGCGGATCCCGGCCCGCCATGGCCTACCGGCTGGTGCACGAGTTCACCGACTACGAGGTGCTGCGCGTCTGGGGCACGCCCGTGAAGGTCGACATCGAGCCCCTCGGCAACCTCTGACCCGCCCCCCTCAACCGAGGCGTCGGGCCGGCCGGGAGGTGCGTGCCGGGCGTCGCCGGGCACGCGGGACTTTCACCGCACGCCCTGGCCCTGCAACAGGGGCAACGGCGGGAAGTCCTGCCCCTCCCACAGACGGCGGGAGATCTCCTCCGGATACGGGACCGTCCTCTGCTCCACGTCCAGCACCCGCACCGGCCTCGACTCCGTGTCGTACGCGGGCCAGCCCGGGTCGCCCGTCCGCGCGAACGACGTCCAGGACGTACGGAAGGCATGCGACAGGGAGCGGGCCTCGTCCGTCACCTCCACCCCCGCGAACAGCAGGTTCCCCAGGTCCGCCTGGTAGGTGCCGAACAGCAGGGGGATGTCCAGACCGTGGCAGGCGCCCAGGCTGCCGCCCATCCCCGGGGCCGGCCAGGTCAGTTCGTAGACATGGGCCCGTCCTCCGCCCGCCACCTGTGCCTCGGCCAGGTGGAGCGAGGGTATGTGGAACAGCCAGTCGGACTGCACCCGTTCGTACAGCTCGCCCGGGCCCGCGTCCGGGTAGGCCTCCCGGTAGGCGCGCTCGCCCGCCTCTCCGCCGCCCGGGGCGAACAGCCGCAGCGCGGCCGAGGCCTGTTCCTCCGTCACCTTGCCCAGCAGCCCGCCCAGGGCCAGGAAGAGCCGGAACTCCTGGGCGTTGTGCCCCACGATCAGGTCGATGTCGCGGGCGGCGCCCGCCGACAGGGCCGCCCAAGGGGTCGTCGGCAGGACCTCCCCGTCGACCACCGGGGAGAAAGGGGTGACCGTGGGCGCCACCTGGCCCCAGCGGTCCACGCGCTGCGCCATCTTCGCGCTGAGCGCCGCCCCCGCCTCGGGCAGCTTCCGCGGATCCACCGTCGCCAGATCGGCGGCCGTCGGGCGCAGACCCGCCTCCGCGGCGATCTCCGTCGCGAGATCACGGGCCAGCTCGTCGGAGAAGAACGTACCGGGCACGCTCTGCGCGATCGCCCGCCCGAACAGGCCCCGCGCGGCCGGCATCGCCAGCAGCGCCGCCACCGAACCCGCGCCCGCCGACTCCCCGAAGACCGTGACCTTCCCGGGGTCGCCGCCGAACTCCGCGATGTTGTCCCGCACCCACTCCAGCGCCGCCACCTGGTCGAGCAGCCCCCGGTTCGCGGGCGCGCCCTCGATCCGCGCGAACCCCTCTATCCCCACACGGTAGTTGAAGGTGACGATGACCAGATCACCGGCGCGGGCGAGGTGCTGGGCGTCGTACCCCGGGCTGCCGGAGTGGCCGAGCTTGTAGGCGCCGCCGTATATCCACACCATCACCGGGCGGTGGCCGGAGGCGTCCGCCTGCGGGGTCCAGACGTTCACCGTCAGCCAGTCGTCGCCGGTCGGGGCGTCCAGGACACCCGCACGCCCCTGGAAGCCGGCCTCCTGCGGGGGTGGCGGGCCGAAGGCGTCCGCGTCCCGGATCCCGTCCCACGGGCGGGGCGGGCGCGGGGCCTGGAAGCGTGCCTCGCCCACCGGTGGCGCGGCGAACGGGATGCCCCGAAAGACCGTCAGATCGTCCTCCCGGCGGCCGCGTACGGCTCCGGCGGTGGTGCGTACGACGAGGTCGGTGTCGGCTGTGGTCATCAATCACTCCTGGAATGACGGGTGTTCGTGGAACGGGCGGCGGCGACGGAAAGTGCCGAGGGCGGCCGCCTCCCACTCGTGTGGGTGACAGCCGCCTCGTACCGGTCGGTCGTCGTTTCTCAGGCCTTGACCGGGGTGGCCTCCCCGGCCCCTTCCACTACCGCCGGCTCGGCCCCGGCGTTGCGCTTCGGGATGAAGGAGGCGAGGAGGAAGGCGACCAGGGCCGCTCCGGCGCCGATGGCCATGACGACCTTGAAGCCGTTCTCCGCGGGGAGGGCGTAGCCGCCGAACTCGGTGGTCATCTGGGCGAGGATCACACCGGCGATGGCGCTGGCGAAGGAGGTGCCCAGCGACCGCATCAGGGTGTTGAGGCTGTTCGCGGCGCCCGTCTGGGAGGGGTCGACCGCGCCCATGATCAGGGCGGGCATGGCGCCGTAGGTGAAGCCGACGCCGGCGCCGATGATGCAGGACACCAGGACGATGTGCCACAGCTCGCTCATCAGCACGATGTTCAGCGCGTAGCCGGAGGCCACGATCAGCGCGCCGATCATGAGGGTGACCTTGGGGCCCTTGGCCTTGGTGATTCCCGCGGACACGGCCGACATGAGCATCATCACCAGGCCCTGCGGGGCCAGCACCAGGCCGACGGTCAGCATCGACTTGCCCAGGCCGTAGCCGGTCTGCTCGGGAAGCTGCAGCAGCTGGGGCAGGACCAGGGACATCGCGAACATCGAGAAGCCGAGGGCGACCGAGGCGAGGTTGGTGAAGAGCACCTGGGTCTTCGCGGTGGTCCGCAGGTCGACCAGCGGCTGCTTCGCCTTCAGCTCCCACCGGCCCCAGGCCGCCAGGATCACGACGGCGGCGGCACCCAGGCCCAGCGTGGTACCGGAGGTCCAGCCCCAGTCGGCGCCCTTGGACACGGCCAGCAGCAGCGCGACCAGACCGGCCGACAGGCCGAGCGAGCCGACGAGGTCGAAGCGCCCGCCGGTGCGGTTGTGCGACTCGGGGACGAGCGTCACGACGAGGAGGAGGGAGACGACGCCGAGGGCGGCGGAGGTCCAGAAGAGGACGTGCCAGTCCCAGTTGTCCGCGATGAACGCGGCGGCGGGCAGACCGAGGGCACCGCCGACGCCGAGGGAGGCGCTCATCACCGCCGTCGAACCGGCGAGCTTCTCGGCGGGAACCGTGTCCCGCAGGATGCTGATGCCCAGCGGCACCACGGCCGCCGCCAGACCCTGCAGGGCACGGCCGACGATCATCGGGACGAGGGAGTCGGCGAGGGCGCAGACCAGCGAGCCGGATATCAGCATCAGGATGCTGACCATCAGCATCCGCCGTTTGCCGACCATGTCACCGAGCCGGCCGACGACCGGGGTGGCGACGGCGGCCGCGAGCAGCGTGGCGGTGACCGCCCAGGCCGTGTCGGAGGCGGGCGCGTCCAGCAGCTTCGGCAGCTCGGGGACGATCGGGATGACCAGGGTCTGCATCAGCGAGACGACGATCCCGGCCAGGGCCAGCACCGCCACCACGGCGTTCGACCTGGGCGGGGCGGATGTCCCCGCCGCGGCGGGTCGGGCAAGGGCGTCGGACATGACGGGCCTCCGTCGGATGCGCAGGAAGGTGAACTGCTTGACTCAAGCAAGCTTATGCAGATTGATTGAGTTAAGCAAGCGAAATCTTCCGCGGGCCCCTCGCGGCCCATGCCGGACACGGGCGTCCGGGAGACGAGGGGTCCCGTCTCCCGGACTGAACGATCGAGTTGCTCAGCTGAGGGTCTGCAGCGCGGCGGCGTCGTACGGCTTCAGCTCGTCGGTGCGGCCTGCCAGCACCTTGGCGGCCCACTCCGGGTCCTGGAGCAGCGCCCGCCCCACGGCCACCAGGTCGAACTCGTCGCGCTCCAGGCGGTCGAGGATGTCGTCGATGCCCTTGACCGGGGAGCCCTCGCCCGCGAATCCCCGGATGAAGTCGCCGTCGAGGCCGACCGAGCCGACGGTGATGGTGGTCTTGCCGGTGAGCTTCTTGGTCCAGCCCGCGAGGTTGAGGTCGGAGTCGTCGAACTCCGGCACCCAGTAGCGGCGGGTGGAGGCGTGGAAGGCGTCGACGCCGGCCGCGGCGAGCGGGGTGAGGATGGCCTCCAGCTCCTCCGGGGTCTCGGCGAGCCGGGCGTCGTAGGCCTCCTGCTTCCACTGCGAGTAGCGGAAGATGACCGGGAACTCGGCCGAGACGGTCTCGCGGACGGCCGCGACGATCTCGGCGGCGAACTTCGTCCGGGCCACCGGGTCGCCGCCGTAGGCGTCGGTCCGGCGGTTGGTGCCGGACCACAGGAACTGGTCCAGCAGGTATCCGTGGGCGCCGTGGATCTCGACGCCGTCGAAGCCGATGCGCTCGGCGGCGGCCGCCGCCTCGGCGAAGGCACCGATGACGTCGTCCAGGTCGCGCTGGGTCATCGCCCTGCCGGTGCCCTCGGTGCCGTCGATCCGCAGTCCGGAGGGGCCGACGGCCGGGGCGTCCGCGTACGGCGGCTCACCCTGGTTGCGCACCATCCCGATGTGCCACAACTGCGGCACGATCGTCCCGCCCGCCGCGTGCACGGCCTCGGCGACCTTGGCCCACCCGGCGAGCTGCTCCTCGCCGTGGAACCGGGGGACGCGGTCGCTCTGCCCGGCCGACTCGTGCCCGACGTACGTCCCCTCGGTGACGATCAGCCCGACGCGGGCGGCCGCGCGCCGCGCGTAGTACGACACGACGTCCTCACCGGGGATGCCGCCCGGGGAGAACGTCCGGGTCATCGGCGCCATCGCGATCCGGTTCGGGACGGTCAGACCGTTGATGGTGACCGGCCGGGAGAGGATCTCGGCGGCGCGGGAGGGGGTGGGCTCGGTGACGCTCACGTGGGGGGCTCCTCGTGAAGGTGGTGACGGGGACCGACTGGTATGTGCACATGCATCGAGTGCTCCTCCACGACAACTCCCCCGCCTCCGACAGCATTCCTGCCGCCACCCACCGCCACCTGTGATCCATAACACCCACGGGCGTTGTCAATGAGGGCCGTTAGCGTTCAACGCATGACTGATGCGATGTGCGTGGCGGCATGGGGACGGGCGGTTCGGCGGAGGATCCGCGCCTGCCGCGGACGCGGCGAAGTGGCCGTACACACCCCCGCCGCCCAGGAGCCGACCGCATGACGGAGCGCGCACTGGTCTGCGCGACCGACCTGGAACGGTCCTCCGTGGTCGCCAACAACACGATGAACCGCGAACGCGGCCTCACCGGGGTGAACAGCTACGCCCGCGAGCTGGGCGTGGATCCACTGGCCTGGCTGCTGGAACGCCGTCCCGACGTTCCCTCCTGGCTGGACCTGTGCAGCGGGGAGGGCCGCGCCCTGCGGGAAGCCGCCCCGGCCCTCCCCGCCGACGCGGTCCTCACCGGCGTGGACCTGGTGGGCCCCCTGGTCCCACTCCCCACCCCGCCCACCATGGAAGAGATCACCGCCTCGGTCTCGACGTGGACGCCGACCCGGCCGTACGACCTGATCACCTGTGTCCACGGCCTGCACTACGTGGGCGACCAGCTGGGCCTGCTCACCCGGGCCGCCTCCTGGCTGACCGAGGACGGTCTCCTTCTCGCCCACTTCGGCCCGGACTCGATCCGCTGGGCGGACGGCGGGGCGGCGGGGCGGGCGGCGCTCGCCGCACTGCGCGCGGCGGGGTTCGCGTACGACTCGCGCCGCCACCTGCTCACTCTCCAAGGAGCGCGAACCGTCGAACCGCCCTTCACCTACGTCGGCGCGGACCCGGAGGCCGGACCGAACTACACGGGCCAGCCGGCCGTCGGCTCCCACTACTCCCGAGCGGTCACAGACAGGGACGCGTGATCGGCTCGATCGCGTGACCGGCGGGACCCCCGGCGGACTGGAGCGGTACGCCGTCGTCGAGCCGGACGTCGGTGAACGGCCCCCACGACGGCGCTTCCGCGAGTTCCGGCAACTCGCGGAAGAACGGGGCCGACTCGTTGCCGTCCCTGACGTACGGCGACGATGGTGCGGGCCCGACCCAGACGACTCGGCCGGCCGGGACGCCCCGCTCAGCCGCGGTCGTGGAGGGTCACCTGGTAGCCGTCGGGGTCCGCGAACGTGAAAGTGCGGCCGAACGGCCCGTCGACGGGCGCCGAGACGATCGTCGTGCCGGCGGCGGCGAGGGCGTCGTGGATGTCCTGCGCGTCGGGGGCGTGCAGCCACAGCGCCATCCCCTGGCCCGGCTGCGCGATCGCGTCCAGGTCGACGCCCGCGACGACGTCGCGGACGGCGAACGCGATCGGCTTGGTATCGAACACGACAGCGTGCGGCGGACCCGCGTCGGAGCGCTTCAGCCCCAGGTACTGCTCGTAGAAAACGGCAGAGCGCTCCAGGTCGCGCACCTGCAGGGAAATGAAGTCCGGTCCGGTAACGGCCACGATTCCTACCTCCACATTGCATGTCAGTCTTCTGACATGGCTCAACGTATGTCAGACTACTGACATGAGTCAAGGTGAGCCCGGAATCGAGCTGGACACATCACTGGGGTACATGCTGAAGGCGGCTGCGAGCGCCCTGCACTCCGCCCTGGAGGCCGTGCTGAGGCCGTTGGGCATGACGATCACCCACTACTCCTGCCTGGAGCTGCTCGCCCAACGCCCGGGCCTGTCCAACTCCGAGCTCGCCCGCGGCACCTTCGTCACCCGGCAGTCGATGAACGTGCTCCTGCAGTCCCTCGAACGCCAGGGACTCGTCGTCCGCCCGGCACAGGCACCCGTCGGCAGGGCCCTGCCCACCGAGCTGACCGCCCACGGGCGCCGCCAGCTCAAGGTGGCCAGCGCCGCGGTTCGCCGCGTCGAGCAGGACATGCTGGCCAATCTGGATGCCGGCGAACAGGACCAGATGCGGCGCCTGCTCACCGCGTGCATCGCCTCACTGACCGAACCGCCCGCATCGGCGACGTAACTGCTCGATACGCCGGCTGAAATGCCTGAGGCGGTAGGACGCCAAGTCAGCAAGATCTCGGAGCTGTCGGACGGACGGCATACTCCGCTCCGAAGACGGATGCAGGCCAGGGCTCAGACCGAAACTGGGTGGTCATGGCAGACCCCGAGGGCAACGAGTTCTGCGTCCTGCGCACCCTGGCACCGCAGAACTGGGTGGACGAGGCCAGGACGTTGGTGACACCGTCTCGTAGTCGAGCCGCCGGGGGCCGGTTCCCGACGCACGCCGGCCGCCGTCGGGGATTCGGCCGACCTTCTTCACGTCAACGTGCACCATGTGACCAGGCCGTCGGGCCACGATTCGACGGGCTCGCGGTTTGAGTCACCGTTTGGGGTCGGCTTACGGTGCGACGGCTGACCGGTGTCCCGGCTTGGGTGAGCTCGAAGGCGAATGGCCAGAGGCGCGTTGGCGTGGGGCACAGGGTTTCCCATCAACTACATGAGCGCGGTGGCTCAGACGGTCGCGCTGCCTGAGCCCACCGACTCGGGGCGGCGTGGCGGCGGGCGCTACCGGAGCGGGAAGTCGACTCCGTGCTCATCCTTGGGCCGGGGGCCGCGGATCCGCCGATCGGCTTCAGGGATGGAGACGTCGTTGATGCTCGCCTCGCGGCGTCGCATAAGACCGCGCTCGTCGAACTCCCACAGTTCGTTGCCGTAACTGCGCCACCACTGGCCTTCCGCGTCGTGCCACTCGTACTGGAAGCGGACGGCGATCCGGTCCTCGTGGAACGCCCAGAGGCTCTTGCGCAGCGCGTAATCCAGTTCGCGCTCCCACTTCTGCGTCAGGAAAGCGACGATCTCATCGCGGCCATGGACGAACGTGTCCCGGTTCCGCCACGTCGAGTCCGGCGTGTACGCCAATGCCACTCGGCGGGGATCGCGGGTGTTCCAGGCATCCTCAGCCGCCTGGACCTTCTGCAGGGCCGTCTCCTGTGTGAACGGTGGGTAGGGCGGGCGACCTGCCGACACTGCGACCTCCTCATATTGAGAACGTGCGTTCTCTATCGACGGAGCCTAAGGTAGGGAACGATCGTTCTCAACGTCAAGGAGCCCCGGATGCCAGCCCCGATCAGCGACGAGCAGAACCGCCTGGACCGCGAAGCACTGCTCGATGCAGCGGAGAGGCTCTTCTACGAGCGAGGCATCCAGGCGGTCGGGATGGACGAGATCCGTGCGGCATCCGGCCTGCCGCTGAAGCGGATCTACCGGTTCTTCGCGGCGAAGGAGGACCTCGTGGTGGCGATGCTCAAACGTCGCGACCAGCGATGGAGGGGAAACCTGGCCGCCCACGTGGAGCAGGTCCCGGATCCCCGCGAGCGCGTACTCGCGATCTTCGACTGGCTTGCCGAGTGGTTCGCAGAACCCGGCTTCCGCGGATGCGCCTGGATCAACGCCTACGGCGAGCTCGGCCCATCGTCCGAGGCGGTGTTTGCCGAAGTCCGGTCGCACAAGCAGGGGTTCCACGATCAGATCGCGGTGTGGGTCCACGCCATCGGGCTGCCGGTGGCTGAACCGGTTTTCCTACTTGCCGAAGGAGCCATCGTGACAGCCGGCATCAGTGGCGACCCAACCCCAGCCCGTCATGCACGGGCAGCCGTCGCGACGCTGCTCGGGACACCTTGATCCCTGGCCACACCGTCAACAACCTCACGGCCCGCAACAACTGGGCTCCGAGCCGGCACCCACGCCCATCACACCGTAACCATGACGTTGCCGGGAAGACCTCAGTGACTCACGAGCCGGCGAGAGCATGAATGCGCTTGGGAATCGAAGCCCATACCTCTGGTGTGTAGAAGTGCGATCCTGGAAGCACATCATGGCGGAACTCGCCCGCCGCCAGTTCACGCCAGTGCCCTGCCGCATTCGGCTCGATCACTTTGTCCGAATCTCCTGTGAAGAGCTGGAGCGGAACATCGACGGTCGATCCGTGCCGGTACCTGAAAGAATCCCGCACTCGAATATCCGCGCGCATGAGATTCAGAGCCATCTCCCGCAGATCGGGGTCATCGAGCACATACTGCGGCAGTATTCCGAACGTCTTCATCCAGTTCATGAGCTGTTCATCGGAGTGATCCTGCCTCGGAGAGTTGGGCCACATGTCGTGGCCATGCAGCTGTCGGAGCGGGGAGTTGGCCGAGGAGACCACGACGGCATCCGGTGCACGACCACCGCTCTCCTTGATGCGTACAGCAAGGTCGAAGGCCATCCACCCGCCCAGGCTGTGCCCGAAGAGAACATAAGGCCGATCCGCAGCGGAAAGCACCGCGGACAGCGAGTCCTGAACCAGCGCCTCCCAGTCCTCGGCGAACTCCTCGGCGAAGCGGCCTTCCCTTCCCGGATAACAGATTGCCGCCAGTTCCGTCTCGGGCGACAGAACTCCGGACCATTCCGAATAGACTCTGGTGCCGCCTCCGCAGAAGCCCAGACAGAACAGTATCTGCCGGGCGTCCGGCTTCCGCTCCGGCCGTACCACGATCGTATCCTGCATGGCTTCTACTTCCTTCATTCGACGTCGTCCAGTTCCGCTTGCAGAGATCCGATGTGGGCAGAAAACGCGCCGAGACGCGAATTCCGGTAGATGTCCTTGGTCATAAGAGGCAGCCCCAGGCTCTTCTTGAGCCGGGCAACGACCCGGATGGCCGTCATCGAGTTCCCGCCCCGGGCGAAGAAGTCGTCCCCCCGCCCGATGCCGGTCACGCCGAGCGCCTCACGCCACACCTCCGCGACCATGGCCTCGATCTCGGTCTGCGGTGCCGCACCTTGATTCCCCGGGAAGGTCGGGGTGTCCTGAGGAGCGGGAAGAGCGGCTTCGTCCAGTTTTCCGTTGGGCGTCAGAGGGAGGGCCGTCAGGGCCACGAAGGCCGAGGGGATCATGAACTCCGGCAGGAAGGCACTCGCGTGTTTTCTGAGGATTTCCGCCTCGGGAACCGTGTTTCCCGTCGGAACCACATACGCCACAAGCCGTTCTCCGGTCGGCCCATCCGTCCTGACCACGACGCGCACCGTGGCGATGTCCTGATGCCGGCCGAGAACCGCCTCGATCTCACCCGGCTCGACCCTGTAACCGCGCACCTTCACCTGGCGGTCACGGCGTCCGAGGTACTCGTAGGTCCCGTCCTCACGGCGCCTGACCTGATCACCGGTTCGGTACATCCGGCTACCGGGCTCGCCGAACGGATCGGCCACGAACTGCTGGGCCGTCAGGGCGGGCTGGTTGACGTAGCCACGCGCAAGGCGCGGGCCGGCGATGAACAACCCGCCCTCCACCCCCGCAGGTACCTGGCGCAGGTCGTCATCCAGAACGTACAGCCGAGCATCCGGCAGCGCTGTGCCGATATGGGGAGTGTCACCCGTCACCCATCCGGCGGTGGCATCAACCGTGCACTCTGTGGGGCCGTACAGGTTCAGGCACTCCAGCACACCGCGTTCCCTGGCGTCGGCGAGCTCGCGCCAGGTGCGTTCGGGAACAGCCTCGCCCCCCATGAACAGCCGAAGCAGCCCGCCTCGGGGACGCCGCGCCAGCAGAGTCTCTCTCAGGAACTCCCAGTGGGAGGGCGTGAGATCGAGGTCATCCACGCCATGGCTCTCCAACAGCAGCCCCAGGCGCCCGGCATCCCGCCGCTCGTCCTCACTGAGCACGACCAAGGTGTCCCCCCGGCACACCCGGGTCCACTGCTTGACCGAAGCGTCGAAGGCCACGCTGGAGTTCCATGCGACGACGCGTGGCTCGGGACCGTATGCGCCCATGCGGTCGAGTGACGAGATCAGGGAGGCCACGGCTCCGTGCGTGACTTCGACCCCCTTGGGCCTGCCCGTCGAGCCGGACGTGAAGATGACGTACGCGGCGTCGGCCTCGACCGAGTCGTCCAACGCCTCCTCCGGCGTTTCGGCCTCGGGCCGGCCGTTCGGGTCGACCACCGGCACCCGTCCTTGCGCGAGTTCCGGGTACCGGGCCGTGATCAGCGCCCGGATGTCGGCCTCCGCGGCCATGTGCGTCAGCCGCTCATCCGGGTACTCCGGGTCCAGCGGTACGTACGCCGCCCCCGCCCGCCAGACGGCGAGCAGCGCCACCACGAGCTGGGTCCCGCGCTCCATGCAGACCCCCACCCGGTCACCGGCCGTGATCCCGCGGGAGACGAGCACCGCGGCCAACCGGCGCGTTCGGCGATCAAGCTCCGAGAAGCTGAGCGTGCCGTCCGACCCCGTCACCGCGATCCGTCGGGGGGCTTCCTGAACGACGGACCGGAAGCGAGCCAAAACTTTGTTATGCGGTCGCATAAGAGCGTCCATTGCCAGATTCCTTGCTAACTGGAGCCATATACCGGCCTTCATGTCCGTAAGGCATCAATCCGTAAGGCATCAATCCGTAAGGGCATCAAAGGATGACGGCCCTGCTTCGACGAGCGGCCGACAGGCGGCCGGATCGACTGGATCACCCACGGCCACCACGATCTTCCGGTCTCCCCGGAAGGGGTCTCGTCGATCCTTCACCGACACGAGCCCGAAAAGCACACCCAACCAGGCGCGCGAATGTAACGTGCCCACTTGTGAAGGAGAACGATCTGGCGATATCTGCCTGCGAATGCGGCAATACAGACTTTCCATGCAAAGAGGGCATTTCCATGTATCGGCATGCTCTCGGCAGGGGAGGCATCCCCCGTCACGACACTCCTCGCTGCCTTCGCGCGCTTCAACTCGTCACGGAGGATGTGCGCTCGCCCGACACCTTCACCCCCGTACCACCGCATGTGGCGGCATTCGGAGTCCTGCACCCCATCGAGGAGGCAATCCTCAAACAGCAGCAGGATCTCCGCTCGGCCATGGCCGCTCTGTCCGTGTTCGAAGACGAGTACACAAGCGCGCGGAGCCGGGAGGAACCACTCCTGACGCTGCTCAGTGGTGATCACGTGATCACGCGCGCCCTGGAAGCCGCCGTCGGCAACTGCACGCACGAACTGCTCACAGCGCAGCCAGGTGGGGGGCGCGAGCCCCATCTACTGGCGGAGGCACTCCACCGCGATCTGGGAAACCTCAAGCGGGGCGTCCGGCAACGCACCATTTATCAACACAGTGTCAGATCACACCAGCCGACCCTCGCCTATGTCGAGCGGGTCACCGAGGCCGGGGCCGAAGTCCGGACTCTCGCCGAGGTCTTCGAGCGTGTCATCATCTGCGACCAGGAGGTCGCCTTCATACCGGTATCTCCGGAGCGTTCCAACGCGGCGCTGCAGATTCGAGACCCCGCCGTGGTGCGCTTTCTGGCCCGTTGGTTCGAAAACGCCTGGTCCCGGTCACTGGCCGTGGATCCGGTGCGCTCCCCCCCGAAGTCAGCTGTCGTCATGTCGGACGTCCGCCGGACGATCCTCCAGGCCGTCATAGCCGGCGAGACCGACGACTCCATCGCGCGACGGCTGGGGATGAGCCGCCGGAGTGTGGTCGAGCACGTCCGCAAGGTGTCGCAAGAACTCGGCAGCAGCAGCCGTGCCCAACTGGGTTACCTGCTGGCGACTTCGGGCTTGCTTGATTGAGTTGGGCCCTGGACCCCAGGAGACACACTCGGGCACGAGCGTTCCGAGCGGCCATCGTCCTCCGCGCGGCCCCGCTGACGGCCCGCGAGCAGGCCACCCGGCGATCCCCGCCCGGAGCCGCCGTTCGCCCGGGGCCCGGCGGCGGGTCGACGGCAGCGTCAGCCGGGACCTGTGACGGGCCCACGGCGACGGCCTCGACCGCGCTGGGAACAGTTGACGTACGCGGACCGGCGCATCCGCCCGCCCACGTCTGCCCTAGGCTCAGGTCTGGTCACTCGGGGGCCGTTCACGGTGTGGCGGGATGAACGGGTCTCGGCACGTCCAGCTCCCGCCACACCGCCGGACGCAGAGTCAGTATCTGGAGCGTGCAGGGGATGTGCACGGCGTTGAGGGTGTAGGCGTAGCTCTGCGGCACGTAGAGCGCCTCTCCCACGCGCAGTCTCAGCTCGAGGGTGTGCTCCGGGACGGTAGAGCCCTGCCCCGGGACCGATGGTGTGACCCGGCTGCCGCAACTGCCCTTCAAGGGCAGTAGCACGAGGTCGCCCTCGGTCGTGTCGGCGTCACTGCGCCCACCCACCGGCAGGACGAGAACAGAGCTGGTGACCTCGGCTCCCAGCAAAGCGCCGAGGGAGGTGGGCAGTTCGGACAGCTCGCCGCCCCTTCCCGCCACCGTCGCGTCGATGCCTTCCGGCCAGACCACTGCCGGGCTCCTGTCACGGTGGACCGCCAGACACAACGCCAGGTCCTCGACGAACCTGCTCAGGCCGGTCTGCGCCCTCTCAGAGGTCTGTTCTAAGTCCATGTGCCACTCACACTCCCCGTCGGGTAGGCCCTCCCGCGTGCGTCGCGGTCCGGGCGGCTCGCCGACCGCGCGTCCGACCCACATGCGCGGCGGCCCCGCGTCGAGGGCGAGCAGGTCCCGGCATGGGACGCCGCCCATGCGTGGGCCAACACCCTCGCGCGCGGATCATCCGGATAAAAAAGGGGTCCCTCTGTTCTTCCGCGACATGACCGCGGGGACCAGTGGGGTCCTGTTGAAACGGGCACCGCGCAAGTGAAGTCGCGGGAACTCTCGCGCACCGGGAGATGTTCCGAACAGTGCCGACCTCACGGTACCGCACGGCCGACGGCAGGCGGCCGACCGGGCAGCACCGTGAACTCGGGACAGACATGCCCACGGATTCAGTCGGCCACACCGGCATCCTCGATGTCGCCGTCGAGCAGTCCGTGACGGGCCGCCAGGGCACCGGCCTGGAAACGGCTTTCGGCCCCCAGTGTCTCCATGATGTCGGCGATGTGCTTGCGGGCCGTTCTCAGCGACATACCGAGGCGGCGCGCGATGGACTCGTCCTTCATGCCCGCCGCCAGCAGCCGCACGATGGTCCGGTCGATGTCCTTGGCCACGGCCTCCAGACCGTCCGTCGCCGCGTCCGAGAACGGCTCCGCGTGGACCCAGTACTGCTCGAACACCTCGCACAGGAAGTGGACGACCGAGGGTTCCCGGATCACCACGGCGCCCAACCCGTCGCCCCGCTCCGGGATGAACGCCACCCGGCGGTCGAAGACGATGACCCGCCCGAACAGTTCGTGCGCGGTGCGGTACTCGGCGCCGAGATCGGTCGCCATGGCGACGTAAGCCTGACTGGGCCCGTTGAAACGGGCCGTGTGGTGGTACAGCGTGCGCATCCGGACCCCCCGGGAGAGCGTCTCGGCGTCCCGGGCCAAGGCGTCCCTGAGGACGGCCGGCGCCCGCTGCCCGCCGGGCTGGCTGGTCAGGATCTCCTCGGTGCACTCCGCTGAGGCCCGGTTGAGGGCGGCGCGCACCTCCTCCACACCGGGGACCACCTCCAGGCCCACTGACCCCCGACGCAGACTCTCCAGGTAGTGGCCGCGCAGGCCGGCGAACTGGTCACGTATGCGGTGCAGTTCGGCCCGCTGGTTGCGGATCGACTGTTCGAGCGAGGTCGTCACGACCGCCGCCACGAGGTCCGGATCGACCGGCCGCAGCCTGGCCGGATCGTCCACGTCCGCCTTCAACAGGCCCAGTTCGGTCAGGGCGGCGACGGCCGCGTCGACCTCGTCCCGGCCCAGTTCGAGGTCGCGCGCGGCACGTTCGGGGTCCAGCCTCTCGTTCGCGACGACCCATTGGTAGAGGGCCACCTCCCGGTTTCCGGGCCCTATGGACGGGCCAATCGACCTGCTTTCATCCGCTTTGAACATTTCGTTCCCTGCTCGTCTTGCTGCGGGGCAGCTTGGTGAACGTCTTGATCCATGGCCCGAACGTCGTCGGCAGGCGAGCCTTGAAGCACCGGAAGGAGCGGGCACACCGCGGATTCCGGCTCAGTCCCGGAAATGCTGAAACAGGAGTGTCCTCCATGAAGTCCCTCCACCTGACCGTCGTCTCCGTCGCCGCCGCCGTCGCCCTCGCGGGTTCGGCGGTCACGGCGTCCCTCACCGGAACCGCCACCGCCAACGGAGACAGCGGCTGGGGCCGTGTCATCACGGCGTCGGTCGACGTGACGGCCACCACGAACGGGGACACCGGCTGGGGTCGCGTCATCACGGCATCCACCACCAACGGAGACACGGGTTGGGGCCGCGTCATCACGGCATCCACCACCAACGGGGACACCGGCTGGGGCCGCGTCATCACGGCGTCGGTCGACGTGACGGCCACCACGAACGGGGACACCGGCTGGGGCGCCCCCATCGCCAACGACACCGCCGACGTCTGATCCGGCTCCACACACCCCCTCGCAGCCCGGTCGGGCAGTCATCGTCCGACATGTGATCCCATCGCGTCGCTTGTCGAAGACGCGTCGCGCCTCAGCCCGAGCCCCCTACGCATGGCACAGGCACGAGGCGGGGACGACGCCGTCCGGCGGCCGACCCGGGGACAGGGCCACTACGACCGCCGTGGACGACTCCGCCGCGACGGAGCTCCCGACTCTCAAGAGGCGTCCAACCTCGACCCCCAGGAAAGGCACGCTCGTGAGCTTGCCCGCCGGCGACGCGCACGCCGTGCCGAGTATGCGCGAAACCGAGGTGCTGGGCCACCTCACGGAACAACACAGGGTCGGCGCCGAACCCGATGCCGACGGGAGGTGCGAAAGCAGCGTGTCACACTCACTCGGAAACGAATCCGCCGGACTGACGGGCCGCCAGAAACCCCGGCACTGTACAACCGGTCTACCCGGTCTGATCAGGGAAGTTTCAGAGCGGATCCCGAACCGCCCGGCCGCTCGCTTCGGTTCGGACACCCTCAGCTACCGGCAGTTGGAAGTGTGGTCCGACGCCGTCGCGCGCACCCTGCGGGACTGCGCACCGAAGGGCCTGCCGGTAGTGGTCGCGGTGCCCCGCAGCACTGCCCTTCTCGCCGCCCTCCTGGGTGTCCTCAAGGCAGGACTGCCGTACCTTCCGGTCGACCCTGACGACCCGCCCGCTCGGCTGGCCGGCGTCCTGGAGACCGCGCGCAGCCACGTGGCGCTGGTCGACGCCCGGACCCTGCCGGTCCTGGCCGGGCAGGGACTGCGCCCCGTCGAGGTCGAGGCCCTGCGCGGCGCGCCGGACGCCCCCGATGTCGTACTGGACCCGCTGCCCGAGGCACCCGCCGAGCAGCCCGCGTACGTCCTGTTCACCTCCGGCTCCACCGGCAGGCCCAAGGGCGTCGTCCTGCCCAGCCTGGCCCTGTGCAACCGACTGCTGTGGATGCGCGACGCCTACGACGTGGGGCCCGAGGACAGGGTCCTGCAGAAGACCCCCGTCACCTTCGACGTCTCCGGCTGGGAGCTGTGGCTTCCTTTGATCACCGGCGCCACGTGCGTGTTCCTCCCCCCGGAGGAGCATCGGGATCCTGCCCTGGTGGCCTGTGCCATCCAGGAGCACGGGATCACGGTGTGCCACTTCGTCCCGTCGATGCTCCGTGAGTTCCTGCGTCGGCCCGACGCCGGACGCTGCAGTTCGCTGCGCCACGTCTTCTGCAGCGGCGAGGCCCTGCCCCTCTCCGTGGCGCGCGGCTTCGCCGCGCTGTTGCCGGCCCGGCTGCACAACCTCTACGGCCCCACCGAGGCCGCCATCGACGTCACCCACTGGACCTGCCCGGAGCGGGCCGAGGACATCGACCGGATCCTGATCGGACGACCTGTCGACAACTGCGTCCTCGGCGTCTTCGACCCGGACGGCCGTCCCGTCCCCGACGGAGACGAGGGTGAGCTGTACATCGGCGGCATGCCCCTGGCGCTCGGCTACCTCAATCGCCAGGACCTGACCGACCGGGCCTTCGTCCCCGCCGACGCCGACGCGTCCGTGCGCACTTGGTACCGCACCGGCGATCGCGTGCGCCTGCTGGACGCGGGCCTGGAGTATCTGGGCCGCGTCGACGACCAGGTGAAGATCCGCGGCCAGCGCATCGAACCGCAGGAGGTCGAGCACCACTTGGCCGGCCATGCCGAGGTCGCCGCCGGGGTCGTCGTCGCGGCCCGGGTCGGCGAGGACATGGAGCTGGTGGCCTGGATCCAGCCCGCTGACGGGAGCGCCCAGGCCCTGACCGACGGTGGGTCGGCCCGACGACTGCGCGAGCACCTGGCGGACCTGGTCCCGCCGGGATATGTCCCGACCCACTTCCTGGCCGCAACGGAACTGCCCCTCACCAGCAGCGGCAAACGGGACCGCAAACTGCTGCGGCAACGCGCCGAGCAGCGGTTGAATGCCCACCGGCCAGCACCGCGGGCCGGTGAGGCGGGCGAGGCGCAGGACGTCCTGGGCGAGATCTGGTGCGAGGCACTTCCTCAGCAGACGGAGGCGGCAACCGACGAGCGCAGCTTCCTTGCCCTCGGCGGCCACAGTCTGCTCGGCGCGCGGCTGGCCACCGAGATCCACTACCGGCTCGGGGTCTCGCTGCCCGCCGGATACTTCGTGCGCGACGACCCCACGCTGGCCGAGCTCCGCGAAGCGGTGGCCAAGGCCGAGGGCCCGCAGGCGCTCCCCGAGACACCTACCGGCCCGACACCCGCGGCGCCTGGACAGCACCGGATATGGCTGTTGTCCCGCATGTTCCCCCAGTGCCCCGCCTACAACGTGGTGGGCGCCCTGCGGGTGGACCGCGAGTTGGAGGCCGAGCCGCTGGCCGCCGCCGTGACAGCGGTGGTCGCACGGCACCCCATGCTCCGTGGAGCGCTCCACGACGACGGCAGTGACCTGCTGCTCGCTGTCCACCGCCCGGCCGCGCCCGAGGTCCTGGTGGAGCACGGTGAGCCCGGCGACGAGGACGCCTTCCTGCGCCGCTGCCGTGACACGGTGCTGGATCCCGAGCGTGCGCCGCTGTACCGGGTTGCCGTGCTCAACACCGGCGACGGATCGTCCCTGCTCGTCATCACCCTGCACCATGCCGTCGCCGACCAGCGCACCCTCGACATCGTCCTTGAGGAACTGGCCATGGAGTACGGCCGGGCGACCGGCAGTGCGGATCCCGGTATGCCGGAGCCCCCACCGGCGGCCGACTACCGCCAGTACGCCGTCCTGCAGACACAGCGGCGGGCGGGGGCCGACAAGTCCCTGGAGTACTGGCGTACGGCCCTCGCGGACGCGCCGGCCATGACCGACCTGCCGTTCCGGCTGCCACCCTCAGCAGTGCCGTCCTTCGCGGGCGGCGCCACGGCGGTCACTTTGGACGAGGACGCCGACCGTGCCGTACGGGACCTGGCCGTCCGGGCCGGGACCACTCCCGCGGTGCTCTTCCTCACCGCCGCCGCCCTGGTCCTGGCCCGCTGGGCCCGCAGCGACGAACTCGTCGTCGGCGTGGCGGCGTCCGCTCGCGACCGCGCGGAGTTCCAGCGAACCGTCGGCTTCTTCGTCGACACCGTGCCGGTACGGCTGGACATCCGCGACCGTCCGACCATGGCCACAGCCCTGGAACGGGTGCGGGAGGCCCTGGCCCGCGGTCTGGAGCACAGCGCCGTCCCCTTCGACGAGATCGTCAGCGCGTTGCGCCCCCACCGGAGTCCGCTCGACAACCCGCTCTTCCAGACCTGGTTCAACGACCTCAGTGAGGCATCGCCCCCGGCCCGGTTCGCCGACGCGGCGGCCGAGCCGGTCGAGGTACCGGTCGGCTGGGCACTGTTCGACCTCGGCTTCTACCTTCACCGCGACCAGGGCCGTTACCGCCTACAGGTGGTCCACGCGGTGGACCGCTACGACCGGGCGGTGGCCCAGGCCGCGCTGGAGCAGTGGCGTACCGCGGTGCTGGCCATGACCGAGGACCTCGGACAGGCGGTGACCGCCTTCGGCGACGATCGCCCGGCCACCCCGCCTGCCTCCCCCACCACCGAGTGCGCCACGGTGAGCAGCCTGGTGGACGACGTCCTCACGCTGGCGGCACGCACCCCCGAGGCCACTGCCCTGGTCGGCCAGGACGGCTCGAGCCACTCGTACGGCTGGCTGCGCGACGCCGTACTGAGCTGCTCGGCCGCGCTGTCCGAACAGGTCGCCCCCGGGGGCGTGGTAGCCGTGGTCGCCCGCCGCGATCCGCTGCTGCCGGTGGCCCTGCTGGGCGTCTGGCACTCGGGCCGTCCGGCGCTGCTGCTCGACGCCGAGCCCCCCGTACAGTGGCGGCAGGACGCCATGCGTCAGACCGGCGCGGCCGCCCTGCTCCGCGTAGGAGACGTGGGCGCGGCCTCGGAGGAGGCGTCCGGACTGCCGGTCCTGCACGTCGCGGACCTCCTCGACGGCCCGCTCGCGGCCGCGGTCCCGGCCGTTCTCCCGCCGGACTTCGGTCATGCCCTGTTGACCTCGGGCACCACCGGGCGGCCCTCGGTCGTCCTTGCCCCCGCCGATGCCCTGCCGATCGCCTTCGCGTGGTACGCCCAGGAACTGGGCCTCGGGCCGCATGACGTGTTCTGCGCGCTCGCGGGCGCGGGCCATGACCCGATCCTGCGCGAGATGGTGCTGCCTCTCACGGTCGGTGCCCGCGTGGTCGTGCCGGCTGCCGCCGAGCGCTTCGACCCCGTACGGCTGCTCCGGACTCTGCGTCAACGACGCTGCACCGTACTCGATCTGACGCCAGGTCATGCGCAGCTGCTCGCGGCCGCAGGCGGCTCATTGCCGGACGTCCGCAGGATCAGCTGCTACGGCGCTCCACTGACGGACACCGTGGCCCGCGCGCTCCAGCGCCTCGCCCCGAAGGCGCGGCTGTACAACGTCTACGGGACCACCGAGACGCCCCAGGCCAGCAGCCTGCACCTGTGGAGCGAGCCGACGGGCCGCGCGGCGAGCCGGCCCACCGTCCCGGTGGGCCGGGGTACCGGCTATCGCACCCTGGAGGTCGTGACCTCCTCGGGCAGTCCCGCAGCCGTCGGTCAACTGGGCGAGGTCGTCGTCTCCGGCTCGGGGCTCGCCCTGGGTACCGAGCATCGCACCGGCGACCTGGGCCGGCGTACGCCCGACGGTGACGTGGAGATCTGCGGACGCATCGACCGTCAGTTGTCGGTGCGCGGGTACCGGGTGGAGCCCGCTGCCGTGGAGGCCGTGCTGACCGGCCTGGCTTCCGTCGCCGACGCGGCCGTGGGAATGCACCCCGACCGCCCGGACGTCCTGCTCGCACTGATCGTGCCGGCGGCCAGGCGGTCGCCGCTGGATCAGGTCGAACGGCAGGTGCGGGGCTTGCTGCCGGCGTGGTCGGTGCCGGAACTGCTGGAGGTCACGGCGATTCCGCTCGACCGCAACGGCAAGCCCGATCTGAGCCGTGTGCCCGATCGGTCCGCGCCGGGAACGAACCCCCCGAGACCGGGCGCACGGCACCCGCGCGGTTCGGCTCATGATCCGGTGACCACCTTGCAGGAGGCGATCACCACCGCGGTCCACGCGACCTCGGGGCACGCCCCGGGGCCGGAACAGCATTTCTTCGACGCGGGACTCACCTCGCTGGACATGCTGCGGCTGCACCGGCGTCTTGCCGATCTGACCGGTGCCGATCTGGCCGTGACGACGCTCTTCCGTTTCCCGACCGTGCGCTCGCTCGCCCTGCACCTGGCCGACCGCAACGATCCGACCGATGCCGCGCCGCTGCCCGGCTCCGGGCAGCCGCAGTCCGAGCTCCAGGCCCGGCGCGTCGCCCGCAACCTCTTCTCCTCACGCTGACGTCCGCGCCTTCGCGACCAGCAGCGAAGCCCTAGCCCCACTCACCCAGAACAGAAGGAACCCAAGCGATGCCCATCGTGGAACCCATCGCCGTCATCGGGCTGGCCGCCAGACTGCCCGAGGCCCGCGACGTCGAGCAGTACTGGTCCAACCTCGTCGCCGGCCGCGACTGCATCACCGAACTGACCGACGAGGAACTGCTGGCCGCGGGCGAGGACCCGGCGGCCCTTGCCAGCCCCTCCTATGTGCGGGCCAATCCGCTGCTCCCGGACTGCGACGGCTTCGACGCCCGCTTCTTCGGGATGACCCCGCGCGAAGCGGAACTGCGCGACCCCCAGCACCGCCTGTTCCTGGAGCTGTGCCACACCGTACTCGGCCACGCCGGCTACGACCCAGCCCGCTACGACGGCACGGTGGGAGTCTTCGCCGGGTCCAACGCCAACGGCTATGCGGAGCAGAACCTCCGCAGCCACCCCGACATGGTGGCCAAGGCCGGCGAGATGGTGATCGGCATCTCCAACCACACGGACTATCTGTCGACCTTCGTCTCCTACAAGCTCGGGCTGCGCGGGCCGAGCCTGAGCGTGGCCACCGCCTGCTCGACCTCCCTGGTCGGTGTGCACCTCGCCTGTCAGTCGCTGCGCGCCGGCGAGTGCGAGATGGCCATCGCCGGCGGCGTCGAGGTCGAGATGCCCTACGGGCGCGGCTACCGTCACGCCGCGGGTGGCATCAATTCCGCCGCCGGCCGATGCCGCCCGTTCGACGCGGGAGCCGACGGCACGATCTTCGGAAGCGGCGGCGGAGCGGTCCTGCTCAAGCGGCTGTCGGACGCCCAGGCCGACGGCGACAACGTGCTGGCTGTCATCCGCGGCTCGGCGATCAACAACGACGGCTCGGACAAGGCGGGATTCACCGCCCCCGGAGTCAACGGGCAGAGCCGCTGCATCGTCGAGGCCTACACCGTCGCCGACGTCGACCCCGCCGATGTGGGCTACGTGGAGGCACACGGCACCGGAACGCTGCTCGGCGACCCGGTCGAGGTCACCGCGCTCACCATGGCGTTCGACGCGACGGCCGGGAGGAAGCCGGCACGCGGCGGGTGCGGTATCGGATCGGTGAAGTCCAACATCGGCCATCTCGGCCCCGCCGCGGGGGTGGCCGGCCTGATCAAGACGGTGCTGGCGCTGCACCACGAGCAGATTCCGCCCACCATCCACTACGAGAAGCCCAATCCCCACCTGAAGCTGGAGAGCACGCCTTTCCGTATCGTCGACCGGCTGAGCCCCTGGCCGCGAACCGACGTACCCCGCCGCGCCGGGGTCAGCTCCTTCGGCATCGGCGGGACGAACGCACACGTGGTGCTCGAGGAGGCACCGGAGTCCTCGCGGCCCGAGCCGGACAGCCGTGCCCACCTCCTGGCCTGGTCGGCCCATGACGAGCAGGACGAACGCGCTTTCCGCGACGCGCTGGCCGACCGGCTGTCCGCCGAGCCCGGCCTGGCGCTGGACGACGTCGCCTTCACCCTCCAGGACAGCCGCACCGGACACCCGCCCGTACGCGCGGCCGTGGTCGCCGCGGACACCGCGGCTGCCGCCCGCCTGCTCGCCCAGCACCGCCCGGCCGGCCTGCGGCTCTCCGACGGCACCACCCGCACCCGGGTGTTCGCCTTCCCCGGCCAGGGAGCACAGCAGCCCGCCATGGGAGCGGCCCTGCGCCAGGACGACCCGGTCTTCCGCGGCCACCTCGACCGGCTCCTGACCGCCTTCTCCGACGAGCTCGGCACGGACCTGGCCGGAGAACTCCGAAGCGGAACACCCGAGCGGCTCCGGCGTACGGACCTGGCCCAGCCACTGCTGTCCTCCGTCGAACTGGCCATCGCCCACACGCTGCGGCACTACGGCGCCATACCCGACGTACTCATCGGACACAGCCTCGGCGAACTCGTCGCGGCCACCGTCGCCGGAGTCTTCGGCGAAGAGGACGCGATCCGGGCGATCAGCGCCCGGGCCCTGGCCATGCACGAGGCCCCGCCCGGCGCGATGCTCGCGGTCACCGCCGGCCCGGACACCCCCGGCGACCTCACCGAGCGGCTCCTGGCAGGGGTGTCGGTGTGCGCGTTCAATTCCGCGGCCCAGACCGTGCTGGGAGGCTCCGTCGAGCTGATCCGCGAGCAGGCCGAACTACTGGGCGCCGCCGGTTGGAAGGTGCGCGTCCTGGAGACCGAACACGCTTTTCACACCCCGATGATGCGGCACGCCGCGCAGCGCTTCGGAGACACACTGCGCGCGATCCCCCTGCGGGCACCCGCCGTGCCGCTCGTCTCCGCGGCGACCGGCGCCCGGCTCACCGACGCCCAGGCGTGCGACCCGGAGTTCTGGGCCGGACAGCTCACGGCCCCCGTCCGCTTCGCCGACGCGGCCCGGACACTGCTCCGCGAACCCGCCGTCGTTGTGGAGACCGGTCCGGGAGCCACCCTCTCGACGCTGCTGCGTGCCCACCCGGGCGGCCATGTGATCTCCGGCGCGCTGCCCCGGCAGAGCGGCGCCGACCGGGAGAGCTTCCTGGACGCTCTGGGAACGATGTGGGTCAACGGCGCGGACATCCGCTGGGACCTGCTGCGGGGCGGTGACACCCGGCGCGTCGCTCTTCCGGCGTACCCCTACCGGCGCACCCGCTACTGGATCGACCCTCCGGCAACCACCATCACCTCGGCGGGCGCGGCGCCCGCCGCGGCCGGCACCTCGCTCGCGGAACCGCCCGCGAAGACCGATCCGCACGACCAGGCGCAGCCGGCCGAGGCCGGACTGTGGACACCGCGGTGGACACGGGAAGCCCTGCTCCAGCCGGCCCCCTATCAGGAGTCCGGCCGGCGCGGCACCGCGCTCCTGGTGGCCGACCGCACGACCTCCGTCACCCGTGGCGTGGCCACCGCACTGCGGACCGCCGGTTACCAGGTCGTCAGCGCGGAGCACACACCCCACGCCGGCGGTGCGGACTCCGGGGAAGCGGACGACCGGGCCGCCGTACGACGACTGCTCGCCGAGGCCGGCCCCGCGCTCACCCGGGTAGTGCATGTGGTCCAGGCCGATGCCGGAGCCGGCACCGGCACCCTGATGCCCGGGGGCTTCGCCACCGCCCTCGCCCTGTGTCAGGAACTCGCCGGACAGGCGACCGAACTCACCCTCGTCACCACCGAGGCGGCGGACGTGTCCGGCGGCGAGCGGGTCTCCCCGGCCACTGCCATGCTCACCGGACTGGTGCGCACCGCCGCTCAGGAACTGGCGGGACTGCGTCCCAGACTGATCGACATCGGCGGTACTGTCTCCCCCGAGGTCCTGGCCGCCGAACTGCTGGCCGCGGAGGGCGTGGGAGAGCACCCGGTGTCCGCACTGCGCGGGCAGCACCGCTGGGTCCCCGGCTGGAGTCCGGCCGACCTGGTCGGCGCGCCTCCGGAGCTCCTGTGCCGCGGTGGCGTCTACGTCATCACCGGTGGATTCGGCGCGCTCGGTCTGGAAGCGGCACGAGCGCTGGCCTCCACCCGCATCCGGCCCAAGCTGGTCCTGATCGGACGCGGCGGACTGCCGGAGGGGCCGGCCGCGGCGGGCGTCCGAACAGTGCTCGACGAGCTGGCCGACCAGGGCGCGACCGTGCTCGCACTGGCCGCGGACGTCTCCGATCCCGCTTCGCTGGCCTCCGCGCTGGCCGAGGTCCGCGAGCGGTTCGGCCGGGTCAACGGCGTACTGCATGCGGCCGGTGTCGCAGGCGGAGGCATGCTGGCCCTGCGAGACCCGCGCGAGGCCGCAGCCGTACTCGCCCCGAAGGTCATCGGCATCGAAACGCTCGCCCACGCGTTGTCCGACGAACCGGACCTGGACTTCGTCCTGCTCTACTCCAGCCGCGCCGCGATCAGCGGCCTCATCGGCAGTGGCGACTACGCGGCGGCCAACGCCTATCTGGACGCGTGGTCCGGCCGTACGATCTCCGGCGCACCGGTCATCTCCGTCATCTGGCCCGCCTGGAGCGAGGTCGGCATGGCCGCGCGCTCCACCACGCTGGGGAACGTACGGGCCGCGGCCGGCCACACCTCACCGCGGCTTTCGGCCGGCGACCGGGAATGGACCACGACGCTGGATCCCGAAACCGACTGGGTGCTGACCGAGCACCGGGTTGCCGGACGCCCGGTGGTTCCGGGCACCGGCCAGATCGACCTGGTGGTCCGAGCCGCGAGGGCGATCGGCGTGGTGGCGGCGGATGCCCCGGTGGAGCTGGCGGACATCGTGTTCACCGCGCCGCTGGCGGTCGAACAGCCGACCGAGATCCGCATCACCTTCGAGGCCGACGGCTTCCGCATCGGCGCCCGGGCCGCGCACGACCGGTCGTCGGCCTGGACCGAGCACTCCAGCGGCCGGATCACGGAAGCGGAAGGCGGTGAACTTCGCCCGATCGACCCCTTGGTGTTCCAGGCGCAGGACGAGGAACCCCTCAGGCTTGACGAGCCCTCGCGGCGCCCCGACGCGCTGGTGCACATGGGGCCCCGCTGGGGTGGCGCCGTGAAGGTGCACAGCACATCGGACGGAGACCTCGCGACGGTCTTCACCCTCGACCCGCAGTTCGCCGCCGACCTGGACACCCACCCGGCGCACCCTGCCCTGCTCGACCGGGCCACAGGCCTCGTACAGGCAGGCGGCGGTGCGGGCCATCTCCCCTTCCACTACCAGCGACTGGTGCTTTTCACCGACCTTCCGTCGGAGATCCTGGTCCGAGCCCACAACCTGCGCTCCGACAGCCGAAGCATCACGGGCGACGTGGACGTCCACGACAGTTCGGGACGGCCCGTCCTGCTGGTCCGCGGATTCCGGATGCGACGCGTGGACCAGGCGAACCACACCTCCGCCGACGGGGCTGCCGGAACCACTCGGCTTGACAACGCGATCACCCCCGAAGAGGGGAACCGCCTCCTGCTGCGCATCCTGTCCGGACGCATCCGCGGACAGATAGCCGTCACACCGGCCGGCTTCCCGCTCGTATCGACGTCCGGTCCGGTGGAGGCGGCGGCGGTCATGACGACGCCGCCCGTGCCGGCCGTGCTCCCCCGCACGGTGGTACCCACCGACACCGCCGAGGCGGGCATCGAGTCCGAGGTGCGTGCTCTGTGGGCGGAGGCGCTCGGTGTCCCCGGCATCGGGCCGGACGACGACTTCTTCGCGCAGGGCGGAGACTCGCTCACCGCCGTCCAGTTGACGACAAGGATCAACGACCGCTTCGGGACCAGGATTTCGATCGGCACCCTTTTCGAGAACCCCACCGCTCGGCAGATGGCGGAGACGGTGAAGTGAGAACTTCGTAAGCCGCAGCGCATCCCGGTCCGCATCACCGACTCAGCAGTGAATCCACAGGAATGGAACAGCCGTGATCCCCTTGTCTTTTGCGCAGCGTCGGTTGTGGTTTCTGGACCGGTTGGAGGGTCCGGCTCCGACGTACAACATTCCGGTGGTGGTGCGGTTGTCGGGGGTGTTGGACCG
>NZ_JBITLN010000008.1:0-496777 GCF_044465285.1 Streptomyces sp. NPDC049687
GTCAGCCGGGCATTACGGTGGGACACGAAGACCTCCGTGCGGTGCAGTCCTAGACAGCTCCACCACACCGGAGGTCTTCGCCATGATCAAGCACCATCGAGTGTCAACAACGCTCGTGATCAATACACCTAGAGGCGGTACGGCTTCGAGCGGCGGCGCAGGAACCAGGCCGCCGCGATGACGCCGACGCCCACCAGCGCGCCGCCGACCCCCATGGTGACGGGGCCGAGGTCACGGGCCGTGCCGCCGAGGCCGCCCATGACACCGCGTGAGGGCGAGGCGGTCGCGGTGGCCGTCGTGGAGGACGTCGCGGTCGCCGTCGTCGTGGCGGAGATCGTCGGGGTGGACGGGGCGGACACGATCACGGACTGGGTGCCCGCGGTGTTGGCGTTGGAGCACATGACGATCACGGTGTATGTGCCGGGGGAGACGCTCGACCAGGCGGCGGACTGGCTGACGGTCGTCCCCGACAACGCCACCTGGCGTCCCTGGGCGAAGCTGGTCTGACCGCTGTTGAGCAGCGCCGCGGTGCCCCAGTTGCCGCTGATCTGGGTGCACGCGCTGGTCACCACGGACACCGTGGAGCCGGTCGTGCTCACCGAGATGCCGGAGACCGCGGCCGTCGGCTGCGCGGTCAGGGCGAGCGGCAGCGCGGCGGCGGCTGCCATGGTCAGTCCTGAGCGGACGAGAAGACGGGAAGTGCGCATCGGATGTCCTCCGGCGGCACGGTTGGCGGTACATCCCGTGCGCCGCCGAGGGTCGGGTACGCCCGTGCTGCCTCAGAGGCAGCCAATGTCCCCCGGATCCGTCCCGCACCCGGACCGCATCCGGCCGGGTGACGGATTCCCCCGGACGGCCCAGGCGGGGGCGGCCCAGGGGGCGGGCCGCGCGTCAGCCGTCCGCCCCGGTGGTCACCGTCCGCTCCGCCGAGTACGCCCCCCAGCTCCCGTCCGGCAGTCGCGCCCGCAGCCGCACCCGGTGTGTGGCTCCCTTCTCCCGCCCCGCGTAGAAGCTGTACGTCGCCCTGCCGTGCGGTGGTGTCCCGCCCCAGGCCAGCGAGGTGGCCGCCGCCCCGTCGAGCTGGATCCCGTACTCCGTGACCACCCCGTCCACCCGCGGCGCCATCCAGGACAGATCGAGGTAGTACGCCCCGTCGGGGGCGCGGTGGGTGGTGACGCGAAGGTCCCCCGGAGCGGTGTCGCGCCCCGCGTCGCCGCCGGGCGGGGTGGTCACGCGCACGGCCGCGCCGGCCGACGAGAGGTTGTCGGCGGCGTCCCGCGCCCGCACGGTGAAGGAGTACCGGGTGCCCGGCCGCAGCCCCGTGACGACCGTCGCGGTCTGGCCCCCGCCGACGCTGTGGATCCTCGTGCCGCCCTGGTAGACGTCGTACGACACCACCTCGCGGTCGTCCGAGGACGCCGACCAGGACAGCTGTACCGCACGGCTCCCCGCGGCCCGCCCGGTGACCGTGTCCGGGCGGGTCGGCGCCGAAGTGTCAGCCGGGCCCGCCGCCGGTGTCGTGGCCCGGACCTCCCGGCTGGGCGGCCCGAGCCGGCCGTCGCCGTCACGGGCCCGCACCGTGAAGACGTGGGCGGTGGACGGCGCGAGCCGTACGACGTCCAGCATGTGCGCGGAGCCGGGCACCTCCCCGACCTTCGTGGCGCCCCGGTAGACCTCGTACGCGCCGACCGGCGGATCCGCGGGGACCGCGTTCCACATGACGTGCACGCTGGTCGCGCTCCCGGCCCGCGCGGTCACCCCCGTCGGAGCGCCGGGCGCCCGCCCCTCGTCGCCCCCGCCGGCCGCGCACCCGCACGACAGGGCCAGCACCCACCCGCACAGCAACACGCGTCGCACGGCTCTCCTCCCGGCACGGCGCGGAAATGGTCCGGACCAATATGGCGGGACGGTGCGAGCACCTCAAGAGGGCGAACTGACGAAGACGGCGGTACGGGCGCCGGCGTTGCGTGACGGCTCGGAAAGTTACGTATGCTGAAGCTCCTCCCGGCCGAACTCTGTCTGATAGCGGTGGAGTTCGGGCCGGTGGCGCGGACCGCTGTCGTCGCTGATCCCGCGCCGGCGCAGTGGCCGGGGGGCCGGAGCCCGAGACGGCGTCGGCCCCCGGCCCCTGTCGAGCCGTCAGAAGAGTGCGCCGTACGGACCCCTCGGAATGGCCACGGGACGCGACCGGCACCAGATTGGGCCGAGTGTCCGTCACCTCCCCACGAGAGGGTGCCGCATCGTGCGTGTCCAGTCGCTGACCCTGGCCGCGGCCGGCCTCGCCCTGTTGGCCCCGGCCGCCGTCTCCCTCCCGGCCCGCCAGCCCCGGGCCCAGGGTGCCCCCGGGGCGCCGCTGGTACGGGAGGGCACCGTCCGCGCCGCCGATTTGCTCGCCCGGGTGCGCGACTGCGTGCCCGTCTCCCGCGGCCGGTACCGCACGGACGTCGGCGCGCCCGCGACCGTCCCGGTCTGCGGCACCCGGGAGGCCGTCTTCTGGAAGGCCGACCTGGACATCGACTGCGACGGCCGTCCCGGCCCGCGCTGCAACAGCCGGACGGACGCGCTGTTCTCCGAGACGACGGCCTACGCCCAGTCCGACGGCCGCCATCTGAGCGCCGAGGCGCTGCCCTACATCGTCGTGCCCGGGGCGAGCGCGATATGGAACCACCGTGAGCACGGGGTGAGCGGGGGCTCGGTGGCGGCGGTCGTCTACCAGGACCGCGTGCAGTACGCGGTCGTCGGCGACGTGGGACCGCGCGACATCATCGGCGAGGCCTCCTACGCCACCGCGCAGGCGCTCGGCATCCGCCCCGACCCCCGCGGCGGCGGCGCGCCCTCCGGCGTCACGTACATCGTCTTCAAGGACTCGCGCGCGACACCGATCGAGAGCCATGTGTCCGCCGTGGAGACCGGAGAGCGGCTGGCCCGGTCGTTCGTGCGGAGCGCGCTGGGGGCGCTCCGGCGCCCCGCGTGGCCGGTGGCGGGCGAGGGGGTGGAGGTCCGTCCTTCCGGTCGGCCGGAGGCCGCGCAGACCGGAGAAGGCGGGGACACCGCGAAGGGTGCGGGAGCGGCGGTCGAGGGGCCGCGGGAGCAGGACGGCCGGAAACCGCTGGAGGACCCGGGCGCGGAGGAGGCCCGGGGGACACGGGAGTCGGCAGATGGGGGCGGGTGAGGAGGAGTAAAGGGGGTGCGGCGGGGGGAGCCAAGGGGCCGAGAGGACGGGCACGGGTCGGTGACGTGTTCGCGGTCCGTCGACCGGCCGGTCCGGGTGGTGTGGGACGCGATGCGAGGACGTGCGGGGTGATCTTGGGTCCGGTCGGGAGCGCCGGGCGGCCACGACGGACTCGCCGCACGTCGGCCTCCGCACCCGTGACCCACGCCCCTGTCAGCATCGATACTGCCGGGAGCAGGCTTCCGACAACCGGCGGTCCGCGCCCGCGCGACCCGCTCCCGCACGCCGTCCACCGCCGAGCCCGACAACCGCTTGAACACCCCTCTGACCTGCAAGAACACCAGTCAGGGGCTACGCTGCTGGTGTCACTAGGAGGTAACCGTGAAGATGCTGATCAACGTTGCGGAAACCGTGGTCGCGGACGCGTTGCGCGGGATGGCCGCCGCTCATCCCGAGTTGACCGTCGACATCGAGAACCGGGTGATCGTACGGCGGGACGCTCCGGTGGCCGGGAAGGTGGGCCTGGTGTCCGGCGGCGGGTCGGGACACGAGCCGTTGCACGGGGGGTTCGTCGGAGCGGGCATGCTCTCCGCGGCTTGCCCGGGCGAGGTGTTCACGTCTCCTGTCCCGGACCAGATGCTGCGGGCGGCGGCCGCCGTGGACAGCGGCGCCGGTGTGCTCTTCGTCGTGAAGAACTACACCGGTGACGTGCTCAACTTCGACATGGCGGCGGAGCTCGCCGAGGACGAGGGCATCCAGATCGCCAAGGTGCTGGTCAACGATGACGTGGCCGTCACCGACAGCCTGTACACGGCCGGACGCCGCGGCACCGGCGCGACGCTGTTCGTGGAGAAGATCGCGGGGGCGGCCGCCGAGGAGGGGCAGCCGTTGGAGCGTGTCCAGGCGGTCGCCCAGCAGGTGAACGAGAACTCCCGCAGCTTCGGTGTGGCGCTCAGCGCCTGCACCACGCCGGCCAAGGGCAGCCCGACCTTCGACCTGCCGCCCGGCGAGCTGGAACTGGGCATCGGCATCCACGGCGAGCCTGGCCGCGAGCGGCGGGCGATGATGACCTCCGGGGAGATCGCCGACTTCGCCGTGCACGCCATCCTGGACGACATGACACCGCGCAACCCCGTCCTCGTGCTGGTCAACGGCATGGGCGCGACGCCGCTGCTGGAGCTGTACGGCTTCAACGCCGAGGTGCAGCGGGTGCTGACGGAGCGCGGGGTGGCCGTCGCCCGCACGCTCGTCGGCAACTACGTGACCTCCCTCGACATGGCCGGCGCCTCGGTGACCCTGTGTCAGATCGACGAGGAGTTGCTGCGCCTGTGGGACGCGCCGGTGAGGACGCCGGGGCTGCGCTGGGGCGCGTGAGGGCAGGAAGGAGCCAGGAGAACCGACCATGCAAGGAGACCCAGTGCTCGACGCCGACTTCTTCCGCCGTTGGATGACGGCGACCGCCGCGTCCGTGGACCGCGAGGCGGAACGGCTCACCGCCCTCGACTCGCCCATCGGGGACGCCGACCACGGCAGCAACCTCCAGCGCGGGTTCACCGCGGTGACCGCGGCGCTGGAGAAGGAGGGGCCGCGGACCCCCGGCGCCGTTCTCGTCCTCGCCGGGCGCCAGCTGATCTCGACGGTCGGCGGGGCCTCGGGGCCGCTGTACGGGACGCTGCTGCGGCGGACCGGGAAGGCGCTCGGGGACGCGGCCGAGGTCACCGAGGAGGAGTTGGCGCAGGCGCTGCGGGCCGGTGTGGACGCGGTGATGCAACTAGGGGGTGCCGCGCCGGGCGACAAGACCATGATCGACGCGTTGGTGCCGGCGGTCGACGCGCTCGGCGACGGTTTCGGCGCCGCCCGGACCGCCGCCGAACAGGGCGCCGAGGCCACCACGCCCCTGCAGGCACGCAAGGGCCGGGCCAGCTACCTGGGCGAGCGCAGCATCGGGCACCAGGATCCGGGGGCCACGTCCTCGGCCCTGCTGATCGCGGGGCTCGTGGAAGCCGACGGGAAGTGAGGCGACGGTGAGTGACGAGAAGCTGGTCGGGATCGTGCTGGTCTCCCACAGCGCGGCCGTGGCCACCGCGGTGGCCGAACTGGCGCGGGGACTCGCGGGCGGCGGCGCGGCCGTACCGGTCGCCGCGGCAGGCGGTACGGAGGGCGGCGGGCTGGGGACGAGCGCCGAACTGGTCGCCGCCGCTGCCGCCGCCGTGGACCGGGGCGTCGGCGTCGCCCTCCTCACCGACCTGGGCAGTGCCGTCCTCACGGTCAAGGCGCTGCTCGCCGAGGGCGACGAACTGCCCGACACCGCCCGTCTGGTGGACGCCCCGTTCGTCGAGGGCGCGGTGGCCGCGGTGGTCACGGCGGCGACCGGAGCCGACCTGGACGCGGTGGAGGCGGCGGCCGCGGAGGCGTACGACTACCGGAAGGTGTGACGCCGTTTCAGGCTCCTTGAAGCCGGTCGATTCTCGGCGGCCGGTTCAGGTCAGTCCCTCCGACGCGACGGTCGGGCCGATCGTACGGCCTCCGCCGGCTCGGCCCGTACCGTCGCCGGGGCTGTGGCGGTGTCGGCGGTGGCCCCCCTCGCGTGGTGCTCGACGGCGGCCCGCAGGGCGATGTCGCGCACCGCCGCCCGGATCGCCGGCCTCAGGTGGTCGGCGGGCGTCCGGCCCGGTCGGCGAGGGCGCGGGCGGACGCCGGCGCGGCCTCGTCACAGGTCTGCGGCCGGACGGCGCGCAGGCCGGTTCGGTGCGGGTGAGCCGTATCGGCGCGCCGACCGTGCGGGGGGTCCGGGCCGAGCGCCGGTGGGCCGTCCGTCCCCCGGCTGACCGCCGACGGTCGGCCGGGGCCGGGGTGTACGAGGGCCGGCCCGCCACCACCGCCCGTCCCTGCACAGGGGTTGTCCTGACATTCGCTCCGCCCTAGGGTCACCTCAGGAGCGCAAGCGCTTTCTGTGCTGCATGTCCGGCACGGCGACCACCCCACTGGCCCCGAGGAGCGCGCATGAGCATCCGCGTCAGTCACGCGTACGGCGAGCACATCGCGGTCGCGGCGGCGGACGGGACCGAGATCTTCCGGTACGTCTACCGGCCCGACCCCGAGGTGTTCGAGGCGCGCAAGCCCTACGCCCACCCCGTGCGCACCCTCGCCGGACGCACCGTGACCGGCTACCGGCCCAGTGACCACCGCTGGCACAAGGGCCTGCAGATGACGGCGAGCCACCTGTCCGGGCAGAACTTCTGGGGCGGCAACTCCTATGTGCACGGGCAGGGCTACCTGGCCCTCCCCGAGCGTGTCGGGTCGATGCGGCACGACGGCTTCCCGGAGTTCACGGTCACGGACGACCGGCTCGCCTTCACCGAGGAGCTCACCTGGGTCGCGTACGGCGGCGAGGAATGGGCGCGCGAACGGCGCGGCCTGGCCGTCCACTCCGTCGACGAGGAGGCCGGCGCCTGGGCGCTGGACTGGTCGATCCGGCTCACCAACGTCCGCGACGAGCCGCTCGCCTTCGGCTCCCCGACCACCGCGGGCCGCGAGCTCGCCGGATACACCGGTCTGCAGTGGCGCGGCCCCCGCGACTTCACCGGCGGCACCGCATTCGCCCCGGACTCCGACGCGGGCGCCGAGAGACTGATGGGCACGCAGGGGCCCTGGCTCGCCTTCACCACCGAGCACGACGAGGTCGACGGCCACTCCACCCTCGTCTTCGCCCACGCCCCCGAGAATCTCGACGAGACGACGGCGATCCACGAGTCGCACTGGTTCGTGCGCTCGGAGCCGATCCCGACGGTCGCGTTCTCCTGGGCCTTCTTCGAGGAGTTCGCACTGCCGCCGGGCGAGTCCTTCGCCTACCGCTACCGGATCGTCGTCGCCGACGGCGCCTGGGACCGCGACCGCGTCGGCACCTACCTGAAGGGCCTGTCATGGTGAGCGAACCCAAGCCCGCCCCGGCACACCCGCTGCCCGGCGCCGTCGGCCTCTCACACCTCAGGGCCTACGACTGGGAGGCCGCCGACGGCGTCTGCGGCGGCAGCCCCCATCTGCACCTGGTGTGCACGGAGGCGTACGTCGTCACCGGCGGCCGCGGCGCGGTGCAGACACTGAGCCCCGACGGCTACCGGGACATGCCGCTGGAACCCGGCTCGGTCGCCTGGTTCACGCCGGGCACGGTGCACCGCATGGTGCAGGGCGGCGATCTGCGTATCACCGTGCTGATGCAGAACAGCGGTCTGCCGGAGGCCGGGGACGCCGTCTTCACCTTTCCGCCCGAGGTGCTCGCCGTCCCCGAGCGGTACGCGGCCGCGGCGACCCTGCCGCCCGGCACGGGACCGGAGACGGCGACGGCGGCGCGGCGCCGCAGGGATCTCGCCGTCGAGGGCTATCTCGCCCTGCGTGAGGCCCTGGTCGCCGGGGACAGCGCTCCGTACCTGGAGTTCCAGCGCGCAGCGGCCGCGCTGGTGCGCGACAAGGTGCCCGCCTGGCGGGAACTGTGGCGGGGCGGCGCCCTCGCCGCCGCCGAACGCACGGGCGCCCAACTGGACGCCCTCCAGAGCGGCGACCCGGCCTACCTCGCCGAGGCCACCGCACACGGGACGGCGCCCACCCGGCTCGGCGGCTACGGCATGTGCGGACGCAGGGACGAGTACACGCTGCCGGGAACCACGCTTCCGTACGCGGCCGAGTAACGAGGCGGTCGACAGCGGATCCGGCACGAAGCCGTTCCGAGTCGTGCGGGGCCCGCAGCCGGACGTCGGCCGTGCCTCGTGCGGGCGGCGGGCCGTCAGGCCCGTCCGTGCGCCTCCTGGGAGCGCCGTGACAGGGCGTCGATGATCACCGCGGCGAACAGCACCCCGCCCGTGATCACGAACTGCAGGGCCGGGGGAGTGTCCGTGATCGCCATGCCCGAGGCGATCGACTGGATGACCAGCATGCCGAGCACCGCCGACCAGGTCGTACCGCGCCCGCCGAACAGACTGGTTCCCCCGATGACGGCCGCCGCGATGGCGTTGACCAGCAGGACACCGGAGCCCGAGCTCTGGCTCACCGATGTGATGCGCGAGGCCAGGAAGAGACCGCCGACCGCCGCCATGGTGCCGGAGACGGCGAGCACCGCCGTCTGGACCCGGACCACGCCGAGGCTGGCACGCCGGGCCGCCTCGATGCTGCCGCCCAGGGCGTACACCTGCCGCCCGTAGTGGGTGCGCCGCAGCAGCACGTCGAGACCGGCCACCACCACCAGGAAGATCAGCAGGGCGAGCGGGAGGCCCTGGAAGCGGTTGAGCAGGTACGCCGTGCCGAGCGCGATCACCGCGGTGCCTCCGGTGCGCACCATGACGGCCCGCAGCGAGCGGTGCGGCATGCCCACGGCCCGGCGCCGCCGTCTGCCCCGGTCGTCCACCAGGAACACCACCGCCGTGGCCACCGCGGCCAGACCGTAGGCCACCGCGTCCTGGGTGAAGTAGTAACTGGTCAGTTTGGCGACCAGGCCCTCCTCGTCGAGGTTGACGGTGCCGCTGTCGCCGAGGACGGCGAGCATGAGGCCGTTCCAGGTGAGCAGCCCCGCCAGGGTGACCACGAACGCCGGCACCCGGGTCCTGGCGATGGAGTAGCCCTGGACGATGCCGGCCACGGTGCCGGTGAGGACCCCGACGAGGAGGGCCAGCCACTCCGGCACGCCGTTGTTCACGTTCAGCACGGCGAAGACGGCCGCCGCCAGGCCGCTGATCGAGCCGACGGACAGGTCGAGCTCGCCGAGCAGCAGCACGAAGACGATGCCGACCGCGATCAGACCCGTCCCCACGATGTCCACGCTGAGATTGGACAGGTTGCGCGGGGAGAGGAAGTTCTCGTTGAGGGACTGGAAGGTGATCCAGACGATGGCGAGGACGAGGACGACGGGCAGTGAGCCCAGCTCGCCGGCGCTCACCTTGCGCGACACGACGGTGCCCGCGCTCCGCACCGCCCGCATCCCGCCTCCCACGGCCCGGGAGACGAGCCGCTCGCGCTGCGGCGGAGCGGGTTCGACACCGGACGCCGTGTGTTCGCCCGGGGAGCCGTCCATCACCTTGCGCATGTCTTTCACCACCCCGCCTCCCGGTGGGCCGGCCGGCGGGGCACGTTCTCCGTGGCGCCGGTGATGGATGAGATGATCTGTTCCTGGGAGGCGGTGTTCACGTCGAAGAAGCCGTTGTTGCGGCCCAGCCGCAGCACCGCGGCCCGGTCGGCGAGGGCCTTCACGTCGCCCATGCTGTGGCTGATGAGCAGTACGCCGAGACCGCGGTCGCGCAACCGGTCGATGAGGTCCAGGATCTCGGAGGTCTGCTCGAAACCGAGCGCCGCGGTCGGTTCGTCGAGGAGCAGCACCCGGGGCTCGGCGAGGAGCGAGCGGGCGATGGCGACCGTCTGCCGCTGGCCGCTGGAGAGCGAGGCGACGGGGCCCCGCAGGTCGGGCACCCGCCGGGTCAGCCGCTCCAGCAGGAGCCGGGTGCGGCGCTCCATCTCCATCTCGTCCAGGAAGCCGTACCGGCGGATCTCCCGGCCGAGGAACAGGTTCCCGACGACGTCGAGATTCCCGCACAGGGCGAGATCCTGGTAGACGGTGGCGATACCGAGGTCGCGCGCGTCGTGCGGGCGTCTGATGCTGACCGCCCGGCCCTCCCACTCGATGACGCCCTTCTCCGCGGGCGCGACCCCGGAGATCACCTTGACCAGGGTGGACTTGCCGGCCCCGTTGTCCCCCAGGAGGGCGACGACCTGGCCGGAGTGGATCTCCAGCTCGATGTCCGTGAGGACGTCGACGACGCCGTAGCGCTTGCACACCCCGTGCAGCGCCAGCAGGGGGGCATCCGGCACGGAAACCAACTCCTTCCCGGGGCCCGGAGAAGCAAGTCCGGCCCGTCAGGTCAGCCCGGCCCTGTCGCAGGCGGCCCGGAGCTGGGGGATGCAGATCTGCTGGACCGTGTGCAGACCCTCCTTCACCACGGTGTCCTTGATGGTGTCGGCGGTCACGGACACCGGCGTGAGCAGCACGGCCGGGACCCGCTCGCCGCCGCGCGTCCTCACCTCGTCCGAGGCCACCCGGTCCATGCCCTCCTTGCGGGCCGCGGCCACGGCCATGGCGCCGCCGGCCGCTGCCTCCGGCTCGAACGGCTTGAAGACGGTCATGTACTGGTCGCCGGCGACGATGCGCCGCAGGGCTCCCAGTTCGGCGTCCTGGCCGGTGACGGGCGGCAGCGGATCGACCTTGTTCGCCTTGAGCGCCGAGATGCTCCCGGCGGCGAGGCCGTCGTTGGCCGAGTAGACCCCGTCGATGGCGTCGGCACCCAGGGCCGAGATCGCCGCGGACATGTTCATGTTGGCGGTCTCCGTCCGCCACTGGAGGGTGTCGTACTCCTTGCCGATCTTCACCTTCCCGCTGAGCACGGACATCGCGCCCTTCTTGAACGACACCGCGTTCGGGTCGGCGGGATCGCCGTTCATCATGACGATCTGCGGGTCCGCCACGCTGTCGCCCATGGCGTGCAGGAGGGCCCGGCCCTGGAGCTTGCCGACCTCCTCGCCGTCGAAGGAGACATAGCCCGAGATCGGGCCCTCGGCGAGACGGTCGTAGGCGATGACCGGGATGTCCGCGGCATGGGCCTTGGCGACGACGGAGCCCAGCGACCTCGCGTCCACCGCCACCAGCACGATGGCGTCGACGCCCTTGGTGATCATGGAGTCCATCTGTTCCTGCTGGATGGCCACCTCACCCCGCGCGTTGACGTGTTCGACCACGCAGGTGGCGCACAGGGCCTTGATCCTCTTCTCGAGCAGCGGCCGGTCCTGCGCCTCCCAGCGGGCCGTGGTGGCGTCCGGCAGCAGCAGACCGATGCGCGGCGCCTTGTCTCCGTCCGGGTCGCTCCCGGCGCCCGCCCCGCAAGCCGCCAGGGCGACGGCCGCCGAGACCGCGGTCACGGCGGCGGCCGTGTCCCTTATGCAGGCCTTCATGTGCCACACCTGCCGTAGACGACAATGCCGACATTGGTGACGATAAGTAGGTATGTTCGGTTGGTTCGTATATGCGATTCTGGTGGGTGGGTGCCCCGTTCTCAACCTGTCGGCACCTGCGGCAGGGACGGGAGGTACGGTGCGGACTTGCCTCGACCGGGCCCTGACCCTGGCCGGAGCGACACAGGCAGCGGTCTACGCGCCCGGGGCCGGGAACGAAGAGCTTCGGCTGGTGGACTCGGCCGGATGTGCCCCTGCCGAGCGGCGACCGCCGGAGCGGCTGCCCCTGCCCGGTGACTCACCCGCGGCACGGGCCTTCCTCACCGACCGACCGCTGTGGCTGACCGCCGATCCCTCGCTCGGCGCACTGCCCCTCGACGTGGAGGGCAGGCGGCTCGGCTGTCTCGTCGTGGTGGGGGCCTCGACAGACGGCTTCGAGGCCGAGCAGCGCCGCTTCCTGGAACGCTACGCCGACGCGGTCGCCGGCCTGCTCCAGCCCGTGACGGGCCCGCCGGAGCCCTCGTCCCTGCTGGATCCCGCACTGCGGAGTCTGCGCGTCGGCTCCTTCGCCCTGGTCCCCGACACCGGGCTGATCGAGGCCGACGACACGCTGCTCGACCTGGTCGGCATCTCCGAGGACGACTTCGACGGCAAGGTGGACACCCTGCTCGCCCACGCCCTCCCGGAGGACATGCACGCCCTGATGTCCGTACTGGAGCCCTCCGCGCAGGCGTCCGGCCGGCGCGACCTGGAGTTCCGGGTCCGCGGTCCCACGGGCGAGATGCGCTGGCTGAGCCTGAGCTGCCGGGCCGAACCGGCCACCGTCGACCAGCCGGAACAGGTTCTGGGTGTGGTGACCGCGACCCCGGTGCTGCGCCGCAGTGCCGACGACGTCTCCCGGATCCAGTGGCTGACCGCCGCACTCGACGACGCCGTGACCGTCCGCGACGTCGGCCGGGTGGTGGTCGCCGCCCTGCGCGAGCCGCTGGTCGCCGACCGGGTGGCCCTCGCCGCCCTCCAGGACGACCGGCTGATGGTCACCGTGCTGGACCCGCCGCAGCCCGCCGCCTGGCCGGAGGCGTGGCGCTCCGAATGGCGTACCGAGTGGCCCGACGCGCCCGTCCGCGCCCTGCCCACCCTGCAGGCCGCGCTGAGGGACGGACGCATGGACCTCTGGTCCGCCGGCACGGCCCTCGAACCCGGCCTCGCGGGCATCGGCCCGGGCGGGCTCGCCGTCCTTCCGCTGCCCGCGAAGGGCCGGGTGGCCGGAGTGTGCCTGGTCGGCTGGGACCTTCCGCACGAGTTCGTGCCCGAGGAACGCTCCCTGCTCACCGCCACCGCCGCCCTGGTCGGGCAGGCCCTCCAGCGCGCCCACGCACACGACGCGGAGCAGGAGCTCGCCACGATGCTCCAGCGCAGCCTGCTGCCCCGCCGCCTGCCCGAGCTGCCCGGCGGGATCGCCGTCGCCCGCTATCTGCCCGCCCGGCGCGGCCTGCAGGTGGGCGGCGACTGGTACGACGTCATAGCCCTGTCCGAGGACCGGGTCGCCCTGGTCATCGGCGACGTCCAGGGACACAGCGCCGGAGCCGCGACGATCATGGGCCAGATGCGCACCGCGGTCAGGGCCTACGCCATGGAAGGCCACCCGCCCGACGTGGTCGTCTCCCACGCCAACCGGCTCCTCGTCGGTATGGAGACGGACCTCTTCGCGACCTGCTGCTACGCCGAACTCGACATGGAGGAGGGCAACACCCTCTTCGTCCGCGCCGGGCATCTCGCCCCGCTGTTGCGCCACCCCGACGGCGGCACCGAGGAGGTGGAGGTCGCGGGCGGACCCCCGCTGGGCATCCTCGCGGAGGCGGAGTTCCCCATGACCTCCGTCGCGCTCGCTCCCGGCACGGTCCTCGCCCTGGTCACCGACGGCCTGGTCGAGGCCGCGGACCTGCCGCTGGACGAGGGCATGCGCCGCACCCGCACCTCGTTCGCCGCCGCCGACCCCGCGGACCCCGGAGCGATGGCCGACGCCCTGCTCGGCGACGCCGGCCGCCGCGAGGACGACGTGGCGCTGCTCCTCCTGCGCTACGACGGCATGACGACCCGGCCGATCCGGGCCGGCTGGATGGTGTGGCGGCTGCCCGACGCCGTCATGCACGCCCGCCGCTTCACCGCGCGCACCCTGCGCCGCTGGAAGGTCCCCGCGGCGGCCGACGCGGTTCTTCTGGTCGTCTCCGAACTCGTCACCAACGCCCTGGTGCACACCCAGGGCCCGGTCCGCCTCGACCTCGTGCTGCGCGGGGACCGGGTGCGGGTCAGCGTGAGCGACTCCTCGCCCCGCGCGCCCGCCAAACCGGTGATCGTGGACTGGGAGTCGACCGGCGGCCGGGGGCTGATGCTGGTCGAGGCGATGTCGGAGTCCTCCGGCTCGGTGCCGGTGGCCGGTGGCAAACAGGTGTGGAGCGAGATCGTCGTACCGGACGGCGAACCGGTCCCCGCAGCGGAAGCGAGTGGCCTGCCATGAGGACCCGCAGACGGCCGCTCGCCGTGGCGCTCGCCGCGGCGCTCCTCGCCCTGCCCGTGGCCGCCTGCGGGGGAGACTCCGGCACCGGGTCCGAGGGTTTCACGGTGGGCCTGCTGCTGCCGAGCCGGTCGCTGCCCCGCTGGGAGCACTCCGACCGGCCACTGATCGAGGCGCAGGTGAAGAAGCTGTGCCCCGCGTGCTCCGTCGAGTACGCCAACGCCGAGAACGACGTGGCCAGACAGCGCCAGCAGATGATCTCCATGATCACCAAGGGGGCGCGGGTCCTGATTCTCGACGCGGCCGACGCCAGGGCGCTGCGCTCCTCGATCGAGGAGGCGCGCAAGGCGGGCGTCCCGGTGGTCGCCTACGACCGGCTCGCCGAGGGCCCGATCTCCGGCTACGTCAGTTTCGACGGCCTGCAGGTCGGCCGGCTCCAGGGTCACGCCCTGCTGACGGCGATGGGGCGGAAGGCCGAGGGCGGCACCGTCGTGATGATGAACGGCGACCCGGCCAGCCCCAACGCCACCTGGTACCGGCGGGGCGCGCTGTCCGTCATGGACGACCGGGTACGGATCGCCAGGGCCTACGACACCCCGGACTGGAGCACCCAGGCCGCCCACGCCAACATGTCCGCCGCCATCGCGGCCCTGGGCCCCTACCGGATCGACGGTGTCCTGGCGGCCAACGACAACATCGCCGCGGGCGTCATCGCCGCCCTCAAGCGTGCCGGCGTCACCCCGCTGCCCCCTGTCACCGGCCAGGACGCCGACCTCGACGCCGTACGGCGCATCGTCAAGGGCGAGCAGTACATGACGGTGTACAAGCCGTTCCGCAAGGAGGCCGCCGCGGCCGCCGCCATGGCCGTCGCCCTGGGGCGTGGCGAGGACCCCCGCGACGGTGCCTCGACGACGATCGACAGCCCCACCACCCGGCGCATCCCGGCCGTCCTGCTCCCCACGAGCGCGGTGACGGCCGCCGACATCGAGCGGATCCTCGTCAAGGACGGCGTCTACACCGTCGACCGGATCTGCACCCGCGAGCTCCGAGCAGCCTGCGCCCGGGCCGGCCTCACCCGGTGACGGTCCCCTGGGCCCGCAACCGTTCCGCCTGCTCCCCGCTCACCTTCTGCTCCGCGCCGCACAAGGCGCACTGCGTCAGGTACTTCGTCGAGACCGGGAACAACGGCACGAAGAACAGCGTGAACTTGGTGACGCGCTTCCTGAGCGTGTGCGCGGCGGGGCTGCCGCAGCTGTCGCACACCAGCGTCAGGATCGCCAGCTGGTACAGATAGCCCTTGGTGCCGAAGATGATCACGCCGCCGCTTCCCTCTCGGTCGATGCCCGCCTGCACGGCACAGTCTCCTGCATGCGGCAGCCGGGTTCATGCCCTGGGCCACGCGGGGGATGTCCCGGCCGCGACTGCCGCCGCCACCGCCGGCCCGCCGCCATGTTCGTCTCGCGCCGCACACCGGCGTTCTCGTGTTCCCCTCCAAGGAGAGGTCCATGTCCCGACTTCCACGCCTGGCGGGTGTCACCGCCGCCGCTCTCGCCCTCGGCCTGCTCGCCACGGCCCCGGCGGCGGGCGGCGAACCGTCCGTGTCCGACCCGCGTATCGTCGCCCACTTCAACTTCGCCAAGGGGCAGACGCCCGAGAACATCGCCCTCGAACCCGACGGCTCCGCCGACCTGACCTTCGCCTTCGCCAGGCAGGTCGCCAAGGTCACCCGCAAGGGCGACAAGCGGATCCTCGCCACCCTGCCCGACGTCGCCAACCCGGACACCCCCGTCGGAGCGGCCGTCGTCACCGGAATCGCCCGCGCCGAGAACGGCACCCTCTACGTCAACTACGTCACCGGCACCAGCAAGACCGGCATCTGGCGCATCGCCCCCGACGGCAGCGCGCCCAAGCAGATCGCGAAGCTGCCGCGGGACGGATTCCCCAACGGCCTCGCCCTCGACGAGCGCCGCGGGGTGCTCTACGCCGCCGACTCGTTGCGGGGCACCGTCTGGCGCGTCCCGCGCAAGGGCGGCACTCCCACGGCCTGGGCCACCGGAGCGGCACTCGACCCGGGCACCGGGCCGGAAGCGTCCGGCTTCGGCGTCAACGGCCTGCGGTTCCACCACAACGCGGTGTGGGTGTCCAACTCCGACGCCGGGACCCTGCTGCGGATCCCCGTCCGCCAAGGCGGCTCCGCCGGCCGGATCGAGACCCGGGCGACCGGACTGACCGGCATCGACGACTTCGGCTTCGTCGAGCGGCACCGCGACACCGTCCTCGCCGCGCTGATCACCGACAACGAGGTCGTCCGGGTGCGCCCCAACGGCACCCACACCGTCGTCCTGACGGAGGACGACGGGCTGTCCAACCCGACCTCGGTGGCGGTACGTGGCCGCAGTGTCTACGTGCCGAGCGCGGCGTACTTCACCCAGAAGGACCCCAACCTGCTCCTCGCCCGCGTCCACCAGCGCGCCCGCCGCTGAGCGGCCGGCGGCCGCGGCCCCGCCCGGAGCCGGTGCTCAGCCCTTCGGGCGGCGGCCGCTGCGGCGCGGGGCCGGCTCGGACCCGTTGAGCAGTGACTGGCGGCGCTCGTCGCCGTGGTCCTCCACCTGGAGCACGACGCGCCGCAGGCCCTCGGCGAGGGTCCGGCACTCGTCGTCGGTCAACTGCCCCGTGACGAAGGCCTCTTCCTCGTTGAACGCCGGGAACAGCCGCCGCATCAGCTCCTCGCCCTCGTCGGTGAGACTGAGCAGCACCAGCCGGCCGTCCGTGGGATGGCCGGCCCGTCGCAGCAGCCCGCGCGACTCCAGCGTGCGGGACACACCGGTGAGCGTCCCCTTCGAGATGCCCGCCTCCTCGGCCACGTGCCGGGTCTCCGACTCGCCCCACACCCACACGACCCACAGCACGACGAAGGCCGTCCAGGTCAGGTCCGAAGACCGCAGCACGGAGTTCTCCACGTGCTGCCGCACCGCGGAGGCGGCCCGGTAGATGTTGGCCACGGCCGCCATCTGATCCCGGCGGACCGGGAAGCCCCCGAGTTTCGCCGCGGCGAGCTTCTCGGCTTCGGTGATGGATCGCTGGCCGGGCACGAAGGCTCCTCTCGGGGACTGCTTGTTCGTTCGGGATCAAATTGTACGGGTCACCTCTCGTGGACGACCCTCCCGTCGAACACCGTCATGTGCACCCGCAGTTCGGTGATCGCGTGCGGGTCGAGACCGAGCAACGGGCGGTCCAGGACGCACAGGTCCGCCACCTTCCCCGCCTCCACCGACCCCTTCCACCCCTCGGCGAAATCCTGGCGCGGGGCTGACCGTGTACGCCCGCAGCGCCTCCGCGAGGCCCACGCACTGCTCGGGGCCGCTGGTGCGACCGCTCGCCTTCGACTCCCGCAGCATCATCGCGGCCACCCCCTGACGCCGGTCGGGCTCCGTGATCGGCGCGTCGGAGCTGGCGCAGACCGCGACGCCGGCCTCGAGTGCCGACCGCACGGGCCACTGGTAGGCGGACCGCTCCCGGCCGACGACCTCGTCCATCAGGTCGGAGATCGTCCACTTGATGGCCGGGTTCATGTTGACGCCCCAGCCGTGGGCGGCCAGCCGGGCGAGACCGCCGGGACCGATGAAGCCGCCATGGATGACGTAGTGCCGGGCGTCCGGACGGGGCACGGCCGTGTCCGCCGCGACGAACGCCTCCACGACCGCGCCGATCGCCAGGTCACCGGTGACGTGCACCCCCAACTGGAAGCCCGCCGCATGCGCGGTGCGGATCATCTCGGCCAGCTCGGCGGTCTGGAGCGCGGGTGTGTCGCCGTGCACGCACAGCGCCCCGTGGCCGCCGTCGGCGTACGGCTCGCTCATCCAGGCCGTACGGTTCGGCGGCACGCCGTCGGCGAAGATCTTCACGCCGATCACGTTGAGCCGGCGCGGGTCGACGGAGACGGGGGGGAGGGGACCGAAGCCGCTACCGGGCGGGCGCGTCCAGGCCCGGCCCGGTGTCCGGTTCGGGGTTGAACACCGGGTGGTAGCTCTCCGGCGGCGCGAGTTGGACGGCGGCCGGCACCCCGCCCGTGTCGATGACGATCTGGTCCACGACGATCCCCGGATCGACCATGAACACCCGCAGGACGTGCTCGCCGGGGGCGGTGACCGTCACCGTCGTGGTCAGCTTCTCCACCCCCTCCTCCACATTGCGCGCCCAGGCGTCCCCCCGGTTGCCGGTGGCGATGTTCTGCCCGGTCAGGACGGTCACCGGCTGGTCGTCGAGGCCGACCGCCAGCCGCCGCGCACCGCGCTCGTCCAGCGAGGGCAGCCGGAACACGGTGACCGGGAAGGTGCCCGCGCTCGAGAAGCGCACACGGTACCGCAGCTCGGGAGCCCGGGCCGCGTGCTCCCCGGTGACCGGGGCCGCCGTCGAGGGCACCGCCTCCACCGCGCCCGTACGACGCCCAAGACCGCGTACGGTCCGCCAGCCGGCCCCGCACCGCGCCACGCGCCGCTCGGTGTGCACGGCGTCGATCGAGACGTACCCGTTGGCCTCGACGAACCCCCGAACCCTGCGACGGGCCCGCTCCCCGCCGTTGACCACCCGCACCGGCACCTCGAAGCGCTGAGCGCCACCGGTGAAGGCGACCACGGTGTCCAGCGTGCCCTCGGGGGCGAGCGACCAGTCGATCTCCACCCAGACCCGGATCTGCTCGGTGAGCGAGCCGCCCGTGGAACTCAGCAGGACCCAGGGGTGACCGGCCTCGGCGCTCCACGTCAGGGCCAGGAAGCCCGTGTTGAAGACATCCACGAAGCGCCGGTCCCGGGAGTAGGAGGAGAACCGCAGGGGCACGTCCGCCCCGGTCTCGTTCCCCTCGGCCGCCACCCCCAGCCCGGAGGTCTCCCGCCGGGTCACCCGGGTCACGGCCGGGCGCCCCGGAGCCTTCGGGATCTGTGACGGATAGGGATTGATGTAGCCGTCCCATTTCCCGCCCGCCACCTCGGAGTTGTACCGCTGGGTGAGCGCCGCCTCCGCCGTGTGCGCGGCCTCGGCCAGGTCCGCGAAGCGGTTGGTGCCGGCACCCCGGCCTTGGCGGACCGCGAGGGCGTTGCGGTCCGCCCAGTAGTACTTCAGGTTCATCAAGTAGGCGCCGTGCGCGGGGTACTGGACGAGCTCGTAGTAGGCGTCCTGACAGGCGGCGGGGAGTTCGGAGCCCAGCGAGCGGACCCGCTCCAGCAGCCGGTCGTAGGCAGCCGTCCGGCGTCCCGCCTCGTCCCCGTGATGGATCACGGAGAAGATGTTCCGGTCGATGAACTCCGGCCGGCGCTCGGCCGCCAGACGGTAGTACTCGGTACGGATCGCGGCGAGCACCCGCGCGTGCCGCTGCCCGAACTGCCGCCCGTACCACTCCACCAGGAAGCCCTCGACCTCGTCGGCACCCCACCGGTCCACGTCCCAGGCCATGTCCATGCAGAACGAGAGCCCGGTCTCGATCGACTTGAGGTCACCGACGTTGAAGATCCACATCCGGTCCGCGCCGTGCGCGAACACCCGGCGCAACTCCTGCCAGACCTTGGCGAGCTGGGTGGTGTCCAGCCACAGATAGCTGCGGGGGCGGCCCCAGTAGGACAGGTGGTAGTAGATCCCGTTGCCACCCGGGCGGGCGCGCTCCGCGTCGGTCGGCAGCTGGCGCATGTTGCCGTGGTTGTCGTCCGGCCAGATCAGCGTGACGTCGTCGGGGACCCGGACACCCGCGTTGTACAGGTCCAGGACCTCCTTGTACGGGATGAAGATCTGCGGCTCGGCCGCCGCGCCGACCTCCTCCGCCAGGATCCGGCGCTGGTCGGCGATGATGTCGTTCATCACCGCGACCTTCTCCGGGACGGTCGTGGCGTGCTTCGTCTCCAGCGCGCTGTCGTGCAGCCCGCGCATGCCGATCGTCCAGCTGCTCTCGTACGCGGCGTTCTCGCGTGCCCTGGCCCGCCAGTAGTCGGAGATGACGGTGGGGTTGACCGTGTAGTCGTACACGGGCAGTGTCCCGTCCGCGTTCGGGTGCTCCCGCGCCCACGGCTCCCACTCGTGGACACCGTTGCGCAGCAGCGCCTCGGGGTGGCTGGAGCCGACGACGATGCCGTAGCGGTCGGCGAGTTCGGGGTTGTCCCGGTACTTGTTGAAGAAGTCGGAGTACGGATGCATCGCCGGCCACAGGTAGTTGGCCTTCAGACGCAGCAGCAGCTCGAAGACGCGCTGGTACGTCTGCGGGCCGATGTTCTTGTCCGGCTCCTGGGTACGGTGGGACCACGTGGTCAGATTCTGCTCGTCGTTGAGGAAGACACCCCGGTAACGGACCGACGGCTCAAGGCGCTCGAGGGGCCCGGCGGGCACGGTCACGGTGTCCCGCCGCTCGACCGGGACGTCGGCCCACCAGTACCAGGGGGTGACACCGATGCGCTCCGAGGTGTCGTACACGCCGTAGACCGTGCCGCGCCGGTCGCTGCCCGCGATCACCAGGGCGCGTGCCACACCGGGTACAGGCCGGTCCACCACCTGGGTCACGGACGCCTCCCAGCGCCCCTTCACCCGCGACACGTCGAGCCGCCCCTGGACGACGAGCCGGTCGATGACGGGGCTCGCGCCGAGCGTGCCGATCAGGACCAGCCCGGCGGACCGGTCCGGCAGTGTGTGCCGGACCTCCGGCCGGACTCCGCTCACCCGCTCCACGTCCGCCTGGAGGTCGCCGGCCACGCGGAGCACGGCGGGGTCGTCCGCCGCGTCGACGTGGATGTCGACCGCGAGACCGTCCCGGACCAGAGCGAAGTCCGGACGCCCGGGTGAGGCCGCCGCGGAGGACTCGGCCAGCAGGGCGGGGAGCAGGGGGGCCGCGCCTGCGGCCGCCAAGCCCCGCAGGAACGACTTGCGGGTCACCTCCCGGGGGGAGCCGGACGGGCCGTGAGATGCGGGGTGCGGCACGGACGGTTCCTTTCTGGCGCGAGCATGCCAATCCAGGCATTAGAAAGCGCTTGCCGTCCCGCACCCTAGGTCAGGCTCGTGAAGCACGTCCATATGCGTGCGCGGATCAGTCCCGCAACCGGTCGCGCTGCAGCCGCCGGGCGAGGGCGCGCCGTACGGACGCCGAGGCGGCGGCGGGGTGTGTGACCTTGGCGGGAAGGTCGAGTCCGCGACTGATCCTGTCGTACGCGGCACGGTGTCCGTCGGGCAGCTCCGTGCGGTGGACCCGCAGGTCCTCCTCGACGAGGCGGCGCAGTTCGTCGACGTGCTGTGGGGTGAAGCGCTTTCGCCCACGGCCGACGGCTTCGACATACCGGGTGCAGTGGGCGGTGTGGCCGAGGCTCTCCGATATGTCCTCGGCCAGGCCCCACAGACGTCCCTCGAGCCAGGGGGTGTCGGGCTGGTCGAGGTCGAGGTCCATGGAGGAGGGGCGGTCGGCGTCCCTGTGCTTCGTCATCTGCTTGGACACGGCGGGCTGGCTCATCCCGGCGAGCCGGGCGATGGTGTCCTGGGTCCAGCCGAGGCCGGCGAGCACCTGGATCATCTCGGCGCGCAGGGCGCGCATCTCCTCGCCCGCACGGATGACCTCGTTGATCTCGGCGAGCATGCGCTCGGCCTGCTCCTCGGTCAGCGTCGCGGGGCCGCTCCGGGCGCTCTCTTCACCTGCCACAACCCGGTTATACACCCTGCTCGCACCCCATAACCGGGTTGTATAACTGGGTTATGGGGTGCCAGACTCCCCGGCCATGCCCACTTTCTGCGCACCTGACGGAACCCGGCTCGCCTACCGTGAGACCGGAACCGGAGCCCCGCTCGTCTGCGTCCCCGGCGGCCCGGCGGACTCCTCCTACCTGGGCGACCTCGGTGGCCTGTCCGCGCACCGCCGGCTGATCGTCCTGGACCTGCGCGGCACCGGGCGGTCCGCCGTCCCCCAGGACACCTCGTCCTACCGCTGCGACCGGCTCGTCGACGACGTCGAGGCCCTCCGCACCCACCTCCGGCTGCCCCGGATGGACCTCCTCGCCCACTCCGCCGGCGCGAACGTCGTGACGCAGTACGCGGCCCGGCACCCGGAACGCGTCGGAAGGATCGCCCTGGTCACCCCCGGCACCCGCGCCGTCGGCATCGAGATCACGGGGGAGACGCGACGCGCGCTGGCGCGCCTCCGGCGGAACGAGCCGTGGTTCCCCGAGGCGTACGCCGCCCTGGAGGCGATCACCGAGGGGAGGGGCGGGGACTGGGAGGCCGTCGCCCCCTTCTTCCACGGCCGCTGGGACGCTGTCGCGCGGGAACAGCATGCGCGGGCCCGGCCGGACAACGAGGAGGCCGTCGCCCTCTTCGGGGCGGAGGGAGCCTTCACTCCCGGGGCCACGCGTGCGGCGCTCGGGACCCTCACGGCTCCCGTCCTGCTGCTCGCCGGAGAGCTGGACCTGAACAGCCCGCCCCGCTCGGTCGAGGAGTGCGCGGAACTGTTCCCGGAGGCCACCCTCGTCGTACAACCCGGAGCGGGGCACTCTCCCTGGCTGGACGACGCCGGGTGTTTCGTCCAAGCCGTCTCGGCGTTCCTGGACCAGGCGAACGGGCTCAGCGGCACAGAGCGTCCAGGTCCTCCTCGAAAGCCGGGAACTCGGCCTTGGCCTCGGCGATGACGACCCGGGCCGGGCGGCGCGGGGTGGTGGCGTGCCGTGCGGCCAGCTCGGCGAGTTCGGGCTGGGGCCGGGCTTCGCGGTCCGGGTATGCCACGGCCTCCATCGGTCCGAAGCCGTCGGCCAGCAGCCACAGGAAGTCGGAGAGATTGGCCGCGACCACCCCGACCTCGCCCTCCGAGCCCAGGAAGACCACCGGTTGCTCGGCCGGCGGCCTGCCCGGGCGTACGCACCACAGGGCGGCGAGCCCGCCGGTGCCGTCCCGCCCGAAGACCCGGAAGGCCTCGCCGTCCAGCTCCTGGTTGCCGGTCCACTGACGGATCCAGTCGGTGGTCTCCTCGGCGGAGTCGAAGGCGTCGTACGGCTCGAAGTCGAAGCCCTCACCGTCGGCGTACGGAAATTCCGCCGTCGCCACCTCCGCGAGGGCGGCAGGGAAGCGGCGGTCGGCGCTGATCGTCTCGGTCATGAGTGGAGGCTAGACGAGTAAGTCCGAACCCACGCCTGCGCCGCCAAGCGTGTGCACCGCCACGATCGTTTCGTTTACAGAACGTTCTGTTTGTGGAACGCTAGTCGCGTCACGGCCAATGCGTCAACGGCGCAGTAAGGGGCGGAGAACTCTGGAACTGGCCCAGGAGGTGGGCGCGCGGCTGCGCCGTCTGCGCCAGGACCGCGGCCTGTCGCTGTCGGAACTGGCCCGTCGATCCGGCGTCGGCAAGGGCACGCTCTCGGAACTGGAGACGGGCCAGCGCAATCCGACTCTGGAGACGCTGTACGCGCTGACCACGGCCCTCGAGGCGCCGCTGAGCACGGTCGTCGGCCCCGCCCCGGTGCAGGGTGCGGCGGTGCACGCGGTGCTGATGGACCGCGTGCAGGACGCGGCTGCGGTGTCGGAGGTGTATCGCATCCGCATTCAGGGCGGCGCGGTGCAGCGCTCGGCCGCTCATGTGACGGGCACGGAGGAGCACTTGCTGGTCTTCAGCGGCACGGCCCGGGTTGGTCCCGCCTCCGCCCCGCTCGAGGCGGGCCCGGGCGGCCACGCCCGGTGGGCGGCGGATGTACCGCATCTGTACGAGGCGGTGGGGAGGGATGTGGAGGGGGTGTTGGTGGTGCGCTACCCGGTGGAATGAGAGGCCTGCGCCGCACCGTCCTGTGCTAGGGCGTGTTGCGAAAGTAGCGTCGTCCGCCCGGAGGGCGGGGCCCGCGGCGTCTGGCGCGGTGCATCGCAAGGCCGAGGGTCGTCCGCGTACCGGGCGTACGCGGGCGATCCCGACAACGCGGCGAGGCGCCGTGCCAGGCGTCGCGGGCCAGACGGGACTTTCGAAACACGCCCTAGGCGACGACCACCGCCGATCGGCTATGGGATCGACCGCTGCCGCAGGAGGCCGACGGTATCCAGTCCGCAGGCCCGGGTCTGACGGTCGGTCCGACGAGGGCAGGAATAGCCAGGCCTGCCGGTGCCACTGGGTGGCGGTTTCATGCGAAGTCCAGCTACGTCATCGAGAGAAGGATGATCCAGGTATATGCCTATACGTATCGCGCGCCCAGACGAACTACCTGCCCTGGTCCAGCACTCCGAGCAGCCCGAGCGCAACGCCGGGACGGCCGCCTACCTCACCGACCTGCTTGCCAAGAAATGTACCCGGCCGGAGTGGTGCCTGGTCGCGGAGGACGAGGCCGGTCGGCTCACCGCGGCAACCGCGCTGTGGACCCTCCCGGGGAACGACGTCCCGATGGCCGTGGTGCTCCTTGAGACGCGGTGGGACGAGCCGGGCCTGGCCACCGGCCGGGCGCTGCTGGCCGAGGCCGTCGCCCTGGCCGGCTCGCTCGGCGCCAGGGAGCTGGAGCACGTCATCGACTCGCCGACGCAGCCGCCGCAGTTCCAGGCGGAGCCGGAACGGCGCGCCGAGCTTCTCCGTCTGGCGGGCTTCGAGCGCGCCCGAGACGGTCGCCGCTTCCGCCGCCACTCCGGGGCGGAACTCACTGCGCATGATGAACGGTTGAACTGGCATTCGCTGCCCAGTCTGGGCCGTGAGCCGTTCATCGCTCTCCTCGCCGAGGCGCTGCCGACCAGCGCCGACGCCCACCTCGCCGCCGAGGTCGCCCGGCATGGCGCCCGGGGTGCCGCGGAGAGCCTCTTCACGGACATGGAGGAATTCTCGTACGAACCCCGGTGGTGGGAGATCGGCTACGCTCCGGACGGCACGCCAGCTGCCATCAGCCTCCCCGCCCGAAACCCCTCGACCGCGGTGATCGGCTTGGTGGCTGTGTCCCCCGCCTGCCGCGGCAACGGCTACGCGACGGCGGTGGTGGCCCGCGGCACGCGGCTGCTGGTCGAAGCGGGCGCCGAGGAGATCCGCGGCGACTGCGATGCGGCCAACACCGCCATGATCATGGCTTTCGAACGAGCAGGCTACGAGAACTTCGCCGACCGCCAGGAGTTCACGCGCCGGTTGTGAGCAGGGGCCTTTCCCGCGCTGTGACGAATGCTGAGCGGCCCCTCCCCACCCCGGTTGGTAGGGCTGGACGAGTAGGTCCGAAGTCCTGCGGGCGCAAAGTGGAGAAGGGGTCTCGTTGATCGTTGCGTGACGAACGACATCGAGACCCTTCTGGCCGCACTGTACGTGAAGATCGACGACGAGCCGGCGGGACCACGATGGCTGGGCAGGCCCCCGGTGTTGACCGACTCCGAGCTCGTGTGTGTCGCGCTCGCCCAGTCGCTGCTCGGCTTCACCTCCGAGACGCACTGGCTGCGCTATGCCGGCCAGCACCTCACCGGGATGTTCCCGTACCTGCCTCAGCAGTCCGGCTACAACAATCGGCTGCGGTCCGCGCTCGGCCTGGTCAAGCGGGGCATCCGGATGGTGGCGAAGTCGAGCGACTTCTGGCTGGACGACTGCTGGATCGTGGACTCCACCCCGGTGCCCTGCGGGATGTCGCGGCAAACGGTGAAACGCTCGGACCTGGCCGGATGGGCGGGCTATCGCCAGCCACTCGCGGTTCTACTGGGGGCTGAAGCTGTATCTGGTGTGCACTCCGTCCGGGATGCCGATCCTGTGGGCCTTGGCCGATCCGAAGATCGGCGAGCGCGAGGTGCTGGCCTCGATGCTCGAAGCCGAAGCAGACATGGTCACCGAGCACGATGGCATCCTGCTGATCAGTGACAAGGGCTTCGCCGTGATCAAGCACCGTCGAGTGTCAACAACGCTCGTGATCAATACACCTAGTGCCGCGGCACCAGACGCAGCCGCTGACATCGCCCGTCGGGGTTGTTATGACCGCTGTCATGATGGAAGCTACTTCTCGGTACGCCACCGAGCTGGGAGGCCGGAGTGAGGGACACCGTCGCACGGGCGATGTGGGAGCGGTTCGAACCGGTACACGACCTGGTCTACTTCGCTCCCGAGGTGCGCCGGGCCGCCGACGCGCTCGGCCTGCGGGGGTACTGGATGGGCTACTTCGCCCTGCGCGCGGCCCCCCTCGGTGCCGCTCCCGCCTCCGTCGTCACCAGCAGCTTCTACGTCTTCCACCCCGACCGCGTGGCCCGCGCGCTGCCCGACGCCTGGACCTACGCGGACCCGGCGGAGGTGCTCGCGGCCCGCGCGCGTGCCGTGGGCGAGGCCATGACCGGCCTCTACGGCCCGGACGTCGTCGGCTCCGACGAGATGGCCGAGGCGGCCGACCTGGCCTGGCGGGCGGCCCAGGCCGCGGACACGGCCGGGCGGGTGCTCGGCGCCGCCAACCAGGCCCTCGCCCGCCCGGCCCAGCCGCACGTCAGGCTCTGGCAGGCCTTGACCACCCTGCGTGAACACCGCGGTGACGGACACATCGCGGTCCTCGTCGGCCGTGGGGTGGGGCCCGTGGAGGCGATGGTGCTGAAGTGTGCGGCGGGGGAGTCGGACGAGGAGTTCCAGCGGCAGACCCGCAAGTGGGAGCCGGAGCAATGGCGGGCGGGGCGGAGGAGATCGCGCGCGCGTGGGTGGCTCGACGAGGACGGGCGTCTCACCAAGGAGGGCAGGGCCGCCCACGAGGAGATCGAGGCCGACACCGATGCCGCGGCGGCCGCCCCGTGGACCGCCCTCGGACCCGCTGCCACCGCCCGCCTCGCCCAGTTGCTCGAACCGCTCGCCCGCACCGTGCTGGACGCCGGGATCATCCCGACCGCCAACCCGGTCGGGATGACCGCGGACACGTGGAGCCCGGTTGCCGGATGACCGGATCCGGCGGGCCGGGAGTCGACCTGGTGGCGACAGCGCGGACGTTCCCTCAGTAGGCTTCCTGACATGCGGATCTCCGTTTCCTCGGACATGGACGAAGCCGTGGCCCGCTCCCTCGTCTCGGAACTGCGCGGCCGCGGGCACGACGTGGTGACGTACGGCGCGCTGCGCCCCGGCGCCGACCCGCAATGGGCGGTGTGTTCGGAGGCGGCGGCGCGGGACGTGGCCGACGGGACCTCGGAGCAGGCGGTGGTGTGCTGCTGGACCGGCACGGGCGCGTCGATCGCCGCGAACAAGGTGCCCGGCGTCCGGGCCGCCCTGTGCGCCGACGCCTACACGGCGGACGGCGCCCGCCGCTGGAACGACGCCAACGTCCTCGCCCTGAGCCTGCGCCTCACCTCCGAGCCGCTGCTCAAGGAGATCCTGGACGCCTGGTTCGGCGCGGAGGCCAGCCGGGACACCGAGGACCTGCGGAACGTGGAGCACATCGACGGGCTCGACGCCGACCGCACCGGTTCCTAGCACCGCGGCAGGCAGGGTTCCCCCTGTCGCGACGCCCCGCACGGGCTCTCGCCACCCCGGGCACAACCTCAAGAGGGCGTGATATCGGCACGCCGGGATCACGCACCGGACGCCGCTCCTTGAAGGCAAACCTTGCCGGCGCGGCGCTGGGAGGCCCGGAGGCCCTTACGGACGGTTCCGCTCCGCCGTATGGTCCGGTCGCCCCTGTCGGGTACCCGGCGGACGGGAAAGGGTGGGGAGGTACGGACCGGTACGCACCTCCGCGCTACCCCGATCCGGAAGGGAACCCGAGATGTCCGTCGACCCGCGGCAGTCGTCCGCCCGGCTCACCGACGACGAGGTCAGGACGCTGCACGCACACTGGCGCGCCGCGAACTACCTGTCCGTCGGCCAGATCTACCTCATGGCCAACCCGCTGCTCACCGAGCCGCTGCGCCCGGAGCACGTCAAGCCGCGGCTGCTCGGCCACTGGGGCACCTCCCCGGGCCTCAACCTCGTGTACACCCACCTCAACCGCATCATCCGCACCCGTGACCTGAACGCCCTGTGCGTCTGGGGCCCCGGGCACGGCGGTCCTGCGGTGGTCGCCAACTCCTGGCTGGAGGGCTCGTACACCGAGACCTATCCCGACGTCACCCGGGACGCGGCCGGCATGGCCCGGCTGTTCAAGCAGTTCTCCTTCCCCGGCGGCGTCCCCAGCCATGTCGCCCCCGAGACGCCCGGCTCCATCCACGAGGGCGGCGAGCTCGGCTACTCCCTCTCGCACGCCTACGGCGCCGCGTTCGACAACCCCGGTCTGCTGGTCGCCTGCGTGATCGGCGACGGCGAGGCGGAGACCGGCCCGCTGGCCGCCTCCTGGCACTCCAACAAGTTCCTCGACCCCGTGCACGACGGCGCCGTCCTGCCCATCCTCCACCTCAACGGCTACAAGATCTCCAACCCGGCCGTGCTGGCCCGCATCCCGGAACCCGAACTCGACGACCTGCTGCGCGGCTACGGCCACGACCCCATCCACGTCACCGGCGACGAGCCGTACGCCGTCCACCGCGCCATGGCGCAGGCCATGGACACCGCCCTGGACCGCATCGCCGCCCTCCAGCGCGCGGCCCGCGAGGAAGGCACCGGTGAGCGGCCCCGCTGGCCGGTCATCGTGCTGCGCACCCCGAAGGGCTGGACCGGGCCCGCCCACGTGGACCGGCTGCCCGTGGAGGGCACCTGGCGCTCCCACCAGGTGCCGCTGTCGGCCGTCCGGAACAACCCCGACCATCTGCGCCAGCTGGAGGCATGGCTGCGCTCCTATCGGCCCGAGGAGCTGTTCGACGAGCACGGCGCTCCCCGTCTGGACGTCCTGGCCTGGATCCCGGAGGGCATCCGCCGCCTCGGCGCCACCCCGCACGCCAACGGCGGCCTGCTCCTGCGCGAACTTCCCCTGCCCGACATCGACTCGTACGCCGTCCCCGTCGACAAGCCCGGCACCACGCTGCACGAACCCACCCGTGTCCTGGGGGAGGTGCTGCAGGAGGTCGTGCGATCCACCGCCGAGCGGCGGGACTTCCGGCTCGTCGGTCCCGACGAGACCGCCTCCAACCGCCTCCAGGCGGTGTACGGCGCCAGCGGCAAGGCCTGGCAGGCCCAGACCCTCCAGGTCGACGAACACCTCGACCGGCACGGCCGGGTGCTGGAGATCCTCTCCGAACACACCTGCCAGGGCTGGCTGGAGGGCTATCTGCTGACGGGCCGGCACGGACTGTTCTCCTGCTACGAGGCGTTCGTGCACATCGTCGACTCGATGGTCAACCAGCACGTCAAGTGGCTGCGCACGACACGGCGGCTGCCCTGGCGCGCGTCCATCGCCTCCCTGAACTACCTGCTCACCTCGCACGTCTGGCGCCAGGACCACAACGGCTTCTCCCACCAGGACCCCGGCTTCGTCGACCACGTCCTCAACAAGAGCCCCGAGGTCGTCCGCGTCTATCTGCCGCCGGACGCCAACACCCTGCTGTCGGTGGCGGACCACGCCCTGCGCAGCCGCGACCACGTCAACGTCGTCGTGGCCGGCAAACAGCCCTGCTTCGACTGGCTGTCCATCGACCAGGCCCGCGTCCACTGCGCCCGCGGCGCCGGGATCTGGGAGTGGGCCGGCACCGAGAACGGCAGCCGCGAACCCGACGTCGTGCTCGCCTGCGCCGGTGACGTGCCCACCCAGGAGGTGCTGGCCGCCGCCCAGCTGCTGCGCCGCAACCTTCCCGAACTCGCCGTCCGCGTCGTCAACGTGGTCGACATCGCGCGCCTCATGCCCGCCGGGGAACACCCGCACGGCATGAGCGACTTCGAGTACGACGGCCTGTTCACCACCGACAAACCGGTGATCTTCGCCTATCACGGCTACCCGTGGCTCATCCACCGCCTCGCCTACCGCCGCACCGGCCACAAGAACCTGCACGTGCGCGGCTACAAGGAGATCGGCACCACGACCACGCCGTTCGACATGGTCGTCCGCAACGACCTCGACCGCTACCGCCTGGTCATGGACGTCATCGACCGCGTCCCCGGGCTCGCCGTGCGCGCCGCCGCCGTACGCCAGCGCATGGAGGACGCGCGGCTGCGCCACCACGACTGGATCCGGGTGCACGGCACCGACCTTCCCGAGGTCGCGGACTGGTCCTGGGACGGCTGAGACCGCTGGTCGCAGGCCGCCGGACAGGGCGCACGGACGGGGGCGGACGGCGCAGGGGAAGGGGCAGGAGGAGGGCGCGCGTGCGCCCTGGCACGGCGCCTTCCCCGGTGCCTACAGTGGTCGGCCAGCCCTGCGACGCGGATCCCCCGGGACTTGACGACAGGGCCCCACCACCCCCGTGGTCACCACCCGTGACCGGCCCGGCAGTCGCCCGGACCCCGGTACGGCTCCCGCACACCGGCGCGGCTTCCAGGGCGACGGGTGCGAGGACCACCCGCGCGACAGGCACCATCCGTGACACCGCTCGGGCCGTGCGGCAGGGCGCCCGCGGCACGAGCGCGCGTCGACACCACTGGAGGCCGCTGTGTCCCGACCGAGCATCGCCCTGATAGCCGATCCCACGTCGCCCGAAGGCTGCCGGGACTATCTGGCCGAGGCCGTGGAACTGCTCACCGGCGCACCGCCCGTCCGCATCGACTCCCGGCACTTCGCGACCGGCGGCACCGGCCGCGGCGTCCCCGACGGAGGCCGGTTACGGCTGCGGGTCCCCGAGGAGCGGCTCGACTTCGTCCCCGACGTCGTCCTGCTCTACGAGATCCCGCCGCACAGCAGGCGAGACCTCGCCGCCTTCCAGGCACTCCTGGAGACCCACGACGTGGTGACCCTCGGCACCGGTCCGGAGGCCTGGCGGACGGCGACGGAGAAGAACCTCACCGTCGCCCGCTTCCAGCGGGACGGCATCGCACAGATGGAGACCGTCGTCCTGTCCCGGCCCTCCCCGCGGGAGGCGGCCGAGGTGTTCGAGCGGCTCGGCGGCGACACCTGGGCCCGGCCCGTCGTCGGCACCGGCGGCAACGACACCTTCCATGTCACCACCCCCGATCTGCTGGAGCACGCCACCGCCTACTACGCCGAGCACGGCACCGACTGGATGCTCTCCCGCGACGCGGGCAACGTCACCGCCGACGGCCTGCGCCACCAGTTCCGTGTCTTCGTCCTCGGCGGCCGGGTCGTGCACGCCCGCGAGCACCTCCAGCCCGAACCCGACACCCCCTGCAACACCTGCCGGGGCGCCACCCCCGTCCATATCGACCCGGCCGACCTCCCGGCCCGCCTCGGTGAACTCGCCGTCGCCGCCACCGCCTCGGTGGGGCTGCCGTTCGCCGGCGTCGACCTGGCGATCGAGAACGGCGGGGTCGTCTTCGAGGTCAACGTCCAGCCCGCCTTCGTCGACGGACAGGTGGAGGTGGAGAAGGTGGCCGTGCCCTACGTCCAGGCCCACCTGGACGCCTTCGAACTGGCCCGCGGCGGCCGCTCCCGGGGGCTCACAGCCTCAGCGTGAACCAGGTGGTCTTGCCCTCGTCCGTCGGTCGTACCCCCCAGCCGGCGGCGAGGGTCCGCACCAGGATCAGGCCCCGCCCGGACTCCTCCTCCTCGGCCGCCAGACGTGGCTGCGGCAGCTGTGGGCTGCGGTCGCTGACCTCGACGGTGAGATCGGTGGCCGTGCGGTGCAGATGGAGGCCGATGGGGCCGCCGGCGTGCAGGACGGCGTTGGTGAGCGTCTCCGACAGCAGTAGGAGGGCGTCGTCGGCGCAGGAATCGCAGTTCCACGACGTCAGTGTCTTGTGGAGGAAGACCCGCCCCTCGGGCACGGAGGCCGGGTCGGCCGGCAGTTCGGTGGTGACGGCGGCCAGCGGTGCCGCCGGGAGCTGCGCGAACAGCAGGGTCACGTCGTCGTTGTGACTGTCGGCGTCCGGCAGCAGACCGGCCAGCACATGGTCGGCGGCATCCTCCAGGGACGGCGTGCCGGTGAAGAACTCGTCGAGGATGGTGGTGAGTTCGTCGATCCGCAGCTCGATGTCGCTGCCGGGCGTCTCGATCAGGCCGTCCGTGTAGAGCACCAGGGTGGCACCGGGGGGTATCTCCGTGCTGGACTGCTCGTACAGGACGTCGCCCACTCCGAGCGGCGCGTTGACCGGGCAGGGCAGCGCGGTGATACCGCCACCCACCCCGGCCACCAGCACCGGCAGATGGCCCGCCGAGCAGACGGTGACCGTGCCCGAGTCCGGGGCGATCACCAGGTAGCAGCAGGTGACGAGCTGGTCGGGTACGTCGAGGTCGGCGACGCAGGTGTCCAGTGCCCGCATCAGCTGGCGCGGCTGCATCCCGGTCTTCGCCAGCGCATGCGCGGCCGACCTCAACTGGCCCATGACGGCGGCTGCTTCGAGCCCGCGGCCCATCACATCGCCGATGAGCACGCCCACCCGGTCGGCGCCCAGCGGGATCAGGTCGAACCAGTCGCCGCCCACGCCCGCGCCCTGGGTGGCGGGCCGGTAGCGGCTCGCGGTGGCCAGCCCGGGCAGGGCCGGCGGGGTGCCCATCAGACTGCGCTGCAGCGTCAGCGCGATGTGCCGCTGCTGCTCGTACAGGGCGGTGAGTTGGGCCTCGGCGCGCTTGCGGTCGCTGATGTCCCGCACGATCGCGCACGCCCCGACCACCGTGCCGTGCGAGTCCCGCGTCGGCCACAGGGTCACGTCCACGTCCAGCAGCGTCCCGGGCTTGGTCAGCCGTAGCGTCTCGAAGTGCTCGACCTTCTTGCCGTGCCGCAGCCGCTTGAGCAACGACCGTACTTCGCCCCGCGCTTCGGGCGGCGCCAGCACGGAGACATGCCGACCGATGACCTCCTCGGCCGTGTAGCCGTACAGCCGCTGAGCGGCGGCGTTCCAGTAGGTGATGTACCCGTCGAGCGTCTTGGCGAGGATCGCGTCCTGCGAGGACTCCACCAGCGCCGCCAGCTCGTTGATCCGTGCCTCGGCCGCCTTGCGGTCGCTGACGTCCCGCACGGCCGCCGACACCAGCAGCCCGTCCGCCGTCTCCATCGGGCTCAGGCTGATCTCGACGGGGAACTCCGTGCCGTCCTTGCGCAGCCCGTGCAGTTCCAGTCCGGCGCCCATCGGCCGTACCTGACGGTTGGCCGTGTAGCCGCCCCGGTGCCCGGTGTGCTGGTCGCGGAAGCGGTGCGGGATGAGTAACTCGACCGGGTGGCCGAGCAGTTCCTCGCGGCCGTAGCCGAACAGCGCCTCCGTCTGGGCGTTCACCAGTCTGATGGCGCCCGTGTCGTCCACGATGACCATGGCGTCCGGCGCCGCCTCCAGCAGCCCGCGGAACCGTTCCTCGGCGCCGTCCGGCACCGGGGCGCCGCAGCCGCACCGTTTCTGCTGTGTCCTGCCCGGGCGCCGCACGGGTCCTGCCTGCATCACGTCGGCCATCTTCCACCTCACCCTGCGCGACGGTTCAGGCCACTACAGCGCCTTTCGGACGCCGCCGCTCCGCGAAGTCGTTTACTGTCCGTTCACTGTCCGAACCTGAACGCCGGGGCCTCGAGGTGGCCGAGTCACCGGGAACCCGCCGTACGCTCGTCCCGTGCACTCGCCCCACGCTCCCGACCCCGGTTCCGTCGCCGCCGCCTTCACCGGTGCGTCCGTCCACCGGACGCGCCCGCTGTCCGGGGCGCTCTGGGAGGCCGAGCTCGACGACGGGCGGACGGTGATGGTCAAACGGAGCGACGAGCGGGACGCCGTACGCGCCGAGGCCGCCGGGCTGCGCTGGCTGGCCGCCGCGGACACGGTGCGGGTGCCGGTCGTGTACGGGCAGGACGAGCGGTGGCTGGTGACCGAGCGGGTGCGGACCGGAGCGCCCGGCGCGCGGGCCGCCGTACGGTTCGGCCGTGACCTCGCCGCGCTGCACGCCGCCGGCGCCCCGGCGTTCGGCGCCGCGCCGCCGGACGGCCCGCAGGAGGCGTACATCGGGCTCGCCCCCATGCGCAACGCCGTCGGCGAGGACTGGCCGAGCTGGTACGCCGAGCACCGGGTGCTGCCGTATCTGCGCTCCGCCGTCGACGCCGGGACGATGCGCCCCGCCGAGGCGGCCGTCGTCGAAGGCGTCTGCGCGCGGCTGCCGGAACTGGCCGGGCCCGCCGAGCCGCCCGCCCGGCTCCACGGCGACCTGTGGAACGGCAACGTGCTGTGGGGCTCGGACGGCCGGGCCTGGCTGATCGACCCGGCCGCGCACGGCGGGCACCGCGAGACCGACCTCGCCATGCTGGCCCTGTTCGGCTGCCCCTTCCTGGAACAGGTGCGGGAGGGGTACGAGGAGACCGCTCCGCTCTCCGAGGGGTGGGCCCACCGCGTGGGCGTGCACCAGCTCTTCCCGCTGCTGGTGCACGCCGTGCTGTTCGGAAGACCGTACGCCGAGCAAGCGCTGACGGCGGCCCGGGCGGCCTGGTAGGCGGTGCTGTTCCGGGAGGTCAGCACCCAGGTGACCGGCAGCCCGGCGTGCGCCCGCTCGCGGGGTCGGTCTCAGTGGGCGCCGAGACCGCCGCCGCCGAACGAGCCGCTGCTGCCCTTGCTCCAGCGCGGCCGGGTCTTGTCCGCGCTCGGCCGGGTCTGCATGTTGGTCAGCTCGTACGGGGTGAGGGGACGCTCGCCCTTGGGGGTCCGGGGTATCTCGTCGGGTTCGCGGTTCTCACGGATCTCGTGCACCGGGCCGTCCGGCGGCAGGTGCGGCTGCTCCTCCGGGCGCGGCCTCGGAGGCTCGCGCAGTTTGACACGCGCGCCCAGCCAGAAGCTGCCCGCCAGCAGCGCCACGACGGCGACCCCGACCACGAACAGCACAAGGCTGAGCAGGCCGCTCGCGGCGGCCAGCTGCTCGCTTGCGGTACTCATATCGGCTGAATACCCCAGGAAGGGGACGTGAACCACGCCGCGGCACCCGTTACTCAGGGTCCCTCAGCCGCCACACAGGGCGCCCTGCCCCGGCGGGCGGGGTTTGGTGCGGCCGGTCGCGGCTACCCGCGAGACGTGACTTCGACGACTTCCCAACAGGAACTCTTCCGGTTCCTGGAGGATCGCTTCGCCTGCGCACAGGCGTGCACCGAGTGTGCGCGTACCTGCGCGCTGCGCGCGAGCCTCGTGGATCCGGACGGCACGGAACAGCAGGAGCTGCTGCGCCGCAAGGGCATCATGTGCGCGGAGGTGTGCGACGCCACCTGCCGGGTGCTCTCCGAGGACAACCGCCTGGACGAGGCCGGCATCCGCGTACAGCTGGAGTGGTGCCGGACGGTCTGTCTGGAGAGCGCGCACGTCTTCGACAGGCATCCGGGCGCGGAGGAGACCGCTCAGGCGTGCCGTGACTGCGCCCGGGCCTGCACCGACTTCATGGCGACACTGAGCTGACAGGCCCTCAGGGTGTCGGGCCGCACGCGGTCGTCCCCGCGCCACTTGCCTCCCCGCCATTCCCAATTTCTGGAACACGTTCTACCGTGTGCGCCGTCAGGACACCGGCCTTGGGGAGCCAGGAGGCGCCGTGCACCTCGACCACACACCCGAGCAGCAGCGGCTGCGCACCGAACTGCGCGCCTACTTCGCCGAGTTGGTGCCGGACAACGCCTACGCCCGGCACGCCGACCCGGTGGCCGCGAAACGCTTCTACCGCGCGACCATCCGCCGGCTCGGCGCGGACGGCTGGCTCGGCGTCGGCTGGCCCAAGGAGTACGGCGGCCGCGGCCTGACCCCGATCGAGCAGTTCATCTTCTTCGACGAGGCCGCGCAGGCCGGCGTACCGCTGCCGCTCATGGCCCTGAACACCGTCGGTCCGACGATCATGCAGTACGGCACCGACGAGCAGAAAGCGTCCTTCCTGCCGAAGATCCTCTCCGGCGAGATCGACTTCGCCATCGGCTACAGCGAGCCCGACGCGGGCACCGACCTGGCCGCCCTGAAGACCCGGGCCGTACGGGACGGGGACGAGTACGTCGTCAACGGGCAGAAGATCTGGACGACCAACGGAGACACCGCCGACTGGGTCTGGCTCGCCGTGCGCACCGACCCCGACGCCCCGCCGCACAAGGGCATCACCATGCTCCTCGTCCCGACCACCGACCCCGGCTACTCCTGCACCGTCATCCGCACCCTCGCCTCGCACGACACCACCGCCAGCTACTACGAGAACGTCCGCGTCCCCGTCTCCCACCGAGTCGGTGCCGAGAACCAGGGCTGGCGGCTCATCACCAACCAGCTCAACCACGAGCGCGTCACCCTCGCCGCCCACGGCACCATGGCCATCCGCGCCCTGCACGACGTCCAGCGCTGGGCCACCGAGACCAAGCTCGCCGACGGGCGCCGCGTCGTGGACCTCCCCTGGGTCCGCCGCCGTCTCGCACAGACCCACGTCAAACTGGACGCCCTCAAGCTCCTCAACTGGCAGATGGTGGGCGCCCTCCAGAACGGCACGCTCACCCCGCAGGACGCCTCGGCCGCCAAGGTCTACGGCTCCGAGGCCCGCCGCGACGCCTACGCCTGGCTCCTGGAGATCGTCGCGGCCCCGGGCGCCCTCCAGGAGGGTTCGGCGGGAGCCGTCCTGCACGGCGAGCTGGAACGCGGCTACCGTTCCGCCGTGATCTTCACCTTCGGCGGTGGCAACAACGAGATCCAGCGGGAGATCATCTCGTGGATCGGTCTGGGGATGCCGCGGGTACGGCGCTAGCAATGTGTGACACAAGGGGTGCCGCCGCACTTGGGCATCCAATCCAACTAACCTCTCCGCTTCGGCGAGGGCGGCACGCTCCAACTCCTGGTCCCTGCCGCAACCATCGGCAACACCCCACGACCCGATGGCTGAACAGGTCTGGGTGCAGAGGAGGCAGACCGATCGTCGCCCCCCTTTTCACGAGTTGGTGCGTGATAGCGGTTGAGGCGTCGTGCCTGGCTGGTGGCACGATCCGACCGTGGCCATCATGGTCAATCGGGCCGTGCCGGCGCATCGGCTGTTCACGGGGATCTCTCGCTGGGATCTCGCGTGCCTGATAGAGGACTTGGCGGCGCCATGGCAGGCCGGCCTTGAAGGTCGCCGTCATGCTGTGCGAGGCGGAATCCGCAAGCGGGCCGAGGGCGCCGGAGCCCCCCCGCCACCAGCTGGTGTTCGTCGACCGGTTGGTGGCCACGTTGATCCATCTGCGGCACGACCTGCCGCACGCGGTGCTCGGCCGGCTGTTCGGCGTCGACCGCTCCACCGTCCCCCGCGCGATCGCCGAGATACGACCGCTCCAGGCCGAGCGGGGACGCGCGGTCCCCGACCGTCCCGGCCTGCGACTTCGGACGATGACGGATGTGTTCGCCTACGCTCGGGCCGAGGGCATCGAGCTGCGCCTATCTTCCAGGGCACGGCGAAGGGGCCCCCATGGATCCCGAGCTTGGGATGGGTGCTGCCGCCGGCCAGCACCTCGTCGAGGGCACCGAGGTCTTCGAGGACTTCGAGGCTGCGGGGCTGGACGCCCTTGGCGCGGGACCTCGGGCTATGGCTTGGCCCTGACCAGCCCGATGTCGTACGCCATGATCACGGCCTGGATGCGGTCGCGGGCCCCGATCTTGGCGAGGACGCGGCCGACGTGCTTCTTGACGGTGGACTCGGTGAGGACGAGCCGTTCGGCGATCTCCGTATTCGTCCAGCCCTGGCCGATGGCGATCAGGACCTCGCGTTCGCGGTCGCTGAGGGTCTGCAGACGGGGATCCTCCAGGGCGGGGGCGCCGACCGGTGCGAGAACCTGGTGGGCGTAGGCGTCCAGGAGACGGCGGGTCAGGCGGGGGGCCACCACGGCGTCGCCCGTCGCGACCGCACGGATACCCGCGACGAGTTCCTCGGGGCGGGCGTCTTTGAGCAGGAATCCGCTGGCGCCGGCCCGCAGGCCCTCGTAGGCGTACTCGTCGAGGTCGAAGGTGGTCACGATGAGGACGCGCGTGCGGCCGCCGGTGGCGATGATGCGGCGAGTGGCCTCGATGCCGTCCGTTCCGGGCATACGGATGTCCATGAGAACGACGTCGGGGCGCAACTCCGCGGCCAGGCGGACGGCCTCCGCACCGTGCTCGGCCTCGCCGACCACGTGCAGGCCCGGGGTGCCCTCAAGGAGCATGCGCACGCCCATGCGCTGCAGGGGCTGGTCGTCGGCGATCAGCACGGTGGTCATCGCAGGAGTTCTCCCGATGCTTCCGGCGCGGGCGTCGCCTCAAGTACGACGTCCACGACCCAGCCGTGGCCGGTGTCGCGCGGTCCGATGATCACGGTGCCGCGGTACATGGCGGCTCGCTGGCGGATGCCGACCAGGCCGTGGCCGGGTGCGAGCTCATGTGCGGCCGGCTTCGGTGGCGGGGGAGACCCGGGGGGCCTGCCGGTGTCGGCGACTCGGATCCGTACCTCTCCCGCCTCTGCGGTGATGTCGACCTCGGCGGTCGTGCCGGTCCCCGCGTGCCTGAGCGTGTTGGTCAGCGACTCCTGCACGATGCGGTACACGGTGAGCTGTACGCCGCTGCCCAGCGAGTCGAGATCGCCCACCGTCCGGTAGGCCGCGCGCAGGCCTGCTGCGCGCACCCGTGCCAGTAGGGGGTCCAGATCCCGGATGCCGGGCTGAGGGCTGAGCGTCCTTTCACCGTCCTGTTCCTCGCGCAGGACTCCCAGGACCCGGCGCAGTTCGCTCATGGCCTGGCGGCCGGTGTCGGCGAGGATGCGCAAGGCGTCGGTGGACTGCTCGTTCCGGTTGGCGGCGAGGGTCGCGGCGCCGTCTGCGAGGCTGACCATGACGGAGAGGTTGTGGCCGACGATGTCGTGCATCTCGCGGGCGACTCGGGAGCGTTCGGCGGCCGCGGTGAGTTGCATGCGTTGGTCCTGCTCGATCTCCAGCCGTCGGGCGCGGTCCTCCAGCGCAGCCAGGTACATCCGTCGGATGCGGAGTGTCAGGCCGACGGCGATGGCCGCCGTGACCGTGCCCAGCAGGAAGAAGCTGCCGACGAATGGATGTTCGGTCGGCGCCAGGACGAAGACGACCAGGATCGCCTCGACGACGGTCAGAGCGGCTGCCCAGCCCAGGGCCCGCAACGAACCGTTCCGGGCCAGGGTGTACAGAGCGATGAGTGCGCCGGCGCTCGCCGGCAGCCAGACGCCCGTCGTCCATTGGGCGAGGGAGACCGCCGCGATCACGAAGTACGTGAGCGCCGGGGCCTTGCGGCGCCACCACAGCGGAACGATGAGAGCGGCGTGGCAGCCGAACAGGGCGCCGAAGGTCAGCTGGTCACGGGTGGTGGTGTCCCCGAAAGGGGCGTTGCCGTCGCCCCGGAGCAGGACCGGCAGGCTGATCAGGGCGACGGCCAGCACCACCGTGGTGTCGAGCAGCCACGGATGCCGGCGGTCCAGCCGCTGTCGGCGACCCTGGTCGCGCAGCAGCCTGCCGAGCAGCGGATGCGCCCAGGCGGCACCGAACCCGAGGGACGGCGTGACCGCTGCCGTCCCCCGGGCGCCGGCCGCGGCGGCTGCCGAACGGTGCGGACTCATGGACACCAGTGCCTCCGTCGCCGGATCAGGCGTCGGACTTGACGAGGCGGTAGGCCGCCCCGGCGAGTGTCAGGGCCACCCAGCCGGCGAAGACCGCGAGGCCCGCTCCTGCTGAGAGGGAGCCCGAGGACTGGTGCAGGGCGTACACGGCCTGGCCCGCGTTGCCGGGGAAGTAGGGGTTGATGCTGTCGTACAGCGAGTCCGGCAGGAGCGAGGCCAGGCCGGGCAGGATGAGCAGGATACCGACCAGGGCTGCGATGGCTCCGGCAGAAGAGCGGATCAGTACGCCCAGGGCCACGCCGAACACGGCGACCAGGCCGAGGTAGACACCGGCACCGGCGAGACTGCGCAGGACACCGTCGTCGCCCAGGGACAGGGCGATCCTCTCGCCGTCCAGCCCCGGGGTGCCCAGCAGGAACGCGGCCAGGGCGCCGATGCTGGTGAGGACCAGGGCGATCGGGCCGATCACGGCGGCCTTCGACCACAGGACGGGCAGTCGGCGCGGTACCGCGGCAAGGGTGGAGCGGATCATGCCGGTGCTGTACTCGCCCGCGGACAGCAGCACCCCGAGTACGCCGACGGCCAGCGAGGCGAACGTGACACCAGTCAGGGCCAGGCTCACCGCGGTGCTGTCGCCGCTGGCCCCTCCCGGCGGCCCGCCGGTCGCCGCGCCCGGACTGTAGGTGTAGGAGGCGATCGCCCCGAAGAGGACCAGCAGGAACACGGCGACACCCAGGGTGATCCAACTGGAGCGCAGTGACCAGAACTTGGCCCACTCCGAGCGCAGCACCCGCAGACCGGTCACCTTGTAGGCAGTAGGGGAGGACGTGGGGGCGTCGGGCGCCGTGGAGAGTCGGTTGTGCCAGCCAGGGCGCCGATTGGGACGGAGTGAGGTGGTGGGCATCAGGCGGCCTCTCGTTCGGTGTCGGCCGGAGCACTCTGGTACTCCACGGCGTCGCGGGTGAGTTCCATGAACGCCGCCTCCAACGAGGCGGACTGCGGGGTGAGTTCGTACAGCGCCACCCCGTGCCGGGCGGCGATCGCTCCGATCTCACGGGCGTCGCGACCCAGCACCAGCAGCTCCTCGGCGGAGGAGGAGGTGATCGTGACATCCGGGCCGGACAGCAGCGAGCGCAGCTTCGCGGTCTCGGCGGTGGCGACCTTCACACCGCCGCCGCTCGCCTCCCGGGTGAAGTCGTCGACGGTGGTGTCGGCGAGCAGCCGACCGCGTCCGATGATGACCAGGTGGTCGGCGATCAGCGCGGTCTCGCTCATCAGGTGCGAAGAGAGCATCACGGCCCGGCCTTCGTCGGCCAGCGAGCGCAGCAGGTTGCGCACCCACAGCACGCCTTCCGGGTCGAGGCCGTTGACCGGTTCGTCGAGCATGACGATCGCGGGGTCGCCGAGCAGGGCGGCCGCGATGCCGAGCCGCTGGCCCATGCCGAGCGAGAAGGCCCCCACCCGCTTGCCGGCCACGCTGGTCAGGCCGGCCAGCTCGATGACCTCGTCCACCCGGCTGCGCGGAATGCCGTGGGTGTACGCGAGCGCCATCAGGTGGTTGAACGCACTGCGACCGGGGTGGACGGACTTGGCCTCCAGCAGGGTGCCGATCTCGTGCAGCGGTGCGGACTGCATGGCGTAGGGTCGGCCGCCCACGGTGACCGAGCCTTTGGTGGGGGAGTCCAGGCCGACGATCATGCGCATGGTCGTGGACTTGCCCGCGCCGTTGGGCCCCAGGAAGCCGGTCACCTCTCCGGGCTTGACGGTGAAGCTCAGGTTGTCGACGACCGTCTTGTCGCCGTACCGCTTCGTCAGCTCACGTACCTCGATCATGGGGTGGGCCCTTCCTGTCGCGAACTCGGCCGCGGACGCGCCGCGGTGTCTGCGTTCGACGCTACGAGGGCGGCAGGTTCACACCCTGGGACCACGGGGGTATCTTCGGCGTCCGAGTGGTACCCGAGTACCACTGGGCACCACCCGCGCCGAGAGTCTCCGCGCGCCGCTCCCGTGGGAGCTGCCCGACTCCCTGTTGGACGACTTGCAATCTCACCTTCGAGGCGGCCTCCTCGCTGTCGAGGTCGGGACGGGCAATCCTCAACTCGACCAGGGACAGCAGAACTCCTCCCATGGCGGACAGCGCAGCGACGGGGTCGGCGTCGGCGAAGCGGCCGGTGGTGATGCCGCGTTGCAGGTCGCGCAGGGCGCGAGGAGCAACGCCGCGCTCCGAGTGAATGTGCCGCAGGCCGCGGTGGCGGAGGATCTGCACCAGCTCCGGGTGCGAGTCGCCCATGCGGGCCGTGAGTCGGAAGCCCGCAGCCACCGGTTCGGCCGGGTCGTCGACAACTTCCTGCAGATGATCGTATCCGAAGCCGACGTCGGCCCGGTCGGCGATGGACTGGATGCTCGCTCTGCCGCCACCGTGCTCGGCAAGGAGCTCGCGGGCTGCGCGGATCAGAGCTTGGCGGGTCTCGGCACGGCGCCGTTCGAAGCGGTTGCGGGGTGGAGCGGCTGTCGACATGGGGTGAGGGTAGCAACATTCACCAGTTCTGATACTTGCATCATTTGAGTCGGTCGGCGGGAGCGGGAGCGGGGGTGGCCCTGGCCGGGCCGCCTTGTCTGGGAGGCCATGGTCAGAACGGGTAGAAGGGGATCTCCTGGCGGACGGTGACCCACTGCTGCTCGGTGAATGCCTCGAGGTTGGCGGCAGCGCCTCCGTGGCGGGAGCCGTTGCCGGAGTCGCCGACGCCGCCGAACGGGATGGTCGACTCGTCGTTCACTGTCTGGTCGTTGATGTGTACAAGGCCGGTCGGGATGCGGTCGGCCAGCGCCAGGCCCTTGGCCACATCGCGGGTCAGGATGCCGAGAGAGAGCCCGTACTCGCTGTCGGAGGCCAGCCGGGCGGCCTCGTCGAGATCCTGGAAGGTCACTACGGGCGCGACAGGGCCGAAGATCTCCTCCGTGTAGGCGCGGGCGGTGAGCGGGACGTCGGCCAGGACGGTGGGCCGGTAGAACAGGCCTTCATGGGTACCACCGGCAGCGAGCCGTGCTCCCGCGGTGACACTGTCGCAGACCACGGCATGGGCGGCCCGCAGCTGTCCCTCGTCGATCATGGGGCCCATGAGGACCGTGCCGGTCATCGGATCACCCACGGGTGTGGCGTCGGCGTGCTCGGCGAGGCGGGCTGTGTACTCCTCGGCGATCGAGGAGTGCACGAGATGACGGCTGGCGGCCATGCAGACCTGCCCGGCGTTGAAGAAGGAGCCGAAAGCGCCCGCGGACACGGCCTTGTCGAGGTCGGCGTCGTCCAGGACGACCAGCGCCGAGTTGCCGCCCAGCTCCAGGTGGACCCGCTTGAGCCGCCGCGCGGCTGCCGCCGCGATGGCCTTCCCCGCCCGGGTGGACCCGGTGAAGGCGATGACGGGCACGCCCGGGTGGTCCACCAGCGCCGCGCCGACGGCGGCGCCACCGGGCAGGACGTGCAGGACGCCCTCGGGAAGCCCTGCCTTCTCGAAGACCCGCGCGATGGTGACACCGCCGCAGATCGCGGTGCGCGGATCGGGCTTGAGGACGACCGCGTTGCCCAGGGCCAGCGCCGGGGCCACCGCACGCATGGCCAGCAACATCGGCGCGTTGAACGGGGAGATGACACCGACCACGCCCACCGGGCGCCGCCGCGAGAACGACAGACGGTCCTGGGCTGACCGGAGCACTTCACCAAAGGGAGCCGCAGCGAGTGCGGCGGCCTCGTAGCACTCCTCGGCCCCACCATCAGTCGCCTGGGTGTCCGCGAACAGCCGCGGGGCGCCCGACTCGCGCACGATCCACTCCGCTGTCTCCGCCTGGTGCCGCTCGAACAGGGCTGCGGCGCGCCGCAGCACCTGCGCACGCTCCAGGTACGGCACCGCCGCCCATGCGCGCTGGGCCTGCTGCGCGTGCGCCACGGCCCGGTCCAGATCGGCGGGAGAGGCTGCGCCGACGCGGCCCAGCGTCTTCCCGGTCGCCGGCTCGGTGGAGTCGTACGGCTCAGCCAAGCCCTTGACCCATCCGCCCGAGAAGATCCGCTCCTGCCAGTCGGCTGCATCGAGAAGGGTCATGGTGTTCCGTTCTGCGTAGGTGACATAGGAAGGCGCACCGTCCGCGCCGCCCTCGGTCCCGGAGGCATCGCGCCAGGTGGCGCTGGTCACTCGGTCGGAACCCGGCCTCGGCCCGCTCGGGGATATTGGAATGTCCCGTTGGGCAGGACTAACATCTTGATTAACAGGACATTACTGTTGAATGTCAAGCGGTATGTCGAAGGTGGCGGCGACGGGTCGTCGTGCCGGCATGCCCAGGGTGCTGCAGTGTCGGCTCTGGAGGAGCGCCGGAACGCGGCAAGCTTGCAGCAAGCACGGTATTTGCATGAAATGTTGCGAATTGCGCGATGATGAAGGTGAGTCAGGCCAGCCTCATCCGCTGATCCAAAGATCGAGGGGGGACGGCCCTGGGATGCCAATGGGCAACGACGCATTGGACCCACGCTTCGGGCTCCCCCTGCTTCGTGGCACTCAACTGCCACATCCGCGTGGTCCAGTGGATCGAGGCGTCCGACGGCTTCGCCCCGACTCACTTCTTCAACGCCTACCAGGGACGGCAGGGTGCCCGGCGCCATGGGCGGGACACTTCCTTCAGCGAAGGTAGGAGGCCGCCACGCCTGGGGAGGAGTGCATCGCCGACGATGGAAAGACCCCCGTGGTTCCCTCGCTCGAGCCCGAACCGCCACAGCGTCCGTACGCTGCGTTCGGCACCGCCCGGGTGTCAGCCCCCGACGGCTGTCAGTCGCTCGCTGATCTCCCGTGCCGTCTCCTGAACCTTCCGGGCCAGCTCCGCCTCCGCCTCGGGGAACACACGAGAGGCCAAGGCCGCGATGCTCACCGCTGCCACCACCCGCTGCTGCTCGTCGCGGACGGGAGCGGCGACACCCATCACGTCGGCGTCGAGTTCGCCACGAGTGACCGAGTAGCCGGCGCGCCGGATGTGGGCCAGTCGCTGCATGAGAGTGTCGACGTCCGTGAGGGTAGCGGGAGTGAAACGGCGCAGGTCTGCTGATTCAAGAAGCCCTCGGGCTTCCTCGTCGGGGATCCAGGCCAGCAGGACGAGTGCCGCCGCACCCGCGTTGAGGGGGAGAGTACTGCCCCTCTCGTAGGAGATGCGCACGGCGCCCGTCCCCGTTTCGGCCCGATCGACGCACACGACCAGCTCTCCGGTCCGCCTGGTGAGCAGGACCGTCTCGCGCACGTCCTCGGCGAGCGTCGTCATCGCCGGGAGGGCGACTTCGGACAGGCCGTAGCTGCGGCGTGCCAGCCGTGCGATCTCCATGACGCGCAGCCCCAGCCGGAAACCTCCACCCGGCGCCTCTTCCAGGAAGCGGCTGCTCACGAGGCTCTGGAGGTACCGGTACGCGGTCGAGCGCGCCACGCCGAGTCGCTCGGCCACAGCGGTGCCGGAGACGACGAGGTGGGTGTCGGTGAACATGAGGAGGATGTCCAGGGCCCGGTCGGCCGTGGAGTTGCGCTCGCGATAGCTGGTGGACGCTGTTCCTGACATGCGAGACATGGTAACTCGTATCGGGGTGTCATGGGCACCAGGCGTCACAATCGGTCCTTGACCACTGTATTGCGCAGTTCGCCGATCCCCTCGACGACCGTGACGAGTTCCTGCCCCGGCCGGAGAAAGACCTTGGGGTCGCGGCCGGCACCCACGCCTCCCGGGGTACCCGTGGCGATCAGGTCGCCCGGCAGCAGCGTGATGATGGTGCTGACGTACGCGATGATCGTGGCGACGTCGAAGAGCAGGTCCGCCGTGTTGGACTTCTGCATCGTGGTGCCGTCCACGAGGCAGCTGATCGTCAGCCCGGACGCACCGCGCGGCAGTTCGTCCGGTGTGACGAGCGAGGGTCCCACAGGGGTGGTGGCCTCGAAGGTCTTGCCGGACAGGAACTCACGGGTGCGATGCTGCCAGTCCCGGACGGTGACGTCGTTGAGGACGGTGTAGCCCGCGACTTGCGCCAGCGCCTGGTCCGGCGACACGTGACGTGCGCGGTGTCCGATCACCACACCGAGCTCAGCCTCCCAGTCCAGGTCATCGCTCACCGGCGGAATGTGCACGTCGTCGTAGGGTCCGACGAGGGAGCCGTCGTACTTGGCGAACAGTGTCGGATGGGCTGGGGTGGCGCGGCCCATCTCCTTGATGTGTGTGGCGTAGTTGAGGCCCAGACACACGATCTTGTTCGGGTGAGGGACGACGGGAGCGAGGGACGCGGTCGACAGGGGGATGCGGTCGCCGTCCTCGGCGGCCACGCGTTCAGGCCAGTCGTCGCCGCTCGACAGCAGTTCGCCGACGTCGGAGTAGGGCAGCAGAACGAGCTCGTCCCCTTCCTGGCGGGCAGCGGTTGTGCCGCGCTCGTCGTACAGCCGGACGGTGCTGAGCCTCATCGGGGCCCTCCTTGGGTCTTGGAAGCGCTCTTGGTGACGGGGCGCGCGGTCGGTGCGGGCCGCGGTAGGACGGCCTCGTGATCGATCTGCGCCGGGCCGCCTGACGCGGGAACGGGGACATCGCGCCCTGGACCGGGCGCGAAGCGACGCAGGCTGTGCGAGACACGCACTGCTTGGTCGGGTGGGAACACGGCCGCGATCAGCCGGTCGGGGCGCACCAGCATGAAGTGTCCCTTGAGCCCGCCGAACAGGGCCTGGAGTCGGCCGTCGGCGTCGGCTACGGCGGTGCGCCCCGGGCGGTCGCGAGGGTAGCGGTCGCCGAGGACGACGGATACCCGCTTGCCTGCGGGCAGACCGGCGTGTGCGGCGGTGTTCCAGTCGGCGTCGGTGACGCCCACGCCCAGCAGGCTCCAGCCACGGCCGAGCACATTGTCGAGCCGGGTGACCTGAAGGCGCGGACCGTGCAGGACGCGTGGCTGCGGAAGGGCTGTGCCCACCGGTGACCTGTTCTTGCCGGCGAAGGGGACGACGGCGCCCGAACGAACGCGGGTGTTCGGCCGGTAGCGCATCTCGGTGAGGTACCGGCGCCCCTGCGGGGTGTGCATGGCGCTACGCACCAGCAGATCGCGCAGCCGCGCCCGGCTGCGGCTGGTCGTCATGACGATGCGGCCGAGCCGGACCGAGAGGTCGATGACGGCCTGGGCGTGTGGGCGGCGTTCGGTGTCGTAGGTGTCGAGCAGGGTGTCTCCCGCCCGTCCGGCCAGGACGTCGGCGAGCTTCCAGCAGAGGTTGGCCGCGTCTCGCACGCCGGAGTTGAGTCCCTGGCCCGCGAAAGGCGGCATCATGTGGGCGGCGTCGCCCAGAAGAAAGCAGCGTCCGTCGCGCAGGCGGTCGGCCAGCAGGGCGTGGAACGTGTACGACACGGCGCGCTCGACCTGGTCCGGGGTGATCTCGCGGTACGGCCGCAACAGATCGCGTACCAGTTCGAACGGTGGGGGATCGCCGGGCAGGCTCTCCCCGGGGTGCAGCAGGAACTCGTAGCGGCACCGACCGTCGCGGCCCGGCACGACGACCGTGGGGCGGCCGGGGTCCCCCAGGTGCATGCCGTAGCGCTGGTCGTGGGGATCTCCCACTGTGTCGGCGACCAGCCACACGTCGGGAAAGCTGCGCCCCCGCATGGGGATGGACAGCAGTTCCCGGACGGTGCTGCGTCCGCCGTCGCATCCGAGGACGTACGAGACGTCGAAGTGCTCGACCGGTCCCGTGCCATCGCTCGGTCCGACTCCGACCCGTACCCGGTCGGAGTGCTGTTCCAGCGAGAACAGCCGCGTGCGGAAACGGGTTTCGACGTCGGGGCGGTCGCGCAATTCCTCGACCAGCACCCGCTCCAGGTCGGGTTGGGCGAAGGGGTTCTTGAACGGGTGCCCGAACCGCTGGTCGCCGAGGCCGCGGGCGTGCACGAGGGGTCGGTTGCCCACGCCGAAGTACTTCGTTCCCGTGCCGGGCACGATGATCGGGTAGACCGCCCCGTCGATGCCGGCCGATTGCAGCGTGCGCAGCGACTCGTCGTCCAGACTGATCGCCTTGGCGTCGTTGCTCGTTGTCGGATTGCGCTCGACGAGCAGGACGCGTATGCCGAACGAACCGAGCAAATGGGCGGCCGTGAGCCCCGTCGGACCGGCGCCGACCACGAGTACGTCGGCTTGCACCAAGGTGGCCGAAGCGAATCTTCGCTGCGGTTCCGGGTGCGGTGTCTGGGGACTGCTCATGGGCGGGGCTCCATCGATCGGCTGCGTGTGAGGGTGCGGTGGGCTACTGGACCGGCTGGTACGCCGGGCCGCCCTCGGTCAGCAGCCGCTCCACGTCGGCCATCACGTCGGCGGGCTCCTGGTCGAGGTCGAGGGTCTTGCGGAACGGCTGCCGCACGTCCCGCTCCACCCGCAGATACACCTCGTTGCGGTTGCCCTCGGGGTCGAAGAAGTAGATACCGATCGCGTTGCCGTGGGTGACTTCCTGCTGCACCTCGATGCCCTCGGCGCGGAACCGGTGGTGGAACTCGATGACCGACTCCAGGGAGTCCACCCGCCACGACACCTGATGCGTGAGCTTGGCGCCGTCGTGGGCGGTCCGCCCGCGCTGCAGGACGAACTCGTGGTGCTCCTGCTCAGGGCAGGAGGAGAGGAAGACGATGCCCAGCTCCTCGTCCTCGTCGGTCACGGTCAGGCCAAGGACCCGCGTGTAGAAGTCGCGCATCGCGTCGAGGTCGTGAACCCAGAAACCGGTGTGGCCGAGACCAGTGATCGCCATTGCGTGTCTCTTCTTTCAGGATGGTAGTTTTGTTTTACAGGACAATAGGTGGACGTCGGGCGAGACGTCAACTGTTGACTTTGGGGGATGCCTTGGCGCGTGGCTCTGATGCCATGTAGGGGTCCGTACTCGCCGAGCGCGCGCCTCGGGGTGACGCACTACGCCTCGAAGGCGTGGTGCGCCCGGCCGCGCGCCCTCGCCCCGCGTGGGTGGTGCGATCGTCGGTTCCGGCTGCACTCGTTCGCTGCTCCGGGCATCGAAGGGGCTTCGGCGACCCGACGCCCGTCCATCCCCTTCGCAATCGAGTGCGCCGCAGTTCTGCCGGCCCGGCGGCGCGCGCCGTGAGGAGATCGGCCCGGCGCGATTGGGAGAGGTGCCATGGCTCGCGCAAACCCCGGACAGGCGATGTGGCGTACGAAACGGTTCCGTTTTCATTCTGGTTGGGGTAAGGTCATGGCCGTGCGGTGATACGTACGAAACCGTTTCGTTCATACGGTGTGGGCTGGTCGAGGTCGCAGCGTCGCGTCGCGGTCGGATCACACCCAAACGCAAGACCGAGCTGTACGCGGCTGTGCGCGATCTGCTTCGTGAAGTCGGCTATGGCTCGCCTGACCATGGACGCCGTGGCCGCGCGCACCCGCTGCAGCAAGGCGACGCTCTACCGCCAGTGGGGCGTCGAGGCCGAGCTGGTCGTCAAGGCGATGCGTCACGACAAGCCCGTCAGCGTCAGGGACGTCGACACCGGGTCGCTGCGGTGAGACTTCCTGGCTGCGCCGTCCATCGAGGACGACTCCGCCATGGAACGGAACTCCGCACTGATGCGCGGCCTGGCCATGGGGATACACCACAGTCCTGACCTCGGGCGGGCGTTCCGGGAAGTGCTCATCGAACCGGAACAGGCCGAATTCAACCGGGTGTTGCAGCGTGCCGTCGACCGAGGCGAGATCCGTGCGGACAACCCCGCGTCGGATCATGTGCCGCACATGCTCAGCGGCGGCTACTTCGCCCGCGCTCTGATCGACGATCGCCCGCCGACGCGGGCGTTCCTGGCTGAGTATGCCGACGCCGTGCTTTTTCCCCGCCCAGGCGTCGGTCTCTCCCCTTCTTCGAGTCCCCAGCAGTAAGCCGCTCTCCAGCCGTATCTGGCACAACCTCCCCTTTGCCTCCGGGGCATGGGAGGGTCCCCATCGTCGTCGGGCCTGCCCTCTGCCCTGAACCATCCACGACTGACCGGGAGCACGTCCCGTGGCTACCTTCCTTTACAAACTCGGCCGATTCGCCTTCCGGCGACGGCACTACATCGCCCTGTTCTGGGCCGCCCTGCTGGCCGCCGCCTGTGTCGCGGCCTTCAACGCGCCCGCCGCAGGCTCATCGTCCTACACGATCCCCGGCATCGAGTCCCAGAAGGCCTACGACCTGCTGGCGCAGCGTTCGCCCGGTTCGAGCGCCGACGGAGGGAGCGCCAACGTCGTCTTCAAGGCTCCTGCGGGCGAGAAGATGACGGACACCGAAAACAAGGCACTCGTCGAGCAGACAGTCAAGGACCTCGGCACGGGTCCCGAGGTCGACTCCGTCACCGACCCGTTCACGCAGCACAACGCGGTGAGCAAGGACGGGACGATCGCCTATGCGCAGGTGAAGTACACCGCCCCGGCCAAGGAGTTGAAGGATTCCACCAAGGACTTCCTGGAGGAGACGGTGGAGGAGTCCCGGCACTCCGGGGTGTCCGTCGAGATCGGCGGTGACGTGCTCGACGAGTCGCCGGAGTCGGGCATCGGAGAGGTCATCGGTGTCGCCGTCGCCGCGGTCGTTCTCGTCGTCACGCTGGGCTCGCTCGTCGCGGCCGGGCTGCCGCTGCTGACCGCCCTCATCGGGGTGGGTATCGGCGTCGCGGGCATCACGGCCCTTGCCGACGCGCTCGATCTCGGGGACACGACCTCCATCCTGGCCATGATGATCGGCCTCGCCGTCGGTATCGACTACGCCCTGTTCATCCTCTCCCGCTACCGGAGTGAACTGGCCGAGGGCCGCGAACGCGAGGACGCGGTCGGACGTGCCACGGGCACGGCGGGCTCGGCAGTGGTCTTCGCCGGCCTGACGGTCGTGATCGCACTCGTCGGCCTCTCGATCGTCGATGTCCCGGTGCTGACCAAGATGGGCATAGCGGCGGCGTGCACGGTCGTGCTCGCGGTGCTGATCGCCCTCACGATGATCCCCGCGATGATCGGCTACGTGGGCCGGAAGATCCAGCCGACAGGCACGAAGGGCAAGCGGTCCGGTGGCAGGAAGGCGCAGGAGAACACCGAGGGCAAGCCCAACATGGGCACCCGCTGGGGAAGCTTCGTCGTCCGCCGTCCCGTCGCCGTCCTGGTGCTGGGCGTGGCCGCCCTGGGGGCCATGGCCGTCCCGGTGACCCAGCTGCAACTCGGGCTGGGCGACGACAGCACGAAGCCGGAGTCCACGACGCAGCGAAAGGCCTACGACCTCCTCTCGGAAGGCTTCGGCCCCGGCTTCAACGGCCCGCTGATGATCGTCGTCGACACGAAGGACAGCAGTGACCCTAAGGCGGCCGCCACCACGGTGACCGACGAGATCAAGGGCCTGAAGGACGTCGCGACGGTCAGCCCCGCGGTGTTCAACGAGGCCGGCGACACGGCGACGATCACCGTCATCCCGGACTCCAAGCCGTCTTCGACGCAGACCGAGGACCTGGTGCACACCATCCGTGACAAGGCCGACGGCATCAAGGCCGACACGGACGCCCGGGTGCTGGTCACCGGCACGACTGCGATGAACATCGACTTCTCGCAGAAACTGACCAACGCGCTGATCCCCTACCTGGCGCTGGTGGTCGGCCTCGCCTTCCTGCTCCTGATGGTGGTCTTCCGCTCGATCCTCGTCCCGCTGAAGGCGGCCCTCGGTTTCCTGCTGTCGGTGCTGGCGGCGCTGGGCGCCGTGGTCGCGGTCTTCCAGTGGGGCTGGCTGGCCGGTCTGCTCGGTGTCGAGGAAACCGGCCCGATCATGTCGATGGTGCCGATCTTCATGATCGGCGTGGTCTTCGGCCTGGCGATGGACTACGAGGTGTTCCTCGTGACCCGGATGCGCGAGGCATACGTCCACGGCGAGGAGCCCAAGCAGGCGGTGGTGACCGGCTTCAGGCACAGCGCACGCGTGGTCACGGCCGCCGCGGTCATCATGATGTGCGTCTTCGCCGGCTTCATCAGCTCCAGCGAGTCCATGATCAAAATGATGGGCGTCGGGCTGGCGTCCGCGGTCTTCTTCGACGCGTTCATCGTCCGCATGGCCATCGTCCCGGCCGTCCTCGCACTGCTCGGGAAGAGCGCCTGGTGGCTCCCCAAGTGGCTGGACCGCGCCCTGCCCCATGTGGACGTCGAGGGCGAGCGCCTACGCACACAGGACCAGCACCAGAGCGAGAACACCCAGGCTCCGTCCGACGAGCCGCAGCCGGAGCGGCAGCCGGTGCTGGTGGGCGCCGGTGTCCTGCGGAAGCCGACGGAGGCCGAGCCGCAGGCCGCGTACGCCTCCACCGGGAGCGCTGACCAGGTTCCCGCGACGGGCGGGCCGTCCATCGCGGGCCACGTGCGCGACGCGGAGGGCACGGGCGTCGACGGCGCCACGCTGACACTGATCTCCCCGACCGGGCGTCAGCTTGGCCGGACCGTCGCCGGGTCCGACGGCCTGTACTCGATGCCGACGCCGGGCTCCGGCTCGTACCTCCTGACTGCGGCTGCCGACGGGCACCGACCGCAGTCCGCCACCGTGGTGGTGGGCGAGGAGCCGCTGGCGTACGACGTGCTGCTCGATGGGCCTGGCGGGCCGACCGACGGGGGCCTGTCGAGGGCGAGTTGATTGTTGTCACCGATGCGCGCGGAGAGGTGCTGACGACGGTCAGGTCCGTTCCCCAGGGTGCCTTCTCCGCGGTGAACTGCCCTCGGTGACCCCACAGTGGCCGGCAGTGCGGTGGGCCGCCGGCCCACCGCACGCCACCGGGTCGGACGGCGCGTACTCCTTCGTCGACACGGGAACTTGCTGGTCGTCAAAAAGGCTGACAGCCGTGATCGGCAGGGTCCACCGCTTACGAGCCGTTCTCACGGGAGGTGGCGCGGGGTGGCGGCGGTGTTCTCGTGCACCGGTGCTCGTATGGCGGTCGTATTGTTCGGTCGTACCCCCACATCGGCGAAGCCGTGCACGAAGACGCGTAGAGGAAGTGGCAGGCTGGTCGGCCTGCCCCGTTCGGCTGAGGCGGACCAACCAGCCAGGTGGCCGACGAGATGCCTCCGGCGCGGGTGGCGGTCTTGCCGCCCTTCCCATACCTCCTGCGGTACGGGTGACGCTTCGGCGACCTCGTCCGTGTTTGTGCGGGCGAGGGCGGTAGGCGCTGCTCGCAGTCATGGGGGAGGCGGTGCGTCGTATGCGTCAGGACCGCGAGTTCGACGGTTTCCTCGAGGGCCTGGGCAAGGTGCTCCATCGCCGGCCTGAGCAAGGCGCGGATCTCCGGGCGGCCGGCCTCGGCCAATCGCACCAGTTCGGGACCGATGCGGACGCGACCTGTAGCAGAGGCGGCAACCAGCATGCCCTCGACCTCCAAGGCGGAGACCAGCCGGTGAATCGTCGAGCGAGGGAGCGCGTTCAGCGAGCTGGGAGAGGCTGAGCCCCTCCCGCTCGCCGGCGAGGGCGCGGAGCACCGCGACGGCCCGCCCGATGCTCTTGATTCCGGCGTCGCCACCGTCCTGGGAGGCGGTTTCCGCCCAGTCCGCCGCACTTGTCCTGTAAAAGCGTTGCTTTAGTCCCGCAATGTAGGACATTGCTCATCGGTCTTGGGGTGGCGGAAACGGGGATGAAAGCCGTCGTCGCCGACGTCAGCATGGATCACCCGGCCGACGTCCGTGAGTTCGGGCACGCCCACGTCCTCGCGCACAACGCGGGGATCAGCGCGCTCGGGCGGACCCTGTGGGTTCGACACACAAGGCGGATCATGCCGAGGCCGCGCGGCGCTGCGGGGGCACCGGAATCTCCTACGGCAAGTTCGAGTGGGGTGGTGTAGTGAACTCGCCGTCACGCTCCGGGTCCGGGTGAAACGGCGGTGGCTGCGGGGTGGTGCGGCCGGCCTCCGTCATGATGCCGACACGCTCCTGAAGGACGGGGTGGGGACGGCCATCGAGCACGCGCGGTGCCGCACAGAGTGTCAGCGACCGAAGATAGCCGTCGGCGATCCACACACCGATCAGCGGCATGACGAAGGAGAGGGGCTGGCCTGCGAGGAGGCTCAGCACCACAGCCGCGGTCAGTACCGTGACCGGCGGATAGAGCAGGATGAAAGCCATGGTGGCCCGGGCGGTCCCCGAGCGGGAGATGGACGTCTCGTTCCGATGGATCGCCGTGCTCGCCACGACGAAGATCGCCACAACCGCGCCCGCGCCCAGCGCGGCGTTGAAGCGCAGGTCAACGGAGGCGAGTCCCGTGAGGCCTGACCAGGCGATCAGGTTCGCTCCGATCACGAGGGCGCCCGTCCCCACGATGACCCGCTGGCCCGGCTTGCGGTGTCCGTCCTGGCCAGGGGCCAGGACGGACACGTCGGTGCCGCGCGGCAGTAGCCACAGGCACAGGGCGACGGCGATGATTCCCAGGCCCGCTCCCATGGCCGTGATCAGACGCCACGCGTTCTCGACCGGCAGCGCGCCCGCCGTGTTCTGGGCGACGAATCCCGCGATTGGTATTCCCAGCGGAACTATTGCGAGTGAACGCCTGGCTCGGGTGGCCGCGTCCGCGCGGGCGCGCCTGCCTTTGGAGGCGGCGTCTTGGCGCGCGGCCCCGACCCTCGTGGCCGAGTCCTTGACGAGACTCAGGGTCAGGGGAAACGCGACGCCTGTGCCGATTCCGGCGAGCATGCTGAGAAGTCCCAGTTGCCAAGGGGCGGTTGCGAGTGCGCAGGCCCCGGACCAGAGCGTGAGCCACAGGAGTGCGGCGAGCGTCGCCTGCCGGAGCCCGAGGCGCCGGGCCAGCGCCACTGCGGCGTGGACGCCTGCCAGAACGCCCAGAAAAGCCGTGCTCCCGATCAGTCCCGCAGCGCTCGGTGACAGGTGCCAGCCGGGCTCGGTCTGCAGGGAATCGAGGAAGTTGGGGAACGCGACGAGCTGGTAACTCAGTGCGGCCAGGAGAAACAGTCCGAGTGGAACCAGACTGCGGCCAACAGGGGGTGTGACGGTGTCGGACGGCATGCCGGCCTCCAGATGGCGAACGGAAGAAGGGACCAGCGCCCGGCGTGGAACCGGGGCCGCGGTGGCGACGTTCTCGCGGTCGGAGATGACCCGGGCGAGGGGCGGGGTCGTGAAGTCCCGGGCTTCCTGGACGACGACCTCGCCGCGGTCGGTGGTCGGATCCCACCAGATCGACAGCAGCCCATCGTCGTCCTCCGCCTGGGCGCGGCACCGTTCGACTCGTGCGGGAGCCGGCCCTCGGTCTCCAGATCGAAGGATTCGCCCTGCTCGCGCCACGGTGTGTAAGGCCCGTTGAGGAACATGTTGTCGGGGTCCCCCATGAGCGCCCTTCCTTGCTGCGACCACCATCGTCCTGAATACCAGGATTGCTATCTGTGAAATGGGACTGTGCTGGACCGTATAGCTGTACCCTGAGTCGGTCAAGTCGGGTGCCGTGACGGTGTGAGCTGCCGCAAGGTCAGCTTGCCGACGGGAAAGCCCACGGGGCGACGCTGAGGGGTGGTGTGACACATCGAGACTGAGGTCCTTTATAGCAGGACCATTGCCCTACTTATCAGCAGGTCGAGCTGCTGCCGCAGGGACTGCAGCGAGCGGTTGGTCTCCTCGCTCGGACGGGATATCCGCTTGTCGGCCTCATCGATGGCCTCGGCAAGGCGCGATCGTGAACGCGCGATGGTTGTTCGTAGCGGGCCCGGTGGGAACGCGGTGTGCGTCGAAGCGGTTCGCGGACGACATGCTTGGGCGCGGCGGTCGGTCCCTTGTCAGTCCAGGTCGGGCAGCGGGCGCCGGGCCACGTCACGGGCGTCCTCGGCGGGAACGCCCAGCATGCGCAGGAGCATCTCGGCAAGGTTCGAGGCCGCCTCGTCCCCGTCGAGGTCCGGGCGGGCGAACCGCAGTTCCACCAGCGCCAGCAGGGAGCCGCCCAGTGCGGTCAGGGCGACGGTCGGGTCGCTCATGACGAAACGGCCGGAGGCGATGCCGATCTCCAGGTCGCGCGCGGCGCGCGGGGCCAGGCCCGAATCCGTGTGGAGGTGGCTGAGGCCCCGGTGGCGCAGGACCTGCATCAGTTCCGGTTTGGAGTCGGCCAGGCGGGCGCTGAGGCGGAAGCCCGCGGCGACTAGTTCCGCCGGGTCGTCGACGTCCCGCAGGTGCTCGTCGAAGGTCTGGCCGAGCTCTTCGAGGGCGTCCATGACAGCTGAGTCGAACAGCTCTGTCTTCGACTCGAAGTGGTTGTAGAAGGACCCGAAGCCGACATCGGCGCGCTCCGCGATGGTCTGGATGCTCGCGCTGGTGTCGCCGGTCTCGGCGAGGATCTGTCGGGCCGCCCGGACGAGTGCCTGGCGGGTCTCGGCACGGCGCCGTTCGAAGCGGTTACGGGGCGGGGCTGGCGTCGACATGGGCGTGAGTCTACCCACGAGAACCTTCTGCGCAACAGTTCTGATGAATCAATCAGTGCAATAGTGATGATTTCATCAGTGAGCCTCGATCAAGCTATTGACGATCTAATGGTCAAGCTTGATGCTTTCATCATCATGGCAATGTTGCTTGGAGGACACCATGTCCGAATCCCGCGTCACCGCAGACGGCGTCAGCGGCGTCAGGACGGCCCACCAGGGCCTCCGCAGTGAGCAAGGCGCCCTGCGCGGCGAGCACCCGGGCCGGTCCCGGAATCCCTTGATCAAGGTGGCTGACCTGGCTTGGCTGGAGTTCGAGAAGCCGGATCTGGACCGCGCGGAAGTCTTCGCCCGTGACTTCGGGTTCGGGGTCGCGGCCCGCACAGATCGTGAGCTCTGGCTGCGCGGCACCTTCGAGGGCTCACCGTGCATGGTGATCCGCAAGGGGCGCGCCAGCAGCTTCATCGGCCCGGCATTCCGCGCGGCCGAGGCCACCGACCTGGGCCGTCTGGCCCGAGCCACCGGCACCGACGTGCGCGAAGCGGACGTCCCCGGCGGCGGCAAGGCCGTCGACCTGCTTGATCCCTCCGGCTTTCCCGTGCGCGTGGTGCACTGCGGCGAGCAGCTGCCGGCGCTTCCCGAACAGCAGCCGTTGCTGCTCAACTTCGGCACGGAGCACCGTCGTACGAACGTCACTCAGCGGCCGCCCCGTGAACCGTCCCGTATCCAGCGCCTGGGCCATCTGGTACTGGAGACACGGGTGTTCGTCCGCGCCCTGGACTGGTATCTCGACACGCTCGGAATGATCGTGTCCGACTTCCACTTTCTGGACGGGCAGCGCGACCGCGGTCCGACGATGGCATTCATCCGCTGCGACCAGGGCAGTAGGCCCGTGGACCACCACACCCTCGCGATGCACCTCGGCCCGGGCAACGGCTACGTCCACTCCGCCTATCAGGTCACCGACCTCGACTCGATCGCCGCAGGCGGGGAGTACCTGGCCGAGCGCGGATACAAGCGCAGCTGGGGCATCGGCCGGCACATCCTGGGCAGTCAGTTGTTCGACTACTGGCGCGACCCCGACCACTTCCTGCTGGAGCACTTCGCCGACGGCGACCTGTTCTCCTGCGACCTCGAACCCGGCTGGGCGCCCATGTCGACGAGCGGGCTGGCCCAGTGGGGACCGCCGGCCAGCCGCGACTTCCTCGGTGCCAGCCCCTCTCCCGCCAGGGTTCGCGACGTCATCCAGGCGTTGCGCGGCGACAACGAGATCGATCCGGCGCGTCTCCTGGGCCTGCTCAAGGCCGCGAACTCCTGACCCCCACCACCCCTCAAGAAGGCACTGACATGAGCACCAACGTCCTGCGCACCGCCGACGGCTGGTGGGTGGTGCGCGACGCGCGAGCCATCCGCATCGACACCAAGGCCGTCACCACGGCCGAGCTACTGGCCGACCGGGCCGCCGTGCGAGAGGCCGCCGCATCGGGTGAAGCGGGCACACCCGTGACCGGCCTGGCCGCCCTTTCCCCGGTCACCACGCCCTGCCGCGTGGTCGCCCAGATGGTCAACTACCGCAGTCACGCCCGCGATTCGGGCTTCACCGGTGACATCCCGCCCGCCTTCTTCCGCAAGGCTTCCGGCTCGGTCAGCGGCCCCCACGAGAGCGTCATCCGCCCGCAGCACGTGAAGTTCCTCGACTACGAGATCGAGCTCGGCCTGGTCATGGGCGCGTCCCTCCCGGTCGGCACCGTCGTGGAGGAGCCGGATCTTCCCGACTACGTCGCCGGGCTCGTGATCACCAACGACGTCAGCGCCCGTGAGGTACAGCTGACCAAGACGCAGTTCTACGAGAGCAAGTCGTACCCGACGTTCACACCCACCGGCCCGTACCTGGCCCTGCTGGAGCCGGAGGACTTCGCGCACCTTCTCGACCTGCGGCTGAAGCTGTCCGTCAACGGCGACCTGCGTCAGGACCGCACCCTGGCCGACATGATCGTCCGCCCGGCGCAGGCATTGACCCTGCTGGCCCGCTTCCAGACCCTCGAGCCGGGTGACCTGCTGCTGACCGGCACTCCCGGAGGCACCGCTCTCAAGGCGCCGGCCAAGGTGGTCGAGAAGATCGGCGCGCTGCTGCCACCCGCGCTGAAGTGGAAGGCGTTCTTCAAGAGCCAGGCCAAGAACCCTCACTACCTGAGCCCGGGCGACCTGATCACCATGACGATCGCCACCCCGGACGGGCGGATCGACCTGGGCGAGCAGCGCACCCCCGTGACCACGCCGCATGACCGACGCCGCATGACCGAAGCGCACTGAGAAAGTGAGCCGCACATGACCGCCGACCAGGCCTCCGGAGCACGGGACACCGCACCCAGGCCGGAACACGTACCCGTGGTGATCGTCGGAGCCGGACCGGTGGGCGTGACCGCCGCACTCCTGCTGGCCCGGCGTGGCGTCAGGACCGTCGTCCTCGAACGCCACCACGAGGTCTACCCCATGCCCCGCGCCGTCGCCATCGACGACGAGGTGCGCCGCATCCTCCAGGCCGCAGGCGTGCAGGAGGAGTTCGCCGCGATCGCCCGCCCCGCGCGGGGGTTGCGGCTGCTGGACGCACGGCACCGGGTGATGGCCGAGTTCTCGCGCACCGCGCAGGGAGCCCACGGCTTCCCGCAGACCAGCATGTTCGACCAGCCCGAACTGGAACGGCTGCTGCGCGACGCCCTGGCCCGCACCCGGGACTGCGAACTGCGCGGAGGGGTGGAGGTCGTCGGCATCGAACAGGACGCCGACGGTCCGGTCGACGTGACCTACCGCGACGACGAGGGCGAACACCTGTTGCGGGCGGACGCCGCACTCGGTTGCGACGGCGCGGGCAGCCTCACCCGCGACGCCATCGGCGCCGCGTGGGAGGACCTGCGCTTCGAGGAACGCTGGACGGTCATCGACGTGCGCACCAGCCTCCCGGTCCGCTGCTGGGAGGGCGTGGACCAGATCTGTGATCCGCAGCGGCCGGCGACGTTCATGCGCGTCAGTGGGGACCGCTACCGCTGGGAGTTCCGGCTGGAGGACGACTCGGCGCTGGATCACGAGCGGCTGCGGGAGCTGATCGCACCCTGGCTGGACCTCGCGCACGGCGCCGACTTCGAACTGCTGCGGCAGGCCCCGTACACCTTCCGGGCCCGCATCGCGGATCGCTGGAGCCACGGCAGGGTCTTCCTCCTCGGCGACGCCGCCCATCTCACCCCACCGTTCATCGGGCAGGGACTGTGCGCGGGCCTGCGCGACGCCTACAACCTGACCTGGAAGCTGGCGAGAGTCCTGCAACAGGGCTCGGACGAACGGCTGTTGGAGACCTACGAGAGTGAACGCAAACCGCACGCCCGCCATGTGATACGGCTCGCCGTCGCCATGGGCTGGGCCATGACCGGAGGCCAGGACGGCGCCGCCGCCCTCCGCCGCGGCGTCCTGAGCGCGGCCGTCCGTGTCCCCGGTCTGAGTACCGCAGCCGGTCGCGATCTCAGTCCCGCCCTGACCGTGGGGCCGCTCGTGCGAGGCCGTACCCGCTGGGGCGGCCGCGGTCTGGTGGGAACCGTTTGCCCGCAACCCTGGGTGACGGCCGACGGACGGCGCGCCCGCCTCGACGAGCTGCTCGGCGATTGCTTCACCGTGCTGACCGCCGTACCCCCGTCGCCCTCCCTGCAGGCGGTCGCCGACGGCTTGGGTGCCCGGACCGTTCTCGTGGCCGACCTCGGTGACGAAGGTCGCCTCGCCGCCTGGCTGCGCGCGGGGCGGGCGGACACCGTACTGCTGCGGCCGGACCGCGTGGTGATGGACATCGTCCCGGCCGGTGGCCGCCACTTCACGGACACCGCCGGCTGGTCATCCCTGCTGCACACCACCCGAAGCACCCTTCCTTCCCGACGGAACGTCGACAAAAGCCTGTTGAGGAGTAGGACGCGATGACCACGCCTTACCCGGACCCCTTCTTCACTCCCGATCCGCAGACCGCGGCTACCAGCCGCATCGTGGACTTCGGCCGATGGGCCTCCCAGCACTGCGGAGTTGACGCCGACCTCACCGACTACGCCTCCCTGCATCGCTGGTCCGTCACCGACCTGGAGGCCTTCTGGGGCGCGGTGTGGGAGTACTTCGACATCGAGGCGTGGACGCCGCACGAGCGGGTGCTGGAGGACGAGCGGATGCCCGGTGCCCGCTGGTTTCCCGGTGCCACGCTCAACTACGCCCACCACGCCCTGCGCAACCTCGCGGACGACGGCGTGGCGATCGTGGCCCTCGACGAGACAGGTTCGGGACACGAGGTCACCGGGGAGCGGCTGCGCGCCCAGGTCGCATCCGTCGCTGCGACGTTGCGCGACCTCGGCGTGGGACTCGGCGACCGGGTCGTCGGTTATCTGCCGAACACCCCGCACGCGATCGTGGCGTTCCTGGCCGCGTCGAGCCTGGGCGCCGTCTGGTCCGTATGCGGGCAGGACTACGCTCCCAAGGCGGCCGCCGACCGCTTCGCGCAGCTCGAACCCACCGTCCTGATCGCCGCGGACAGCTACCTGTTCAACGGCACCGCCCATGACCGTCGCGACGCCTCCCTCGAACTGGCGGCATCACTGCCGACGTTGAAGGCGACCCTGCTGATCGACCACGTGGGCCTGCCCTGGCCCTCGCGGACCTATCCCTCGCTGGTCGTTCCATGGGAGGACGCAGCCACCCGTACCGAGCAACTGGCCTGCACTCCCGTGCCGTTCGACCACCCGCTGTGGGTCGTCTTCTCCTCCGGCACCACCGGCCTGCCCAAGGGCATCGTGCACGGCCACGGCGGTGTTCTCCTCGAACACCTCAAAACCCTCGGTCTGCACTCCGACCTCGGCCACGGCGATCGACTGCTCTGGTACACCACCACCCACTGGATGATGTGGAACCTCGTCGCCTCCACCCTCCTGACCGGCGCCACCACCTGCACCTACGACGGCAGCCCCGCCCCGCTCACCCGCCCCGACGTTCTGTGGGAACTGGCCTCCCGCCACCGCGTCACCGTCTTCGGCACCAGTCCCCAATACCTGCTCGGCATGGCCAAGTTCGGTATCGACCCGTCCGTGCACGACCTGTCGTCGATCCGCGTGGTCGGCTGCACCGGCTCCGCGCTGCCGGCCTCCGCCTACCCGTGGGTCCGCGACCACGTCGGGGGCCATGTCGTGCTCGCCTCCATCAGCGGCGGCACCGACATCGTCTCCGGCTTCGCCGGCAGCGCGCCCACCACCCCGGTCTGGGCCGGCGAACTGTCGGCCTCGCACCTGGGTGTGGCGCTGGCCGCGTACGACGCCGAGGGCCTCCCGGTCGTGGACCAGGTCGGCGAGCTGGTCGTCACCCGCCCCATGCCGTCGATGCCGCTGTCCTTCTGGAACGACCCCGACGGCAGCCGTTACCGGGACGCGTACTTCTCCGCGTATCCGGATGTGTGGCGGCACGGCGACTGGATCACGGTCACCGGGCATGGATCGGTGATCGTGCATGGCCGCTCCGACTCCACCCTCAACCGCAACGGCGTACGCCTGGGCAGTGCCGACATCCACGATGCCGTCGAACGGCTCCCGGAGATCGTGGAAGCCCTCGTGATCGGCGCGGAGGAACCGGACGGCGGCTACTGGATGCCGCTGTTCGTGGTCCTCGCGGCCGGGGTGGCCCTCGACGACGTCCTGCGCGACCGCATACGCGAGGCCATCCGCACCAGCGCCTCCCCCCGCCACGTCCCCGACGAGATCATCGACGTGCCGGCCGTCCCGCACACCCGCACCGGCAAGAAACTCGAAGTTCCCGTCAAGCGCCTCCTCCAGGGCGCACCGGTCGCGCAGGTCGTCAATCCGGCTGCCGTCGACGCCCCCGACCTCATCGACTACTACGCCCGTCTCGGTGCAGAACGCAGCAACCGAAGGGCCACGGCGTGAGAACGGCACAGATCACCACCGCCGTCGAGCCGGCCCTGATCTTCCTTCCGCTGGGCCTGGCGAAGATCGCCGCCCTGCCGCTCATGCGCGAGGCGGCGGTCCATCTCGGCATGTCGCCGGCCTTCTACCGCGTCGTCGGCACCCTGGAGGTGGCTGGAGGGGCCGGGCTTCTGCTGGGCCTGTCCGCTTCTGCCCTCGGTGTCGCCGCCGCGACCGGGCTGGCGCTGCTGATGGCCGGGGCCGCCGTGGTTCACCTGTGCAACGGCGACCCAGCGGTGCGGGCCCTGCCCGCCGTCGTTCTGGCCCTGGCAGCGGTGGCCTACGCCGCTTTGTCCGCAATGGTCTGACCACGGAACCGCCGCACACGGTCTCCGCCCATGCTCAAGGCCGCCCCGACGGATCCGCGGCGGAGCGGCCTTGAGCAGTTCGCCGTCTCCGCTCAGGTGCGAAGCCCGGTGATGTCCGCCGGCCTGCGGGACATGGTGCGCTGCCTCGGTTGAGCTGGGTGAGGAAGTTCTGCGCGGCGGCATCCTGCCGCTTGAGCCGGTGGGCCTCCGCGCCGGCGACGTCCGGGTGGGCGGCGAACCACGCCTCAGCAGGATGCTGCTGCTCGTTGTCGAGGAACACGATGTACGCGGCGGCGTGACGCCGCCCCCGGCATGCGCGTACTCGGCATCCTCGTAGGCGACACCGACGGGGCGACGCCGGCCGTTCACTGATGGCGGCGTCGCCCCTGGTGAAATCAGCGTGCCTGATCACGACCGTTGCCACGATCGGTTGCCGACGCCGCGACCGTCATGGCCACAGGCAGGCGCGGAGCAACACGTGGAATGCGGTACGGCAGTGTCCCCGCCGTCCCGGGGCTCAGCTGCCGCGGACGACGTGCAGCACCTTGGTGTCGGTGTAGGCCAGCAGGCCGGCCAGTCCGCCGGATACGCCGAGGCCACTCCACTTGTGCCCGCTGAAAGGCGCGCCCGGCGCCGGCAAGGCGTGCGTGTTGACCCAGGAGGTCCCGCATTCCAGCCGGGCCGCCACCGCCGCGGCCCGCTCCGGGTCCGCGCTCCACACCGAGCCGTCGAGCCCGAAGTGCGTACGGTTCGCCCGGGCCACCGCGTCTTCGACGTCGTCGTAAGGGATCACCGGCAGAACGGGCCCGAACTGTTCCTCGTCGACGACGCGCACGCCGTCCTCGAGATCCCTCAGGATGGTCGGCGCGAAGAAGTAGCCATCACCGTCCAGGCGCCCGCCTCCGGCGGCCGCGGTGGCACCGCCGGCCAGTGCGTCCGACACCAGCTCCTGGACCCTGGCGAACTGCGGCGCGGTGGCGAGCGGGCCCATCTGGACGCCGGGGAGCATGCCGTCACCCACTTCGACCGACCGTGCCCGGTCCGCCAGGGCGTCGACGACCTCGGTGTACCGGGAGCGTGGTACGTAGAGACGTTTCATCGCCGCGCACACCTGCCCGCAGTTGACGAACGCGCCCCAGAACAACTTGTCGGCGTGGACGTCGAGGTCCACGTCGTCGAGGAGGATGCCCGCGTCGTTGCCGCCCAGTTCCAGGGTGATGCGTTTGAGGTCGGGCGCAGCCGCAGCCGCCACGCGCTTTCCGGCGGCGACCGAACCCGTGAACGACACCTTGCGAACTACGGGGTGTTCGGCGAGCTGTGCACCCAGCGGGTCCCGGCCGCTGATGACGTTCAGCACGCCCGGTGGCAGCGCGTCACGCAGAACGACTCCGAGTGCGAGCGAGGACAGCGGCGTGAAGGGAGACGGTTTCAGTACCACGGTGTTGCCCGCCAGCAGGGCCGGCGCGTATTTCATCGCGGCGAGGACCAGCGGGACATTCCACGGGGTGATCGCCGCGACCACGCCCATGGGCTGGTGCAGTACCTCGATCCGCTCCGTGTCGTCGTCCCGTATCACCTCCCGGGGCAGGTCGAGGGCGGCCGTGCCCCGCAGGGTCAGCGCGGTCACCATCACCTCGAAACGGGCGTCGGCCAGAGGCTTGCCCTGCTCCAGCGTGAGCAGGGTGGCGAGCTCCTCGGCGCTCTCCTCAACACGTGCGGCCGCGGCCAGCAGCGCGCTGCGGCGAGCGTCGATGTCGTCGCGCCAGAGGGGGAAGGCGTCGGCGGCCGCTTGCACCGCGTCGTCCAGCTGGGCCGGTGAGCAGTCGGGCGCCTGGGCGAACACCCGGCCGGTGGCGGGGTTGCGCACCTCGAAGGTGTCGATGGTGTGGACGTCCTTGCCGCCCACTGTCATCGGGTGGTTTTGCTCGGACACGGTGTCTCCTGGAGTGCGGGGCGGCCGGTGCCGTCAGGAAGGTGAGGAGCGTTGGTGGTGAGATCAGCGAGTACCGCGGGCGGAACGGGGGTCTCGGTTCCGTCAGGACACGACGTGCATGCGGCAGGGAACGGTGTTGAGCTCGTCCGGTCCGTTCTCGCCCACGACGACGGTGCCGCCGATGTTGACACGGTGCTGTCCCGTGCAGGCGTTGGGTTCGAAAGCGAACGCCATGCCGGGGACGAGTTCCAGGTCGGAGATCGGCTCGACGGTACGGAAGACACGGTGGCTGTCCTGGCCGGGGATCTGTTCGGCGTTCAGCGCGATGTGCCCCGCGAAGGCCGCGGGAGTGAGGCTGTGCACCAGGGGAGTCATGTTGTAGTGGCCGGCCTTCAGGAGGGGCTCGCTCATGGCCCGGGCGACGTCGAGGAAGGTGTCTCCCGGACGCAGGGCTCGAAGGCCGGAGTCGTAGCACTCACGGGCGACGTCGTGGAGCGTGTGCAGCACCTTCGGTACCGGCTCGACCGCGACGGACATCTGGACCTGTGTCTCGAATCCGCCGTAGCACGACATGATCTCGGCCTGGACCAGGTCGCCGGGCTGGACTGTCCGGGAGGGGCCGCCGGCGTAGGTCCAGTAGGGCGGCGCCCAACCCGGGTCGTCCGCGCCGACACTCATGATGACGTGGGGGTAGGTGGTGGTGCACGAGTTGCGGTGGAGGACCTCCACGGCTGCCGCGTAGATCTCGGCCTCGCGCACACCGGGCCGGATCATCTCCAGCATGGTCTGGCAGGCTTCCTCGGCCGCCCGGGCGGCGAAGCGGACCAGTTCCAGTTCCTGCGGCGTCTTGGGCAGCATCGTCTGGGCGAAGTCGAGGGACATGTCCTCGAATTCGGCCTCGGGCAGGTTGTTGAGGACGTAGTCCCACATCATGTGGGTGATGAGGCCCTCCATTTCCCCCGCAGAGCTCCCGGTCATGCCGACCACGCCGATACGACTCGACGTCAGTCCCTCTTCGGTGAGTGCCTGGACCACCCCGCGGCCGAACGGACCGACGCGTACATCGTCGATCCAGAAGCGCACATCCCTCATGTTCGCGGCCAGGCGGCGGGTGTAGCGGTGGTGGGTCCAGGTGAGGTGGACGGGGTCGCGGTCGGCGAAGAAGACGACCACGCCGTCGAGGACCTCGTTGGCGAGGTAACCCTCGTACCGTTCGCGGCCCTTGAGCCCGAAGACGAGCAGACAGTCAAGGTCCTTGTCCCGCATGAAGTCACGCGTGCGCTGCCAGCGCAGCTCGCGGGCGGCGAAGGGAAGGACGGGATACCGCTTCGCGGTCATGCCCCCACCCCCTCGGTCGCCTCGACGAGATCGCTCTCCAGGATCCTCGGATCGGCGCCGGCCGCCTCTGCCACGTCGCGGTAGTACTGCAACCAGTCGGTGCCCTCGGGGAGGTGACCGCCGCCGGCCATGAGGCCGCGGGTGAGCTCGGTGTCGTCCAGGGTGGCCGGGAGGTCCCCGGTTGTTGCGTACGCGTCGACGGCCTTCAGGAGACGCCGCCGCGTCCGGCTGATCATCAGGTCCGAGGCGGACAGGTGCTCGTAGGTTCGGTCCACGACTGGTCCCATGCTTTCAGTGATCATCTTGTCCTGGATCTGGATACCTTGCACTCCGGTGTAGTTGCCCTTCGCCTGGGCGTCCCGGTCGAGGAAGTAGTTGTTCTCCTCGGACGGGGTGAGCCGCCACCTGCCGTACCAGTCCTGGTCGTTGGGCTGGAGCAGGTCTGCCATGCGGACCTCCGGTCGGACTGCCGGGCCGACCTGTGTCAGCTTGGCGAAGGGGTCAGCCATGGAACGATCCATCTCTGTACGAGGTCGATGGTTCATCTGAATCACCAGGCGCGTGCGGGCCCGACCAGGTTCATCGCGTCCAGCGGATACAGGTCGCTGACCTCTGGTGTGGCCCAGCCGAGGTCGACCGGGTGGGTGACCTCGGCGAAGGTCAGGGCGAGCTCGAAGAGGGCCTGCTCCCGCGGGGGCATGTCGTCGAGGGGGAAGGCGTTGAGATGGTTCACCACCGCTTCGATACGGGGGAGCATGGTGGCGCACAGGTCACGCAGCTCCTCGATGTCGGCAGCGACCATCGCCTCCATCCGCTCCTGTGCGTCGCGCAGGCGCCACCGCTCCAGGAAGCGCTCCAGGTCGGCAAATCCTTCGGGAAGTCCGGCTTCTGCGGAGAGCTCCATCACTTGGCTCCGATCAGTTCGTCGATGAGTCCGTAGCGGTGCTGGAGCGCGAACTCCTGCAGGGAGAGGTAGAGGTCGCTGATGGCACCCGACTCGAGGCCGCGCTGCACGTCTTCCATGGCGGCCAGGTCCTCCCGGGCCACCGTGTACTGCAGGGCCCGCGAGTAGGCCTGGGCCAGGCGGTCGCCGGCGTGGCGGGCCTCGCGGGCGTAGACGTCGAAGACGACGCGCGTGTGGTTGCGGTCGATCGGCCAGACGGTGACGGTGCTGTACCAGTGCGAGCCGTTGAGGACGGCGACGTTGGGGAACTGCCACACGATGTCGAAGAACCAGGGGTGGTAGCGGGTGCGGTTCACCGCCGGCGGCAGCATGGAGAAGTCGGTCTCGACCGCCGGTGTCTGCTTGCGCCCGAGGTCGTACAGGGCACCCTCGACGGGTGGGCTGACGTAGTCGGGGTTGGACGGGTTGCTGGAGCGGATGTGGCGGTCGTACCTGTCGATCACGGGCTTGTGCCGCATCGGGTTGCTCTTGCCGGCCAGCTTCGGCTGGGTGCGCCGATGCAGGAAGACGGTGTGGTACCCCTCCGAGAAGGCGTCCATGGCGATGTTCCAGTTGGCCCGGACGTCGATGGAGAAGCAGCTGGTCTTCTCCATCTCGCTGTAGTAGCCGTCGAAGCCCTCGGCGAGCTCCCCCAGCCAGCCGTCGAGCGGCTCGGGGTTGTCGCTGAAGTTGGCGTAGATGAGGCCGTACCGGATCTCGACGTGGATCGGCACCAGTCCGAGGCGGGACTTGTCCACGGAGCGGAACTGCTTCTCGTCCGGCACCGACCGCAGTGATCCATCACCGGTGTACGACCAGCCGTGGAGCCAGCAGGTGTGCGCGGACGACGTCCCTTCGGCGAAACCGCAGGCCGTGGGGATGACCTTCTTGCCGCGGTGACGGCACACGTTGTGGAACGCGCGCACCTCCCCGTCCCGGCCCCGCTGGACCAGCACCGAGATGTTGAAGGTGGGCACGTCCAGGACGTAGTAACTCCCCGGCTTGGGAAGGTCGTTGACGTTTCCGACCAGGAACCAGGACGGACGGAAGACCTTCTCGACGACTGCGTCGTGATACTCCTGCGTCAATTTGTCCTTGACGGACACGACGTCACGCAGGCCGGCGAACGGGTTGGGCGGGGACGGGGTCCCGCCGGTGAGTGGGGAAGCAGGGCTGACAGCGGCTTCAGACATATGATCTCCATAAGTTAGGACGCTAGTCCTGTCATAAGGGACCGTATGGGAAAGGGGGACCGCCTGGCAAGCGAAGTGGCCTGGAGCGCCTTCCTGCAGGCAGATTGGCTGCGCCCGGCATCCGGGCCGCACTCCGGTCCGACTTGACCTCTTCTGGATGCGGCTATACGGTCCCCATAGTGTCCTACAGTTACAGATTCTATTCCTAACTATCAGGACATGCTCAGGTACATGGCAAGGAGGAGCGTCCATGTGGGACCCCAGCAACATGTTTCTCAACGGGCCGTACGCACCCTGGCGCGAGGAGGGCGAGGCCTTCGACCTGGAGATCGAGGGCCGGCTCCCCGACGGGCTGAACGGTGCCCTGTTCCGCGTCGGCCCCAGCCCGCTCTACCGCCCGGAGAATCCGAGCAGGTACCACTGGTTCGACGGCGACGGCATGGTCCACGCCATCTTCCTGCGCGACGGCCGGGCGACCTACCGCAACCGCTACGTGCAGACCGCGGGCCTGAAGGAAGAGAGGGAACTGGGCCGGGCGATCAACGGCGGTTTCATGAACGGCAGGGACACCCCCCTGCCGTCCGGCAAGTTCCCGAACAACCCCGCCAACACGCACGTGCAGCTGTACGGCAGCCGTCTGCTGGCCTTCTGTGAGGGCTACCCTCCGCGGGAGTTGCGACCGGACACCCTGGAGACGGTCAGCGAGCAGTACAACTTCCGCGGCGGAGTCGTCGGCCCCCTGACCGCGCACCACAAGGTCGATCCGACGAACGGCGACTTCCTCACCTTCGGCAACATGGACGGCGCGGTCACGTGGTACCGGGCCGACCGCCACGGGAACATCCTCGACCGTCACTCGGTCGACCTGGGGTTCCCCGCCCTCACCCATGACTACGCCGTCACCACCGATTACGCGATCTGGCTGGTCAGCCCGGCGACGGCACGCTTCGAGCGCATCCTCAGCGGTCAGCCTTCGACGGTCTGGGAGCCGGAGGAGCTGGACGCATGCCGCTGGGCCGTCCTGCATCGCAGGACAGGCGAGGTGACGTCGATAGAAGCCTCCGACGTCTTCTCCACGTCACACTTCCTCAACGCCTACCAGGACGGCACGAAGATCATCGTCGACGGGCACCGCGTCGGCCAGTTCGGCCCCACCCTGAAGGACCTGGAGTCACCGCCCCCGGGCGGGGACTGGAACTGGTGGTTCAAGGAGATCATCACCACCCCCTGGCGCTGGGAACTCGACCTCGCCACGGGAAAGAGCAGGGACATTGAGGTCACCGATATCCAGGGAGAGTTCCCCCGGATCAACGATCAGCGAACCGGACTGTCCCACCAGTACGGCTACTACACGACGACGCGCGGAGCCGGCGACTGGTTCACCGACGGCCTGGCGAAGCACGACTACGTCACGGGCGAGACGTCGATGCAGACACTCGACGGTGTCCTGACCTCCCCCGGCGAACCCGTCTTCGTGCCCCGTCCCGGTGCCCAGGCCGAGGACGACGGCTGGCTGCTGTCGGTCTGGTGGGACCCGACCAGCGACCGCAGTGAGGTCATCGTCCAGGAAGCCCAGGACTTCACCGGCACGCCCATCGCCCGGATCAAGCTCAACCACCGGGTCCCCATGGGCTTCCACGGCAGCTGGTCCGACGCGGCCGAGCTCGACGCCGCGGTGCGCGGCGCCTGAGCCATCGGTGATCCCCTGGCCGGCGGGGTGCTACGGCTCCCCGTCGGCCATCGCATGCCCGCACTCGGCTCAGCGACTCGCCCGTCTGAGCGGATCCCTGTGCCGTCAGGCAGAGGAGCATCGTCGCCATGCCGACCGTGATACCCGAACGCAATGCGAGCTCCACGTGGCGGCCCACCAGTGCGTCCGGTTCGACGGCCCCCCACGAGGCTGCCCGCCCATCCCAGTAGGAAGGTGGCCGGGACGGAGACCAGAACCGGGGTGCTGTGGTCGAACCAGGCGAAGTCGGGACGTGAGGCATGCAGACGCCGCCGAGGACGGTCATGACCTGACCCGCGGCGAAGTCCAGACGTGGTGTTGGTCCGACGTTGAAGAGGCCACCGGTACTCAGATAGCGGCCGGGACGGGTGCTGTGCGCGTCCGCGGCGGTGAGCAGGGCGCCGACATCTCCGTGGAAGAGGCGGAGCACGGCCAGCAACGCGAAGATCATGGCCGCGAGCGTGACGGCAGCGGCGATTACCTGCATGACGGTGAGCCCCTTGGCGCCGCTGAGCATGCCGCAGGTGACCACCAGGCCTCCGATGAGCACGGTGCACATCTGCTGCACCCCGATGCCGGAAAACCCGAGGAGTACCGCGGTGACGTTTCGGTCGTGGTCCCAACAGGGCCGGTGGTGTGCTCCCTGCGGCATCCAAAGCAAAAATCCTGTATCAGCGCTGTTTGGGAAGTAGGTTTCCGCATGCCTTACCGGTGGAAGGTCGCCCCCGAGGACCTGTTCGTCGAGCGGTACTGGCAGATGGTGAACAACGGTTTGCCCATCGCGGACGTCGACACCGTCCGATCGGCGGTCACTGACATGTGGCTCGACGAGCCGGGCGGCTGGGTGTACGAGTGGTCACGACTGGCCGCCGGATATGCGGAGCTTGGTCAGCATCACCTTGCGGCGCTGGCCTACGGATGGGCGAAGTTTCCCACGCTGGCCGACGACGCCAAGCGCACGGCGCTGGAGCGGCAGCTCGAGCAATACCTGCTTGCCGCTCCCGGTTTCGAGGTCGGGTTTGAGCGCCGGGCCGTCCAGGTGCCCTGCGGCGAGGGGGTCACTGCCGTACCCGTGCACTTTCTCACTCCGCCGGGCTGGTCAGGCGATACCCCCGTCCTGCTCGCCAGCGGTGGAGTGGACACCTGGAAAATGGATCTCCACGGGCTCTTCGAGGCGGTCGCCCTGCGAACCCGTATGGGCGTGCTGGCCTTCGACATTCCCGGCACGGGTGAATGTGCCGGCCCCATGGACTCGGAGGACGGCGCTGACCTGGTGCGCGCCCTGGCCATTGAGGCGCGGGCGCTGGGCAATGGGCGCGTCCTGCATCTGGGCATATCGATGGGCGGTCACTTCTCGGCCTGCTCGGGCCTGGCGGGGGATGTCGACGCGGCGATCGTCATCGGCGGTCCCATCGAAGCGGCATTCGCCCAGGATCGGACCTTCGCGTATGGCATGGAAGGCAGCGTCGGTAATGCGTTGGGATTCGACCATGAACCGAATGATGCGCAACTGGCCCGGATCTGGCCCCCGTTCGATCTGCGCCCGCTGCTCAACCTCGACGCGAACGTGCCCATGCTGGTCATCAATGGTGCCGGTGACGTCCATGTTCCACAGCAGGACACCCTGGTCTTCGATGGCCGCCGGGACACGGAAGTCCACTTGCTTCCGGACACCGGACACTGCGCCGCTTCCAAGATGCCCCAGGTACTTGAGTTGATGTTCGAGTGGATCGACCGCCACCAGTTTTCGTCTGTGCGCAGGTGACGTGCTGGACGGTGGGGGAGGAGACCTCATCGTGGGCGGTCGCAGCCAAGTTTTCCGAGTGGTGGTGGCCCACCATGCGGTTGAGTGCCGGACGAGGGATTGGCACGGTCCCCAGGCATGCCGCGCAGGTGGCGAGCCGACTCCGATGCCCGCCCCTGTGCGGTCGACGCGCGCCCGCCTGGTCGATCGCCCTGGCCGTGCGTCCAGCGGACCGGGGCTCCAAGTCAGCTTGTCGGTTGAGCCGTACCAGATGGCCTCGTCGGCCCCGAGACGGAACGAGTTGCACAGTGACACAGGTTGTACTGATCCATGGAGCATGGCACGGAGCTTGGTGCTGGGACGGCGTCGTCGCCGAGTTGCAGCATCGCGGTGTCCAGGCGACAGCCGTCGAACTGCCACTGACGGGCTATGCCGAGGATGTTGCCGCAGCCCGCTCAGCGATCCAGGCCGCGGGAAGTGACGCGATCGTCGTCGGGCACTCCTACGGTGGGCGGGTGATCACCCAGGCTGCGACCGGCCTTCCTGTGGCCCGGCTCGTCTATGTCGCGGCGTTTCTCGGCGATCCGCGCGAAGAGGACGTGCCGACCCACAGCAGTCTCCTCGGCGCGTCACTCCTCATCGACGAACGGGGGGTGAGGGTGGATCCGCAGGCGGCCGCCGCCGTGTTTTACGGCGACGCCGACGCGCAGGCGGCCACCGCCTGGGTCTCGCGCCTGCGTCCCATGCCGCTGGAGGACCCCATCGTCTCGGACGCCGAAGCTGCGTGGCGCTCGATTCCGAGCACTTACCTCGTGTGCACGAACGACCAGGCTCTGCCGCCGGTTTCGCAGCGCAAGACGGCAGCGCACGCATCCGAGGTCATTGAGTGGCCCACGGACCACTCGCCGTTCCTGACACGCCCGGCCGAACTCGCGGAACTGATTGTCGGAGGCACGCCTGACGGTCGCGGCCGCCGCTGAAAGCAGCGTGGTGGCACAACGGAGTGGTGAGGGGCGATTGCCTCACCGCGGTCCTGCCGCGCCTCCACGTGCCAGGGGCGATGGGTGCGGTCGGTGCCACCGCGGACAACGCGGCCTGTGAGAGCTCCACGTGTCCCTGTAACGAGAGACCCTCTCGGGCACCCGCGCCTACGGCGAAGCCGACACTTGCAGAATTACGGTGCGCGCGTGGCTGACCCGCTCAACACCCGCCGCCGGCACTGCACCAACAGGCCGCTGGCCACCCCGAACGAACCGCCGAGCTGCCCAGGATGGTTCAGCCCTGGAGAGCGGCGAGCCAGTCGGTCAGCAGGTGGTTGACCTCGTCGGGGCACTCCTGCTGGATCCAGTGGCCGCAGGCGTCCAGGAGGTGGGAGGCCGACAGGCCGGGGAGGGTGGTGGGGTAGGCGTCGATGGCGTCGGACATCCAGGTGGTGGAGGCGTCCAGGGCTCCGCCGATGAACAGGGACGACTGCTTGATCGGGGCTCCGCGGTGCGGAGCGAGGTCTTCCCAGTCTCGGTCCATGTTGCGGTAGCGGTTGAGCGCGCCGGTGATCCCTGTGCGCTCGAACTCCCCGGCGTAGACGTCGAGGTCGTCCTCGCTCAGCCAGGCCGGGAGGGCCCCCGTCGGGAAGCGGTCACGCAGCCGGCCGCCGGCGCGGGCGACGAAGTGCGGGTCGGGCTCGCCCTGGGCGGGCATGGTGTCGGCGGACAGGGCCGCGTAGAAGCCCGCGAGCCAGCCCCGGACGTCGGGCTCGATCTCGGCCTCGGCGCGGCCGGGCTTCTGGAAGTAGGAGACGTAGAACTCCTGCTCGGGGCCGCCGATCTGGCCGAAGATGTCGGTCGGGCGCGGGCCGCCGGGCGGCGCGTAGGGCACGCTCAGCAGGGCGACGGCGCGGAAGACCTCAGGGTAGAGAAGGGCGGAGGCGGAGGCGATGTTGGAGCCCCAGTCGTGCCCGACGACCACCGCGTTCTCCTCGCCGAGGGCGCGCACGACGGCGACGTTGTCCTCCACCAGGTCGAGCATCCGGTAGGCGTCGGTCGCCTCCGGCTTGGAGGAGCGGCCGTAGCCGCGCACATCGATCGCCACCGCCCGGTGGCCGGCCGCGGCGAGGGCCGGGAGCTGGCGGCGCCAGGAGTACCAGGACTCGGGGAAGCCGTGCACGAGCAGGACCAGCGGGCCGGTGCCCTGCTCGACCAGGTGCAGGCGCCCGGCCGGGGCCTCGACGGTGCGGTGGCGGAGCTCGGCGGTCGGCTCGGGCTGCATGGGCTTCTCCTCGGTTCGCGGGCGGACGCGGCTACGCATCGATCATGCGTCGCGGCACCCGCCCGACGCGATCAGACTTGCCCACTTGGCAAACTTGCAGGACAGAGCGGTGGAGCGGCACGGCAAGAAGGAGCGGGAAGGGTGGCAGTCGACGACTTGGAGGGCACGCTGGCCGCGATGGGGCCCCGGTTGCGGGCCGCGCGCGAGCACCAGGGCGCGACGCTCGCCGGTGTCAGTTACGCGACCGGCATCTCGACCAGCACGCTGTCCCGGATCGAGACGGGTCGCCGCAAGCCCACCCTGGAGGTGCTGCTGCAACTGTCGAAGGAGTACGGCGTCTCCCTCGACGAGCTGGCCGGCACCGCGCCCGCCCCCGCGGCCGAGCTGCGGAGGCGGGCGCCGCTGAGCTCCGGGGATGACAAGGCGGTGCTGCCGTTGACCCGGTATGTCGGCGGCCTGCACGCCCACAAGCACGTCCTGCCCGCTGTCGAGGGTCCGCCCGCCCGGCCGCGGCAGGTCTCCCACGAGGGCTACGAGTGGCTGTGCGTCCTGTACGGGCGGCTGTGGCTCGCGCTCGGTGACCAAGACCTCGTCCTGACTGCCGGGGACGTCGCCGAGTTCGACACCCGCATCCCGCATGGGGTGGTGAACGCCGGCTCCGGCGGGCCTGTTGAGTACCTGATCATGTTCGGGCCCCAGGGCGAGCGCCTACGGCTGCGCACCCCTCCGGCCGTTGGCCGCGGGAATCGCCAGCCGAACCGTTCCCAGGCCGGCCGCGAAGCGCGGCCGTAGGATCCGGAACCCGTTCCGACAGGACAGCGAAACCGCGGCTTGCGCGCAGGTGCGCGGTCAAGGGCCGCCCAGATTCCTGGAACTCGCGCGCTACCGACCGCGCGATGTCCAACGTCCGCAACAGCGAGCGCGGCAGCGGCGGGGTCGAGCGGCGCCTGATCGCTCTCGGCGCCCGCCCCCGTGACCCGGGCGAGCCAGGCCGGGCATGGCTGGAGGAGGCCCTGCACGCTGTCGGCGCGCAGGGCGTGCACCACGGCGGCCACCACCGCTACGCCGCCTCGCCACGCTCACGGAGTCGACCTGGCCCGCATCCTGGCCATGCACCAGCTCACCGGGGACGAGTGGCCGGCCACCCGCGCCCACGCGATATCGGTGAGTGCCGCTGTCAGAACATGCGGAATGGGGCGCCGAAGCCCCCTGGACTGGGCATGGCCTGACGGTGCGGAATGGCGTGGGCTCCGGGCGTCATGGACGAACGCGGCCCTTCGGGAGTTCGATCCAGAACAGTTCGCAGGGGCTCCAGGCGTCGGGCCGCCTCATCCGGAGGCACGCTCCAGAGCCGCCTCGAGTTCTGCCACCCTCCGCGGGATGTCGAGGGAGCGGACCAGCTCCAGCGCCTCGCCGTATGCCTCCCGGGCGAGGGCAGGCCGGCTGGCGTGGAAGTGGATGTCTCCCAGGATCGTCAGCATCGTCGCCAGGCCTGCCTGGTCGCCGCGGTGCCGGTGGAACTCGGTGGCCGGCGCGAGGGTCTCCTCGGCCTCGGCGTACCGGCCCATCTGGTCGTACGCCAGGGCCAGATGCCACTGGCACCAGACGATCTCGGCGGGGTCGCCGCGGCGCCGGCTCGCCTCAAGGGCGTCCGTCAGCAGGCGTGCCGCCTCCTCTGGTCGGTCCAGCTGGCGGTAGGCGTCGGCCATGTGAGCGGAGAGCCAGATCTCGGCGCCCTTGTCGCCCCGCTGCCGGTAGATGGCCCGGGCTTCGGTGTACCGGCGCAGTGCGTCGCCGGGACGCTCCAGGTCGCACTGGAGGTCGCCGAAGTGGGTCAGGATCCAGCCCTCCTTGTCCTCGTCGCCCCGCGCGCGGGCGATCTCCAGCGCGCGCTCGTACAGCCCGGTCGTCTCCTCACGGCGCCCCAGGATGCGCCGTGCCTCGGCTAGATGGATGAGCGACCCCAGCTCGGCGGACTCGTCGTGCCGCATCCGGGCCGCCTCGACCGCCATGGCCTTGACGGCCTCCATCTCCTCCCACTGGCTGCGGTAGAAGAGGAGCCCGTACAGCGGCTCCACCAGACGCAGCAGCAGCTCCCACTCGTGGCTCTCGTACGCACGGCGGATATTGGCCTGGACGTTGAGGTGTTCCTCCGCGAACCAGTCGATCGCCTCGGTGGGCAGGTTCTCGTGGGCTCCCGGGCGGCTCATCCAGGTGTCCAGCCGGGTCGCGTACCAGTCCGCGGAGCGCCGGAAGGCCTGGTGCCGCTCGGCCTCCGGTTCGGCGCGCTCGGCGTGCTCCCGGGCGTACAGCCGCAGCAGGTCGTGCAGCCGGTAGCGCTCGCCGGTGGGACCGTCGACCTCCACCAGTTGTCGGTCGGCGAGCTCGCCGAGGAGACGTCCGGCTTTCTCCTCCCCGATGTCGGCGCAGCGCGCGGCCAGTGCGGGCACGAAGTCGGCTCCGGCGAGCAGGCCGAGGTACCGGAACAGTTGGCGGGTGTCGTCGCGCAGTGCCCGGTAGCTGATCTCGAAGCTGCTACGTACTCCGATGTCCTCGCCGTCCAGTTGGCCCTCCAGCTGCGAGATGCGCCGCCGTTCGTCGGCGAGCAGTCCGGCGTGCTCGCTCAATGGCCGTCTGCGCTGGGAGGGGGCGATGAGGTTCCCTCCGGTGATGCAGATGGCCAGAGGCAGTCCTCCCAGGAGGGTAACGATGGTGTCCGCGGCGTCGCGTTCGCGGGCGACGCGCTCGGCGCCGATGATGCGTTCGAAGAGCCGCAGCGCCTCCGTGTCGGGCAGCGGTTCGACCTCCACCCGGTCCGCGCCCTGGACGGAGGGCATGGCAGAGCGGCTGGTGAGGATCGCGGCGCTGCCCGGTGCCGCGGGCAGCAGGGGGACGACGCGGGCCGCATCGGCCACGTTGTCGAGGACGAGGAGGCTCGGACCGGCTCGCAGATGGTCCTGGAGCCGCTGCCGCCGCGCCCGCGCGTCGGGGGGAAGGTTGTCGCCGGACAGCCCGAACGCCTGCAGGAGCTCGATCATGGCCGCCTCGGCCGACACGTCGAAGCCCTCGCCGCCGAGATCGATCCGAATGCGGGCGTGCCAGAAGGTGGGCGCCAGGCGGTGGGCGATCTGGGTGGCGAGTTCGGTCTTGCCGACACCCGCCATGCCGTGGAGGATCACCACCGGGGCGCTGTCCTCGAGTTGGTCGACGAGCAAGCCGGTCGCCCTCACGATGGCCCGCTCGCGGTCGGTGAAGTTGGCGCGGGCCCTGCCCAGGTTCATGTGTCGGGTGGTGCGCGGCAGGGCGCCGGCTGGGATGCGCGGCAGGGCGACCCAGTTGTCCGCCCGCAGGTCCCACCACCACGGTGCCCCCCGCCCCAGCTCGATCAGTCCCGTCAGGGGTACCACGGTCAGGGTGGACGATCCTTCGGGGAGGTGGTGCTCGCTGACGACGCCCACGGCCAGCGCGCCCAGCTGGGGGTCGTCGCTGAATACGACCGCCCCGGACATGCCGCGCCACTGTGAGCCGTTCCTGCCGGCCGTCCCTTCGGGCGTCGACTGGGTCCGGAACTCCAGCAGGCCGCGCCGCAGATGGGAGCCCGGTGGGATGACTCCGTTGATCTGGGAGCTGTCGCGCAGGGGCACGTCGGTGCCGGACTGCGGGTGCTCGTTCCAGCCGGGGTAGCCCATGGCCCAGCACTCGACCAGCGCGGTCCGTCCGCGGTCGATGCGGGCGTACCGGACGGCGGGCAGGTCCGTGAGGGAGGGGTGGTCGGCGACCCGCAGGACGGCGAGGTCCTGTGCGGGGTCCGCGGCGAGGACCTCCGCCGCCAGTTCGAACCGGTCCCCGCGCCGTACGCTGATAACGTCGTCCACGGAGCCGTCGGTGAGGACGTTGTGCGCGGCGGTGAGGACCAGCCGGCCGCCGACGAGGCACCCGGAGCCCACGCTCCAGGGACCCGTCCGGCGTCTGCGGAGAACTTCCACCGCGCGCTCGATGGGGGCGGTCACCTCGGTCGTCCAGGTGTCCGGGTCAGGGCTTGGCGAGGGAGTCGCGCGTGACGAGCACTGGCCGTCCCGTGCGGTCGGTCGGCGCCTCCAGCGTGATCAAGACCCGTTGGATCTCCTCCCTGCGGTACTGGCCGTCGCCACCGAGTTCCAGCACCCAGAACTTGGCGCGGCCCGTGCCCGTCGCCTGGTGTGTCACCCCGACGCTCAGCTCCAGCTGCACCTCGCCGACACCGAAGCGGAAGTCCGCGTCAGAGCCGGCGGCGACGGCTTCGGCCAGTTCCTCCCGCAAGGCGGCAATGGTCTCGGCCAGCCCAAGGTTCCCCACTGTGATCCCCCCGTGTCCGTGTTCCGCGTCGGCACGGCGCCGGGCGGCCGCCGCGACGGACGCCGGGGCGGGGAGAGGTCTCCCGCCGTGCGGGACGAGTATTCCCGGGCGGACGGCGGGTCACGCGAGAATCGCGGGAAAGCCCGCGGTGCGCTGTGTGCCGTGGTAGGGCGCTGGGTCCAGTTTGTCGTAGCCGGGCTGCTTGGGAAGGTACGGGAAGAGATGTCGCAAGTGCGATCGGGCGTGGGAGCCACGTGGCCTGCGAGGTGAAGCCGAGCGCCTGCATCATCGCCGTGACCAGAACGGCGTCGGTGAGCCGCGGGGCGATCCCCACGGTCGGCAGCCACGGTGCCGGATGCGGGGGCGCCTCAGCAGGTCATCGGCTTTCGCATGGAGGGCGGTCACGAGGGTGTCCAACTCTGCCTTCACGCACTGACGTTGGACGCCCTGGCCTTGTGTGTGCGGCCAGTCCGTCCGAAGAGATCAGTCGGTGAACACCTCCGTGTTCTGGCACGCGGTCAGCAGCCAGCGGCCGTCGTCCTGCTTGGTCATCACGTACAGCGGAGCACCCTCGCTCTCGTCGCCCGGGGACAGGTAGCGCTGGCGAACCTTGACCGCCGCGACGTCCGGGCGGATGAAGAGCACGTGGATTACCTCGTAGCTGACCTTGCCGTCCCAGCTGGCCGCGGGGAGCACCTTCCGGGTGAACTCCGAGATCGCTTCGAGGCCGATGAGGACCTTGCCGTGGGCCGTCGTCCAGACCGCGTCGGGGTGGAAGAGGGCGAGGAATTCGTCGGGGTCCTTGTGCTGCTGGGAGTGCTCGACGGTGGCAACGACCTGCTTGACGGCTTCGATGTCTGCGGCGTACGCCGTGGAATCCGTGTTCATGCGGACGATGGTGCTACCTCAAGCACGGTTGAGATCAAGGGGAGAGGTGACCGGCCCACACTGCCCACGGCCACTGACCCCTTGGAACAGATCATCTAGGCGGTGCCCGGGCCCGATTGTGAGAGGCGGACCATGGCGCGGTAGAGAGCGGTGGGCGCCGGTGCTTCGGGCAGCGGGGGGATCGGTGCGCCGGGCGCGGCGTAGGAGCGGATCATGTGAGCGACGAGGCGGCGCCAGGTGTCGGGGGCGGCATCGCCGGTGGCGGTGACGACTCCGGCGTTGGCGATGAGCAGGATGACGACGTCCTGGTGGGTGAAGTCCTCGCGCAGGTGCCCGGTGTCCTTGGCGCGGGTGATGAGTTCGAGCAGCCGGCCGTACGACTCGGCGCGGCGGGCCTCCAGCGCTTTGGCGGCGGGGAAGGTCATGGTCAGGACGTCGGCGAAGCCGCGGTCGGCGGCTTGCATGGCGCAGACGGCGTGGAGGTAGCCGGTGAAGCCGTGCCAGGGGTCGGGGTCGGCGAGCGCCTCGGTGACGGCGTCGGCGTAGGCGTCCATGCGGTCGGCGAAGACCGCGTTGACGAGTTCCTCCCGGCTGGCGAAGCGCCGGGCGAGCGTCGCTTTGCCGACGCCTGCCTCACGGGCAACCGATGTCATAGACACGCCGAGTCCTTCGGTGGCGTAGAGGCGGCGGGCGGCGGCCAGGATGCGGCAGCGGTTGCGTTCGGCATCGGCGCGCAGCCCCGTGCCGGCCTGCGGACGCGGCGTCTGGTCGTAAGGCGGCGAGGTCATGCGACCACTCTACCCAAGTGGAACGGGCGGGCCGTTTCTGTTGTACGGTGGGCGGCCAGTGGAAGTGGGCCGATCGGTCCACTTAGTCGGAAGGTGTTGTCATGCGCGCTGTCGCGCTCGAATCCGTTCCCTCGACCCCGGCCGTGACAGAGGTGGACACTCCTCACCCGGCGGCCGGGGAATTGCTGGTCAAAGTGTCCGCCGCCTCGCTGAACGGCATCGACCTGGCCACCGCCGCCGGTTACACGCAGGCGTTCATGGAGCACCGGTTCCCGCTGGTCCTCGGCCAGGACTTCGCGGGCACCGTCGAGGGGCTCGGCGAGGGCGTGGAGGGCTTCGCGGTCGGCGACGCGGTCTTCGGTGTCGTGCTGAAGCCGTACCTGGGCGCCGGGTCGCTGGCCCAGTACGTCACCGTGGCCGCCGGACACGGCGTCGCCCGCATCCCCGCGGGCGTGACGTCGGGGGACGCGGGCGCGCTGGGCGTGGCCGGGGCAACCGCCCAGGTGAGTCTGGACGCGGTGGCCCTGGCCGAGGGTGAGACGGTGCTGATCTCCGGAGCCTCCGGCGGGGTGGGTTCGCTGGCGGTGCAGCTCGCCGCCGCCCGTGGCGCGAAGGTGATCGCGACCGCCCGCCCCGGCGCGCAGAGCGATTTCGTCACCGGCCTGACTGGTGCGGAGGTGCGCGTGGTCGACTTCACCGGTGACCTTCAGGAGCAGGTCCGCGCGATCGCCCCGGAGGGTGTGGACGCCGTACTGCACCTGGCGGGCGACGGCGCCCAGCTGGCCGCTCTGCTGCGGCCGGGCGGACAGCTCGCCTCCGCCACCGGCCTGACCCAGGACGACGTCAAGGGGCAGGACGTCACCGTCCACACGATCATGGCCACCCCCGGCCCGAGGACCCTGACCTCGCTGGCCGAACAGGTCGCCTCTGGCGCGCTGCGCGTGCCCGTCACGGCCACCTACCCGCTGGAGCAGGCCTCGGAGGCGTTCGCCGCCTTCGGCGCCAGCACCCCGGGCAAGATCGCGGTCTCCTGCTGCTGACACACGTCCAACGGAAGAGAAACACCGTGCCCACTATCGCCATCGTCGGCGCCGGCCCCGGTATGGGCCTGGCCATCGCCCGCACCTTCGGCAGCCGCGGCTTCGACGTCGCCCTGATCTCCCGCACCAAGGAGAAGCTTCAGACGCTGGTCGACCAGCTCGGCCAGGAAGACATCACGGCCGCCGCGTTCCCCGCCGACGTGCTGGATCGCGACTCACTGACCGAGGCCCTGGACGTCGCAAAGGCCCGCTTCGGCGGCATCGACGTACTGGAGTACTCGCCGGCCCCGCACTCCCCGGTGCCCGGCGTCACCCTGGCCGCGCCGTCGGAGGCCACGGTGGGCAATCTGCAGCCGCAGATCGAGTACGTCTTCTACGGTGCCGTCGCCGCCGCCCGCACGGTGCTGCCCGCGATGCGCGAGGCGGGTGCCGGCACCCTGCTGTTCACCACCGGCGGTGGTTCGGTGGATCCCATCCCCATGCTCGGCAACGTCAACGCGGCCGGCGCGGCCCTGCGCAACTGGGTCATCAACCTGAACAAGGAGCTGGCCGACAGCGGGGTGCACGCCGCCCACGTGGCCATCAACGTCTGGATCGGCGACGGCGGCCCGGAAGGCTTCCCGACGGCCACGGCCGAGGAGATCGCCCCTCTGTACTGGGAGCTGCACGAAAACCGCGACCGCTCCGAGGCCGTCTTCAACGCCTGACCGGCCCTCCCACCCCGCTCCCGGGTGGGGCATCCGCGCCCTCCCCACCTCGTCCCCCTCCCCGTAAGGGATCCGTACGTGAACGTCTTCTTGTGGATAGTCCAGGCCGTGCTGGCCGCCATGTTCGCCACGGCCGGCGTCATGAAGTCCACCCAGCCCAGGGAGAAGCTGGCCGGCCGGCTGCCCTGGACGGCCGACTTCTCCCAGTCCACCGTTCGCTTTATCGGCATCGTGGAGTTCGCCGCAGCCCTGGGACTGATCCTGCCCGCTGCGACTGACATCGCCCCTGTGCTGACCCCGCTGGCCGCGACCGGCCTGGCCGTGGTGATGGTGCTGGCCGCGATCACCCACGCCCGCCGCAAGGAACCCTCCGTCTAGTTGGGGCTGCCGATGTTCCTCGGAGTCCTCGGCGGCACCCCCGAGCACTGGGCGCGCTACGGGCACGCCTACCGCGACGCCTGGGCCCAGGTAGGTCATTCCGCCGAGCGGGCCGACATCGCGGTCGCCGTGCAGCGAACTCCTCGCCACGAAGCCGCCCCGCCGCCCACGGGGAACTCCCCGACGCCCGAAGTGACCCCGGCGTTCCTGGGCCGGCTGGCGGTCACGTTCCCGGCCGTCAACGCGGGCAAGCAGGAGCACACCGTTTGTGCGGCGTCTCCCGCTCGCCGGGCCTCGTGGACGACAACCTGGAGAAGGCGCTCGCCAAGGCGCCGACCTCCCACGGACCTCCCCACTCACGGCGCCTTCCTGGCCTGGCCTTCGCCCAGGACGACGGCGGTGGTGCGGTTGGTGTTGGCGTCCTGCAGGCAGCCGCGCAGGCGCAGTATGTCGTGCGAGGGCAGGGCGGGTCGGATGACGCCGGTGTAGACGCCGTCGGTCATACGGTTCAGCGTGGCGTTGTCGTTCGCGGCCGCGGTGGAGCGGCGGCAGGTCTCCCACAGATCCTGCGCGGCGAGCTGGACGGCCCGGTCGCTCCGGTCGCCGTAGGTCTCGACGCGGAAGACCATGGTCGTGCTGGCCGCGTCGGGTGGCTGCTCGGCCCGGGTCTGGGTCGCGTCCGCCAGGGCGGACCACACCACGGGCACCAGGAGCAGGCCGCCGACGGCCGCCGCGACGGCGAGCGCCTTGCGGCCGGTGCGGGTCGGCGGTACGGCCGGGCGGCTCTCCAAGGGAGGGGTCGCGGTGAGCGGCGGGGCGGTCAGCGCCGCCAGGCGTCCGGCCAGTCGGCGCTCGGCGCCTGGCCGTGCGGTGGCTCCGGCCACTTTCTGGATGACCATGGCGATCCCGGACAGGACCGCGCCGGCCACCATGAGGACGGGGACGAAGACGAACGTGCGATGGGTGCCGTTCAGCTCCGTCCGGTCGACGGAGGCAAGCCAGTTGAAGCGGTTCGGCACCGGCTCACGGCTCTGTTCGAGCCGCTTGCGCACCTCCTCGATGCGGGCGTCGGACTGCTCCAAGCGACCTTCCAGGCGGGTCAGGCGGGAGAGCAGCAGGACGGTGGCGAGGAAGACCTCGACGACGATGAGCAGGGCGGCGGAGATCAGAGCCCGCTGCCATTCCCAGCGGGTCAGGTAGAGCACGGTGTAGGAGCCGGCGTAGACGGCCGACAGGCCGCCGAAGGTGTAGCCGACCAGCCTGATGACCTTCATGCCGCCGACTCCTCACGTGTCGAAGCAGGTTCCGGTGCCGCGCCGACGGTGTCGCCCACGGTCACTTCTCCTGTCCCGCCGTCCACGGTCAGTGGCGTTCCGGAGGGGAAGCGGTCGACGGCTGCTGGTACGCCGACCGCGGTGGGCACCCGGTATTCGCGGGCCAGCACGGCGAGGTGGGACAGGGCACTGCCGGTTTCCGCGACGAGCCCGGCCAGGCCCGGCAGCAGTGGGGCCAGGGCGGGGTCGAGGGAGCGGACCACGAGCACGGGGTGCTCGGGGCGGTGGCCGTGGCCGTCCCAGGCCGTTCCGGTGCCGAAGCCGCCGCCGGCCCCCTGGCCCTCGCCCGAGGCCCGGTGTCCGGACGGGAGTTGGGCCACGGGGTGGCCGTCGGCCAGGCGGAAGGCGGCGGGCAGCGCACCGGTGTCCTCGCGGGGCCGCCGCTCGGCGATATCGGCCGGCAACCCCTTGCCGTCCGCTGCCGCGACCAGCTCCTCCCAGCGCAGCAGCACCAGACGGGAGGCCCCGAACCCGCACTCACCGGCGTCGACGCGCTGTGCGAGTTCGCGCACCATCTGCGCCTGCATTTCCTGCACCCAGCGGATGCGCAGCCGCAGCCCCTCCCGTACGGGCAGCGTGCCCACACCGCGCGGTGCCGTGGTCCACCCGGTCTGCTCAGGCAGCGGCGGGCGATCGCCGAGCGAAGGGGGCAGCAGGGCCAGCAGAACCGGGTGACGTTCCAGGAGCTGCTCGTCGTTCAGGCCCCGCCTGCGGCCTTCCGTCAGTTCCGCGAGTGCTTCGCCCGCCGCGGTGGCGCCGGTGCCCGCGCCGAGCAGCGCGCCTGCCAGGGACTCCTGGGCGTGCAGGGACGACAGGACGTGCCGGCCCCAGGCGATGGCGTCCAGCAGCTGGCCGCTCAGCATCTCCCTGGGTGGTGGGAAGTCGGCCAGTTGCCGGTCCACGTCCGCCATCAGGTCGACGGCCAGCAGCGGCAGCGCGGAACGCAGCCGCCCGATCCGCCAGGCCGCGCCCGCCCGGCGGGCCCCCGGTGCCGGGTTGACGAAGTCCAGGACCGGGTGGGCGGACGGGATGGCGCCCAGCAGCCGCAGATCAGCGGCTGCCCGTCCCTCCACGGTGCTCACCGCCGGCAGCTTGCGCAGCTGCCGCCGGGGCGCGGCGCCGGCGATGTCGAGGGCGAGGGTGAGGCCGTGGGACATCGGGGCCACCCACAGGTCCGCCTCCAGCGGCTGGAGCACACCGGGCAGGGTCTCGGCGACCGGACCGGGGCCCAACAGGCGCGCTCCGCGCGGCGGCCGGGTCGTCATCGCGGTGATGGGCCGGGCCTGGAACAGCCACAGCTTTCCGTCGGTGTCGAAACCGAACTCCATGTCCTGGGGTGCGCCGAACGCCCGCTCGGTCTTCTTGGCCAGATCCACCAGCCTCACTCGCTGTCGGTGGGACAGGAGCCGGTGGCCGCGTGCTTCGGCCGGGTCGGTGCGCACCAGGCGGGCGAGGCGGGTCAGTTGATAACGCACACCCTGCGTGCTGCCGTCGACGAGCTGATGCGGCCCGCCGGGCACCGCGCTGACGAGGATCCGGTCGGTGCGGCCCTCGACCGGGTCGGCGCCGAACATCACGCCGCCGACGGCGGCTTCGAGCATCGGCTGCACCAGCACCGCCATTCCGTCACCGTCCGGGATCTCCTCCGGCGGGCGCAGCGGCCTGACTCGTCCGGCCGAGTCGAGGACGATCTGCACCGCGATGGTGAACTCCTCCCAGCCCCGCACATCCAGCACCGACTCGAACCGCCCCGCCATGGAGGAGTCCTCGGTGTCCTCGTGCGCGGAGGAGGAACGCACGACCAACGCCCGCTCCTCGGGGCCTGCCAGTGCCCGCCACGCGGAGCGCACCGCGTCCTCCCCGGCGGCCCCCACCGGTGCCCGGTCGGCGGGCACCAGCACGAACCCCGGCAGCACGGGCAGCCCCGCCACGGCGGCACGCGCCAGATTGGCGGCCTTCGCTCCCGTGACGGCCGCGCCCCTCGCTTGTTCTGCGTCCAGCGGCACGACCGCCAGATCCGCGCCCTCGAATCCCATGGGCCACTACTCCTTCGAAGAGGTGATGAGGTGGATCGGTTCCTGCCGACGACGCCGCACGGCCGCGCCGGAGGCCACCACGGCGGACGACGCCCGCGCGCCGCCGCGGCGACGCCTGAGCAGCCACATGAGACCGGTCAGCGCCACAGCCAGGGCGACGAGCACGGCCGCGCCGATCAGTCCGGCCGCGTGCAGGAAACCGGTGGCGGCGGCGCCGGCAAAGTAGCCGAGAAGCACGTTGCCGATCCCCCAGATCAGCGAGGCGACCGTGCTGAAGAGGAAGAAACGGCGGTACGGCATGCCGGACGCTCCGGCGGCGAAGGGCAGGAAGGTCCGTACGAACCCGATGAACCGGCCCGTGACGACAGCCGCCCCGCCATGACGCGTCAGGAAGTCGTTGGCCTGACCGATCCGGCTGCCGGGCCGTACCCAGCGGGTCGGCCGGGCGTGCGGGCGTCGTCCGTACCAATGGCCCAGGGCGTAGCCGAGACCGTCGCCGGTCATGCCACCGGTCACCACGAGGGCGGTGAGGAGCACAGGGTTCAGATCGCCTCGGCCCGCGATCGCGGACGCGACGAGGATGACGGTCTCACCGGGCAGCAGCACACCGATGAAGGCGCCGGTCTCGCCGGCCGTCACGGCGAACACCACGATGTACGACCACCATCCGGCCGCCTCGATCAGAGTGCTGACGTCCATGCCTGTCAGCCCGCCTGCCGCAGCGGGGTGGCTTCCGGGGTGTCCCTCGGCTCCGGCGTCTGGGTGGGGGGCCGGAACGACAGCAGCCGTCCCCGCGAATCCCCGACGGCCAAGGCGTTCGCGCCCGCACGTGAATGCTTCCCGTTCTCGTGCGGGAGGTGCCCTGCGGCGGACCACGCCAGAAGGGGTACGACCACGGCCGGCAGCGCCGCGTTCCAGAGGCTGCCCCCGGTCGACGCCCGCGCCGCTGCCGCGAGCAGTGCGAGCAGCACCACGGCCGCCCGTGGCCAGGTCTTCGAGGTGGTGGCGATCACCGCCAACGCGATCAGCACGTACCAGCCCGCCCGCACACCCGGCAGCGCCAGGTAGTCACCGAGCAGGGACGCCTCGCGCACCGGCCATCCCTGCACCACGGCGAAGACGCCGAGCCCGGCCGTGCCGGACAACCACAAGGCGATGGCGAGGCGCAGGTAGACCCGCTGATCCCGCCGGGCCAGCCAGAGCAGGCTCAGCACCGCCAGGGGCAATGGGGTGAGGGCAAGGATCCAGGTCAGTGCCTGTGCCGCAGTGTGCACGAGCGTCACTCCGCTCTCCGCTGCGGCGGTCCGCCAAGGGCGGATCCGGTCGGCGGCGGACGACGTCCAGCCGGCCTTGACGAAGGATTGCTCCTCACGGATGGACACGGCGAGGAGACCGGAATACACGAGCAGGGTCGCCGCCAGTCCCGCCATCGCGCGCCGCGGGTTGCGCCGGCCGGGCGGCTCCGTCCGGCTGAGAACCGGTGCGCGTCGGGAGCCGCGGCTGCGAAGACCGCAGGCGGCGAGGCAGCTCACCGGGTCCCTCCGGCATCGTGCGCCACATTCCTCAGGCGCTGCGTCCTGTCCGCTTCCCACAGCGGCATGACGTGATCCGTCTTCTTCCGCGCCGGGCTCGGCTGTGGGGATGTGCCGTCCTTGAGCGATACGGACTGGGTCACGGCAGCCTCCTGACCAGTCGGGGGCGCGTCGTTCGGGGGCGCGCCGACTGTTCCTTCTCATTGATCAAAGTAAATGGGCCGGGCGGTCCACTTATTTCCCGCGGAGCATGTGACGTGCGTCACGCGGTGACTTGCGAGAGCCTGCACTCGCCGCGGCCGGAGGTAGGGCAGTGCTTTCACTGCCACCGATCGGTCCGGCCGCCGACGGGCGGGAAGTGGCGGAACATGGGGTGGCGATGCCCACCCCTGCCTCGCGGGCCCACGGAGGTCATGGAGGCGGTCAGGCCGTCCCGCGCGAACACCGTGCGCGCGGCGGCGAAGATCCGCTCGCGGTTGCGCTCGGCGTCACTGCGCAGAGGTTGCGCGGCGTGATCGTCGGAGTGCTGGGCGCCTGGGTTCCTGACAGCCGGTCCAACAATCGGATTGCCCTATCCACTTATGGTGTGCTCTGGCCGTTCTGAATCGGCGACGAGTCGGGCAGCCCGGTCGCCGCTCCCGGGTGCGGGGGTGGTGAAGGGGGTATCTGAGATCCAGTGGCCGGAATGACCTATCCAGGATTCGCGCCCTCGGCGCGGTCTGCGACGCCGTCACATTGCGATTGCCGCAGAGGGGGGAATGGCGCCGCTCGACTGCGAAGGGCCGTCCCGGTGCTCCGAGCCGCTGAGGCCGGGGGCGACCCCTCGGGGCGACGGCGCCGACGTTGCTCGTGGTCCCGATGTCCGGCCCAGGTGGCCGCGGGCTTCCTCGGCGCGGCCCCCCTGCCTGGTAACGAGTGTTACCATCAGCGAATGGCGAAGACACAACTGGGTGCGCGCGTCGACGACGAGATCGTGGAACTGGCGAAGGCCCGCGCGAAGGATCGCGGTATGAGCCTGGGCGATTACATCGGGGCCCTGGTGCGCGAGGACACCAGCCGGCTGCGGCAGCGAGGCCTGGACGCCGCGCGGCGATTCCTCGACGAGCACCAGAGCGTCTTCGACGACGCCGAGGACGCCGATCAGCGCTCGGCGGGAGCCCACGCCGCCTGATGGATCTCTACGTCGATGTCCCCTGGATCTTGCAGGTCGCCGAACTCGCCGGTGCGGGAGATCCCGCACCGGACGACTACGGGGTGCCGGTGGCGGCCGTCGCCTGCCACCGGGCCGAACTGCTGGACCAGCCTGTCTACGACGGCCCCTACGCCCGCGCCGCCGCGCTGGTCCACGTCCTCGGCCGCTGCCGGTGGCTGGAGCGCTCGAACATGGCGGTGGCCGCCGCGACAGGGGTGATGTACCTGGAAGCCTCGGGAATCCCGGTCAAGCCCAGCCGAGAGGACGCCGTCGCCCTGCGCGATCTCCTCCGGGACCCCGCCTGCACCGCCGCGAGGATCTCCACCCTCCTGCGCGCCTGGCCACAAGTCACCTGAGACCACGGCCTGAGCCCTCACCCGGACCGGACGACGTCTCCCGGGTGCTTGCCCGGGCTTCCGACGTCAGTCGGGAGACGGCCATCTCCATCGCGGGGGAGATCGTCGCCCACGCGCACCGGGGCTCGGGGACGCCCTTGTCCTGGAGCACCGGTCCCCTCCATCGCCATCAGCAGACCGCCGACCTGCTTCGAGGAGTGATCCAGCGGCGCTCCGGGAAGGATCCGCGGGGACTCGTAGTCGAGGATGTGCCGTCGCGGGCTGCCTGAGGAGGGTGTCTTCTGCGGCGCAGGGCAGGAAGACCGATGAATCCGTACCGATGTGCCGGAGACACCTGGTGGCTGAGGTCACACCCGCCGGTATGACGGGCGATCCGGGGCTGTTCACTCCCTCCTCCGTGACCTGGCAGCTGCACGGCGACCCCATGATGTGGGTCGCCGGCATCCGGGCGCTCTACCTCCAGGCCCTCCATCCGCGTGCCGTACGCGGAGTCACGCAGAACTCCGACTTCCGGCGTGACGCCTGGGGCCGCCTCATGCGCACCGCCGATTTCGTCGGCACCACGACCTACGGCACGAGCGAGGCCGCCGAGAAGGCCGGCGCGCGCGTGCGCAGGATCCACCGGATGCTCTCGGCGACCGACCCGGACACCGGCGAGCGGTACCCGGTCGACGAGCCCGAACTGCTCCTGTGGGTGCACTGCGCCGAGATCGACTCCTACCTGCACGTCCTGCGCCGCTCCGGCTATCCCCTCACCGACGCCGCCGCCGACCGGTACCTCGCCGAACACCGGGTCAGTGCCCGCCTGGTGGGGCTCGACCCGGACGCCGTACCCGGCAACCAGGCGGAGATGCACGCCTACTTCGAGAAGGTGCGGCCCGAACTCGCGGCCGGAGACGAGGCGCACGAGGTGGACGACTTCCTGCTCCGCCCGCCGACGCACCCCCTGCTCGTCCCGGCGCGCGCCCTGCTGTGGCGGCGCGTGGCGCACCTGGCGTACGCCTCCCTGCCGCCGTACGCCCACGAGCTGTACGGCAGGCCGGCACCGAGGCCCGCCACCGTCACCCGGAAGTTGCGCGCCACGGGCACCCTGCTGCGCTGCGTCCCCGCGCGTCTGCGCTGGCAACTCCCGCCCAAGCACGTCCTGCGCGCCATAGCCAGACTCGGCCCGGACACCCGCCCCGCACCATACAAAGTCCCGCTATAGGCCGCCATACTGGACGACCGGGGAGGGGCCGGACAGTACGGGGGCGGCGGTTCACTATGGCGGAGAACAGGCTGATCCAGGGCCGGTACCGGCTGCTGGGCCTGATGGGACGCGGCGGTATGGGCGAGGTGTGGCGCGCCCGCGACGAGTCCCTCGGGCGGCAGGTCGCCGTGAAGTGCCTCAAGCCACCCGGCCCGCACCACGATCCGTCCTTCGCCCGGGTGCTGCGCGAGCGGTTCAGGCGCGAGGCTCGGGTGGCCGCCGCCCTCCAGCACCGGGGGATCACCGTCGTCCATGACTTCGGGGAGTCCGACGGCGTCCTCTTCCTGGTGATGGAGCTCCTGGACGGCCGCAATCTGTCCCAGCTGCTCGACGACAACGCACGCCGGCCACTGCCCGTCCCCGACCTCGTCGAGATCGCCGACCAGGTCGCCGCCGCTCTCGCCTACACCCACCGCCAGGGCATCGTGCACCGCGACCTGAAACCGGCGAACATCGTGCGCCTCTCCGACGGCACCGTGAAGATCTGCGACTTCGGCATCGCCCGCCTCGGCCACGACATCGGCTTCACCTCCCGTCTCACCGGCACCGGCATCGCGCTGGGCACCCCGCACTACATGTCCCCGGAGCAGATCGGCGGCGACGAGGTCGACCAGCGCAGCGACCTGTACTCGCTGGGCTGCGTCCTGTACGAACTGGCCACCGGGGCACCGCCGTTCGACCTGGGCGACCCCTGGGCGATCCTCGTCGGCCATCGCGACACCCCGCCCCGGCCCGCCCGTGAGCAGCGCGGCGACCTGCCGGACTACCTCGACCGGATCATCCTCGACCTGCTCGCCAAACGGCCGGAGCAACGACCCCACGACGCCCGCGAGCTGGGGCGCAGGATCACCGCGGGGCGGACGACACCGGCATACGTGCCGACGCTCGTCACGTCCCGACCCGAAGGGCTCGGGCCGGCGCCGCTGCCCGACTGGACGCGTGGCATGACCACCGGCCACAAGGCGACCGGCGCCGCCGTGCGCCCGACCCCGCCGGACACGGGGGCGGCCCTGACCGGCGAATGGATTCCCCGCCCCGCCCTCGGCGAGGTCCCCGCGCCGCCCGCACCGGACGCCCCGTCCCCGCAGGCCCTCGGCGCACTCGCCGGACGGCACGACGCCGGCCTCAGCCTGGGGCGGCTCGGCCGCTGGGCCGAGGCCGGGCAGGTGCACCGCGCGGTCGCCGCCGAACGCGCCCACCTGCTGGGCCCCGAGCACCCCGACACCCTCGCCAGCCGCTACGAGGTCGCCTTCACCCTCAGCCGTACCGGCCGGGCCGCCGACGCCCTGCGCGAGTACCAGCACGTGGCCGCCGCCCGTACCCGGATCCTGGGCGGGGACCACCCGGACACCCTGGCCACGCGCCAGGAGATGGCCTCCGTGCTCGGCCGGCTGGGCCGGCACTTCGACGCCCATCAGCTGTACACCTCGGTCCTCGCAGCCCGGGAGCGCACGGCGGGCCCCGACCACCCCGACACCCTGCGCTGCCGCCACAACCTCGCCTTCAACCTCGGCCGGCTGGGCCGACTGGAGGAGTCGTACCGCATGGCGTGCGAGGTGGCCGCCGCCCGCGCCCGCGTGCTGGGCGCGGACCACCCGGACACGCTCGTCACCCGCTACGAAGTGGCCTACGCACTGGGTCAGTTGGGCCGCTGGCCGGAAGCCCTGCTGACCTACCGCGAGGTCGCCGAAGCCCGCGCCCGCGCCCTCGGCCCCGACCACCCCGACACCCTCGCCGCCCGCTTCGAGACCGGCATCAGCATGGGCCGCCTCGGCCGCAGCGCGGAGGCGCTCGAGCTCTACCGGGGCCTCGTGGAAGACCGCACCCGCCTGCACGGCCCGGCCCACCCCGAGACCCTCCGCGCCCGCCACGGTCTGGGCGTCAACCTCGGCCGCCTCGGCCGCTGGGAGGAGGCCCTCGCGGAGTCCCGGGACGTCTGCGCGATCCGCGAGCGCGTTCTCGGCCCCGACCATCCAGACACTCTGGTCAGCCGGCGCGAGGTCGCCGTCGGCCTCGGCTGGCTCGGCCGCTGGGCCGACGCCCTGACCGAGTACCGCCGCGCGGCCACCATCCGGGAGCGCGTCCTGGGCCCCGACCACCCCGACACCCTCGCCGCCCGGCGCGACGAGGCCCACTGTCTGGAACGACTCGGCCGGGGCCCGGAGGCGGCGGCCCTGTACCGCAGGGTGGCCGCCCTGCGGGAGCGGCGGGCGGCGGGTGGGGTCCAGGGCGTGTGGTGAAAGTAGCGTCGTCCGCCCGCCGGGCAGGCGGGACTTTCACCACACGGCCTGGGGGCGGCCCCTCCCCGGGACACGCCAGTCGAAACGATCCTGCGCGGGCTCGGGCGCGGCCGTCCGCACAGTGGTGCCCGGCCGAACGGCCCATGCCCGCATGACACGACCGCATCCAGGGGTGTTCTCCATGGCCAACCATCCTCGCCCGCTGATCCTGATCCGCGGATTCGGAGGCCCGGACCTGCAGGACGAGCAGCGCGACGTCTACCAGGGATTCAACAACGGCACCGTCTATCCCGAGTGCCGGGGTGAGAACTACCTCTACGAGGGCTTCGTACTGCGCTGCCTCAAATCGGGGCGGTATCCGTATCGGGACGCCACCAACGTCGTCGGCTACTACAAACAGGAGATGCCCGCCCCGCAGGGCCTCCAGGCGTGGCCCGAGCACCTTCTGACCGGCACGGTGGTGATCGACGTTCCCATGGCGGAAAAGGTGATCGCCCGCGGCCGCGGCGTATCCGGCACGCTGTGGGTCTACCGCTACTACGACCTCCTTCCGCGCACGATCCAGCGCTTCGGGGAAGGACTGGTCCGACTCATCGACATCGTCGAGGAAGGCGCGAAGCAGGCCGGAGAGGAATTCACCGGCGTCGACATCGTGGCCCACAGCATGGGTGGCCTGGTGGTTCGTGCCGCGCTGAAACAGCTGGGGAAGGACGGCGAGGACCGGATCCACCGTATCGTCACCCTGGGCACGCCTCACCACGGAATCGCTTTCGAATACCTTCCGGAAGAACTGGTCAACAGCCTGCCGATCGCCGCCAGGGACGAAATCGCCGCCTTCGACCCGAACCGCAGGGACGCCCAGGACATCCCCTTCCCGCGGCGGAGAATCCTCACCGTCGTCGGCACCGACTTCCGTACGTACGGCAACAAGTTCGCAAGCCTGGGCAACCGCCTCTCCACCCTGGGCAGCGAGGGCAGCCTGGCGTACAACCGCAGCGACGGCCTGGTCAAGCAGGCGTCCGCGCAGCTCCCGGAAGCGCCGCGCACCTTCGTCCACAAGTGCCATGGTGGCCGGGATTCCCTCGTCACCTCGCGAGAGGCGTACGAGATCGCCATGCGTTTCTTCCACGGCACCCACCTCGTCCGTCTCGGCCTGGTCCGGGCGGAGGTGAAAAGAGGCCATGACATCTTCGGCAAGAGCGAGTTCTATTTCGGAGTGCGCATCAAGCCTCGCTTCGTCGACTTCGAGCTGTTCCACCAGAGCAAGGAAGCGGAGAACTGCTACGGCCCCTTCCACCGGGACGACTTCACGGACGAACTGCCCGACCTGGCGGAGGAGCTGAGACGGCAGCAGTTGGGCGACGCGCCGACCGGCTGGGCGGGCCCGGACCGGTTGATCTGGGAAGGCTGGGTGGACGCCGCCGCCAAACCGGCCGAGGCGGGGGGCGACGAGAGCCTCGTGTTCCGACTGGACGTCTACGTCGGCGAGCGGGACGCCTTCGGGGTCGGATTCTCCGACAACGTCGTCTTCCGCAAGCAGTACTACGTACAGGCGGTGCCCGGCGGGCCCGACGGCGAACTCTCGCTCTACCTCCACACGGGTGAGACGTACCTCGCCCCGGGGGTCGCACCCGAGCAATTGCACGCCGCGGCGGACGCCGAGAGCACGGAGGTGCAGAGGATGACCCCCGCCGGCCACCATTCGCCGAGCAGCTGGACGTTCGGCGTCGGGGGCACCGGTTTCGAGGCCGATCTGTCCGTTTCGCTGACCGATGAGCGCCGACCCGGCTGAGGTGCGCCGTATGCCCCGCTCCGCGCGACAGCGCCGTACGGGTCGGCGAGTGTTTCTCGCATGCGGGCCCTGTCCCAGCCTCGCAAGGGGTCAGGAGGCATTGGCCAGGATGTGGTCCCGGGAGGCGGTGACCTCGCCGCGCAGCGCGTCGAGGTCGACGTCGAGCAGCAGGCCGTTCCACTTGCGCACCTGGCCGGCGACGAACACCGTGTCGATGTTGCGCGTGTCGGATCCGAGGACCACGGTGCCCACCGCGTCGTTGAGCGGCATGTTGTTGATGTCTTCCGCCCGGACGACGAGCAGGTCGGCCTGCTTGCCCACGGTGATCGAACCGGTCACGTCGGCCAGGCCGTTGGTGCGGGCGCCCTGGAGCGTGGCGAAGTCCAGCACGTCGTGCACACCGATCCGGGACGGCTCCTGTTCGGTGCCGTAGACGGCGTTGACCGCGCGCATGCGCTGGATGGCGTGCAGGGCCCGCATCTGTGTGAACATGTCGCTGGCCAGGGCGACCTCCACGTCGATGCTCAGTCCTGGCCGGACCCCGACGGCGAGGGCCTCGTCCACGGCCGGGATCGCGCTCTCCAGACCGATCTGCGCGTCGGACGTGGGCGCCAGGGCGATCGTCGTGCCGGTGTCCCCGATCGCCCGCCAGGCATCCGGGGTCAGTCCCGTGGAGTGGATGAGCGTGACGTCGGGGCCGAGCAGGCCCTGCCGCTCCCAGGCGAGGACGGCCTGCGACGACGCCGTACCGAAGACGGCGTCCACGCTCACACCGACGCCCAGTTCGCTTGCGCCGCGGGCGAGTTCGGGTCCATACGCCAGGGCGGGCCCGGCGATCTCGTCGGTGGCCAGGCCGGCCAGCCGGAAGGTCAGCAGATCGCTGCGGTACTGCTCCTGCAGTCGAGCCAGATCGGCCGGCCACTGCTTGTCCCAGTCGCCGAAGTGCGGGGCCATGGCGGCGTGGACGCCGCGGATGCCGGTGTCCAGCAGGCCCTGTACCGCCGCGTCGGAATGCTCGGCGGTACGGGAGTTGTGGGAGAAGTCCAGCATCGTGGTGATGCCGCTGTCCAGCGCGGTCAGCGCCGCCAGCTTGGTGCCGATGTACATGTCCGCGGGCCGGTACACCGGTGCGATGCCCAGCAGCGTGCTGGTGACGTATCCGGCCAGATCGTCGACGTCGGGCATGATCCGTCGCAGCTGCGCCTCCCAGGCATGGCGATGGGTGTCGACGAATCCCGGCGTGAGGATGCAGCCGGTGGTGTCGATGACGACGGTGTCGGAGATCGTGCCCTGCGCCCTCAGGTCCGGTCCCACGGCGGCGATCACGTCGCCCTCGATGAGCACGTCGCCCTTGTCCAGGACGCCGAGGGCGGGGTCCATGGAGACGACGGTGGCGCCGGTCAGCAGGACACGGCGGCCAGGGGCGCCGGCGTTCGCGCGCAACCGGGCGAGGAGGGACTGGCGAGCGGCGTCGCTGAGGTACATGGCGTGGTCCTGTTCCGTGGAGGCGGGTCGGCCGGCGGTCCGGCCTGGCGATGACCCCAGATTCCGCCGCCGCCGACCTGGCAACCAGGCCGCCGATTTCCTGGGTGTGACGCACCCAGGACGATGCGTGCGTTGAGGTCGCCGATGATTTCGACGAGGCGGGGTCGTTGGGTGGGGTCAGGCCGCAGCATGGAACAGCGGACGCGGGCTTCTCCGCTCTTTGGGGCCGTGACGTCCCGAAGCTTCTGGTCTGCAGCTCCCTGAAACCGAATTGGTGACGCCAGAGGGAACTCAACGCGTGTTCCCGGGAGCGAGAACCGCTCCGCCTGCCGCCTCAGTACTGTGACTTCGCATGACCGACACCGAGATCGAGATCACCGCGGACCTGGTCCGCGACGTGCTGCAGGAGCAGCATCCAGACCTTGCGGGGCTGGCCATCCGAGAGGTGGCGGGTGGCTGGGGCAACCAAATGTGGCGCCTCGGGGACGAGTTGGCCGTGCGCATGCAGCGCATGGACCCCACCCCGGAGCTCCAGCTGAAGGAGCGGCGGTGGCTCCCGGTGCTGGCCCCGCGCCTGCCGCTCCCGGTGCCGCTCCCGGTGCGGTTCGGCGAACCGTCCGAGCGCTTCCCCAAGCACTGGACCGTGATGACGTGGGTTCCCGGCGAGCCGCTGGACCACGGCTCGATCAGCCGCGGCGCCCACGCGGCCGACACGCTGGCGGGTTTCCTCCGGGCGCTCCATGTGGAGGCGCCCGCCGAGGCGCCGATCTCTACGGACTTCGGTGCCCATCCCAGGAACTGCACGGAGGCCTTCGAGCACTTCTTCCAGTCCGTTGTCCCCGACGACATTGCTGCCGATGTCCGGGACGTCTGGGAAGACGCCGTTGCGGCCCACGCGTGGGAGGGCCCGCCGGTGTGGGTGCACGGCGACCTCCATCCCGCGAACGTCGTTGTCTCGGACGGAACGCTCTCGGGCATCGTCGACTTCGGTGCCATGTTCGCCGGCGATCCGGCGTGGGACCTTGCCGCCGCATGGCTGCTGCTGCCCGCGGGCACGGCCTCACGGTTCTTCGACGTGTACGCGCATGCAGACGAGGCGGCGATCCGGCGCGCCCGCGGGCTGGCAGCCATGAAGAGCCTGTCCCTGATGCTCATGGGGCAGAACGGAGATCGGGGCCTTCCCGGCGGCAAGCCGCACTGGGGACCGACAGGCCGGGCGGCACTTGATCGTGTTCTGAAGGGCGTTTGACGCAGGCTTCTTCAAACCTGTTCTCGATCTTGGTAGAGGGCCACGCGGCAGCACACCTTCGTGGGTTCATCGATCACCACGCATGGTGGGGAGGCCAAGGTCCACGGCCGTGTGCTCCCCGTGGCCCCGATCGAGCCGGCTGAGCCTCTCCCCGGCGCCAGCCGGGCTGACCTGGAGACCTTCGACATCGCCGAGCCGCCTTCGCGCTCGGCTTCGGCGATATGGGCGATGAGGTTGTCGTGGATCGCGACGAGCCGTCTCCGCCGGGCCGGATCCGGTCCGAGGAGAGGTGATCAAGTTGTCGCGGATCTCAACGAGTCGCGGCCTCTGGGCTGCAGAGACGATGAGGACCGGACAACGGACACATGCTTCTCCGAACCAACGTCCGTGCTCTTCCTCGTAGCTCAGTTTGCGTCGCTGATGACCGTCCGAGCAGCACTCGTGGTCACGATTTCGGTGGCGATGCGTAGAGGTGTTTCTGCCCAACCGAGCAACGCCCGGGTGATCGCGATCGACTGGATGATGCTCATGCCGTGTTCGGCCAGCAGATTTTGAACGGCCTCCATCCCCTCATTCGCGAGCACAGGCCGACACCGCTCGACAAGCGCGGTCCATCGCGCGGCTTCCTCGGGCCGCAACCCGGTGACGTGGTCGAACATGGGTGGGTGGATCCTCCCTGATGTTGCATGGCCCGCGAACTGACCTGCGGAAACAGGCCGCGACCGGTGCAGTTGACGAGCAGCCCACCTGAACTGGGCACTCATCACCATGATGACCCGCGTCCGACCCGTCAGAACCCGCGCACGAGCCACTGGACGCGGAAGACGACGGGCGTGCGTCAGGGCTGAATGCTTTCCAGGTCATCGAGCAGACTGGAGTGCGTCGGCCGCCATCCGAGGGCATTGCGGGTGTGGGCGCTGGACGCCGGCTGGTCCATGGCGAAGATCGGGCCGAACGGGCCGAAGTCTTCCTGCGGAACCTCCTTGACCGGCAGCCCCAGTCGTCGGCCGATGACTGTCGCGATGTCCCGCACCGCGTCTCCCTCGTCGCCGACAGCGTGCCAGGACGTCCCCGCCGGTGCCGACTCAAGGACCAGACGGAACAAGACCGCTGCGTCGAGCGCGTGCACGGCCGGCCAGCGTTGGGTGCCGTCACCCGGGTAGCCGGACACCCCGGTACGGCGCGCTGCATCGACCAACAGGCCCGCGAATCCGCCCTGGCCCTCGTTGTGAACCGTGCGCGGCATGCGGACAGCCGTGCTGCGCAGACCACGCGAGGCGAGATCCAGCAGGGCTGTGACCGAACGGCCCCGACCGCCCACCGGTCCGGCGGTCGGCAGCGGATCGGCCTCGGTGGAGGCGCGTCCTGGCACCCAGGGCGTACCCGAGACGGTGACGATCGGGCGGTCGCTGCCGATGAGTTCCTGCCCCAGCGCGGCGCGGGCGGCGCTCTCCTCGGCGATGGCCCGGGCGAGCGCATCCGGACTGCTGTGGTCGCGTTCGAAGGCCAGGCTGATCACGCCGTCGCACTGCGCAGCGCCGGACCGCAGGATGTCGAGGTCCGCCAGCCCTCCTCGCAGCACCTTGGCACCAGCGCTCTCAAGAGCCTGTGCCGAACCGTCCGAGCGGGCCAGTGCGAGAACGGTGTGGCCGTTGCCGAGCAGTTCGGCGACGACGGCGGAGCCGATGGTGCCGGTACCGCCGGTGACGAAGACATGCATGAGCTCTCCCTGAAAGTGATGGGACCATTGTCCCGTCACTGACCATACACGGTGACGGGACAGGTGTCCCATCACCTATCCTGGTCTCATGGCTAGATGGCAACCGGGTGCGGCCCAGCGACTCGTCGTCGCGGCCGTCGACCTGTTCACCGAACAGGGATACGACGCCACCACGGTGACGCAGATTGCCGAGCGCGCCGGCGTGACCAAGAGCACCTTCTTCCGGCACTTCTCCGACAAACGCGAGCTATTGGTCGCCGGGCAGGAGACGCTCAGCAGGCTGCTCGCCGACGGCATCACCGAGGCGCCTGCGGGCGCCAGCCCGCTTCAGGCGGTGGCGGCCGGCCTCGAGCGGGCATCGAGCGCCATGGGGCCGACGAACCGCGAACTCGGCCCCCGCATCGAAGCAGCCGTGGCAGCCAGCACCGAACTTCAGGAGCGCGACGCCCTCAAGAGCGTCGGTCTCGCGGCCGCCATGACAGCCGCGCTCATCGCCCGCGGTGTCCCCGAGCCGACTGCGCATCTCGCGGGCGAGCTGGGAGTCCTCGCGTTCAAGCGGGGCTACGCCCGGTGGTCCGAGAGCGATCGTGATGACGCGGAAGGGCTAGCGCCACATGTCCTGGCAGCCCTGGAGGACCTCCGCACGGCGACGGCGTCGCTGGGCTGATCGATGCCGCTTGGCCGGGCAGGCCCGGGCCCAGTCGGCGCCGCTCACCCGGGCCCGGGTCCGCCGAGGGTCCGGGAACATCCGCGCTCACAAAGAACTTCCCTCGCCGCGGGAACGGGCAGGCCCGACCACACCCCGCGGTGGCACGAGGAGAGCCGAGGCGCAGCGGAAGTTTCCGGCTGATCGCGACATCCACCCCGCCGTGGATCGTGTTACGAAGGACCATGCCTGCTCACGAGGGACACCACAGCTACGACGCCGTCATCGTCGGCGGCGGCCACAACGGGCTCGTCGCCGCCGCCTACCTGGCCCGGGCCGGGCGCTCCGTGCTGGTGCTGGAACGGCTCGACCACACCGGCGGCGCCGCCGTCTCCACCCGCCCCTTCGCCGGCGTCGACGCCCGGCTGTCGAGCTACTCCTACCTGGTCAGTCTGCTCCCGCAGAAGATCGTGCGGGACCTCGGCCTGGACTTCCGGGTCCAGGGACGCACGATCTCGTCGTACACCCCCGTCGAGCGCGGCGGCCGGCCGACGGGACTCCTCGTGGGCGGGGGAGAGGAACGCACCCGCGAGGCGTTCGCGCGGCTGACCGGCGGGGAGCGCGAGTACGCGGCCTGGCAGCGCCTCTACGGCATGACCGGCCGGGTCGCCCGGCGGATCTTCCCCACCCTCACCGAACCCCTGCCCTCCCGGGACGCACTACGCCGCCGCGTCGACGACGAGGAGGCCTGGCGGATCCTCTTCGAGGAGCCGATCGGGGTCGCCGTGGAGGAGAACTTCACGGACGACCTCGTCCGGGGCGTCGTCCTCACCGACGCCCTCATCGGCACCTTCGCCGACGCCCACGACGCCTCCCTCAAGCAGAACCGCTGCTTCCTCTACCACGTCATCGGCGGCGGCACCGGCGCCTGGGACGTGCCCGTCGGCGGCATGGGCGCCCTGACCGACGCCCTCGCCGCCGCCGCGAAGGACGCGGGCGCGGTCATCGCCACCGGCCACGAGGCGGTACGGATCGCCACGGACGGCCGTACCGCCGAGGTCACCTACCGCACCCCCGACGGCGAGGGCGTCGCCACCGCCCGGCACGTCCTGGTGAACGCCTCCCCGCAGGCGCTGGCCACGCTCACCGGCGCCGAGCCGCCCGCCCCTGCCGAGGGAGCCCAGCTCAAGGTGAACATGCTGCTCGAACGGCTGCCGAGGCTGCGCGACAGCTCCGTCGACCCGCGTGAGGCCTTCGCGGGCACCTTCCACATCGCCGAGGGATACGAGCAGCTCGCCACCGCCCATGCCCAGGCCGCCGCCGGTGCGCTGCCCGCCGCCCCGCCGTCCGAGATCTACTGCCACTCCCTGACCGACCCGACGATCCTCGCCCCGGACCTCGTCGAGCGGGGCTACCAGACGCTGACCCTGTTCGGCCTGCACACGCCCGCCCGGCTGTTCGAGCGGGACAACGACTCCGCCCGCGAGGAGCTGCTCAAGGCCACCCTCGCCCAGCTCGACGCCCATCTCGCCGAACCCCTCGCCGACTGCCTGGCCACCGACGCCGAAGGCCGCCCCTGCATCGAGGCGAAGACCCCGCTCGACCTGGAACGCGACCTCGGTCTGCCCGGCGGCAACATCTTCCACCGCGACCTGTCCTGGCCGTACGCCCAGGACGGCACCGGCCGCTGGGGCGTGGAGACCCCGCACGCCAACGTGCTGCTCTGCGGGGCGGGCGCGGTGCGCGGGGGAGGGGTGAGCGGGGTGCCGGGACACAACGCGGCCATGGCCGTGCTGGAGTCCCCGGCCACGCGAACCTGACCGGACGCCCCAGTAAATCTGACGGAGTATCAGAAAGAGGCTTCCGTCGTCGCACCGGCTGCGGCATCCTGCGCCCATGCAGACGGAGCTGAGCAAACAACTGGGAGTCGAGCACGCCGTCTTCGGCTTCACGCCGTTCCCCGCCGTCGCCGCGGCCATCAGCCGCGCGGGCGGCTTCGGTGTGCTCGGCGCGGTCCGCTACACCGCCCCCGACGACCTCAAGCGCGACCTCGACTGGATCGAGGCGCACATCGAGGGGCGGCCGTACGGGCTCGACGTCGTGATGCCCGCGAAGAAGGTGGAGGGCGTCACCGAGGCCGATGTCGAGGCGATGATCCCCGAGAGCCACCGGCAGTTCGTACGGGACACCCTCGCCAAGTACGGCGTGCCCGAACTGGCCGAGGGCGAGGCCTCCGGCTGGCGGATCACCGGGTGGATGGAGCAGGTCGCCCGCAGTCAGCTCGACGTCGCCTTCGACTACCCGATCCGGCTGCTCGCCAACGCCCTCGGCTCCCCGCCCGCCGACGTCGTGGCCCGCGCCCACGAGCGGGGCGTGCTCGTCGCCGCGCTCGCCGGGAGCGCCCGGCACGCGCGCAAGCACAAGGAGGCGGGCATCGACATCGTGGTGGCGCAGGGCTACGAGGCCGGCGGCCACACGGGTGAGATCGCGTCGATGGTGCTCACCCCGGAGGCCGTGGACGCCGTGGCTCCCCTGCCCGTCCTCGCCGCCGGGGGCATCGGCAGCGGACGGCAGATCGCCGCAGCCCTCGCGCTCGGCGCGCAGGGCGTGTGGCTCGGATCGCTCTGGCTGACGACCGCCGAGGCCGACCTCCATTCGCCCGCGCTCACCCGCAAACTCCTCGCGGCCGGCTCCGGCGACACCGTCCGCTCCCGCGCCCTCACCGGGAAACCCGCACGTCAGCTCCGTACCGAATGGACCGACGCCTGGGACGACCCGCACGGACCCGGCACCCTCCCCATGCCCCTGCAGGGACTGCTGGTCGCGGAGGCGGTCTCCCGCATCCAGAAGTACGAGGTCGACCCGCTGCTCGGCACGCCCGTCGGGCAGATCGTCGGCCGGATGAACGAGGTCCGCAGCGTCCAGGCGGTCTTCGACGACCTCACCCGCGGCTTCGAGCAGGCCGTGGACCGCGTCAACCGCATCGCCGGAAGGAGCGGCCAGTGACGAGCACGAGCACACCCCCCACAGGCTTCTGGGCCCAGGCCACCGCCGACCCCGACCGCACGGTCCTGATCGCGCCGGACGGCGAGGAGTGGACCGCCGGACGGCTGCACTCCGCCGCCAACCGGCTCGTGCACGGGCTGCGCGCGGCCGGCATGGAACGCGGCGACGCCTTCGCGGTCGTGCTGCCCAACTCGGCGGAGTTCTTCACCGCCTACCTGGCCGCCACCCAGGCCGGCTTCTACCTCGTCCCGGTCAACCACCACCTCGTCGGCCCCGAGATCGCCTGGATCGTCTCCGACTCCGGCGCCAAGGTCCTCGTCACGCACGAGCGCTTCGCCGACGAGGCCCGCCGGGCCGCCGACGAGGCCGGCCTGCCCGCGAGCCACCGGTACGGCGTCGGCGGGGCCGAGGGCTTCCGCCCGTACGCCGAACTCCTCGACGGCCGGCCGGAGTCGGCGCCCGCCGACCGCACCCTCGGCTGGGTCATGAACTACACCTCCGGTACGACGGGCCGCCCGCGCGGCATCCGCCGCCCGCTGCCCGGCAAGCTCCCCGAGGAGGCCTACCTGGGCGGTTTCCTCGGCTTCTTCGGCATCCGGCCGTTCGACGACAACGTGCACCTGGTCTGCTCCCCGCTCTACCACACGGCGGTCCTGCAGTTCGCGGGCTCCTCCCTGCACATCGGCCACCGCCTGGTCCTGATGGACAAGTGGACGCCCGAGGAGATGCTCCGCCTCATCGACACCTACCGCTGCACGCACACCCATATGGTCCCCACCCAGTTCCACCGGCTCCTCGCCCTCCCCGAGGCCACCCGGCGGGCGTACGACGTGTCGTCCATGCGGCACGCCATCCACGGCGCCGCGCCCTGTCCGGACCACGTCAAGCGGGCGATGATCGACTGGTGGGGCGACTGCGTGGAGGAGTACTACGCGGCCAGCGAGGGCGGCGGCGCCTTCGCCACCGCGCAGGACTGGCTGAAGAAGCCCGGCACGGTCGGAAAGGCCTGGCCCATCAGCGAGCTGGCGATCTTCGACGACGAGGGCGAACGGCTGCCGCCCGGTGAACTCGGCACCGTCTACATGAAGATGAGCACCGGCGGTTTCTCCTACCACAAGGACGAGGCCAAGACGAGGAAGAACCGCATCGGCGACTTCTTCACCGTCGGCGACCTCGGCGTCCTCGACGAGGAGGGCTACCTCTTCCTCCGCGACCGTAAGATCGACCTGATCATCTCCGGCGGCGTCAACATCTACCCGGCGGAGATCGAGTCCGCCCTCCTCGCCCATCCGGCCGTCGCCGACGCCGCCGCCTTCGGCATCCCGCACGACGACTGGGGCGAGGAGGTCAAGGCGGTCGTCGAACCGGCCCCCGGTCACGACCCGGGCCCGGACCTCGCGGCCACCCTCCTCGCCCACTGTGCCGACCGCCTCGCCGGCTACAAGCGCCCCAAGTCCGTCGACTTCATCACCGAGATGCCCCGCGACCCCAACGGCAAGCTGTACAAGCGACGGCTGCGCGAGCCGTACTGGGAGGGCCGCACCCGACCGGTGTGACCTGCCTCCCCACGCACACCGTCCGGCACCGGCGCGGGGGCGCCCGACTTGACCTGCCCGGGCGTCCCCCCGAGGATCATGTGGCATGACGCCCGGACACGGCAGTACGGTCGACGGGGTGCTGCGGCGCAGCTCCCGCCGCACCCCGGCACGCGTGGCGGTCGAGTACCGCGACCGTACCTGGACCTACGAGGAACTCGACGACGCCGTCTCGCGCGCCGCGAGCGTCCTGCTCGGCGAGGGACTGGCGCCAGGCGACCGGGTCGGTGCCTACGGCCACAACTCCGACGCCTACCTCATCGCCTTCCTCGCCTGCGCCCGCGCGGGTCTCGTCCACGTCCCGGTCAACCAGAGCCTCACCGGTGACGACCTCGCGTACATCGTCGGGCAGTCGGGGAGCACCCTCGTCCTGACCGATCCGGACCTCCGAAGACAACTCCCCGACGGCGTACGGTCCTTGCCCCTGCGTGACGCCGACGACTCGCTCCTCGCCCGGCTGGCCGACGCCGAACCGTACGACGGTCCCGAGCCGCGCACCGAGGACCTGGTGCAGCTGCTCTACACCTCGGGGACGACCGCCCTGCCCAAGGGCGCGATGATGACCCACCGGGCGCTGGTGCACGAGTACCTCAGCGCGATCGCCGCCCTCGACCTGAGCGCCGGCGACCGGCCCGCGCACTCCCTCCCGTTGTACCACTCGGCGCAGATGCACGTGTTCCTGCTGCCGTACCTCGCCGTCGGCGCCACGAACCTCATCCTCGACGCGCCCGACGGTGACCGGCTCTTCGACCTGATCGAGGCGGGCCGGGTGGACAGCCTCTTCGCCCCGCCCACCGTCTGGATCGGCCTCGCGGGCCGCCCCGACTTCACCGCCCGTGACCTGAGCGGGCTGCGCAAGGCGTACTACGGGGCGTCGATCATGCCGGTGCCCGTACTGGAGCGGCTGCGGGAGCGGCTGCCGAAGCTCGGGTTCTACAACTGCTTCGGGCAGAGCGAGATCGGGCCGCTCGCCACCGTCCTCGCCCCGGACGAACACAAGGGCCGAATGGACTCCTGCGGGCGTACGGTCCTGTTCGTCGACGCCAGGGTCGTGGACGAGGAGGGGGAGGACGTCCCCGACGGCACACCCGGTGAGATCGTCTACCGCTCCCCGCAGTTGTGCGAGGGCTACTGGGAGAAGCCCGAGGAGACCGCGGCGGCCTTCCGGGACGGCTGGTTCCGCTCCGGGGACCTGGCGGTGCGGGACGCGCACGGCTTCTTCACGATCGTCGACCGGGTGAAGGACGTCATCAACTCCGGTGGCGTACTCGTCGCCTCCCGCCAGGTCGAGGACGCCCTCTACACCCACGAGGCCGTCGCCGAGGCCGCCGTGATCGGGCTGCCCGACGACAAGTGGATCGAGGCGGTCACGGCCGTGGTCGTCCCGCGCGGCGCCGTGACGGAGGACGAACTCGTCGCTCACGCCCGGGAGAAGCTCGCCCCTTTCAAGGCCCCGAAGCGCGTGCTGTTCGTGGACGAGCTGCCGCGCAACGCCAGCGGGAAGATCCTCAAGCGCGAGCTGCGGGACCGGTTCGGTTCCTGACGCCCCTCAGGACTCCTTCGGGCGTTCGTCCACGATCCGCCTGGAGCGGATGGACATGCTCGCGCACTCGGCGGGCGGCAGCCTCGCCCTGCTCTCGCCGCCCGCCACCCGCGCCGGGTGGCCCGGCTGGCACTGGTCACGACCACCCCGTGGGCCCTGGGCAGACCGCCCACGGCCGAGGACCGGCTGGCGGCGTGGATGGCGTGCCAGACATGCGCACGATCAAGGTCAACGGCATCTCCCTCGCCCACCGCGCCCGGGCCCCGAGGGAGCGCCGCCCGTACTCCTGCTGCACAGCCGGGGCGCCGACGGCGGCGACTGGACGACGGTCGCCGAAGGCTGGCCACCGGGCCGGGAGCGCGCCGTGTGTGCGCGCCCGACCTGCGCGGGCATGGGCACAGCGAGTGGCTCGGGGACGCGCCGGGGCCTACACGTACGAGGCGATGTGACGACGCGCGGGAGCTGATCGCCGCTCTCGGGGTCGCACCCGTCGATGTCGTCGGGCATTCCACGGGCGGGATCGTGGCCCACCTGCCGGCGCAGGCGCGTCCGGACGTCGTAGGGCGGCTCGTGGTGGAGGACGTACCCGCGCCGCTCCCCTGCGACCCGCCCCGGCCCCCCACCGCACGGCCGGACGGGGACCTGTCGTCGGACTGGGCGCTGGTGGCGAGCACCGACGCGCAGGTCAAAGCGCCGGATCCGGCCCGGTGGGAGCGACTGGACCGGATCACTGCGGCCATCCTGGCGGTGCGCGGTGCGCGGAGCCACCTTCCGCAGGGCCGGGTCGCGGCCCTCGCCGAACGGACCCCCGGGGCCGGCTGGTGGCCCCGGACGCGGGCACCTCGTGCACGAGTCCCGTCCCGAGGAGTTCGTCGCCGCCGTGGAGCCGTTCCTGGCGGGGGATGGGCGGCGTGACTGGCGGGGGACTCGCGGGACGACCGGCCGGGTGAGCCGTCGTCAGTGGCTCTCCGCCACCGCCACCTCCCGCGCCCACCGGTAGTCCGCCTTGCCGCTCGGTGAGCGCCGTATGGATTCGGCGATCACCAGCTGGCGCGGGATCTTGTAGCCGGCGAGCCGGGTCCGGCAGTGGGTCTGGATGTCCTCCAGGGAGGGGTGCGGCGCCCCCGGGCGCACCTGCACCACCGCCGCCACATGATTGCCCCAGGTGGCGTCCGGCACCCCGGCCACCAGGGCGTCGTACACGTCCGGATGCGACTTCAGCGCCTGCTCGACCTCCTCCGGGTACACCTTCTCGCCCCCGGTGTTGATGCACTGCGAGCCACGGCCGAGGACGATGACGACGCCGTCCTCGTCGACGGTGGCCATGTCGCCGAGCAGCACCCAGCGCTCGCCGTCCTTCTCGAAGAACGTCGCGGCGGTTTTCACCGGGTCGTTGTAGTAGCCGAGGGGGACGTGGCCGTGCTGGGCGACGCGGCCCACCTCGCCCGGGGCGATCGGTTCGTACGTCGCCGGATCCACCACCCGGGTACGGGAGTTGACGCGGATGCGAAAGCCGCGCTCGGGGCCCGAGTCCTCCGTCGCCGTGCCGTTGAAGCCGGACTCGGAGGAGCCGAAGTTGTTCAGCAGCATCGCGTTCGGCAGCAGCTCCCGGAACTGCCGGCGGACCGTGTCCGACATGATCGCCCCGGACGAGGACACATTGAACACCGACGAGCAGTCCGTGCCCCTCATCGGTCCCTCCAGCGCGTCGATCAGCGGCCGCAGCATCGCGTCGCCCACCAGGGAGATGCTGGTGACCCTCTCCTTCTCGATGGTCCGCAGCACCTCTTCGGGCACGAACTTGCGGTGGATCACCACCCGCTGGCCGAAGTTGAACCCGATGAAGGCGGTGAGCGTCGAGGTGCCGTGCATCAGCGGGGGAGTGGGGAAGAAGGTGATCCCCGTCCCGCCGGCAGCCACCCGTTCCGCGATCTCCTCCGGCTTCTTCACCGGTTCCCCGGTCGGCGCGCCACCGCCCAACCCCGAGAAGAACAGGTCTTCCTGACGCCACATCACCCCCTTGGGCATACCGGTGGTGCCGCCGGTGTAGATGATGAACTGGTCGTCGCCCGAGCGGGTGGGGAACCCGCGCTCCGGGGAGCCGCCGGACTCGGCCTCCTGGAAGCCGACGACGCCCTCGACCGCCGCACCGACGGCGATCAGATGCCGCAGCGCCGGGGCCTGCGGCAGTGCCGCGGCCACCCGGTCGGCGAACTCCGCGTCGAAGACCAGTCCGACCAGATCCGCGTCCCGGTAGAGGTAGACCAACTCATCCTCTACGTAGCGGTAGTTGACGTTCACCGGCACGAGCCGCGCCTTCAGGCAGCCCAGTACCGTCTGCAGGTACTCGACGCCGTTGTAGAGGTGCAGGCCGACGTGCTCTCCCGGACGGATCCCGCTGTCCAGCAGGTGATGGCCGATACGGTTGGCCGCCGCGTCCAGCTCCGCGTACGTCAGCCGGCGCTCCGCGCCCGTGCCCGGATGGTCGACGTACACGAGCGCCTCGCGGTCCGCCGCCACGTCGACGACCGACTCGAACAGGTCGGCAAGGTTGTACTCCACCGCTCCTCCTGACCCTCGGCGGCCTGACTCCTCCAACGGTTCGCCGGTCATCAGAGCAAAGGGCGCGGCAAGTGGGAAGGGTTCGAGCGCAAGAAATCTGACTACCTGTCAGAAAACTCTTGAAGTGGCATCACACCTCCTGCAACCTGTTCTCGTTCTTTCCGAGGGGAGATGCGCCATGGGCGGTACCGAACACCTCACCGTGCAGCGCGAGGGCGCCACACTCGTGCTCACGCTCAACAGGCCTCAGGCCAAGAACGCGCTCTCGCTCGCCATGCTCGTCGGCCTGTACGACGGCTGGCTGGAGGCCGACGAGGACGACTCGGTCCGTTCGGTCGTCTTCACCGGCGCGGGCGGCACCTTCTGCGCCGGCATGGACCTCAAGGCCCTCGCCGGGAAGGGCATGGAGGGCGAGCAGTACCGGGACCGGCTCAAGGCCGACCCCGACCTGCACTGGAAGGCGATGCTCCGCCACCACCGGCCGCGCAAGCCCGTGATCGCCGCCGTCGAGGGGTACTGCGTGGCCGGCGGCACCGAGATGCTCCAGGGCACCGACATCCGCGTCGCCGGCGAGTCCGCCACCTTCGGCCTCTTCGAGGTCCAGCGGGGACTGTTCCCGATCGGCGGCTCCACGGTCCGCCTGCAGCGCCAGATCCCGCGCACCCACGCCCTGGAGATGCTGCTCACCGCACGTCCCTACAGTGCCGCAGAGGCCGCGGACATCGGCCTGATCGGCCACGTCGTGCCGGACGGCACGGCCCTGGAGAAGGCCCTGGAGATCGCCGAACGCATCAACTCCTGCGGCCCGTTGGCGGTCGAGGCGGTCAAGGCGTCGGTGTACGAGACCGCCGAGATGACCGAGTCCGACGGCCTCGCGGCCGAACTCGCCCGCGGCTGGCCGGTCTTCGACACCGCCGACGCCAAGGAAGGCGCCCGCGCCTTCGCGGAGAAGCGCCCGCCCGTCTACAAGCGGGCCTGACCCCCATAGGCCCTGCAAAGGAGACCGGTATGCCAGAAGTCCTCAAGGCCCCCCTCGTCGTCGAGTTCCCCTTCACCCGGTCCCTCGGCCCCGTCCAGAGCGCCTTCCTGACCGGCCTGCGCGAGCGCGTCGTCCTCGCGGTGAAGACCGGCGACGGCCGCACCCTCGTCCCGCCCGTCGAGTACGACCCCGTCACCGCCGAGGAACTGCGCGACCTCGTGGAAGTCGCTCCCACCGGCACGGTCACCACCTGGGCCTGGAACCACGAGCCCCGCCGGGGCCAGCCCCTCACCGGCCCCTTCGCCTGGGTCCTGGTCCGTCTCGACGGCGCCGACACCGCCCTCCTGCACGCCCTCGACGCACCCGGCCCCGACGCCGTCCACACCGGCATGCGCGTGCGGATCCGCTGGGCCGAGGAGCGCACCGGCGCGATCACGGACATCGCCTGCTTCGAGCCGTACGATGGCGAGGCGGGCCGGCCGGGCGGCAGCGACCTCGCATTCGAGGAGCGGGTCACCGGGATCGTCGCCCACGCCCGCCTCGACTACACCTACTCACCCGGCCGCGCCCAGTCCGCCTACATCACCGCGCTCTCGGACCGGCGGACCGTCGGCGAACGCTGCCCGTCCTGCCGCAAGGTGTACGTCCCACCCCGCGGCGCCTGCCCCACTTGCGGCGTGGCCACGTCCGAGCAGGTCGAGGTCGGACCGCGCGGCACGGTCACCACGTTCTGCATCGTCAACATCAAGGCGAAGAACCTCGACATCGAAGTCCCCTACGTCTACGCCCACATCGCCCTCGACGGAGCCGACCTCGCGCTGCACGGGCGCATCGGCGGCATCCCGTACGACCAGGTGCGGATGGGCCTGCGGGTCGAACCGGTGTGGACCGAGGGCGGCCGCTACCCCGACCACTACCGGCCGACAGGCGAGCCCGACGCGGCCTACGAGACCTACAAGGAGCTGATGTGACCCGGGAGATCGCGGTCGTCGCCTTCGCGCAGACCGACACCGTGCGCACCACCGAGGAGATGTCCGAGGTGGAGATGCTCATGCCGGTCCTGCACGACGTGCTGGAGCGGACCGGCCTGAAGACCGCCGACATCGGCTTCACCTGCTCCGGCTCCAGCGACTACCTCGCCGGCCGCGCCTTCTCCTTCACCCACGCCCTCGACGGCGTCGGCGCCTGGCCGCCGATCTCCGAGTCCCATGTCGAGATGGACGGCGCGTGGGCGCTGTACGAGGCGTGGACGAAGCTGCTGACGGGGGACGCCGACACCGCGCTGGTGTACTCGTACGGCAAGTCCTCGCCCGGGTCGGTGCGGGACGTACTCACCCGGCAGCTCGACCCCTACTACGTCGCCCCGCTGTGGCCCGACTCCGTCGCCCTCGCCGCCCTGCAGGCACAGGCCCTGATCGACGCGGGCGACACCGACGAGCCCGCGCTCGCCGGGATCGCCGCCCGCAGCCGGGCCGACGGGGCCGGCAACCCGCACGCACAGCTGCGGGGTCCGGTGCCGCAAGGGGACTACCTCGTACGCCCCCTGCGCACCGGCGACTGTCCGCCGACCGGCGACGGCGCCGCCGCCGTGATCCTCGCGGCGGGGGAGCGGGCCCGCGCCCTGTGCGCACGTCCCGCCTGGATCCGGGGCATCGACCACCGCATCGAGGCCCACGCGCTCGGCGTCCGCGACCTGACCGACTCGCCCTCCGCCCGGCTGGCCGCCGAGAAGGCCGGCGCCTTCGAACGGCCGGTGGACACAGCGGAGTTGCACGCGCCGTTCACCGCGCAGGAGGTCGTCCTGCGCAAGGCGCTGAAGCTCGGCGACGAGGTCCGCGTCAACCCGTCCGGGGGCGCTCTCGCCGCCAACCCGATGATGGCCGCCGGTCTCGTCCGCATCGGGGAGGCCGCCGCCCGTATCCACCGGGGGGAGTCCGACCGGGCCCTCGCCCACGCCACGTCCGGCCCGTGTCTGCAACAGAACCTGGTCGCCGTACTCGAAGGGGATCCGCGATGAGCAAGGAACCCGTGGCCGTCGTCGGGATCGGCCAGACCAAGCACGTCGCGGCACGCCGGGACGTGTCGATCGCGGGGCTCGTCCGCGAGGCGGCGCGACGCGCCCTCGACGACGCCGAGTTGACGTGGGCCGACATCGACGCCGTCGTCATCGGCAAGGCGCCCGACTTCTTCGAGGGCGTGATGATGCCCGAGCTCTACCTCGCCGACGCGCTCGGCGCGGTGGGCAAGCCGATGCTGCGGGTCCACACGGCGGGTTCCGTGGGCGGGTCCACCGCGCTGGTCGCCGCCAACCTCGTGGCGGCCCGCGTCCACGGCACCGTGCTGACGCTGGCCTTCGAGAAGCAGTCCGAGTCCAACGCCATGTGGGGACTGTCCCTGCCGGTCCCCTTCCAGCAGCCCCTGCTGGCCGGGGCGGGCGGCTTCTTCGCCCCGCACGTGCGCGCGTACATGCGGCGCAGCGGCGCGCCCGACACCGTCGGCTCGCTGGTGGCGTACAAAGACCGGCGCAACGCGCTGAAGAACCCGTACGCCCATCTGCACGAGCACGACATCACCTTGGAGAAGGTCCAGGCCTCCCCGATGCTGTGGGACCCGATCCGCTACTCCGAGACCTGCCCCTCCTCCGACGGCGCCTGCGCGATGGTCCTCACCGACCGGGCGGGAGCGGCCCGTTCGCCCCGCCCGCCGGCCTGGATGCTCGGCGGCGCGATGCGCAGCGAACCGACCCTCTTCGCCGGCAAGGACGCCGTCTCCCCGCAGGCCGGCAAGGACTGCGCGGCCGACGTCTACCGCCAGGCCGGCATCGGCGACCCGCGCCGGGACATCGACGCCGTCGAGATGTACGTACCGTTCTCCTGGTACGAGCCCATGTGGCTGGAGAACCTCGGCTTCGCCGCCGAGGGCGAGGGCTGGAAGCTCACCGAGTCCGGGGTCACCGAACTCGACGGCGACCTGCCCGTCAACATGTCGGGCGGTGTGCTGTCCACCAATCCGATCGGCGCCTCCGGCATGATCCGCTTCGCCGAGGCCGCGCTCCAGGTGCGCGGACAAGCCGGGGAACACCAGGTGGAACGGGCCAGGAAGGTTCTCGGGCACGCCTACGGGGGCGGCTCGCAGTTCTTCTCCATGTGGCTCGTGGGAGCGCGGCCACCGGAGTCCTGAAAGGTACTCCTCACGTGCTCTGTCGGCGCCAGGGACCGATCGCTAGGCTGGCCCGCGGACGACGAACCGGGAGGAGCACGGACGTGGCCGAGCGCACCATCCAGAGGCAGCAGCCGCTCGCAGGCTGGGACAAGCCGGAGCTGGACCTCAGCAACGCCGAGTGGCAGTCCAGCAGCCGGGGTCTGGGGGATGTCCAGATCGCCTTCGTCGAGGGATTCATCGCGATGCGCAACAGCGAGCGCCCCGAGAGTCCCTCCCTGATCTTCACTCCCGCGGAGTGGGGCGCGTTCGTGTCGGGGGCGCGGGAAGGGGAGTTCGACCTGACCTGAGACCGTCGGGGCTCTTTTCTTCGGACACGCGACCTCGTGCGTGCTGCCGGGGCCATGCCTGGGCGAGGCTGGCCCCAGCAGGACGAAGGTCGTACTCCGGAGGTGAGGACCATGAGCACCCTGCCGGTCGTCGCGGCGGTCGACGGTTCCGACGACAGCTTGCGCGCCCTGGACTGGGCCCTCGACGCCGCCCGCCGACGCGGGACCGGCCTGCGCGTGGCGCACGTACGCCACCACTCCGTCTGGACGCGGCCCGGTGCCCCCGTCGTCGTACCGGCGCCCCCGGAGGCCGATCCGGTGCTCGCCGATGTCCGCGCCCGGCTGGCCGAGGTCGAGACCCCGCCGGAGACGGAGTACGTCGGACTGGACGGCGCCCCCGGCGCCCTGTTGCCCGAACTGGGCGCCGAGGCCCAGCTGTTGGTGCTCGGCTCACGGGGCCGCGGCGGGTTCGCACGTCTGCTGCTCGGCTCCAACGGCCTGACCGCGGCCCGGGACGCCGAGTGCCCGGTCGTGGTGGTGCCCCGGCCCGGCCGCGAGGTCGACGAGGTGCTGCCGGCCGAACCAGGACCCAGGGTGGTGGTGGGCCTCAAGGTGGACGGCCCCGACGACGCGACCCTCGACCTCGCCTTCACCGAGGCCGCCCTGCGCGACGCCCGCCTCCAGGTGATCGCCGCCTACCCCTGGCCGATCCAGACCTGGGGCGCGCCCGAGGAAGTGGCCCTGCCGGTCGACCAGGAGGCCATCGAGCACGAGACCCGCGCCCTCGCCGACGGCTTCCTCGCCCCGCACCGCGCACGCCACGCCGACGTCGCCGCCGTGGCCCTCGCCGCCCCGGGCGACGCGGCCGGGCTCCTCGTCGCCGCGTCGAAGGACGCCGACCTGGTCGTCGTGGGCCGGCACCGCCGCCGGCTGCTGGCCCCGGCCCGCATGCTGGGCTCCGTGACCCACGCAGTCCTGCTGCACGCGGCGAGCCCGGTCGCGGTGGTGCCGCCGGCACCGGCCGAGGAATGACCGGCGGCGCTCATGGGCGGCCGGCCTTCTCCCATGGGCGCGAAGCGGGACTCGCTCCACCGGGACACACCCGGCTCGCCCTCGATCTCGCCCCGGCCTCCGGCACGACGGCGAGGCGGGATCACCGACGACCTGGCCGGCCTCGCCGGCCTCACCGCCTGGGTGCGCGCCCGCGCCGAGCTCCTCCCGGAGGCCGACGTGTACGTGCCGACGCCGCCGCCCTGGCCGCCGTACGCCCCGGAGAGCCGAGCCCCGCCGACGCCGTCCGTCTGCTGCCCGTGGCCGAAGCCCTCCAGCTCAACACGGCGGACGCCCGGACCCCACCGTCCCCGTCCCGCACCGGACCCTCGACCGAAGACGCCGGGCCCGCCCTGGACCGGCGCCCCGCCCGGGCAGACGCCGAGATCACGACGGTCCTCGCGGGCCGCCATCGCCTACCTCGCCGGCCCCGACCGCCACGCCCCCCCACTGCGTCCGCTGCTTCTTCAAGGGCCACCCCGCAGGAGTGGTGCACACGGAAGGTTGCTTGCTTCGACGCCCCGATGAAGGTGGCGCCCGCTAGCCGCCTCGCACCTGCGGGCACGTACCATTGCCGCATGTCGTTCCTCCGCCGCCGCAGCGCCACTCCCGCCGGGCCCGACTTCGACGTACTGGCCATGGACCCGGGCGACTGGCCCGGCAACCTGGGCGCCGGCCTGCTGCCCGCCCCCGACGGCAGCTGCCAGGGCGTCTTCCTGCGCTACGACCTGTTCGGCGGCCGCGGCCCCGCGATGATCATCGGGAACCTTCCCGAGGGCTCCCCGGCCCGCGAGGTCGCCGAGGGGGAGATCCCCTTCGAGGTGGCCCAACTGCTGCTCGCGCTGGAGAACGACGAGGAGGTGACCGTCGTCGGCACCGAGGACATGCCGGTGATGCAGGGCGACAACCTGCTCATCGTGCGCCGGCTGAAGCTCTCCGAGAGCCGGATCTCCTGCGTCCAGTTCGACCGCAGCGACAACGTCCTGGTGACCATCGCCGCCTGGGACCGCCCCATCACCGACGACCTGTACGCCCTGCTGAAGCCGCTTCCGGCGGAGCTGTTCCAGCAGGGCTGAGGCCTCACACCGCCGGTACGACCGTCACGTCCGCGGCCCGGACGAACGCCACCCGGTGGCCGTACTGGATCTCGTAGTACTGGTCCCGGCCGACGACGTTCCGGTGCGCGCCGGTGTCGAAGCCGACCGCGTAGAAGTACTCCCCCGGCATCTTGTCGCCGGCCACGTACTTCTGGCCCTTCGGCAGGGTGTACGGGAGCGGGGAGACCGGCTGGACAGGGATCCCCGCCGGGTACGCCGACGCCTCCGGATAGGCGCGCCCGTAGACGGGGATGCTCTCCCTGCCCGCCCTCGGAGTGATCAGCACGCCCGTCGTCGGCACCGCCGTGGGCCTGTCCTTCGGGTTCCTGAACCAGGCCTTCTGCCCCAGGTACCAGATCGCCGTCCAGTCGCCCCACGCGTCCGCGACCGCGTACTGCTGGCCGGTGGAGACCCGTGAGGAGAGGTCGTTCACGCCGGTGCCCGGGGTCGTGCCCAGGCCGGCGTCCTTGATCAGGGCCGACTTCTCGTCGTGGTCGGAGTACAGGCGCACGGCGCTGGAGCCGTGGACCGCGCAGGCCTTGCCCTTGCCGCCGCAGTCCTTGTACACCGGCTGGTTGGCCGCGTAGTCCGGCCGGATCGTCACGACGCCGCCGCTCGCGGACCCCGTCGCCGTGAGGGGCCGGCCCAGCAGTTCGAAGTAGTGCCGCCAGTCCCAGTACGGCCCGGGGTCGGTGTGCATGCCCGGGACGGTCGCCGCGGTCGGTCCGGGCACGGTGTCGTGACCCAGGATGTGCTGCCGGTCCAGCGGGACGCCGTACCGCGTCGCCAGGAACGTCACCAGGCGGGCCGACGCCTTGTACATCGCCTCCGTGTACCAGGAGTCCGGCTGGGCGAGGAAGCCCTCGTGCTCCAGGCCGATCGACTTGGCGTTGACGTACCAGTTGCCCGCGTGCCAGGCCACGTCCTTCACCCGCACGTGCTGGGCGATGTGGCCGTCGGTGGAGCGCAGCGAGTAGTGCCAGGAGACATAGGTGGGGTCCTGGACGAGGTTGATGGCCCCCTCCCAGCCGCCCTCGGTGTCATGGACGACGATGTACCGGACGGTCGACGACACGGGCCGGTCTGCCTCGTCGTGGTTGCCGTAGTCACCTTGGCCGAACTGCTCGTACGGTGCCGGGATCCGCTCGCAGGACACCGTCGAGGGGCACTCGGTGCCCTCGGCGGACGCCTGCCGCAGGCCGGCCCGGTCCAGTTGGGCGATGCGGGGTGCCAGCTTCGGCTGCCCGGCCAGCGCGACCAGTTCCCCGGTGTCCGTGACCCGCCGCTCGCCGGTACGCAGCACGTCGAACACGTCGTTCGCGTACGCGCCGGCGGTCGCACTGTCGTCCGCGCCCGAGAACCGGGCCACCGCGCCGTACCAGTCCGCCGGATCCTCGCTCGGCGGCTCGCCCAGGTCCTTCTGGGCGGCGGCGAGCAGGGCCGCGCCGCCCAGCACATTGGCCGCGGGGTCCGTGCGCAGTTTCCCGGCGCTCAGTCCGGTCAGTTTCGCCGCTCTGGGGAGCGTCCTCAGACGGGCCGGGATCTCGTCGGGGGACGGCGGCCGCGCCACCGGGTGCCGGGCCGGGCGGGAGGTGTCGCCGCGGGGGTCCTCCGTGCCCTCGCTGTGGTGCGGGGCCTTGGCCAGGGCGGCCTGGGCATCCGTGAGGTGCATCGGACCGTAGCCGCCCGTCACGCTCGGCGCCCAGCCGTGCGCGTCCCAGCGGGACTGGAGGTAGGAGACGCCGAGCAGCACGCTCTGCGGCACGTGGTACTTGGCGGCCGCGGCGGCGAAGGCCTGCTGAAGGCCGCTCGACTCGGCCTCCGCGGCGGAGGGCGCGGCGCCGAGCAGCGGCAGCAGCAGAGCCGCCGAGGCGACGGCGCCGGCGGCTCTGCGGGTATGGCTGTGCGGTCCGGGGTGCGTGACAGGTCCTCGCAATGCGGCCTCCTCGGTGTGCCGATAACCCGTCAATAATGCCCACATAAGCGGCATTTGCCGTGGTAGGGCGGGTTCCGGCGAGTCCCTGGAAGTGCGAAGGTCCGTGACGTACGAGGTCCGTGACGTACGAAGGTCCGCGGTGCGCCGCCGTTCGGGCGCACCGCGGACCTTCGTCCCCTCAGCGAGTGCCGACCGCCGCGCGCACGGCCCGACGGGCCAGCTGGCAGTCGTCGTGCAGCCGCCGCAGCAGCAGCCGCTGCTCCTCGCCGGACGGCGCGGTACCCGGCTGGGCCGCCGCCGGGGCCGTCGGGGCGGAGTCGTGCATCGAACGCTGCACGGCCGTCTCGTAGGTCCGGATCTCCCGGGTCAGGACCAGCATCAGGTTCACCAGGAACGCGTCCCGGGACGCCGGTCCCGCCGACTGGGCGATCTGGCTGATCTGGCGGCGTGCCACCGGCGCGTCGCCCAGGACCGACCACAGGGTCGCCAGGTCGTAGCCCGGCAGGTACCAGCCCGCGTGCTCCCAGTCCACCAGCACTGGACCGGCCGGTGACAGAAGGATGTTCGACAGGAGGGCGTCGCCGTGGCAGAACTGGCCCATGCCCTGTCGGCCCGCGGTGGCCGCGATGCCGTGCAGCAGCTTCTGGAGGTCGCCCATGTCCCGGTCGGTGAGCAGACCCAGCTCGTGGTAGCGGGCGATCCGGGCGGCGTAGTCCAGCGGCGCGTCGAAGGTGCCCGCCGGCGGCCGCCAGGCGTTCAGCCGGCAGACCGCGCCGAGCGCCGCCCTGATGTCCGCGCGTGGCGGGGCCTCGGCCGGATGCCGCTGCAGGGCCGCCACCCGGCCCGGCATCCGCTCGATCACCAGCGTGCAGTTGTCCGGGTCCGCCGCGATCAGTCTCGGCACCCGCACCGGAGGGCGCTGCCGGACGAACGTGCGGTACGCCGCTATTTCGTGCCGGATCCGTTCGGACCACACGGGTGAGTGGTCCAGTAAGCACTTCGCGACGGCCGTGCTGCGCCCCGTCGTACCGACCAGGAGGACGGAGCGTCCGCTGCGGCGCAGCACCTGCACCGGGGCGAACTCGGGGCAGATCCGGTGCACCGAGGCGATCACCGTGCGCAGCTGGGCGCCCTGGGGGCCGGACAAGTCGAGTCTCCCGCTGAGCGGTTGGGTGCCGAGCCCCGCGGGACGGCGGACACCGCCCGCGCCGAGCACGGGGGCCGCCGTTCGCGCGGGGGCGAGGTAGGGGCCGCCACCGCCCGGGCGGAGGTGCGGCGACCGGGGCGGGGCGGACACGGAGGACGATGCTGCGTACATGGGCGAAACAGATCCCTTCGTGTGCCTGACGTCAAAACGCTGCCCCGACCGGACCACCCGGGTGCACCCTGGGGAATGTCCTCGGCGACCGGGTCGGGGTGGCGCGTTCCTACCTGACACCCATGTCCCAGTGGCACACCATCTGGCGGACCCTGGCGAACCCTGGCGAATAGTCGCCCGGCAACTTTCACCGGGCTACTGTCAACTCAGCCGAGAACCTGGGGGCTTACGTGAGCGGACGACCCAACACCCGCCTGGCGGACCTGTTCGGCCTGGCCGGCTGGTCCAAGGGTGAACTCGCGAGGCTGGTCAACCGGCAGGCGGCGGCCATGGGCCACCCCCAGCTGTCGACCGACACCTCGCGGGTGCGGCGGTGGATCGACATGGGAGAGATCCCGCGCGATCCGGTGCCGCGGGTGCTGGCGGCTCTGTTCACCGAGCGTCTCGGCCGTGTCGTGACCATCGAGGACCTCGGTCTGGTCCGGCACGGGCGTACAGGGAAACGGCCGGGCGGCGGGAGCGTGGAGCATCCCGACGGTGTGCCGTGGGCGCCCGAACGGACTGCCGCGGTCCTCACCGAATTCACGGGAATGGACCTCATGCTCAACCGACGCGGCTTGGTGGGCGCGGGTGTCGCGCTCACGGCGGGATCCGCACTCAGCAGCGCCATGTACGACTGGCTGCACACCGATCCTACTCTCTCCGCCGACGCTCCCGTCATCGACAACCCCCTCCTTCACCATGCCGACCCCGCTGGGTTCGACCGCTACGAGGCCGCCCCCATCGGGACGGAGGAGATCGAGGAACTGGAGCGCTCGGTCGAGGTGTTCCGTGCCTGGGACGCGGCCCGCGGGGGCGGGCTGCAACGCAAGGCCGTCGTGGGACAGCTCAACGAGGTGGGCGGCATGCTCGCCTACCACCACCCTGCCCATCTCCAGCGGCGCCTGTGGGGCGTCGCCGCCAACCTCGCCGTCCTCGCCGGCTGGATGTCGCACGACGTCGGCCTCGAGCCCACCGCCCAGAAGTACTTCATCATCGCGGCCCATGCCGCCAGAGAGGGCGGTGACCGCCCGCGGGCCGGTGAGGCGCTGTCCCGGGCGGCCCGTCAGATGGTCCACCTCGGCCGGCCCGACGAGGCCCTGGACCTGATGAAACTCGCCCAGGCAGGAGCCGGTGACAACGTTCTGCCCCGTACCCGGGCGATGTTCCACACCATCGAGGCCTGGGCACAGGCGTCGATGGGCAAGGGCCAGGCCATGCGCCGCACCCTCGGTCAGGCGGAGGACCTCTTCGTCTCCGACAAGGCCGACGAGAAGCCCCCGCCGTGGATGCAGACCTTCAAGGACGAGGATCTGTACGGCATGCAGGCCCTGGCCTACCGCACCCTGGCCGAGTTCGAGCCGCAGGCGGCCGTGCACGCCCAGTACTACGCCGAGAAGGCCCTGGCGCTGCGGGTCGACGGACGGGAGCGCTCGAAGATCTTCGACCATCTGTCCATGGCCTCCGCCTGCTTCATCGCGGACGACCCCGAACAGGCGGACCGGTACGCCCGGCTGGCCCTGGTGTCGATGGGCTCGAACTCCTCCCGCCGCACCTGGGACCGGCTGCGCGAGATGTACCGGCTCACCGCGGAGTACGCGAGTTACCCGAGCATCAGCGAGCTGCGCGAGCAGATCAGGCTGGCGCTGCCGAAGCCGAAGGGGGGACGGGGCGGCAACGCCGCGCAGGCGTGACTGAGTTGGCGGTCGAAGTCAGCTAACCAACCTGGTTGATCACGGGGTGACCCGGGCGACCAGCACACAGGCGTCGTCGTCACGCTCGGTCCCGCCGAACTCCTCCACGAGTGTCCGTACGCAGCCCTGTGCGGTGCGCGCCTCGTGGAAGCGGGGGGCGAGGTCGAGGAGTCGGTGCGCGCTGTCGCCGGGCACCAGCCCGTTCGTGTGCAGCAGGAGCAGGTCGCCTTCTGCGAGGGTCTCCTCGGCCTGTCCGTAGCCGGCGCCGGAGGTGGCGCCCAGGAGCACACCGCCGGGCGTGTCGAGCCGGCGCCCCGTCCCGTCGCGGAACAGCAGCGGGGCGGGGTGTCCGGCCTGTGCCCAGGTGAGGGTGCGGGTGTCGGGCCGGTAGTGACAGCACAGGGCGCTGGCCAGGGCCGGCTGGACGGTGGCCTCGAGTAACTGGTTGAGCCAGGACATGAGTTGAGCCGGCCGGGTGCCGGCCATCCCCATGCCACGCAGGGCACCCAGGATCATCGCCGTGTTCGAGCTGACGGCCGCTCCGTGTCCGGTGAGGTCGCCGACGCTCAGGAGGGTCTGGCCGTCGGGGAGCTCGAGCGCGTCGTACCAGTCTCCGCCGATGAGCGAGCTCGTCGCGGCGGGCAGGTAGTGGGCGGCGAGTTCGAGGGAGCGGGCACCCTGGCGCGGGAGCCGCAGGGCGCCGCGCCAGGGCGGCAGCACGGCTTCCTGCAGCTCGACCGCGAGCCGGCGCTCGGTCTGCGCGCGGTACCGGTGGCGCTGCAGCGAGTCACGGGTCTCGCGGACCTCGCTCTGGCTCCTGCGCAGTTGGCTGACGTCCCGCAGCACGGCCCACATCGAGGCGGTGCCGCCGTCGGCGTCGAGCACGGGCTCGCCCATCATGTGGACCGTCCGCACCTCGCCGTCCGGCCTGCGGACGCGGAATCCGCCGTCGATGGGCCGCGCGTCCACCAGGCAGTCCGTGACCATCGCCGTGAGCTTCGGCCGGTCCTCGTCGAGGACGAGGGACGGCAGTTCGTCGAGGGTGAGCGGGGGAGTGGCCGGGTCGCGGCCGAGGATGGCGTAGAGCTCCTCGGACCAGACGGCCTCGTCCGTGAGCAGGTTCCACTCGGCGCTGCCGACCCGGCTGAGCAGCGAGCCCCGCCGGGCGGTGGCCGGTGCGGCGCCCGGCACGGCGGGGGCCGCGGGTGGGCCGTCCCGCAGCTGGGCCAAGTGGGTGTCCAGGTCGTTGAGTTGGTGGAGCGCCAGGTCGTACAGCGCGCGCTGCCAGCGCTCCTGCGGATCCGCCGTGTCGGCCTGCGCGTCCCTGCGTACGGCGTCCACATCGCCCTTGAGCCGTCGTGTCTGCGTGATCAGCGCGTCGACCGAGCCGCGCCCCGGCGGCTGGGCGGCGGGGTGGTCCGCAGAGCGAGGGGACGACATGACGCACTCCGATGCGGGGGACGGTACGACGAGGGGGGATGGAAGGGCCGTTACGACTGTGGCACAGCCCGCGACACCGTGTAAGGGATTTGGCAACACACGATTCGGTGGTGTCTCCGGCATATGCCAGCGTCCCCATGGAGGCGTCGCGAGGGGGCTGGTCGTATGCCGGAGAGAAGGGCAAGTCGTAGGTGACGTACGTGACTTGGGGGACCGGAGGGACCTGCGGGATGACCGTCAGTCGTATGTTCGACGGCAATCCGTTCTGCTCAGCGGGGTCGTGATGCAGATCACATCAATTCACGCCCGCTTTTGCGTAATGCGATCGGCACATCCGAAGTCCTACAAGCATGGACCTCACCCTCGAACAGCCCGTCCACGCCCGCCTGATCACCGCCGAGGACCAGGAGCTGCCCGTCCCCGCGACGCTCCGCTACGCCGCCGCGGACCCCTTCGCCGTGCACGTCGACTTCCCGGCGGAGGTCTCCCTCGCCGGCGAGGGAGCCACCTGGACCTTCGGCCGCGCCCTCCTTGAGGAGGGGCTCGGCGGTCCGGCGGGAACCGGTGACGTGCACATCTGGCCGTGCGGCCGCGCGCGTACGGTGGTGGAGCTGCACTCGCCGTTCGGGATGGCACTGCTCCAGTTCGACACCCTCGCCCTGCGCCGCTTCCTGCTGCGTACCTATGCCGTGGTCGCGGCGGGAGGGGAGGACGTCGCGGCCGCGGTCGACGAGGGGCTCCAGGCCCTGCTCGGCAATGTCTGAGGCCCTCCGGCGCCGGGCCGCGGCCCCGGCGATGTCCGAGGCATTCAGGGGCCGGCGTCCGGGCCCGACGACGTCCGGGCCGTCCTCGCGTCAGTCGCGTCCGGCGTACAGGTCCGGGCGCGGGGCCAGTTCGATGAGGACACGCTCGCCGCTCTCCAGGGCCCGGACGCCGGCCTCGGCGACGGCGGAGGCCGCGTAGCCGTCCCAGGCGGTCGGGCCGGTGACCCGCCCGCGCCGGGTGGCGTCGACCCAGGTCTGCACCTCGCGGTCGTAGGCCGTCACGAAACGCACCAGATAGTCCTGCGGCACCTCCGCCGCGGCGCTGCCCCGCGCGGTCACCAGCAACCCGCGGTCGTCGCCGACGCGCGCGCTGCCCGCCTCGCACACGGCCTCGCAGCGCACCTGGTAGCCGAAGCCGCAGTTGACGAAGACCTCCACGTCGACCAGGGCTCCCCCCTCGGTCTCGAACAGCACGAACTGCGGGTCCAGCAGCCCCTCAGGGGCACCGGACGAGGGGCGCGGGCGCATCACGGTGACCGCGGTGAGCTCCTGTCCGAGCAGCCAGCGCGCCGCGTCGATCTCGTGCGACACGGAACTGTCGATCAGCATCGCACTGGTGAAGTCCGGGGGCGAGGAGACGTTGCGGTGCACACAGTGCAGCATCAACGGCCGCCCCAGGCCCCCGTCGTCCAGCAGCGCCTTGAGTCGGCGGTACTCGGCGTCGAAGCGCCGCATGAAGCCGACCTGCGTGAACCGCCGGCCGAGGCGGGCCTCCGCTTCGGCCACGCGCAGCGCCCCCGCGGAGTCGGGCACCATCGGCTTCTCGCACAGTACCGGCAGCCCCCGGGCGAGGGCCCCGAGCAGGGCCTCCTCGTGCGCGGGACCAGGTGAGGCGATCAGTACGGCGTCGACGCCGGGGGCGTCCAGCGCGGCCTCCGTCTCGGTGTGGATGGATACCCCGTCGAGGCCGGCGACGGCCTCCCTCGCCCGCGCCGCCTCCGGATCGGCCACGGCGGCGACCCTGGCTCCGCTCACCACGCGGTCGAGACGCCGTATGTGGTCGGCCCCCATGTGCCCGGCCCCCAGCACCGCCACACCCAGCAGGTCACCCACGTGCGCACTCCCTCCCGCCGACGATCACGCCGTAGCGTACGCCGGGCGGGAGGGGGTTCGGAGGGAGCTTCAGTATCGCAGCACGCCCGCGATCCCGGCCGCGTCGCCCAGGGTGCCGTCCGGGACGAAGCGCACCTCGGCGCCCGTCTCCAGGCACTGCTCGACGATCTCGTCCACGATGTCCTCGCGCGCATCGAGATCGCCGCTGGCGGCCGGGACCAGATGGTCGCCGTCGTCCCGCACCGTCACCCGGTAGTTCTCCTCCACGGCCAGCAGCCGGACCCGGCCCTCCCGGGCGCTCTGCCACACCTCGTCGACGCCGGCCGCGAACTCCTTGCGGCCGAGGGCCGATTCGAGCTCCCGGCCGACCGTGTCCACGCTCCGGCGGGCCTCGGCGGCGACCACCGGGCGCACCGCCTGCCACACCGCGTCCGGGGTGCTGTGCGACAGTCCGCCGTGCGGGATGTGCACCGCCTCCCTGGTGACGGTGCCGATCTCGTCGAGGGCCGACAGCGCCGCCTGCTCGCCGGTGACGTACAGCGGCCGCGGATCCGTGCGCAGCAGCCGGCCCATCGCGGTGTCGGCGTCCCGCAGGAAGTGCCGGGTGCCCTCGTCGCGGAACGTGCTCGGGATGTCGCCGATCTGCTCCTGCCGTTCGGCGTCGAAGTTCTCCTGCCGCCTGACCAGCGGGAAACCGCCGGCGTGGAACGGGGCGACCTGGTCGGTCCCGCCGTCCCACAGGGTGACGCGGTCGGCCGAGACGGACAGCACCCAGTACGGCCGTTCCGCGGCCTGTGCCGAGACCAGGTTGCGGGTGAGGAAGGTGTCCGAGAGTACGACCCGCTCCGGCACCGGACGGGCCAGTGACCACACCTGGTGCTCGCCCGGTGCGGCGAAGATCACCAGGCCGTCCTCGGTGTGCGCGAGGTCGATCTCGGCCAGGGCGCGGTCGAGCTGCTCGGCGACGTCGGCGCGCCGCTCGCGGGTGACCGCCGGGTCGGATTCCAGCTGTTTCTTCGCCTCGGCCACGACATTGCGCAGCCGGACCCGGTCCTGGGCGTTCAAGGGGTCCCGGCGGTGCGTCGGGGTCAGCACGGACACCGCGGGATAGGGGCGCGGACGGCGCAGTTCGGTGAGAGTCGCGGGGCTGAGTGCGTGCTCCATACGAGCACCATAGGACCGATTCGCTTGTCAGGCATTCGGGGTAACGGGGATAAAAGGGTCAAGTGGCTGCACTGTTGGGTACTTCTCGCGTCCGCGACTCTCGATTTCCTGAGGGGCGACGGTGACGGCGGCCCCGGCTCCCGGTTACCGTACGCGTCAGTAACCGGGACGTACCGCAGGAGGCCCCCATGCCGCAGCTCGAAGTCGACGGCGCAACTCTGACGTACGACGACGAGGGTCCGCGCGACGGCGGCGGGGTGCCTCTGGTGTTCGTGCACGGCTGGACGGCGAACCGGCACCGCTGGGACCACCAGGTCGCCCACTTCTCCGAGAAGCGCCGGGTGGTCCGGTTCGACCTGCGCGGCCACGGCGAGAGCGGCGGGGCGGGTGTGCAGACGGTCGAGGAACTGGCGAAGGACCTGATCGCCCTGCTCGACCACCTCAAGATCGAGCGGTTCGTGCTGGTCGGCCACTCGATGGGCGGGATGATCTCGCAGACGATCGCCCTCTCGCACCCCGAGCGGGTCGAGCGCCTGGTCCTGGTGAACTCCATCGCCCGCATGACCTTCAGCCGGGGCCGGGGCCTGTTGATGGCCGCCTCCACCCTCGTGCCCTTCAAGCTCTTCGTGGCCACCAACATCCAGCGCGCCTTCGCCCCCGGCTACCCACGCGACGAGATCCGCGCGTACATCAAGTCCTCGGCCGACACCCCGCGCGAGGTCGTCATGACGCTGTACGGCGCCATGCGGGCCTTCGACGTCCTGGACCGGGTCGGCGAGATCCAGGCCCCCACCCTGATGATCCACGGCTACCACGACATCCAGTTGCCCGTGCAGCAGATGCTGCGGATGGCGAAGGCGTACCCGGACGCCACCGTCCGCATCCTGGACGCCGGTCATGAACTGCCCGTGGAGAAGCCGGCCGAGCTGACGGCGGCGATCGACGCCTTCGTGGGCTGAGCGTCAGCCGAAGCTGTCCGGGTCCGCCGCCGCCCAGTCCGCCGCCCAGGAGGCGGGCGGCCCGGCCGGCAGCACGCCCGGCTCCAGCCATTCGTACAGCTCGGCGTAGGAGCGGACCGTCGTCGCGTCCGTACGGCGCAACAGGTGCCCGGGGGTGAGCCCGCTCGGCTCCGGTACGCCCATCGCCGCCATGATCCGGACGGCGCCGCGCACCGTCGCCCGCTGGTAGCGGTGGACGCGCTGTGCCTTGTCGCCCACGTTCAGCGCCCAGGTCCGACGCGGGTCCTGGGTGGCGACGCCGACCGGGCAGGTGTCGGTGTGGCAGCGGTGGGCGCGGACGCAGCCGAGGGCGGACATCATCGCGCGGGCCGCGTTGGTGTAGTCGGCGCCCTGGACGAGCCGTTTGACGATGTCCGATCCGGTGGCCACCCCGCCGCTCGCGCCGATCCGGATCCGATCCCTGAGGCCCGCGCCGACGAGCGCGTTGTGCACGGTGATCAGCCCCTCGGTGAGCGGCATGCCCAGCCGGTCCGCGAACCGCGGCGGCCCGGATCCAGTCCCGCCCTCCGACCCGTCCACCACGACGAAGTCGGGCGTCACGCCCTCCGCGAGCATGGCCTTGCACACCGCGAGGAACTGCCGCCGCGAGCCCACGCACAGCTTGAAACCGGTCGGCTTGCCTCCCGCCAGCTCCCGCAGCCGGGCCAGGAACAGCACCAGCTCACGCGGTGTCGAGAACACCCGGTGGTTCGGCGGCGAGATCACCGGCTCACCCTCCGGAACGCCCCGCGACCGCGCCACCTCCGCGCTCACCTTGGCCCCCGGCAGCACGGCGCCGCCTCCCGGACCGGCCCCCTGCGAGATCTTCAGCGACACACACTTCACCTCGGGCAGCGCCGCCTTGTCCGCGAACTCCCGCGCCTCGAAGCCCCCGTCGGACGTGCGGCAGCCGAAGTACCCGGAGCCGATCTCCCAGATGAGGTCGCCGCCGCCGCGCAGATGGTGATCCGACAGCCCGCCCTCCCCGGTGTCCTGCGCGAAACGGCCCAGCGCCGCACCGCGGCCGAGCGCGAGCACCGCGCGCGAGGACAGCGCCCCGAAACTCATCGCGGACACGTTCAGCAGGGCCATGTCATACGGCAGCCTGCAGTCGGGCCCGCCGACGCGCACTCTCGGCTCCTCCTCGGGCGGCGGGAGCGGGCTCATCGACGGCACGAGGAACTCGTACCCCTCGCGCTCGGTGCGCGGCGGGGTCTCCGGCTCCCGCACCGGAAATCCCAGCCGGCCGACCAGCGGGTGGTTGCGCAGCAGCGCGCGCCGGCGCTGCGCCATGTCGAACCCGCCCAGGACGGTCAGGGCGAGCAGCGGCCCAGCCGCAGCCCACCACCGGGCAGACACGGCGTACGACGCGGTCAGCGCCCCGGCCGCACACAGGGCGACGAGCAGCAACGGCGCGTACCGGCGCACTCAGCCGGCGTCCTCGTCGGGCCCGCAGGAACTGCCGCTGGGCGGCAGGGAGCCGTACAGCAGGAAGTCGTCGACCTTGCGGTGCACACACTTGGACGAGCCGTATCCGGTGTGGCCCTCGCCCCTGTTGTCGAGCACCACGGCCGAGTCCCCCAGCCGCTCGGCCGTCTCCACGGTCCAGCGGTACGGCGTCGCCGGGTCGCCCCGGGTCCCGACGAGAAGCATCTTCGGCGTGTCGAGATCCTTCACCTCGTCGCGGATGAAGTCGGTGCCCCTGGGGCGGCCGTAGCACAGCAGGACCTCGGTGAGCCGGTACTGTCCGAATACCGGTGACGCCTCGTCGTAGGCGGCGCGCAGGCGCTGGAGGTCGGAGGTGATCCGCTCGGCGGTGGGGCGGTCGGGGTCGTCGGCGCAGTTGATCGCCATCAGCGCCGCCGCGAGGTTGTCGAGGGGGACGTCTTCTTCGCCGACCAGGGGACTGGGTGAGGGCTCGGTCTCGCCCGGGGCGCGGAACGGGAAGGACAGGCCGCCGGAGGCGAAGGCCATGATCGCCCCGGCGTCGCCGTCCTCCACCAGCTGGGCGAGCGCCCGCTCCAGCGAGGGCCACAGCTCCTTGCTGTACAGGCCCTGCCCCAGGGCGCCCACCAGGTCCTGCCCGGTGAAGTCGGCACCGAAGTCCGTCGGCAACGGATCCTCGTCGAGCGAGCGGACCAGTGCGACCATCTTCTCGCGGGCCATCCGCGCATCCTGGCCGAACGGGCAGGCGATGTCCGTCACGCACCAGCCGACGAAGTCCTCCAGCGCCACCTGCTGCCCCCGGGCGCCGGCGATTCCCTGCTCCGCGAGCGGTTCGGTGAGGGTGTCGACCCCGTCGAGGACCACCCGGCCCACCTTGTGCGGGAACTGGGCCGCGTACACGGCGCCGAGCCGGGTGCCGTAGGAGAAGCCGAGGTAGTTGAGTTTCTTGTCGCCCAGGGCCTGGCGGATCACGTCCATGTCCCGAGCGGCGTCGACCGTGCCGATGTGCGGCAGGACCGGCCCGGAGTTCCTGGCGCAGGCGGCGGCCGCCTTCTTCAGCTTCGCCAGCAGCGCCCTCGGATCCTCGAGCGCGGAGCCGTCCTCCAGGGCGCCGAGGCCCTCGTCCCCTTCCGTGTCACCGCAGCTGACGGGCGAGGAACGGCCGACGCCCCGGGGGTCGAAGGACACCACGTCGTAGCCGTTCGTGAGGTCCAGGAAGTCCTTGCCGCCGTAAGCGAGTTCGGGAACACCCGCACCGCCGGGCCCGCCGAAGTTCAGCACGACCGAGCCCCGCTTGTCGCCGGTGGCCCGGTAGCGGGCGAGGGCCAGGTCGAGCGCGCCCGCTCCGGGGTGCGCGTAGTCGAGCGGGACGGTCACCTTGCCGCACTGGAGGTCCTCGGGCGCGCCGTCGAGATCGCACGCCTTCCAGACGACCTTCTGATCGTAGAACCGGGACAGGCCGGACGGGTCGTCCCCGGCCGCGGCTGCCGTCGGCAGCCCCGAGCCCAGCAGGATCAGTGCGGCGCCCGTGGCGAGCGCGCAGCGGCGCGCACTGGGCCGCGTCGACAGCTTGGCCAGCATCAGTGCCTCCAGGGACGCCTTGCAGCGGACCGGGGAACGGCGCCTCGGATCACGATAAGCGGCCTCCGGACGGCTCGCCTCCGGGCGGGCGGGAGCGCCCGGGCGGGCGCTCTCGCGGGTGTGCGGCCGTTCGAAGCGGGGACGTCCGATGGGGTGAATGACGGATTGGGCATAACTCGGCCGGTTCGCCCGCGTTTTATCCGGTGCGGGTGAGTGCCCGCGACATGTCTGGAAGGGCAGGGAACCCATGAGACGGGCCACCCGAAACGGTGTGATCGCTGTAGCAGCCGCCTCCGGCGCGATGGCCGCCGTGACGATGCCGGCGTTCGCCGACTCCACCGCCGCCGATGCCGCGGCCGGCTCGCCCGGCGCGATCTCCGGCAACGGCCTTCAGGTGCCGGTGCACATCCCGGTCAACCTGTGCGGCAACACCGTGGACGCGGTGGGTGCGCTGAACCCCGTCTTCGGCAACAAGTGTGCGAACGAGGGCGCCGCCCCGAAGGGCGCACCGGCCGGGGCCACCGCGCGGGGCGCGGCGGTCGGCTCGCCCGGCGTCGTCTCCGGCAACGCGGGACAACTGCCGGTCGACCTCCCGGTCAACGTCGGCGGGAACAGCGTGAACGCCGTCGGGATCCTGAACCCGGCCTTCGGCAACAAGTCCGCCAACACCCCCGGTGACGGCCCCGCGCGCACCCATGGCGACGAACCCGCCCACCCGGCCGCACCCCAACCCCCGGCGCGCCAGCCCTCCGCCCCCGAGCCCGAGCCCGAGCCCCAGCAGCCTGGCCCCGGACAGGGTCCGAAGACCGTCCCGCACGCCGCCGCGCCCCAGGCGCCGGCGGCATCCGGCACGCACTCCTCACTCGCCCACACGGGCGCCGACGCGACCCTGCCCGCCGTGGCGGGCAGCGCGGCGCTGGCGCTCGCCGGAGCGATCCTCTACCGCCGGTTCCGCCCGGAGGGGAAGGGCTGAGGCCCGCCCCCCATGTGCACGGGGCCCCGGCACAAGGCGCGGGCCCCGTGTACATGGGGGGCGCCACGGGGAGCGCGGTACCCCCTTGCGCCCGGGAACGCGCCCGGCGGCAGGGCGCCCTAATTCGGTTGTGGGGGCGGTGCCGGGGTGCTGGAGTGGCCGTATGGATCATGCCGCGGTACTCGCCCTGTACGACCGGGACATGCGTGAAGGCGCCCGCCCCGAGAGCTCCGACGCGCGCGTCGAACGGATCGGTGGTGTAGTCCGCCACGTGGGCGGCGAGGGCGGGTGGAACGGCGTGCTGTGGTCGGGCCTCGACGCCGCTGGGGCCGACGCGGCGATCGCCGAGCAGGTCGGCTACTTCACCGGGCTCGGCCGGGAGTTCGAGTGGAAGCACCACGGGCACGACCGGCCCGCCGACCTGGGACGACGGCTGACGGAAGCCGGGTTCGAGGCCGAGCCGGAGGAGACCCTGATGATCGGTGAGACGAGCGAGCAACTCGTCGACGCCGCACCGCCTGAGGGCGTGCGCATCCTGCCCGTGACCGACCGGGCGGGTGTCGACCTCATGGTTCGGGCGAACGAGAAGGCCTTCGGCCACGACGGGTCATGGCTGGGCGATCTCGTGCGCGCCCGGCTCGCCGCCGACCCGGACACGATCGTCGCCCTGGTCGCTCTGGCCGGGGACGAACCGGTGAGCTCGGCTCGGATGGAGTTGGTGCCCGGCACGAGCTTCGCCGGTCTGTGGGGCGGCGGCACCGTCCCCGCCTGGCGCGGCCGGGGTATCTACCGGGCCCTGATCGCCCACCGTGCCCGCATCGCCGCCGAACGCGGCTACCGCTACCTCCAGGTCGACGCCTCCGACCAGAGCAGGCCCATCCTGGAACGCCTCGGCTTCGCGGCGCTGACCACGACGACGCCCTTCCTCTACGCGCCGTAGCGCCTCACGGCCGGCTCCGGTTCGGCTCCCTCGAGGGCGGGCGGTCGGCTGCTCGCCGGGTGTCGGGCCGGTGGCCGGCGGGACGCACCGTCCCGGACGGCCGGGATGAAGGCCGTCCGGGACTTCGGGGCACCATCGGTGCGGCGCGTTCAGCGCCGTGCCTTGGCGCGGTCCAGCGCCGTCACACCGAGTGCGGCGAGAGCGATCTGGATGAGCCACTCGACCCAGTCGACGCCCTTGGTGTCGGCCACGCCCAGGCCCGCGGCGATCGCCGAACCGATCAGCGCGGCCACGACGCCGACCAGGATCGTCCACAGCACGCCGATGCGCTGGCGGCCCGGGACGACGAGCCGGCCCAGAACGCCGATAATGATGCCTATGAAGATGGCACTGATGATGCCGTCGACTTCCATCTCCGCCCCTCCTCTGCGAGACCACCTTTGCTGTCCTTGTGCCCCCTGCGGGGTGGGGCAGTCCGCTCCGGTTCCCGCGCGGGGCGATTGCCGATGTAATCGCCCAAGTCATTGCCCACATCATTGCCCGCGTTTGATGTTCACGGCGTGGCCATGCCATGTACCTTTCAATCGTTCAACGCGTGTAGAACCCTTCGATGCCGGGTCTACGCGCGCAGATCGGCGCCCGCACCCTCGTCTCCCCACCGTTCACGGAGGTTCGCCGGATGCTCGGATCACAGAGATCCCGCCGCAAGGTCACCACCCTCCTGGCCGGTTTCGGTCTGCTCGTCACCGGAGCCGCCCTCGAGGCCAGCGCCACCGCCACCCCCGCTCACGCGGCCACCCCCCACCGCATCCTGTTCGACGACGGCCACGCCGAGGAGGCGGGCAACGCGGACTGGATCATCTCCACCAGCAAGCCCGACCCCCTGTCCCAGGACTCCTCCCCGTCCTCCGAGACGGACTGGACCGGCGCCCTGTCGTCGTGGGGCGTCGCCCTGCAGAAGACCGGCGACTACAGCCTCAAGACCGCCACCAGCGCCCTCACCTACGGCGGCTCGTCGTCCACCGACCTGTCGAACTTCGACACGCTGGTCCTGCCGGAACCCAACACGCTGTTCACCACCGCCGAGAAGACGGCGATCATGAACTTCGTGAAGAACGGCGGCGGCCTGTTCATGATCTCCGACCACACCGGCGCCGACCGCAACAACGACGGCGAGGACGCGGTCGAGGTCCTCAACGACCTGATGACCAACAACAGCGTCGACTCCACCGACCCGTTCGGCTTCTCCATCGACTCCCTCAGCATCAGCTCCGGCTACCCGGCCGCCATCAGCGACAGCACCGACCCGGTGCTGCACGGCTCCTTCGGGACCGTCACCAAGAGCCTCATCGCCAGTGGCACCACGGCCACCCTCAAGCCCTCGGACAACTCCAGCGTCAAGGGCCTGCTCTACCGCAGCGGTTACTCCGGCAACACCGGCGCCTTCTTCGCCACCAGCACCTTCGGCAGCGGCCGCGTCGCGTTCTGGGGCGACAGCTCGCCCGTCGACGACGGCACCGGCCAGTCCGGCAACACGCTCTACGACGGCTGGAACGACACCGGTGCCACCAACGCCGCCCTCGCACTGAACGCCACCGAGTGGCTCGCCGGCGCGAGCGGCAGCGGCGGCGGGGACGGCGGCGGCTCGGGCTCCTGCACCGCCGCCCAGCTCCTCGGCAACAACGGCTTCGAGTCCGGCGCCACCATCTGGAGCGCCTCGAGCGGTGTGATCACCAACTCCTCCAGCCAGTCGGCCCGTACGGGCTCGTACTACGCCTGGCTCGACGGCTACGGCACCGCCACCACCGACACGCTCTCCCAGTCGGTGACCATCCCGTCCGCCTGCACCACCGCCGCCCTCGGCTTCTCTCTGCACATCGACACGGCGGAGACCTCCACCAGCACGGCGTACGACACCCTCAAGGTCCAGGTGCTCAACAGCTCCGGAACCGTCCTGAGCACCTTGGCGACCTACTCCAACCTCAACGCGGCCGGCGGCTACACCCAGCGCAGCTTCAGCCTGGCGAGCTACGCCGGGCAGACCGTCACCCTCAAGTTCACCGGCACCGAGGGCTCCACACTGCAGACGTCCTTCGTCATCGACGACACGGCACTCAACGTCAGCTGACGCGGAGCCGGTTGGGTCGTCCTACGGGGCGGCCCAACCGGTGTGGGCCACCACCTCACGGGCGATGTCCGGCACCGACCGACCCTCGGTCGTCACCCGGTGGGTGTCCGCGGGCGCCCGATCGTCGAGCAGTCGCGCCTTGCGGACGCTCTTCGTCAGTTCGCTCTCGAGCTCGGATCCCAGCTCCCTCCCGGTGAGCCGCCGGGCGGCGGTCTCGTCGGTGGCGGTGAGCAGGACCCGGTGGAGCCGGACGTCGTCCCCCATGGCCCGGCGGAAGGAACCCGCCGCCTCCTCGAGGACGCACACCGTGTTCGTGTAGACGAGCCGCCGGTAGCCGAGCTCGGCGTAGTTGCCCCAGACGGCGGTCAGGTTGCGCTCCACGACGACGGCCCGGGTGGGATCACCCTGCGGCGCCGGGTGCACCTGCCCCATGAAGTCCCCGTCGATCACCGCGTGCGGGACGCCTGCCGCCCGCAGCCGCGCCGACACCTCCCAGCCCACCGTCGTCTTGCCGACGCCGGCGCGCCCCCCGATGAGCAGCACTTCCGCATGATGCATTCGGGCAGCCTGGCAGCCGTGGGACAGTGCCCGCCAACGGATTTCCGGGCGGACGGCGCGGGCCGGCCGACCCGTGGTGCGGGCCGGCCGGACCGTGTTCCTGGTTTCGGGAGCGACAGGCTATGGCCGCGGGGTGCTCCTCGCCGCCGTGAAGGCGCACATCATGCCCAGGATCACCGCCAGGGCGCCGATGATGATGTTGTTGACCGCGACGCCGGCGTCGGGGCTGTCACCGACGACCCACGGTGCGATGATCATCCAGACGCCGAGCGCGCACATGGCCCAGCTCAGGCCGTACATACGGTCCGGAGCGGCGGTGAAACCGAGAGCCAGGAGGCCGATGGCGATGCCGACGATCAGGTTGTGGGTCATGAGGGCGGGCTGACTGGTGGTGTAGTGGAGGATCCACGGGGACACCGCGCAGTACAGACCGAGCAGGAACACGGGTCCGTCCACGAGCGCCACATCACGGCCGCCGAGCATGCGGTCGTAGCGGGCCCGCATCTCGGATGCGTCGGGGTGGGTCGATATGTCATTTCTGCTGCCTGGCGAGACGTTGGCCATCACTCGTCTCCTTCGACTTGCTGGCCGACCGCGTGTGTGCGGTGTGCGGTAAGCGCCGCGTAAGGGACATTTTGCGCTTATCTGGCCTTTATGTGTAGAGGTCGGACCGGGTGCTGAGGCAGCCGACCCGAAGGCTGCGCCCCTTCGGCCGGCCGTGCGGCGTCTCTGCGTCGCAAGGCATCAGGCGTCCGTCTCCGCCGCCCTGTGTCAGGCCCCCCGGCCCGCCGTACCGGGAGACCCGGCCGGCGGGCCGGGACCGGTCGTGCTGGTCCGCGTACCGGGCGAGCAGCACACGCTGCCGCTGGAGGCGCTCAACGCCGGACTCAGCCGACTCGACGTGCCCGCGCGAATCTTCGGCGCTGCCGTGCCCGCACCCCGGCTCTCAGGCCCCTCCGCGTGCCCGTCTGAAGCGGTCCAGTCCGTCGGAAAGACCGACGATCGGTTCGGGATACAGGAGCGCCGCCCGGTCCGGCCCCGTCAGCTTCCACGGCTCGTGCGCGGCCGCTCCCGCCACACCCTCCAGCTCCGGCACCCAGCGCCGTACGTACGCCCCCTCCGGGTCGTACCGCCTCGCCTGGGTGACGGGGTTGAGGACCCGGTTGGGCCGGGAGTCGGTGCCGGTGCCGGCCATCCACTGCCAGTTGAGCTGGTTGTTGGCCACGTCCCCGTCGACCAGCAGCTCCAGGAAGTGCCGGGCGCCGATCCGCCAGTCGACGTACAGCGTCTTGGTGAGGAAACTCGCCGTCAGCAGCCGGCCCCGGTTGTGCATCCAGCCCTCCTCGCGCAGTTGCCGCATCGCCGCGTCCACCACCGGATAGCCGGTACGGCCCTCCCGCCAGGCCTCGATGTCCGCACCGGCCGTCCGCTCCGAACGCCAGCGGTCGTGCCTGGTGCGGTAGTCGGCGGCCGCCGCTTCCGGCCGGGCCGCCAGCACCTGGCGGTGGAAGTCACGCCAGGCGACCTGCCGTACGAACGCCTCCGCACCCGGCCCGCCCGCCGCGCGCGCCCGGTGCACGAGCTCGACGGGGGAGAGCGTGCCGAAGTGCAGGTGCGGCGAGAGCCGGGAGGTCGCGTCGCCGGCCAGATCGTCATGCCGGTCCGCGTACGCGGCGATGCCCGAGCGCAGCCAGACGGCCAGCCGCTCCCGGCCCTCCGTCTCGCCACCCGGGGCCGACCGCGGCGACAGTCCCGGCAGTCCCTTGCGCCCGGGCAGCTCCTCCGAACCGATCCCGTCCGGCACCCGCACGGCACGGGGCGCCGCGAGCGGGTCGCGCAGCCGGTACTGCGACCAGCGCCGGAAGTAGGGCGTGAAGACCGCGAAGTGGTCCGAGGACGCCGGGGCCACCGCACCGGGATCCACCGCCGTCGTCACCGTGCCGTGGACATGCAGGCGCACGCCCTCCGCCTCCAGCGCGCGCCGCAGCCGCTCCTCACGGCGCTGTGCGTGCGCGCTCACGTCCGCCGCCAGATGGACCTCGTCGGCCTCCGCCTCGGCTGCCACCCGGCACACCTCCTCCACCAGGTTCCCGGACCGCACCACCAGCCGGCCACCCCGCTCCCGCAGGCCCGTGTCGAGATCGCGCAGACAGTCGGCGAGGAACGCCAGCCGGTTGGGCGCGGCGAAGCCGGCGCCGTCCACGGCACGGTCGCGTACGAACAGCGGGACCACCTGACGGGCGCCGTCGAGGGCCGCGCGGAGCGGGGGGTGGTCGTGCAGCCGCAGGTCGGAGGTGAACAGGACGACCGAGACGTTCATGGGCGGGGCTCCGGGGGAGTGAATGACCGATTGAACCTCTTTTCCGGGCGGCGGGCTCCGACGGATGCGCCGGCGCCACCCCGCCTCATCGGCTCGCAGGCTGCTGCGCCTGCTCCTGCGCCCGGGACGCCGCGTCCGCCAGGGCCGCCCGGGCGATGTTGCGGGCCATGCCACCGAACACGATCGCGTGGAACGGCGAGACGCCCCACCAGTACGCGTGGCCGAGCAGCCCGTGCGGATGGAACAGGGCGCGTTGGCGGAACCGGGTGCGCCCGGCGTCGTCCGTCTCCGCGTACATCTCCAGCCACGCCGTACCCGGCAACCGCATCTCCGCGCGCAGTCTGAGCAGCCGCCCCGGTTCGATCTCCTCGACCCGCCAGAAGTCCAGCGAGTCGCCCACCCGCAGCCGCGTGGGGTCCCGGCGCCCCCGGCGCAGGCCGGCCCCGCCCGCCAGCCGGTCCAGCCACCCCCGTACCGCCCAGGCGAGCGGGAAGGAGTACCAGCCGTTGTCCCCGCCGATGCCCTCGATCACCCGCCACAGGGAGGTGCGCGGTGCGTCCACCCTCAGCTCTCGGTGGTCGGTGTAGAGGCTGCCGCCGGCCCAGTCCGGGTCGGTCCGCAGCGGATCGCTGGGGGCCCCGGGCAGCGAGGCCGAGGACCAGCGGGTGGCGACGTCCGCGTCGCGCACCCGGCGCAGGGCGAGCCGGACCGCCTCGTCGAAGCCGACCGGATGACCGGGCGGATCCGGCACGTACCGGGCGATGTCGTGCTCGCGGCAGACCACCTCGTGCCGCAGCGACTCGGTGAGCGGCCGAGCGATCGACGCCGGGACGGGTGTCACCAGTCCGACCCACTGACTGGACAGGCCCGGGGTGAGCACCGGCACGGGCAGGATCACCCGGCGCGGCAGGCCCGCGACGGCGGCGTACCGGAGCATCATCTCCCGATACGTCAGGATGTCCGGGCCGCCGATGTCGAAGGCCCGGCTGACGTCGTCCGGCAGCCTGGCGCTGCCCACCAGGGCGCGCAGCACGTCCCTGACGGAGACCGGCTGGATCCGGGTGTGCACCCAGCTCGGGGTGATCATCAGCGGCAGCCGTTCGGTGAGGTAGCGGAGCATCTCGAAGGAGGCCGAACCCGAGCCGATGACGACCGCCGCCCGCAGCACGGCCGTGGGCACACCGCAGTCCAGCAGGATGCGGCCCACCTCGGCACGCGAGCGCAGATGCGGCGACAGCTCCCGCTCCGGAACGCCGTACGGGGTGAGCCCGCCCAGGTAGACGAGGCGGCGTACGTTCGCGGCCCGTGCCGACTCCCCGAAGATCCGCGCGGCCCGCCGGTCGGTCTCCTCGAACCCCTTGCCGGTGCCCAGCGCGTGCACCAGGTAGTACGCGACGTCGACACCCCGCATCGCCGCCGCGACGGACTCCGCGTCCGTGACGTCCCCGCGGACCACCTCCGCCCGGCCGGCCCACGGATGGTCGCGCAGCCGGTCCGGGGAGCGGGCCAGACAGCGCACCCGCAGGCCCGCCGCCAGCAGCTCCGGGACGAGCCGGCCGCCGATGTACCCCGTCGCGCCGGTCACCAGGCACAACGGTGCGGTGTCGCGGCCCTCTTCTGTCATGAGCGGTCGATCCCTCGTGTCGGTGACCTTCCCCCGATCACTTCCCCCGATCACTTCCCCCGTCGCTTCCCTTCGATCACTTCCCCTCGAAGACAGGCCCCGGATGCACCCCACATGCTCGCGGCGATCCGGGGCAGACGAACGGTACGCGAGTCGTCCGATACGAATACGAAGGGTGAGGTGTCTGCCGCTATGCGCGCGAAGGTGTTGGAACGCTTCTCTGCGGGAGCTCCGCGCGGATCGTGGCCGGCGGAGGAATGCGCGGCGCGCCTACGCGCCGAGGGCCGGCCCGCAACCGTCGTCATGGACCTGAAGTCCGACGCCTTCCTCGTTGTCGTCGCCGTCAACGACGAGGACTGAGAGCGGGTAATCCGCAATACGAGACCGGTCGGGTTTTCCTTGACTGGCGTCGCCGGCGACTGTCACGATCTACGGCATGAACATGCGACTGGACCTCACGCGGCGACGCCATGTCGACCTCGCGCGCGTCTCCAGCGCCTCCTGTTGCGCCGCGGCCTGATCCTCCCTTCGCCGAGATCCGCCGCGCTTTTCCTTTCCTCGCTTTCCTCTCATTGACTCACCGCGCCTGTGAATTCGGCGTGCCCGAAAGCATTTCGCCACAGGAGTTCCGCGTGCCCGTCGCGGCCGTGAAATTCGCCCTGCCTTCGAAAGAGGACCCATGGCCACCGTCCTGTCCGTCTCCGGCAGCCCTTCCGCCTCCTCCCGCACCGGCCGGCTGCTGCGTCACCTCGACCAGCGGCTGACCGCCCAGGGCCATCAGGTGATTCCCCTCGACGTCCGGACGATCCCGGCCGAGGCCCTGCTCGGCGCGGACTTCCGCCACCCGGCGATCGTGGCGGCCACCGAACTGTTCGCGGCGGCCGACGGTGTCGTCGTGGGCACGCCGGTATACAAGGCGTCCTACTCCGGTGTCCTCAAGGCGCTCCTCGACCTGCTGCCGCAGTACGCGCTCACCGGTAAGACCGTGCTGCCCCTGGCCACCGGCGGCTCCACCGCCCATGTCCTGGCCATCGACTACGCCCTGCGGCCGGTACTGAACTCCATGGGCGCCGCCCACATCGTGCAGGGCTGGTTCACCCTCGACAAGGACATCACCGCCCACGAGGACGGCACGGTCACCGTCGCCCCGGCCACCGCCGAGGCGCTCGGCCAGGTCCTCGACCAGTTCTCGGCGGCCCTCGGACGCACCGCGTACCTGGCCGCGGCGAGCTGACGACGAGCGCGCGCCGTGTCGGCCGTACGCGTGGCCTCTTCCAGCGACACCCTCGATCGGAGCCCCCATGCCCCTCGCCTTCCACTGGTTCCTCCCCACCAACGGCGACAGCCGCCACGTCGTCGGTGGTGGCCACGGCACCCCGGCCACCGCCTCCGGACGGGACCGGCCGCCGACGGTCGCCTATCTGAGCCAGATCGCCCGCGCCGCCGAGGACCTCGGCTTCGTGGGCGCGCTCACCCCGACCGGGGCCTGGTGCGAGGACGCGTGGCTGACCACCGCCATGGTCAGCCAGCACACCGAGCGGCTGAAGTTCCTCGTCGCCTTCCGGCCCGGCTCCGTCTCACCGACACTCGCCGCGCAGATGGCGTCCACCTTCCAGCGCCAGACCGGCGGACGGCTGCTCCTCAACGTGGTCACCGGGGGCGAGAGCCATGAGCAGCGGGCCTACGGCGACTTCCTCGACAAGGACGACCGTTACCGTCGTACCGGTGAATTCCTTGAAATCGTACGGGGGTTGTGGGACGGCAAGACCGTCGGCCTGAAGGGCGAGCACCTCCGGGTCGAGGACGCGACGCTGGCTCGGGTGCCGGATCCGGTCCCCGAGGTGTATTTCGGGGGATCCTCGCCGATCGCCGGAGAGATCGCCGCGCAGTACGCCGACGTCTACCTCACCTGGGGTGAGCCGCCGGCCCAGGTCGCGGAGAAGATCGCCTGGATCAGGGGACTCGCGGCGAAGCGCGGGCGGACGCTGCGGTTCGGCATCCGGCTGCACGTCATCACCCGCGACACGGCCGCGGAAGCCTGGGCCGAGGCGAACCGGCTGCTCGACGGGTTCGACCCCGGCACCGTCGAGTCCGTACAGGCCGGGTTGGCGCGCAGTGAGTCCGAGGGGCAGCGGCGGATGCTCGCGCTGCACGGTGGGAGCCGGGACGGGCTGGAGATCCGTCCCAATCTGTGGGCGGGGATCGGACTGGTGCGCGGTGGCGCGGGGACCGCGCTGGTGGGCAGCCACGACGAGGTCGCCGAGCGGATCAAGGAGTATGCGGCACTCGGTATCGAGGAGTTCGTGCTGTCCGGGTATCCGCATCTCGAGGAGGCGTACTGGTTCGGGGAAGGGGTGCTGCCACGACTGGCCGAGGAGGGGGTGTGGCAGCACCCGGCGGGGCAGCGGGTGACGGCTGCGCAGGTGCCGTTCGCCGTCTGAGAGTGGGGTCTCGGTGCGGGTCGGCGGGTGCGGGTCGTCTGGGGCCTGTCGCGCCCGCGCGGCGGAGCCGCACGGGGACGGACCCTAACCAACCAGCGAATCCACATGCGCCTTGCGTGACTCCCGCGTCTGGCCCTGGACGAGCAGGAACAAGGCCTCCCTCGCCAAACGCTGGGCCCTGTTCGTCAGGAGCATCGAGCGGCCGCCGCCCGTGACCACGGCCGCGGTGGCCGCCGCCTGCATCAGCTGGTAGGCCTGGGTCTTCAGGGTCAGGCGTTCCTCCAGGTGTTCGTGGGGCCCGGCGGTGTCGATGAGGGCGTAGGCCCGCTCGCGGATCTCCGAAAGGCGGATGCGCAGGGGCGCCGCCTCCTCGGCGACCAGAGCCAGCGCCGCCTCCGTGATGCCGAAGACCGCCGGACTGGCGTTCAGCGTCTTCAGGCGGTCCGTGGCCGCCCATCGGTCGAACGGGGTGCGCAGGGCCACCGCGTCCTCCGGGAGCCACAGGCCGTCCAGCTCGAGGGAGACCGTGCGGGCCGCCGTCATGGCCGCCAGACGCATCGGCGCCGAGGCCCGCAGCCCCGGCTGCTCCCGCGCCTCCGCGAAGGCGAACAGGGCCTCGGCCGCGTCCGTCACGCCCGCGAGCAGCATCACGTCGTTCCGTCCCCAGCCCGTGTACCAGGGCACCGTCCCGTCGAAGCGCCAGCCGCCCCGCTCCCGGGTGACCCGGACGGCGACGCGCGGGTACGACCGCAGGTGGGCGTACGCCACCCCGGACAACAGTTCACCGCTCGCCAGCCGGCCCAGCAGGCGCTCGCGCAGCGGGCCCTCGCTCCTCGCCAGGGTCAGCACCGGTGTGTGGTGCTGTGTCTGCACGAACCAGGTCGAGCAGCAGGCGCCGGCCAGGATCTCGGCCGTCTCGCGCACCACCGCGCCGGGTGCCTCGGCACCGCCGTACGCCCTGGGCGCGTTGAGCCCGAGCAGGCCCGAGCGCCTGATCTCCGTGAGGTGGCCGACCGGGACCTCCCCCTGGTCGACCTCTTCGGCGTGCGGGGCGAGGAGGTCGTCGGCGAGGCGGCGGGCGCGGGTGACGAGGGGGTGCGGTGCGGTCATGGGCAGGATTCTTCCTCGTGGTCAGGTGTGGGGTGTCGATCCAGGGGGCTGCCGTTCGTGTAGGAGGTGAGAGAACGGCACGACGCCAAGGAGGACGTCATGAAGCACTACCTGCTCAGCGTGGTCCAGCCGACCGGCGGTGAGCCGCCACCGCCAGACGAGCTGGCCGAGATCATGCGCCGCGTGGAGGCGTACAACGACGAGCTGCGCGCCGCCGGGGCCTGGGTCTTCGCGGGCGGGCTGCACGGGCCGGAGACGGCCACCGTGCTGCGCCCGCAGGACGGCGACGTGCTCGTCACCGACGGGCCGTACGCCGAGGGCAAGGAGTACCTCGGGGGGCTGTGCCTGATCAGGGCCGCCGACCTGGACGAGGCCCTGGAGTGGGGCCGGAAGGCCGCCCTGGCGACCACCCTCCCCATCGAGGTGCGCCCCTTCGTGGACACCCACTGACCGATGCCGGACACCACGGACGTCGAGGCCGTCTTCCGCGCGGAGTACGGCCGGGCCGTCGCCGTCCTCGTCCGCTTCCTCGGTGACATCGACCTCGCCGAGGAGGCGGTCCAGGACGCCTTCACCACGGCCGTACGGCGCTGGCCCGCAACCGGTGTGCCGCCGAGCCCGGCCGGGTGGATCATCACCACGGCCCGCAACCGGGCCGTCGACCGGCTGCGCCGCGAGGCCACCCGGGACGCCCGCCAGGCCGAGGCCACCCGGCTGTACGCCCCCGACCCGCCCGCGGAGGAGGGCCCCGTGCGCGACGACCGGCTCCGCCTGATCTTCACCTGCTGCCACCCCGCGCTCGCCCCGCAGGCGCGGGTCGCCCTCACTCTGCGGCTCCTCGGCGGACTCACCACCGCCCAGATCGCCCGCGCCTTCCTCGTCCCCGAGCCGACCATGGCCCAGCGGCTGGTCCGCGCCAAGGCGAAGATCCGCGACGCCCGCATTCCGTACCGGGTGCCCCGCGACGCCGACCTGCCCGACCGGCTGAAGGGCGTGCTCGCCGTCGTCTACCTGATCTACAACCAGGGGTACGAGGGTGATCCGGGCCTCTGCGCGGAGGCCGTACGGCTGGGCCGGTTGCTCGCCGACCTGATGCCGGACGAGCCCGAGGTCACCGGACTGCTGGCCCTGATGCTGCTGATCGAGTCCCGCCGCGCCGCCCGGGAGGACGCCGAGGGGGCGCTCGTACCGCTGCCCGAACAGGACCGCGGACGCTGGGACCGCGAACTGATCGTGGAGGGGCAGTCGCTGGTACGGAGCTGTCTGCGCCGGAACCGGCCCGGGCCGTACCAGATCCAGGCCGCCGTCCAGGCCGTCCACAGCGACGCCCCGACCGCCGAGGCCACCGACTGGGGGCAGATCCTGCGCCTGTACGACCAGCTCATGGCCGTCGCCCCGAGTCCGGTCGTCGCCCTGAACCGCGCCGTGGTGGTCGCCGAGGTGGAGGGACCCCGCCCGGCCCTCGACCTGCTCGGCACGCTCGGCCTCGACGGCTACCACGTCTTCCACGCGGTCCGCGCGGACCTGCTGCGCCGCCTGGACCGCCGCGCCGAGGCCGTACGGGCCTACGACGCCGCCCTGGCCCTCACCGAGAGCGCGGCCGAGCGGGCCCACCTGGAAAGGCGTCGGCGCGAACTCACACGCTGAGCGCGGCCCGCACCGACCGCTCCGCGTCGCGGCCGCCCGCACCGGACGACGTGACCCGCCCGGCCTCCAGGACGCAGTACCGCTGCGCCGCCCGCATCGCGAAGCCCACGTGCTGCTCCACCAGCAGGACGGACAGCCCGCCGCGCGCGGCGAGGGCCAGGATCGTCTCCTCGATCTCGGTGACAACCGAGGGCTGGATGCCCTCCGTCGGCTCGTCCAGGAGCAGGATCCTCGGCTCCGTCACCAGGGCACGGGCGATGGCGAGCTGCTGCCGCTGACCGCCGGAGAGCAGGCCCGCCCGCCGCCCGGAGAGGGTCCTGAGCGCCGGGAACAGGTCCAGCGCCTCGGCGACCGCCTCCTTGCCCCGCTTGCGTCCGTCGGCGACCAGTTGGAGGTTCTCCGCTGTCGTGAGGTGCGGGAACGCCTGCTGGCCCTGCGGGACATACGCCATTCCGCGCGCCACCCGCTCGTGCGGCCGGCGCCGCGTGATGTCCTCGCCGTCGAGACGGATCGTGCCGCCGGTGGGGGTGAGCAGGCCCACGGCCGCGCGCAGGAGTGTGCTCTTGCCGGCGCCGTTGTGTCCCAGCACCGCGGCGACCCCGTCGGCGGGCACCTCCACGGAGACGCCGTGCAGGACGGTGCTGCGGTGGTAGCCGACCCGGACGTCCTCGATCTGCAGCATCACGCCTCCCGCACGGCCGGGTCGGAGGAGACGGCGTCCTCGGCTGCCGCGTGCCCGAGGTACACCTCCTGCACCTTCGGATCGGCCTGCACCTCGGCCACCGTTCCCTCGCTGAGCACCCTGCCGGCGTGCAGCACGCTGACGCTGCGCGCGAAGGACCGCATGAAGTCCATGTCGTGCTCGATGACGACGACCGTCCGCTCCTCGCTGATGCGCCGCAGCAGCTCGCCGGTGGCCTGCCGTTCGTCGTGGCTCATGCCGGCCACCGGCTCGTCGAGCAGCAGCAGTCGTACGTCCTGGACGAGCAGCATGCCGATCTCCAGCCACTGCTTCTGCCCGTGCGCGAGCGTCCCGGCGGGGGAGTCGGCCGACTCGGTCAGCCCGACCGTCTCCAGGGCCTTCGCCACCGGCTCCGGAACGCCCCTGCGGCGGCGCAGCAGGGTCCAGGCGCCCCGGCCCGCGCCCGCCGCGATGTCCAGATTCTGCAGGACCGTCAACTCCTCGAAGACGGTGGCCGTCTGGAACGTGCGCCCGATTCCGGAGCGCGCGATCCGGTGCACACTGCGCCCCAGCAGTTCCTCGCCGCCGAAGCGCACCGAGCCCTGCGCCTTCACCAGCCCGGTGACGGCGTCGACGAGGGTCGTCTTGCCGGCGCCGTTGGGTCCGATGAGGAACCGCAGATCACCGGCGCGCACCTCGAGGTCGACCCCGTCCACGGCGGTGAACCCGTCGAAGGACACCCGCAGCCCGCGTATCTCCAGCCCGCTCACGCTGCCTCCCCCACGGGAATGACGGCCGTCTTCTCCGCCGGGGTGGCCCCGCGCCGCCGGACTGCCTTCGTCAGCGAGGCCAGCCCGCCCGGCAGGAAGGCCAGCGCCACGATGAAGAGCAGCCCCTGGAAGTAGGTCCAGGCCGCCGGGAACTCCTCCGACAGCGCCGTCTTCGCCCAGGCGACCGCGATCGCCCCGAGCACGGCCCCCACCAGGCTGGCCCGTCCGCCGACCGCCGCGCCGATCACGAACTCGATCGACGGCACGATCCCGATCAGAGCGGGGGAGATGATGCCGACCGCCGGCACGAACAGCGCGCCCGCGAGGCCCGCCATGCCGGCGGCGACGACGTACGCGACGAGCTTGACGTTGGCCGGGTCGTACCCGAGGAAGCGCACCCGCTCCTCCGAGTCCCGTACGGCGACGAGGAGTTCGCCGTAGCGGCTGTTGACGAGCTGACGGGCGACGGCGATCAGGAGCAGCAGGGCGGCGGCGATGACGAAGTACACCATCCGCTGGTTGACCGGGTCGTCGAGGGAGTAACCGAAGAAGCCCTGGATGTCCGTGAGCCCGTTGGTGCCGCCGGTGGTGGCCTGCTGGCCGACGAGCCAGATCGCGAAGGCCGAGGCGAGTGCCTGGCTGAGGATCGCGAAGTAGGCGCCCTTGACCCGGCGGCGGAAGACGAACAGTCCGAGCAGCGCGGCCACGGCCATCGGCAGCAGCACGGTCGCCGCCAGGGCGAACACCGGGTTCCCGAACGGCTTCCACCACCAGGGGAGTTCGGTGGCGGTGCCGTACAACTGCATGAAGTCGGGCAGATTCCCTGGACCGGCGTCGGCGATCTTCAGGTGCATCGCCATGGCGTAGCCGCCGAGCCCGAAGAACACACCCTGCCCGAGCGTCAGCAGCCCGCCGCGGCCCCAGGCCAGGCAGATGCCGACGGCGACCATGGCCATGCACAGGTATTTGGCGAGCAGGCCCAGCCGGAAGTCGGACAGGACGACGGGGGCGACGGCGAACAGCACGACGGCCGCACCGGTGAAACCGGCCCAGGCGCGGGCGGACCGCCCCTTGAGCACGTTCATACGAGACTCCTCGTCCGCAGCGTGTACAGCCCCTGGGGCCGCCACTGGAGGAATGCGACGATGGCGACCAGGACCAGCACCTTGGCGACGGAGACGGTGGTGGAGTACTCCAGCACCGACTGCAGCACACCCAGCACGAAGGCGACGATCACACTGCCCTTGAGCTGGCCGATGCCGCCGACCACGATCACCAGGAAGGCATCGATGATCACGTTGGTGCCCATCGTCGGGCCGATCGGACCGACCAGGGTGAGCGCCACACCGGCGACGCCCGCGAGCCCCGAGCCGATGAAGAAGGCGGTGCGGTCGACGCGGGAGGTGGAGATGCCCGAGACCTCCGCCAGGTCGCGGTTCTGGACCACCGCCCGGATCCGGCGGCCCAGCGGCGTCAGCCGAAGCGTCAGCGACAGCGCGACCACGGCCGCGATCGCGAGACCCAGGATGAACAGGCGGCTGGTGGCGAAGGTGAGCGGATCGCCGCCGCCGACGACGGTGATGTTCCCCGTGAGCGCGTCCGGTGCGCGCGTCTGTACATTCGGTGCGCCGAAGATGTCCCGGGCGAGCTGTTGGAGCATCAAGGAGACGCCCCAGGTGACGAGAAGCGTGTCCAGGGGACGGAGATACAGACGGCGGATCAGGAGCCATTCCAGCAGTGCGCCGAGCGCCCCCGAGACGAGAAAGGCGACGGGAAGAGCGACGAGCAGGGAGATTCCCGCGCTCGAAATGGACTTCTGCAGGACGTACGTGGTGTAGGCACCCGCCATGATGAACTCGCCGTGGGCCATGTTGATGACATTCATCTGACCGAAGGTGAGCGACAGGCCGAGCGCGATGAGCAGCAGGACGGCACCGATCGAGATACCGGTGAAGGTCTGACCGAGGACCACGGTCATACGGCGGCTCCGAGGGGGGAGGCGGGGGACCCGGTTCACCCGGGCCCCCGGCGGAGACGGGCGGTCAGGACAGGCCGGAGGCCCAGGAGTAGCCCTTGAGGAACGGGTCCGGCTTGATGGGTTCGCCGGAGTTCCACACCTCGGTGATCAGTCCGTCGGTGCCGATCTTCCCGATGCGCGCGGTCTTGTAGATGTGCTGCGAGGCGCCGTCCACCGTGACCTTGCCCTCGGGCGCGCCGAAGGTGATGCCGTCGGAGGCCGCCTTCACCTTCTCCGGGTCGAAGGAGTTCGCCTTCTCGACCATCGCCTTCCACAGGTAGACGGAGGTGTAGGCGGCCTCCATCGGGTCACTGGTCGGCTTGCCCTGGCCGTACTTGGCCTTGTACGCCTTCACGAACTTGGTGTTCGCCGCGCCCGGGGTGGTCTGGTAGTAGTTCCACGCCGTCAACTGGCCCGCGAGGTACTGCGATCCGATCGACTTGACCTCCTCCTCGGCGATCGACACCGAGACGACCGGCATGGTCTTGGCGGTCAGGCCGGCGGACTTGTACTCCTTGAAGAAGGCCACGTTGGAGTCGCCGTTGAGGGTGTTGAAGACCGCGTCCGCCTTCGACGCCTTCACCTTGTTGGCGATCGTGCTGAACTCCGTGGAACCCAGCGGCGCGTAGTCCTCGCCGAGGATCGTCATCCCGTTGGCCTTCGCGTACGCCTTGATCTCCTTGTTGGCGGTCCGCGGGAAGACGTAGTCGCTGCCCACCAGGTACAGCTTCTTCTTGCCCTGGCTCTTGAGGTAGTCGAGCGCCGGGATGATCTGCTGGTTGGTGGTCGCGCCCGTGTAGAAGATGTACGGCGACTCCTCCAGCCCCTCGTACTGCACCGGGTAGAACAGCAGCGACTTGTTCTTCTCGAAGACCGGCTTGACGGCCTTGCGACTGGCGGAGGTCCAGCAGCCGAAGGTGGCCGCGACCTGGTCCTCCTTGATGAGCTTGGTCGCCTTCTCGGCGAACGTCGGCCAGTCGGAGGCGCCGTCCTCGCTGATCGGCTTGATCTTCTTGCCGAGCACCCCGCCGGAGGCGTTGATCTCGTCGATGGCCAGCAGCAGCGAGTTGCGTACGGTCACCTCGCTGATCGCCATGGTGCCGGAGAGCGAGTTGAGCAGACCGACCTTGACCGTGTCGCCGCTGACGTCGATCTTCGCGGCCTTGTCGGTGGACGAGCCGGCCGCGTCGGTCTTGGCGCCGCACGCGGACAGCAGGGTGACGGCCGCGAGCACGGCGCCGCCGGTCAGGAAACGACGGCGGAGAATGGGTGAACCGCTGGACAAGACAACCCCCTCGGGTGTGGAGGAGACAACCTCCTGAAGTGCGGTCCACAGCCTCAAGTCGCCCTGTTTCCGGAGTGTTTCACTTGACTTTCCCGGAGGGAACAAAAAACGCCCCGCAGCGTTGTGACATGCATTCAGAGTGCGTCAGCATCCCTTGAATGGCCTGAATTCACAATTCGCCCGGGGCATTCTAGTTACTTTCTGTGGGAAGTATCTTGACGGCCTCGAGGACTGTCAAGGGCCAGTGATGTGAAGATCGAGCTCCGTGAGCACGTCGAAGTCCAGCCCGTCCGCGCGGGCCAGATAGATGCGCTGGCGGACATGACCGCCCCGCAACCGCAGCAGCCCGCGCGGACCCTCGTACGACACCGAGTCCGCCGCCGCCGAGACGGCCGCCACGTCCGGCGTGCCGGCCTGCCGAAGCAGCGCCGCGAGCAGCAGGACGCCCTCGTAGCAGGACTCGCCGAGACTGCCCGGGGCGGGCGCCTCGACGCCGAAGCGGCGGGCGTAGCGGCCGTGGAAGTCCAGTGTGTCGGCGTTGGCCAGCGAGGCGAAGAAGCCGGCGGCGCTGTACAGGTCCACGGTGGCCGAGGGGCCGCTCGCCATCAGCATGTTCTCGTCCATGAGCGTGCTGAGCCGCAGGCAGCGCGCGTCCAGCCCGTGGGCGGCGAACGCCCGGTTGAAGCGCACCGCGTCGCTGCCGACCAGCAGCAGGAGCACCGCGTCCGCGTCGGAGCGCTCGATGCGTCGCAGCACCGGCTCGAAGTCGTGCGTGCCCAGCGGCAGGTACACCTCGCCGCCGATCCTGCCGCCCGCCTCCCGGGCGTACCCGTGCGCCGCACGGGCCGTTCGCCGGGGCCACACGTAGTCGTTGCCGACCACGAACCACCGGCGCACCCGCCGCTCGTGCGCCAACAGCACCATCGCGGGCCGGAGTTGGTCACGCGGCGTCTCGCTCGTCAGGAACACCCCGGCGGTGTGCTCGCCGCCCTCGTACAACGCGGTGTAGACGTAGGGCACACGGTGGGCGATCCTCGGCGCCAGCGCCTGCCGCACCGAGGAGATGTGCCACCCCGTGACCCCCTGGACGACCCCCAGGTCGACCAGCGTCCCGACCTGGTCGGCGACCTCGCGCGGCGGCGCACCCCCGTCCACGGGGACCAGCCGCAGCTCCCGTCCGAGCACGCCGCCCGCCCGGTTGACCTCCTCCACCGCCAGCCGCGCGCACAGCTCACAGGCCGCCCCGAAGATCCCGGCCGGCCCCTGCAGGGGGAACACCAGGGCCACGCCGAGCACCGAGCCGTCGGCCGTGAACCACTCGGAGGCGGGGGAGTCGCGCCGGAACATGACCGTCATGCTTGCGGGTCCGCCCGGCGAACTCCAGTCCGTCTCCTACGATGTACGCACCCCGTTATCTAGGAGCGGATGCCCGGATGCCCAGCACGTCTCCGCGCAGGCCCCACGACCTCATGCAGATCCTCACCCGCGTCGAGCGGCTGGCCGCGCGCCGACTGCAGGCCGTCCTGGAGGAGGAGGGCTGCTCGCTGGACGCCTGGCGGGTGCTCGCGCTGCTCTCCGACGGCGCCGGCCACCACATGACGGCGATCGCCGAGGCCGCGTTCCTGCCGCCGCCCACGCTGACCAAGCTGGTCGACCAGCTTGTCGACCAGAACCACGTGCACCGCCGCGTCGACCCCCTCGACCGGCGCCGCATCCTGGCCTACCTCACCCCGCGCGGGCAGGACCACTGGCGGCGCGTCGACCGGGCCGTACGGACCGCCTGGCCCGCCGAGGGCGAGAGCGACGGGGAACTCCTGCGCGCCCTGCTGGGGCGGCTCGCCGACGCCCTGGACGACTCCAGCCGCGTGTGACAGGCGGTCCCGCGGAAGCCGCCGGCCCAGGTGTGCCGACCGGACGGGGCGCTCGGCGTTCATCGCGCCTTTTCACGGCTCCGACGGGTCCGCTCACACCGCTCGTACGGCGTTCACCACCGGTCACCGGGCCGGACGTCGCATGCACCCCGGCGACCAGCGGATTCGCCGGGGGCACGCGATCAGTTGTCCGGCGGTACGCTGGTCGTGACATTCGTTCGGGCTTCTCGTCCTCGTCTGCCGAGCACCGTCCCGTGGCCGTCTCGCCTGGCGAGGCCGACGGGCGGAGGCGGGCCGTCCCCTTGCGACGGGTGACTGGTATGGCTTCGCTCGAGGACTGTGGCCGCATGCTTCGCGCTCTGCTGCGGGCGAGCCATCTCTCCGCGTTCGAGGACCTGCCGAGCCTGGTGGCACGGCACGCGGGCGAGGCCGGATTGCACGGAGCCCGCATCTACGTGGTCGACATTCAGGAGCTGGTGCTCCGGGAAGCGACCGGGCAGGGCCTGGACGCCGGGACCGGCGGGCAGGAGCTGCGCGTCGACGCCACACTGGCGGGCCGGGTCTTCCGCAGCGCGCAGTCGCACTCCGCGGTCGTCGACGGTCGTACGCAGCACTGGCTGCCCGTTCTGGACGGTACCTCGCGCCTGGGGGTCCTGCGGGTGGAAACCGAGCATGAGCCCGATGACCAGACGCGGGCGACGATGGAGGATCTGGCGTCGCTGCTGGGCATGCTGCTGGTCGCCAAGGGCCACAACAGTGACTCCTACGCCCGCCTCACCCGGGTCAGCCCCATGACGGTGTCCGCGGAGATGCAGTGGACGCTGATGCCGCCGCGGACGTTCGCCAACAAGCGGGTGACCATCGCCGCCGCGATGGAGCCGGCCTACGCCACCGCGGGCGACGCCTTCGACTACGCGCTGGCCGACGACACCGCCCACCTGGCGGTCTTCGACGCCATGGGCCACGACACCTCAGCGGGACTGACCGCCAACCTCGCCATGGCTACCTGCCGTAACCAGCGACGCCAGGGCAACAGCCTCACCGAGGCCCGCGACGCCATCGAAGCCACGCTCCTCGAGCAGTTCGCCAGGTCGCGGTACACCACCGCGGTGCTGGCCGACCTCGGCCTGGAGTCCGGCATGCTGACCTGGCTCAACTGCGGCCACCACCCCCCGGTTCTCATCCGCGGCAGACGCTGGACCACCCACCTCACCTGCCGGCCGACCCACCCGATGGGTACCGACCTGGGCCTTCCCGCCACGCTGTGCCGAGAGCAGCTGGAGCCCGGAGACCAGTTGTTGCTGTACACCGACGGCATCATCGAGGCCCGCGACGCCACAGGACACGAGTTCGGCCGCGACCGCTTCGTCGACTTCGTGATCCGCCACCAGGCCGACGGCCTGGCCGCGCCCGAAACGCTGCGCCGACTCGTCCGCGCCGTACTCGACCATCACGACGGCCACCTCAACGACGACGCGACCGTCCTTCTGTGTGAATGGCACGGCGGCACCCAGGCGGCCTCCCCCCTCACAGGCGTGTCACCTCACCGTGCCGCTGGGGGACCGGCGTCGTAGACGAGAAGGCCGTCACCGCGAAGGCGCACGCCTGGCGTCGGAGTGTGCGCCGTGAGTCGTCCGTCGTGCATCAGGTGGAGAACGAGCGCGCCGCGGGCCAGGACGGCGAAGTCGGCGATCAAGCGTCGGTGGCATCGCCACCACACCGCCTCACTGCACATCACCGCGGTGCGCTCCTCATCCGCCTGCCGCATGACGGCATCCATCGCGGTGACGAACTCCGGGCTGCGGGTGTGAGCGGCGTAACCGCGGAAGGACTCGTTGCGCCAGACGGTGTCGGGTGAGTCATGCGCAGGTCTGCGGAACCCGCCCAGCCGCCGCTCCCACCGGTAGGCGATGTGCTCGTCGGGCATCCACTGGGCCAGCCGCTGCCGCGACAGGTCCGGATCCCGGCGACTGCCGGGCGCTGTCCTGACGTCCACGACGGCGGTGACACCGGCTCCCCGCAGCAGGCGTGACAGCGTTGCCCGGTCGGCAGTGCTGTGACCGAAGGTGATCAGCTCCGGGCGCGGCTTCGCGATGCCGTCCACAGGGTCGGTGCGGTCATGGCCCATATACCGAGTGCACCAGTTCTCGGCCGGCGCGGCACCCTCGCCACCGGCGCGAACCGGACGGGCATGGGCGTGATACTCCGTGTGCGCGTGGGTGTGAACGGCGCCTCACTGACTGTAATGTGCATGCCATGCCCGCCATGGTGAGCAGGTCCCTGATCTGCTCTGCTCTGACCGCCGTCGTCATCCTTCTCGCGCCCACGGCACAGCAGCCGCAGGCCGCCGAGCGGCCCGCCCCCGCCCCTGCCGCCGCCCAACCGGCCGCCGCGTGGACTCCGCCGCTGAGCACCAGGGGACGCTACATCGTCGACGCGACCGGCAACCGTTTCAAGCTGAAGTCAGGTAACTGGCACGGGGCCAGTGGCACTTGGAACGGATCGGGGAATGCCGACGACAACGCGTCCCACCACGCGGGCGAGAACTCGGGCCGGATGCCCCTCGGCCTGGACCGTGCTCCGATCGCCGACATCGTCTCCGGCTTCCGGGAGCTCGGCGTCAACAGCGTCAGACTGCCCTTCTCCAACGAGATGGTGCACGATGCCCGACCGGTCACGGACGCCTCGGTGGCGGCCAACCCCGGCCTGCGGGGCCGTACTCCGCTGCAGGTCTACGACGCGGTTGTCGCGGCGCTCACCGATGCCGGACTCGCCGTCATCCTCAACAACCACACCAACACGACGCGTTGGTGCTGCGCCGTGGACGGCAACGAACGGTGGAACGCCTCCCAAACCACCGCGGTGTGGGAGAACGACTGGCTGTTCATGGCACGTCGCTACAAGGACAACAGGCGCGTGGTCGGCGCCGACCTCTACAACGAGGTCCGCCGCAACGTCCTGGACGACCCCAACTGGGGCCTCGGCGACGACCACGACTGGTTCGCGGCGTCCCAGCACCTGGGGGACCGCATCCTCCAGGAGGCCAACGCGGACCTGCTGATCATCGTCGAGGGCATCAACTGGACCGGGATCCCCGTCGACGGACTTCCGCACGCCCGCCCCACCCTGGAGCCGGTGCAACGGCTCTCCCACACGCTGGTGAGGTCCGGCAAGCTGGTCTACTCAGCGCACTTCTACGACTACACGGGCCCCCACCACAGCGGCGCGACCGGCACCGGCGAGACCAGCGACCCCCGCTACCGCGACTTCACCCCCGCCGAACTGCGTGACGTGCTCTACCAACAGGCGTTCTACGTCGCCGACCAGCGGGATCAGCACTTCACCGCGCCCGTGTGGATCAGTGAGTTCGGCATCGGTGGCCGGGACGAGACCGGAGCGAGACAGCGGGCCTGGTTCGAGAACTTCATCGACCAACTCATCGCGACCGACGCGGACTTCGCCTACTGGCCACTGGTCGGCTGGCACGAGAACCGCAAGGGCAACGGATGGGCCCTCCTCAGCTGGGACGCGGCGGGCCACCGCATGGGTCTGTACGACGGCGACGACTGGCGGGCCGCGGCCTGGACGCGGCTCGTCACCGCGGCCGGCCGGACCGGCCCCGTCGCGCCGACGAGTCACTGGTCGATGCTCAGTCCCGACCACGCGGACTTCGACCAGTCACTGCGGATGCGCGCGCTCCCCGACTGGGACCCCGGCGCCCGCAAGGCGGTCTGCCCGGACGGCGAGCGGCTGATCGGCCTCGGCCACACGGGCAACCGGGGCCTGTGCACCGACACCACAGCGGGGGACCTCTGGGGCGCTTCCGCTGCCCACGAGGTGGTCTTCGACGACCGTCACGTCACCGCGAACAACGACTGGGCCTCGGGATACAGCAAGCTCCAGTGCCCGCCGAACGCCTTCCTGATCGGCTACAGCGTTCGCGGCGCCGCCGTCTCCCGGGCCCTGTGCGCCGCCTCGGCCACGCCCCTGGGCACGACCGGCCGCACGGTGTGGTTCGACCGGGGCGACAACCGGCCGACCGCCGCCAAGGGAGGCGACTTCGCCTACGGCCGGTACAAAGGACAGTGCGCGGACCGCGAGTACGCCGCCGGCATCGCGTACACCGGCCGGGTCGGATCGTCCCGGACGCCGGACGCCCTGTACTGCCGCACACTGCGCTGACCACCACCGCCGCCGCAACCGCGAAGAACCGTCCCGCGTGCCGAGTGGGGAAGGCCGGCTGTGCGCGGCGTGTCATGGCGTCGTAACCCACGGACCGTCCGGCTGAAATCTACCGCTCAATAATGCGATGTACGGATTCACGCAGTACATGCCTCACTTTCGCATTCCCCGCTTTCACTTCCTTGGGGGAGCAATGGCTGTCACACCCTCCGTCATAGGTCCGGTCAACGCGAAACCGTATGCATGGCCCTACGACACCTCCGTCCCCGCCGAGCGGGTGGCCCTCCTGTGCATCGACTGGCAGACGGACTTCTGCGGTCCCGGCGGCTATGTGGACACGATGGGCTACGACATCTCACTGACCCGCGCGGGGCTGCCCGCCACACAGAAGCTGCTCGCGCACGCCCGCAGCACCGGCATGCTCGTCGTGCACACCCGCGAGGGACACGATCCCGACCTGACGGACCTGCCCGCCAACAAGCGCTGGCGATCCGCGCGTATCGGCGCGGAGATCGGTTCGGCGGGCCCCTGCGGACGCATCCTGATCAAGGGCGAGCCCGGCTGGGAGATCGTCCCAGAGGTCGCCCCGGCACCCGGCGAAGTGGTCGTGGACAAGCCCGGCAAGGGCGCGTTCTACGCCACCGGCCTGGACCTGGTCCTGCGTACCCGCGGCATCACCCATCTCGTACTCACCGGCATCACCACCGACGTCTGCGTGCACACGACCATGCGCGAGGCCAACGACCGCGGATACGAATGCCTGATCCTGTCGGACTGCACCGGCGCGACCGACGCGTCGAACCACGAGGCCGCCCTCCACATGGTGACCATGCAGGGCGGCGTCTTCGGCTGCGTCTCCACCTCCGAGGAACTCATCGCCGCCACCACGCCGGCCGCCACCTGACGCACCCTCCCTCGACGAAGGCAGGTACCGCCATGGACCTCCGCCAACCGCTCACGGTCGGGGCGGCCCCCTACCCGTTCTCCTTCGACCCCGCCGAAACGGCCCTCGTCGTCATCGACATGCAGCGTGACTTCCTGGAACCCGGCGGTTTCGGGGAGAGTCTCGGCAACGACGTCGGACAGCTGCGCAAGGTCATCGATCCCTTGCGCGCCGTCCTGGCCGCCTGCCGTGTGGCGGGCATGACGGTCATCCACACCCGTGAGGGCCACCTCCCGGACCTCTCCGACTGCCCGCCGGCCAAACTGCTGCGCGGCAGTCCCCGCGCCCGTATCGGCGACCCGGGGCCCAAGGGGCGGATCCTGGTACGCGGGGAAGACGGCCACGACATCATCGAGGAGCTCTACCCCGCGCCGGGCGAACCCGTGATCGACAAACCGGGCAAGGGCGCCTTCTACGCCACCGACTTCGGCGACCTCCTCGTCTCCCACGGCATACGCAAACTGGTGGTCACCGGTGTCACCACCGAGGTGTGCGTGCACACCACGGTCCGGGAGGCCAACGACCGCGGCTACGAGTGCCTGGTGCTGTCGGACTGCGTCGGCTCCTACTTCCCCGAGTTCCAGCGGGCCGGCCTCGAGATGATCGCCGCCCAGGGAGGCATCTTCGGCTGGACCGCACCGTCCGAGGCATTCCTCGCCGCGCTGGCCGGTACGTCGGCGGCGTCACAGCCGCGCTGAACCCCCTTCCCCCCAGCCCCATCCACCGCTCCGCCCGACGAAGGGTGATCCCGCCATGCCTCCGTTCCGCCGTACCACGGCAACCGAGACGCAATCCATCCCTCTGCCCCTGTGGGTTCGGGGCGACACCAACGCCTTCTTCGGACTGGGCGTCAACGTGCTGGTGAATGTCCTCACCCTGACCGGTCTGTGCATCGGAGTGGTCAAGATCCCCGGGGACGACGTCTTCCACACGATCCTGCCGGCGCTGGGCATCGCCCTGATCGTGGGCAACGTCTACTACGCCTACCTCGGCCGCAGACTCGCCCGCAGAGAGAGACGTCCGGACGTCACCGCGATGCCGTACGGCCCCAGCGTGCCGCACATGTTCATCGTCGTGTTCGTCATCATGCTCCCGGTCTACCTCAAGACCAAAGACCCCTTGCTGGCCTGGAAGGCGGGCATCGCCTGGGCGTTCATCATCGGCCTCATCGTGCTCGTCGGCGCCTTCGTCGGGCCGTACATCCGCCGCTACGCCCCGCGCGCCGCGCTCCTGGGCACGCTCGCCGGCATCTCCGTCTCCTTCATCTCCATGCGGCCCGCGGGGCAGATGTGGGACAAGCTGTGGATCGCCCTCCCCGTCTTCCTGCTGCTCCTGGTCGGGCTGATGACCGACATCAAGCTGCCCGGCAACATCCCCATCGGCCTCGCCGCCCTGCTGGCGGGCACCGCGATCGGATGGGCCGGCGGAGCGATGTCCGGGTCGGCGCTCTCGGCTGCGGCCGACGACATCACCTTCGCGCTTCCGGGACTCCACCTGGGCACCCTGTTCTCGGGCCTGTCCGACGTGGCGCCACTGCTCGCGACCGCCATCCCGCTGGGCGTCTACAACTTCACCGAGGGCATGAGCAACGTCGAGAGCGCCGCTGCCGCGGGTGACTCCTACAACCTGAGGTCGGTGCTGCTCGCGGACGGTGCGGGTGCCGTCATCGGTGCCGCGCTCGGCTCGCCCTTCCCGCCCGCGGTCTACGTCGGCCACCCGGGGTGGAAGAAGGCCGGCGGGCGCACCGGCTACTCGTTCGCCACGGGAGCGGTCATCGCGCTCATGTGCTTCCTGGGGATGTTCGGTCTGCTCCAGGCGGTCTTCCCGGTCGCGGCGATCGTGCCCATCCTGCTCTACATCGGTCTGCTCATCGGTGCCCAGGCGTTCCAGTTCTCGCCGAAGGCGCACGCGGCGGCGGTGGTCGCCGCGCTCGTCCCGAACCTGGCGTCCTGGGCCGTCGGCCAGATCGACAACGCCCTCGCCGCGGCGGGCACCAACGCGGCGAAGGTCGGCGAGAGCAGCCTGGAATCGTCGGGCGTCGTCTACCACGGCCTGATGGTCCTCGGCCAGGGCGCGATCCTGGCGGGCCTGATCCTGGGCGCGTTCGTCGCCTTCGTCATCGACAAACGGTTCATCCCGGCGGCCGTGGTGTGCCTGTCCGGCGCGCTGCTCTCCTTCGTCGGCCTCATCCACGCACCCCAGGTCGGCTGGAACGAGAACGGCGAAGTCTCCCTCGGCTATCTCATGACGGCCGTACTCTGCGGCGCCTTCGCCCTGACCCGGCCCGCACCCCGGGTTCCGGACCCGGAGGAAGTGGCCCTCGACCGCCTGCACGGCGGTCCCACCCCCGCCGCGACAGCGGGACCGGCACCGGAGCCCGGGCCGGCCGACCCCACCGGACCGGGCGGGCCCGACGAGGCCGCGCCCGAGCCGGCGGCCACGGCCTGACGGGGATGGACGCACAGCGGATGCAGGTCGACCTTCCCCAGGTGATCGCCGAAGTGACGGCGGCCTTCAGCGGCTACGAGGAAGCCCTGGTCTCCGATGACCGCGAGGGCATCCTCGGCTACTTCCGGGACTCTCCCGACACGGTCCGCTTCGGGATCGCCGACCAGCAGACCGGCGTGGCGGAAATCAGCCACTGGCGGGAGCGGCAACCCCCGCTGCCCCCGGGCCGCAAGCTCCTGGACACCAGGATCAGCACCTTCGGAACCGACTTCGCCACGGTCACCACGCGGTTCGTCTACCCGGGGCGGAGTCTCGTCGGCCGTCAGACCCAGGCGTGGGTGCGCTTCCCCGCCGGCTGGCGGATCGTCAGTGCCCATGTCTCGGAGATACCGGAGGCCACGGAAGGGGAGTGAGAGGTCCTCTCCTCCCCAAGGGCGGCTGGCCGACCGCGGACCGACCGGCGTTTCGCCGGCGCAGCCGTATCTCAGTTCAGTGCGTCACCGACGAGGGCGAGGTTCTCCGCGGTGCACACCATCACGACCTATGACCGACCGTAGGCGGTTACCGCGGAAACGACCACACATACGCACACGTCATCCCCGCCGCCCAGTTGCCGGCCGGAGCCAACACCCTGCGCATCGACGTGGCCGGCGGCGGGGGCCACCTCGGCCCCGGCCGCGTTCGACGCGCTCGACCTGCTCTGAGTGAGCAGACCCGTCCCGGGCCGGGGGTGAGGGCCGGCAGGAGACATCTCGGGGTGCAGCCAGGCGTCGGCGGCGCGTTGGACCCTCTCCCGGCGTGGGCCGTAATAGGGTCTGGTCCCGATAAAGTTCCTCAATTCGGGCCCTGCGTCGGGGTGGCGACCGACCGGCGAGACGGCCGTAGCCGACTTCCGACCTGGGCCGAGACTCTCCGGAAGGCGCTGTGAGTCCAAAAGGCTGTGACCGCTCGCTGCGGTGTCCGATGCGGCGGAGGCTGCGGCCGGCGCTGACCGCGAGCCTCGTTCTGGTGGCCGCTTCTGGGTGCACATGGCGGGACCTCCCGCGCCTGGGGATGCCCACGCCCGCCACGGAAGAGGCGCCGCGGATCCTCCACCTGTGGCAGGGCTCGTGGGCGGCCGCGCTCGCCGTGGGCGTGCTGGTGTGGGGGCTGATCCTCTGGGCGGTCATCTTCCACCGGCGTAGCAGGACCAAGGTCGAGATTCCCCCGCAGACCCGGTACAACATGCCCATCGAGGCGCTGTACACCCTGGTCCCGGTGATCATCGTCTCGGTGCTCTTCTACTTCACGGCCCGTGACGAGGCCAAGCTCCTCGAGCTCTCCGCGGAGCCCGCCCACACCATCGGCGTGGTCGGCTTCCAGTGGGGCTGGGGCTTCAACTACATCGAGAACGTGGACGGCAGAGCCGGCACAGGTGACGCGAAAGCCGACCCGGACATGGCGATCGTGCCGGACCGGTACGGCAGGGCCTTCCCCAGGGGTGCCGAGGGCGTCTACGACGTCGGCACTCCCAGCACCCGCAACCCGCAGAACGGCGATCCCGGGCCGACGCTGTGGCTGCCCCAGGGCGAGAAGGTCCGCTTCATCCTCACCTCCCGAGACGTCATCCATTCGTTCTGGGTCCTGCCGTTCCTCATGAAGCAGGATGTCTTCCCCGGCCACAACGTCAACGTCTTCGAGGTGACGCCCAGCCGGGAGGGCACCTTCCGGGGCAAGTGCGCCGAACTCTGCGGGGTCGACCACGCCCGGATGCTGTTCAACGCCAAGGTCGTCTCCCCGGAGCGCTACCGGCAGCACCTGAAGGAACTGGCCGACGAGGGGCAGCGCGGCTACATCCCGGCCGGCATCGAGATCACCGACCCGGCCAGAAACGCCGAGCCGCGCAAGCTGTGAGCGCCGTCCGTGAGGGGGACCACGCCATGCCGACGGGCGTTGGGGGCGTCACGGGCGATATGAACGTCCATACCCGGCAGGGAAGTTATCGATTTCATGGGTGTGCGCCCGGCCGATTATGATCTTGGTCATGTCTGTGCAGAACTCTGACAAGGCCCTTTCCCGTAAACAGAGACTTCAGGAGAAGCAGCGACGCCAGTTGGCCGTGGTCGACACCGTGGACAAGGCCGAGGCCAAGGTCCGCAAGGCGGAGGTCGAGCTTGCCGTGGCTGTCGCCGAGGCAGTCCAGGTCTTCGGCGACGAGCAGTCCGCGTCCGAGGGGCTCGATATGCCGGTCGAAGCGATCCGGCGCTTCCTCGGCATGGCGGAGCGCGAAGCGGAAAGCGTCGGCAACGCCGTCGAGGTCGCCGGCTCCTCCTGAACCTGGCGCCCGGGGCGAGCCGGGGTACGAAATCGTCGTCGGGCGACCTGTGTTGCCGCACAAGCGCGAGCCGGAGCGGATCGGCCGCTGATTCGACAGGCCCACCCCCGGGGGGAGACCGGACAGCCACGGGCCGCGCGGCGGGCGAAGAAGCGGGCTAGGCCGCGTGCGCTTGAGGCCTCATCCCGGTCGGGCGGCGCGTGCTCGCGGCTCGGCCGGCGACGCCGACACAGTGAGGGCCGCCCACCTGCGTGACGCTGTCGGGCGGCTTGTCGCGGGGGCCAGTGGAAGTGCGGATGTCGAACCTCGTCGTCGGGGGCGGGGAACAGCGCTGGACGGCCTGCCAAAGGCCCACCCACACCCGTCTTCACGATAAAGACACACCAGGCGCACACAACATCCATGTTCGATATGCTCCAGGCGCTCCAATCGCATCATTGAGGGGGGAATTCCTCATGCCCACGCGCATATCCCGCGCCCTGCTGGCGTCTGCCGCAGCCGGCATGCTCGCCGTGCTGACCGCCGCTCCGGCTCAGGCCACCGAGTACTCGTCCGCGCTCAAGGTCAAGGGTGTCCAGTACGACGCCCCGGGCCCGGACTCCAACCGGTGCTCCGGCGGCAACACCAAGGACGAGTTCCTGACGATCAAGAACTACTCGCGCACCGCGACGGTGAACCTCAAGGGCTACGTCGTCAAGGACGCCGCGGGCAACAAGTTCACCTTTTCCGCCAGCCACAAGCTCGAGCCCGGCGACTACGTGAAGCTGCGCGGCGGCCGCGGCACGGACTCCGACGCCGGCAATGTCGTGTACCGCCAGAACTGCAACTTCATCTGGAACAACGACAAGGACACCATCTACCTCATCAAGTCCAACGGTTCACGGGCTGACGTGCACTCCTACACCAAGCGTGCCAACGACGCGGACGGCAACGGCTACATCAACTACCACGGCTGACCGCGCGGGCAGACCAGGCCGCCCCAGCCGGTGACGGCCCATACGGGCTCATCGCCTTACGACAGGTGGTGGGCCCGTTTCGTGTTGTCGCCGGTCCTCCGCCACGGTTCGAGCAGCACCCCAACTCGAGGAAGAAGGAGGACCATTGGGGGATTGTCGGAAAATCTGACATATTCGACAAAAGTTAAGAGGGTCCCTGTAAGGGTATTTCGCATGTAAGCGTGTGCAACTCGCCGCCCGGTCCGGCCGGGCATCTGCTCGCGGTTGGCCCATCCGGTGGAGCAGACATTTCCGTGTGGGAGGAATCCTCCCGCCTACCTCAGGGAGTGTCATGGTCACCTCGACGTCGCCATCTCCGCAGCCTGCAAAGGCGCGTGGGTTCGCATTCGGTGCCGCCGCGTTCGCGCCCGGAGCCACGATTCCGGTGGGGGCCGAGCCCCAAGGCATCGCTCTCACACCGGATGGGACCCGCGCGTACGTGGCCAACCGGGCCTCGAACACGGTGAGTGTGATCGACACCGCCACCGACACCGTCACCCACACCATCCCCACCGGTGCCGGCCCGACCTTCGTCGCGACCAGCCCGGACGGCACACGGGCGTACGTGACCGTCAACACCGACGGTCTCCTCAGTGTGATCGACACCTCCTCGAACTCCATCGTCGCGGACGTTCCCGTCGGTGCGGGGGCCTCGGTGGTAGGAGTCACCCCGGACGGCACCCACGCCTATGTGTCCGTGCAGAACGCGGACATGGTGAGCGTGATCGACACCGCCACCAACACCGTCACCGGCACGGTCCCGGTCGCGGGCGCACCGATCGGCCTCACCGTCACCCCGGCCGGGACACACGTCTACGTCGCGTCCCTCTTCTCGAACACGGTGAGCGTGATCGACACCGCCACCGACACCGTCACCGTCACCGTCCCGGTCGGCCTCAGCCCCATCCTGATGACCAGCGCACCCAACGGAGCCCACGTCTACGTCACGAACGTCGGCGACTCCACGGTGAGCGTGATCGACACCGCCACCAACACCGTGACCGCGAACGTCGGCGTCAGCTCCCAGCCACGCCTCGTGGCGGTGAGCCCCGACAACGCCCACGCGTTCGTGGCGAACCATGAGCCGGACACGGTGAGTGTGATCGACACCGCCACCCACACCGTCGTGGAGAACATCGACTTCGGAGACGGCCCCACCTGTATCGCGGTCGCCCCTGGCGGGACACACGCCTACGTGACCAACAACGCTTCGGGCAGCGTGGGTGTCATGGCGACGACCGTGATCCCCGACCAGGGGTCCACGGCCGGCGGCACCGGCGTGACGATCACGGGCCGCCACCTGGCCAACGCGAGCGCCGTGCGCTTCGGCACCGCTCGGGCCGCCGTCACCGCCAACACGGACACATCGCTGACCGTCACCGCCCCCGCCGGAAGCGGTACCGTCCCCGTGACGGTCACCACCCCGGGCGGCACCGGCACCCTCGGAAACTTCTCCTACCGGCCCGTCCCCGCCCTCACCGGCATCAGCCCCGCCTCAGGCCCCGTCGCCGGCAGTGATCAGGACATCGTCATCACCGGCCGCAACCTGGCCGGAACCATCGATGTCCGCTTCGGACCCACCCGGGCCGTCATTCAAAGGGTCTCCGACACGCAGCTCACCGTCAGGACTCCGGCCGGCGTCGGGACCCCCGTGCCGGGCGGAGTCCCCATCACCGTGATCACCCCCGGCGGGCGCGCCGAGGGTCTGCTCTACACCTACCTCAGTACGCCCACCGTCACCGGCGTCAGCCCCGGCACGGGACCCACGGGCGGCGGCACCGAGGTGAACATCACCGGTACCGGCTTGGCCGCCACCGACCAGGTCACGTTCAACGGTGCTGTCGCAGCCTTCACCGTCATCTCCGACACCACGCTGACCGCCACCGCCCCGCCCAGCGGCCAGGAAGGCACCTTCGACGTCACCGTCACCACACCCGGCGGCACCGCCGCCGGATCCTTCACCTACGTCTCCGAACCCGCCCTCTGACCCGGACCGGGTCCAGCGCCGGTGCGACAGCGCGTGCGCCCCTGCTTGGCAGACCTAGGGCTCCTAGGCTATACCTAGGAGCCCTAGGACCTTGAGGAGGGCGCATGGCGCGGGCCGGACTGACGGTGGAGCGGGTGACGATCGTGGGTGCCGAGCTGGCGGACGAGGTCGGGCTCGAGCGGGTCACCATGTCGCAGGTGGCGCGGCGACTCGGCGTGAAAGATGCGAGCCTCTACACGCACGTCCGCAGCCTGGAGGACTTGCGAGGACGGATCGCGCTGCTGGCGGCGGACGAGAAGACCATCCGCATCGCGGAGGCGACCGCCGGGCGGTCGGGCAAGGACGCGCTGGTCGCCTTTGCCGATGCCTGGCGGGAGTACGCCCACGAGTATCCGGGCCGCTACATGGCGACGCAGACCCCGATCCGCATCGACCCCGAGCTGGCCGCACAGGCGTCCGGACCTCGGCGCGCGGTCGAGCTGACCTACGGCATGCTGCGTGGCTACGGACTGGCCGAGCCCGACCTGACCGACGCCGTCCGGTTGCTGCGCAGCACGTTCCACGGGTTCGTCGCCTTGGAGGCGGCGGGCGGGTTCGCACACGAGCGTGCGCCGCAGGACTCCTGGGTCCGCGCCCTCGACGCCCTGCACACCCTCTTGGCGCACTGGCCCCCGTCCCGAGAAGGAGACTCTTCATGACCACCCCGACCATCGGCTGCCTGCGCGTGAACGGCGCGACCCTGCACTACGAAGTGCGCGGCCAGGGCCCTCTCCTGCTGCTGATCCCCGGAGGGACGGGCGGCGCCGCCTCGTTCGACCGCATCGCCGACGACCTGGCCGCCGAATACACAGTCGCGACCTACGACCCGCGCGGCATGTCCCGAAGCACCCTGGATGACCCCGAGGCCGGGCAGCGCGTGACCGAGCACGCCGACGACGCGTTCCAGATGCTGGAACTGCTGTCGCCCGATGAGCCCGCCCGGGTGTTCGGGGCCAGCTCGGGTGCGATCACCGCCCTGCATCTGCTCACCACCCACCCCGAACGTGTCCAACGCGTCGTGGTGCACGAGCCGCCGGTGGTGGAGGTTCTGCCGGACGCACCGGAACACCGCGCGCTTCTCGCGCGCGTGCAGGAGACGCTTCAGACCCAGGGGCTCATGCCCGCGATGGCCGTGTTCGCCGCGGGCCTGAAGAAGGACAGCGACACCACCGGGCCGAAGGCCGAGATCAGACTTCCGCCGCAAGCAGCGGTGCGGGCCGAGCAGACGATGGCCGACCTGCCGTACTTCGTCGGGCGCATCGTGCCCGGCTTCATGTCCTACGCCCCGGACATCGACCGGCTGGAGGCGCTGTCGGACCGGCTCGTGCTCGCCTGCGGCCAGGACTCACGCGGTGAGCTGCTCTACCGACCCGCTGCTCACCTGGCCGAGCGTCTCGGCACGGAACTCCAGCACTATCCAGGCGGGCACACCGGCCTGACCACACACCCCGCCGAGTTCGGGGAACTCCTTCGGAAGGCCTTCCGAGCCCAGGGCCTGTCTCTCGTGTGATCAAGGTAGTTCTCCAGAGGGGTGTCGGACGTCTGTCGGTGGTGTCCGTGATCTGTCGGCGGTATGTCGGTGGAGGTTGCGACCTTGGGCGGGTTCGTGCTCCTCATGAGCACGCTGCCCCAGAGAGCTAGGAGCCTGTCATCGTGTCTTCCGTATCCCAGAGCCGACCGTGGGACGTTCACCGGCTGCCGTCTGCCCAGGGCAGGATCTTCCTGGTCACCGGGGGTAACGCCGGGATCGGCTACTTCGTCGCTGAGCAGCTCGCCGCCACCGGCGCCGTCGTCGTACTCGGCAGCCGGGACGCCGCGAAGGCCGACGCCGCCATGGCCTCGATCCGCTCGCGCGTCTCCGGCGCGCATGTGCGGCACCTTCCACTGGACCTCGCCGATCTGTCGTCCCTGAAGACCGCCGTGGACAGGCTGGACCTCGATCATCTCGACGCGGTGGTCTACAACGCAGGAGTCGCGCTCGACGACCCGCCGCGTCGAGAGACCCGGGACGGCCACGAGCTGATGTTCGGCACCAACCACCTCGGCCACTTCGCGCTCACCCAGTGGCTGGCCCCCCTGCTGTCCGCGGCGTCGGCGGGCCGCATCGTGACGGTGGGAAGCTTCGCGGCGCGGTCCGAGCGACTTGACCTGGGCGATCTGCAGTCGACCCAGGACTACCGGCCCAAGCGCACCTACGGCCGATCGAAGCTGGCGCAGATGTGCTTCGGCTTCGAACTCGATCGCCGTCTGCGTGCCGTCGGCAGCACAGTACTCAGTGTGGTGGCCCATCCCGGTGGCGCACTGGACTCCCTCACCCCGTCCCGCCCGCTGGTGCGCGTGACCACCCCCGGTGAGCGGCTGCGAGCCTTGCCCGCCGGGCTCTTGGTGCAGGGCAAGGATGCCGGAGCATGGCCCGTCGTCCGTGCCGTCATAGACTCGCAGGTGCAGGGCGGGCAGCTTTGGGGGCCGAGGGCCTTCGGCCTTCGTGGCATACCACGGCGTGAGCCCGTCCCCTCTCACATGGCCGACCCGGCCGTCGCCGCTCGCCTTTGGGCCGCGAGCGGTGAGCTGGCCGGCACGGATCCGCACCTCGGCTTTCGGTAGGCCGGAGCCGCACCCGGGGCGGCCAGCCGGTGGCCAACTGCCCTGTTCCGCCCGGCCACCCCGGACGCTCAGTCACAACCAGGCGCCTGCAGAGGATCGTTGATCTGGAACATCAAGGCGCGGAGGTGAAGGCCGGCAGGTAGCTCGCGGGCGTCTGCCTGGTCGCCGGCGCCGATCAGTCTCCGGCTCGCACCGTGAGCCCGGGATCGAATCCGCGTCAGCGAAAGTCAGTTCCTCGACGAAGTAGTGCTCCCGGTGGTCGAGGTCGCACTCAGAGGTCGGTCCGAACTCGTCTCCGCAGAGACACCGGGCGTGCTCCGTCACGGTGCTGTGCATGTCCGGAGCCTATGACACCTTGATCCGCGGGAAGCAACCTTGGGCCTGTCCCGGCGATCACCTGGAGGGTGGCCCCGGTGGTAGTTTGACCGGAAATCGCGGGGGGGGTAAGCGGGTGGACAGAGACCGGCGGCATGCAGTTGTCGTGGCACTCCGCGAGCTCGGGCGAAGCCACGACTACCGTGACCGGGCGGATGCCGGTCACGGCCTGGCAGGCTTCGCCGAGATGGAGGAGGCCCTCGGGCCACTGCTGGAGCTCGTGCTCGACTCGGGTGACACCTTCGTCACGCGGGTGACCGCGGAAGCCGCGCTTCGGCGAAAGGACAGATTCGGGTTGGCGGTAGTCGCCTCCGCCTTGGCAGTCGCCGACTCGAATCACAGTGACTGGATCCACACCGCAATCCTCGATGTGTTCAGCGTCTCCTCCGAGGACCGGGACGACGCGATGCAGCTGTGCGAGGAGATGGTGCGGGACGATGACGACCGCGTTGCCCTGGGAGCTCGGCAGCTGCATGAAATCCTGGCCGAGATCGATCCTGTTCTTCGCCCCGTGTAGCACGGGGTGGACACTGTTGTGAGAGCACAGGTGCTCGCATCTGCATCCGGCCATCCTGCCGGGCCCAGCTCCATGAGTGGACAGGCATTTCGCTGGCTGTCGCGTCGGCGCCCAGTGTTCGGGCTCGACGCTGGTTCGTCCGGCGTCGCCGCGGAAGTCGGGCATGCCGACGTGAACGGTGGACGGTTGCGCTGCGCGATCGCGGATGGCCTCGAGCTTCTGGGCGGCGGCTGCCGTCGTGGTCTCGATGGCGCCAACCTCGCCCCGCGCCACCCCTGGTCCTTGGCCGCCTGAGGCGGTTGCTGAGGTTGGCGTGAATCTCCTCAAGGCGAGGTGGATTGCGCGTCCTGCTCCTGTCCGGTCGTGGCGGACCAGCTGGCGAGCAGCTTCAGGCCGTCCTCCGCGGCGGTTTTGGGGGGCGCGCTGTAGACGACAACACTCAGGCCGCTTTCGTCCGGCAGGCTCATGGTCTCCTGATCGAGTTCCAGTTCGCCGACGAGCGGATGGTTGAGGCGTTTGGTGCTCTCGCGGAAGACATGCACGTCGTGCGAGCCCCACATCGCGCGGAAGGCGTCGCTGCGGGTGGACAGTTCACCGATCAGGTTCGACAGCTCCCGGTCGTAGGGGTTTTTCCCCGCCTCGATGCGCAGCGCGCCCACGGCGAAGCGGGCCATGCGCTCCCAGTCGGTGTAGAACCGCCTGGCTGCGGAGCTGAAGAACGCGAACCGGGCGACGTTCGCCCCGCATGTCGGGTCGGCGTACATCTCCGAGTACAGGGCCCGGCCCAACGGGTTGGCGGCCAGCACGTCGAGGCGGTTGTTCATCACGTACGCCGGCAGCTCCGGCATGCCATCGACGATCCGCGCCACACTCGGCCGCACCGTCGGTCGGCTTTCCCGCTGCGGTGCCCGCGTTCGCGGCGCCGGTCCGGCAGCGCGGGCGAGGTCGTACAGGTACATGCGCTCGGTGTCGTCGAGCCGCAGGGCGCGGGCGAGGGCGTCGAGCACACCGTCGGAGACCCCTTGGAGGTTGCCGCGCTCCAGGCGCGTGTAGTACTCGACGCTCACGCCGGCGAGTGCGGCGACCTCGCCCCTGCGCAGTCCGGGCACCCGGCGCTGACCGTACGTCGCCAGCCCGGCCTGCCCTGGGGTGATCTTGTCGCGTCGGGAGCGGAGGAATGCGCTGACTGCGTCCCGGTTGTCCATGAGGCCAGGGTAGGCAGGCTGCGCGACAGGTGAGGGGCCCTGCCAGTACCCCTCACAGCAAGGACTCCCGAGTCACGGCCCCCTCGCGTTGCATGGTGCGTGCCCCGATCCCCCCGGGGCCTGGCCGGTGCGAGGACGCACGCGTCCCGGTCGGCAGCACCTGAACACTGAAAGGACACACCAGATGAGCAACCAGATCGAGACGGTGACGGAGAGCCCCGCGGATGTCGTGCGAGGGCTGTATGACGCGTTGAGCAAGGGCGATGTGCCGGGTGTCCTGGCAAGGCTCGCCCCCGAGGTGATCGTCGATGAGCCGAACCAGCTCCCCTACGGCGGCGTGCACCAGGGCCGCGAGGTGTTCGTGCAGTCGATCCTCGGCGCGATGATGGGCTACGCCAACGTCGCCATTACCGATGCCGAGGTGTTCGAGGGCCCGGCCGGAGTCATCGGAACGCTCACCGGAACGCTCACAGCGCACACCACCGGTGAGAGGTTCCCGCTGACCATGGTGGAGATCCACCAGGTCGAGGACGGCACGGTCCGCAAGATCGACGTCTACGCCAAGAACCCCCACGAACTCGCCGCGTTCTACACGCGCGCCGAGGCGGGCACCCGCTGACCACGACGCTCGTCGGGTCTTCCAGTGGTGCACGCGGAGACCCGCTTCGCTGAGGTCATCGGGTGCTCGGCAGCCATTCGCACCAGTCGTACGCTGCAGGCATGTGCAGGGACGGAGTGCCCCGGCTACGGCTGGTCGTGACCACGGACGTCGACTCGGGGCCGCGTTCGTGTCGCGGGTGCGATGGTCCGCTGATGCCTTCGGCGAAGGCTACGGCGGTGTTCTGTTAGGCCGGGTGGTCGGGAAGATGGGCGCCGTCCAGAATCGCGTTCTGCCGCCGGACGTACTCGGACAGTCGCAGCGAAGGGCGGCGCACATCCGAGCGAAGCCCCAGACGTCGGCGCCGTCCTGACGAGTCACATACCCCTGTTCACCGGAGGCGCAGCGCCTGGCGCGGCTCGCGGCGCGGTGATTCCGGCTGCCGTACTGTGGGCGCGGCAGTGGGGGGTACCCCCGTGTCCGATGGTGCACGCTGTGTGGCATGAATGAGTCCAGCCGCGTCGAGACGTTCAGCGACGGCGTTCGCCATCACCCTGCTGATCCTGGAGATCAAGGTCCCCGAGGTCGGGACACACGGCGACCTGTGGGGCGCGCTGGGGGCGCAGTGGCCCTCGTACGCCGCCTATGTGGTGAGCTTCCTGGTCATCGGCATCGTGTGGATCAACCACCACCAGGTCTTCGGCTACGTCGCGCTCGTCGACCGCACGCTGATGTTCCTGAACCTGTTGCTCCTGCTGGTGGTGGCCGCGGTGCCCTGGCCGACGGCGATGCTCGCGGAATACCTGCGCGAGGACGAGGCGTCGCATGTGGCGGCCGCCGTCTACAGCCTCCTCATGGTGGTGGTGGCCCTCACCTTCCAGGCCCTGTGGTGGCATCTGACGCGAACGGGCCACCTCTTCGACCCCCGCGTCGACATCCCCGCCGCCCGCGCGACCCGGCTGCGCTTCGCGCTCGGCTCCCTGGCATACCCGGTCACTGTCGGCCTGGCCTTCGTCTCGGCACCCCTGACCTTGGCGGCACACGGCCTGATCGCCGTGTACTACGCCTTCAACCAAGTGCCGGTGCCGACCCGGGACTGACGCCGGTGCCCCGGGCATCGCCGGGTCGAGCGCGGCCGGCCACGAGAACGAGACGGAGTCGGTGCGACTACAGCCCGAACAGCCCCGGATCCGTGGCCAGTTCCCTGAAGTAGTCCTGGGGATTGGCCACCATCTTCCGCTTCTCCAGGTCCAGCAGCCCGCCGACCGCCGTGAGTTCCGCCGCCACCGTGCCGTCCGTCTTGCGGATGATCTGTTCGATGCTGAACGTCTTGCCACCGCCTCACTGGAAAACGCAGGTCACGTCGACCTCGTCACCGGCGAGGAGCTCTTTCTTGTAGCGAATGGTGGTCTCCAGGGCGACCGGCCCGATGCCCTTCGCGACCAGACCGTTCTGGCTGATACCGGCGGCCTGGAGGAGCGACCAGCGGGCGTGCTCGCCGTAGTTGATGCACACCCCGAGCGGCCTGACGCGCGGTCACCGGCCCGTCGACCCCGCCGCCGGCCGGCCAGCGGCGGCGGCTCGCGCAGCGCCGACCGGCCCGCGACCTGCGTCACCGCGACTGCGTACGGGTGGGCCGACTCCGAGACCGGCGACAGCACCAGCCAGTCCGACATCGGCCGCCTGGTCGGCACCCCCACCAACTACCCGTGGAAGCGCAACCCGCAGCGCGCCCGCGGACTTGGCAAGCGCGAACTCGCCCAGCAGGCGGCGGACGCGGTCTGCCCGATGGTGTCCGCCGCGATTTTCGGCCGCATCCTCGGAGACGCTGACTGGGAGACCAAGGTCCGCGCGTACGTGCACGAGCTGTACGGCATCGACACCGGCACGAGCTCCGCCGACCCCGAGCAGCTGCACCTGTTCGCGGAGGCGTCCGCAACGACGCCCGAAGCGGCATAGCCGGAGCCCCGGCGGACCGCACAAGAAGCGGTTCGCCGGGGCTACCGGCAGCCCGTGACCTGCGGGGTTGTCGCTCACCACCCTCTTACCGCTGAATCCATTCCCATCGATATCGGAGGCCCTGACGAGTCACATACCCCTGTTCACCCGTGAGGGTGAAGTGCAGAGAAGCACCAAGGGAAGGAAGACCGTGTCGACGATCTCTTCGAGGACGTGGTCGGGCACGGGGGTGAAGGTCGTGAGGATTTCGTGGCGCAGCAGGTCGAAGGGGAGGGACTTGATGCGTTCGGTGAGGGCTTCCGGTTTCATCTCGCCGCGGGCCACGGCGCGGTCGAAGAGGACGTCGAGGGCCTCCCTGCGCCCCGTGGTGAGGGGGTCGCGCAGGTCGCCGGGGCTGGTTCCGGTCTTCGCGTAGTAGTCGGCCAGGTGCACGCTCATGACGGTGATGAGCTGGACACGGGTGGCGTTGATCTCCCGCATGAGGCCCAGGATGTCCTCCCGCAGGCTTCCCGTGTCGGGAATGTCGAGGCGGTACTCCTTCAGGATGTGGACGATGGCCGCCCTGACGAGTGCGTCGCGGTCGGACCAGCGGCGGTACAGAACGGGAGGGCTGGTGCCCGCGCGCTGTACGACGGCGTCCATGGTGAACCTCGCGTAGCCGTTGTCCGTGAGTTCTTCCCAGGCCGCATCGAGGAGCGCCTTCTCCAGTGCCGCTCCGCGGCGCCGCTCCGGCATCCGTACCTCCCGTAGATAGATTTGCCTTTCTTATTCTAGCGCCCTACCCTGACCGTCGTAAGATAGAATTCTGTATCTTAGGTGGCTGTTCATGAGCACTCCCCATAGGACACGGCCCGCGCCCGCGAGGGTTCGGTCCGCTGACTCGCCCCGGTCGTTGCGCGAGGCCTGGGTGGCCCTGGCCGGACTGTCGGCGGTGTTTCTCTTCGAGATGCTGGACAACTCGATCCTGAACGTCGCGTTGCCCACGATCGGACGCGAGTTGCACGCTTCGACCATCGCGCTGCAGTGGGCGACGGGCGCGTACACGGTCGCGTTCGGCGGGTTGATGCTGGTCTTCGGCGCGACGGCCGACCGGTTCGGCCGACGGCGGATCATGCTCATCGGTCTGGTGCTGCTGGGCGCCGCGAGCCTGGCGACGGCTGTCGTCACCACTGCGGAGCAACTCATCGCCGTCCGCGCGGTGATGGGCGTCGCGGCAGCGATGACGACGCCAGGGGCGATGGCGCTGGCCTTCCGGCTGTTCGCCGAGGACAGCCTGCGCGTCCGTGCCACGACCCTCATCTCCACCGTGGGGCTGGTCGGTCTGGCGATCGGCCCGACGGTGGGTGGCTTCGTGCTCGCGATCGCTCCGTGGCAGGTCCTGCTGCTGGTGAACGTGCCGATCGCCGTGCTCGCGATCAGCGGCGTGCGGACAGGCATCGCTGAGGACGAGGCGGCTGATCTCCACCGCGACCCGGTGGACGTCCTCGGCGCGGTGCTGGGCACGGCGACGATCGTGCTGGCGCTCGTCGCACCCACACTCTTCGTCAACGAAGGCACCGGTTCGTGGGCGCCGTGGACGGCCACCGCTGCTGCCGCCGTAGGGGCGGTTCTCTTCCTCCTCCGCGAGCGCTCGGCGCGCCATCCGCTGCTCGACCTCAAGCTCGTCGCCGACCCCCTCGTTTCGAGCGGCCTGGCCTACAAGGCCGCGGCCGGGCTGGCGACCGCCGGGCTCGGTTACATGGTGACGCTGCAACTGCAGTTGGCCTGGGGCTGGACGCCCGGTCTTGCCGCGATCGGCATGCTGCCGCAGGTCGTCGTCCTGGTCGCCGCCGGCCCGTTCGTCAATCCCTTCGTGGAACGGGTCGGCGGCGGCCGGGCCGCATGGCTCGGCGCCGCGGCGGTCGTGTTCGGGCTCGCCGTCTACGGTCTGCTGAGCAGCTTCGGATACGTATGGGTGGCGATCGCCCTCGTGCTTGTGGCCGCCGGAATGCGCGTGGTCGGCGTTGTCGCGGCCGTCAACGTGCTACGTGGTCTGCCGAAGAACCGGATCTCGATCGGCGCGGCGCTCACCGACACCGCCACGGAGGTCACCTCCGGCGTCGGTATCGCCGTAAGCGGCACCATTCTGGCGGCCCTGTTCACCGGCGACATCGCCACATCGAACTGGAGCAAGCAGCAAGCCGCAGGGTTCCAAGAGGCGGTCACGGTCGCAGGCCTCGTGCTCACCGTTGCTGCTGCAGCGCTCGTCGGCTGGGGAATCCTGCGCACTCGCAGCGCCACGGACGGCCGAGCGAGCACGACCGTCGCCGACGCGACCGGTGAGTAGACCAGGGCGGCGGCTCGAGGCTGCGGACCCGGATGGCGATGGCTCGCAACTCCGTGCCGACCCGGTCGCCGCGCGGGGGCGTGTCGTGGCGGATGAGCAGGGCACCGTCACTCGCCCCAGCCCTACTCCTGCGTCGCTCCGGGTGCGATGCTATGCCGTTTCCCGTGCGATGCCGGGGTCGTCGACGAAACGAAGCAGCACGGCGGCCTCCGCACGGAGCCGCGCGGCTCGGTCAGCGTGCGCGGGCGCAGTCAACCGCGCTGCGGCCTCCAGTCGCTCGGCGACCTCGGCGCGCACGACATCCACCACACCGCGCTCGCTCAGCTCGCGCCGCGCTGCTTCGGTGGCGCCGACCCCAACCGGCGACTGCTCAAGAGCCATGCCGCGAAGCTCCGTTTCGTCCAGGGGCACCGCTTCAGCGTTGTCCAACGCGGCGAGTGTCGCGCGCAGGGCGCTCACCGCGGCCTTGTCACGGGCGCGCATCGCTTCCGGCAGTGCTTGACGCATACGAAGACGTAGAGACATGCCGGTGACCCTATGGCGGCGTCCCCGCACCGACAACGCGATATGCGGCTGCGCCGGACATGCGCCAACTGGGGTGTTTCACCCCCGACAAGGCGGTACCGCCCGACCTCCCGACGTCCGTGCCGGACCCGGCTCCCGGCGTCGAACGGACTTTCTGGCCAAGCGGACCGCTGGGCCTTCCACGCCCGGAGCCTCAGCCGCGCCCACGTTCTGATCACGAGCGTTGTCGGCGCGGCTGCGGGGTGGCCGGCTCCGGAGTGCGGTGCGTGAGCCGGGACCGTCCCGGCTCACGCACCCGCACACCAGGTGCACGTCTTGGTGGGTGTCATGCGTCGGCAGACGCGGGTTGGTCCTCACCCTGCGCGGGTGTGGCCTGCTTGGGCGCGTCGGCGGCGGTATAGAAGACGGATGAGCCCTGCTTGCTGCGCTGTGCTTGGGTTTTGGCGACGAGGCCTTCCAGCGTGGTGCGTACCACGGTTGCTTTGACGGTGCGCTCGGGGTGGGACCGGCCGAGAGCGGCGGCGATCTCCGCAGCCGAGCGGGGTTCCTTCTGCTCGGCCAGGTGGTGGCGGACCAGGTCGACCAGCGTCGGCTGCGCCGTGCTCGTGGCTTCGGCCTTACCCGCGCGCTTGGGGCCGGCCGGCTTCTCGGCGGGGCGAGCGGGTTGGGAAGCGGTCTTCTTCGGCTGTGTCCGCTTACCCGTACCGGACCTGGCGGCGGCCTTCTTGCGGGGCGCGGGCACCGAGACGCTGTCGGACGGCTGGCCCGTACTGGCAGGCGCCGGTGCCGCGTCGATGGCCTGGCGGATGCTGACCAGCACACTGTGGTCGTGCTGAAGGGCTGCCAACTGCTCATTCAGTGCGGCGATTTCCGCGCTGACGCGTTCCTGTTCCTTGACGTTGCGTTCCAGGTCGGCAGTCACCTGAGCGGTGTACTGCGACGCGAGTTCGGTGGCGGATACGTTCTCGGACATGAAGCGCACGACCTTTCCTCGGGGTGAGGCAGCACAGGACGGCCTGCCATGCGTACCGGCCCTCGGGCGGATGCCTGCCGGTGGCGCAGCGGTAGTCCATGTGCAGAGCATTTGCTGAAGAGATAGTACGGACAAGGGGAGTGAATGGTTCTCACTCGTACGGAGGCCCCTGGGGGCGGCGGGCGCACACGCCTACCCCCGTTCGGCGAACACCTCTGCCCCAGAGCGGTGTTGGGTGTCAGTACCGGGCAGAATCAGCCGCGCCCTGCACGCTGCGCCATCTTGTTCGAGACAACCGCGGGCATTTTTTCCCCGCCGGAACCCGTCTGGCGGAGGATCATGGCTGTTGCTGACTGGTGGGGGCAGGTCTCGCAGTGTAGCGTCCTTACTAGATGTCGTGGTTCGCAGTTCCTGCCCGCGCTGTGGCGCGGGCGCTTTGCTGTGCAGTACCAGACCAGGACGATCACCTCCGGGACCGCGCGGTGCGGATCCTGACAGCGACTGAGAGGTACCAGCATGGCCAGCGGAACCGTCAAGTGGTTCAACGCCGAAAAGGGTTTCGGCTTCATCGCCCAGGACGGCGGCGGACCCGACGTCTTCGCGCACTACTCCAACATCAACGCCTCCGGCTTCCGTGAGCTTCAGGAAGGCCAGGCGGTCACCTTCGACATCACCCAGGGCCAGAAGGGCCCGCAGGCGGAGAACATCACGCCCGCCTGATCTCGGACGCCATCAGGTCCCGGAGCGCTTCCGCTCCGGGACCTGATGTGTGCCGGGCGCAGAGTACGGAGTGCTGGTCGCGTCGGGTCGCCAAATCCACGCGATCCAGCCGTCCCTCGATCTGAGCGGGTTCGGCTTCCTCTCCCGCCCATGCCTGCGGCTATGCCAGCCGGCGAGCTCTGCCCCGCACGGAGCAGGGCTGAGACCGCCTCGCGAATGGAGCCCGTGCTCGATTTCACGATCTCTCGCAGGTCGAGCTCGGGCGGGCGCCCGATGTCCCAGGGGAGAACGGTGAGCTGCGGCACGCCGTGGGCCCGCAAGCGACGGTCGATCAGGCCGTCGCGCTCAGGGCCTGCTCGACCGTGGGATGACAGGAGATGAAGTCGTCGACGCCGACCAGTTGCAGGAGGCGCAGGACGGACTCCTGTGCGGCGGCGATGCGCAGCCACCCCTCCGCACCGCTCACCTGCCGATGGGCGGCGACGAAGACGTTGATGCCGCTTGAGTCCATGAAGGTCACACCGCTGAGGTCCACCACAGTCCGCAGCGGCGGCGTCGCACCGTCGTAGGACAGCAGGACGTCACCGAGGACGTCTTTGACGTCGTGGTCGATCTCGCCCCGCACCGTCACGACACGGATGCCGTCGACCGGATGCTCCTCGACGGTGAGCCTCTCCGGGCGGTCCTTTTTCTCGATGTCGGTCACCGTCTCCTCGACTGCGCTTAGGCTTGGCCCCGGGTCAGGGCGTGCGCGGACGATTCTGCCCCACCGCCCCGACCAGATGCACTCAGGCTGCTGTGCCGAACAACACGCCTCTGGCATGTATGGCGGCATCGCGGGTAGGGGCGCGCGTAAAACGGGGAATGAGGGCGAGGCCGGTGGGATCCCATACCGACGGCGACGGCTGTACCGGGTCGGATGAGCACGTGTTGCGCGCGGGCTTCGCCCTGGACGGAGACGACGGCTGCATCGCCGACGCCCGCCACCACGCCGTCGCCTTCCTCGACCAGGCCCGCACCGGCCATCACCTGCCGGTATCCGAGCGTGCCAGGGAACTCACCCAGCTCGTGGTCAGCGAACTGGTCACCAACGCCCGCAAGTACGCCCCCGGTCCCGTCCTGATGGAAATGCGCATCACCGCCGACAGCGTCCACGTCGTCGTATGGGACAGCGACCCGACGGTTCCCGCATTCCGGGCCGCCGATCCGGGCAGGATCGGCCAGCACGGCCTGGAGATCGTCAAGGCGGTGAGCGAGGACCTCTCCATCCGGCAGGAGCCGGTCGGCAAGCGCATCACGGCCCGCATCCCCCTGTCCGACGCACCCAGCGACACCCGCCGCCCGAAGCCAGGCATGACGGCGCGCCCGGGCGGATGAGTACGCCGCCGGCCGACGCTCGCTCTTCCGCCCTTTCACGATCGCTCAAGTCCTGGCGGATGCGGTGCTTTCCCCGGTACCCGCGCCGGGACCGACAGTTCCTGGCTGATGGCTGTCACATGGAGGCGCCGCCCGGGGCGATATCCGATACGGGCACGTTGCCGACGGCCTGCTTGAAATCGGGACAGTCGACGATCGGTTCGTGCTTGCAGACCGCCGCATGCCGGAGGCTGTCGCGAAGGCGCATGAGCCGGCCGATCTGTTCGTCGAGGTCGTGGGCCTTGGCGGCCATGCGGACGCGCAGGTCCGCATCGGAGGGCCGTGCCCCGAGGAACCGGTCGATCTCGGCGACCGATAAGCCGGCGCTTCGTGCGCACAGGATCAGCGCCAGGCGTTCCGGCACCTCCGGGCGGTACGTACGGCGCGGACCATTGCGGCCCGCAGCGGCGATCAGGTCACCGGAGCAGCGCTGGGCGGCGTCGATCGTCACCAGGACCGCCTGGTGATCATGTGCCCGTCAGATGACGAGGTTGCCCCGGTGGCTGAGGGAAGGGCTGAATGTAGTCACCAGGGTCGTTGAATGATGTCTGGAGCGGAGTCCTCATGAAGAAGCCCTATTGGCAGCCTTACTGGTATCGCGTGCGTATCCGTACAGCCGCTGAGCAGTGGGCAGGGTGGAAGGGACTGGGGGGACCGGAGTTCGAGCAGGTCCCGAATGTGGCGTTGAGGGACTCGTCCCTGGAAGCATGGGCCACCGCCTTCCTGCAGGAGGCCCGGAGTGAACTCGACGACCTGCGCGGTGATCTGCTGATCGAGTGCTTTGACGAGCCGGCCCCAAGTGCGGGAACCGCACCTGTGTACTCCGCCCAGGTGCCGCTGGGGCCTGGGCGGCCGCATTTGTGACCGCCACCTGCCTACCCCGGGGCATCGTTGTGGGCAGGGGGCGGGGTGCTTTTGCGGCCGTTCTTGACCGGCGCCGGGGCGGCGATGCCCGCCGCAAGCGCCACGGCCGTGCCCGACCGTCGGTGTACGGCATTTCCTCGATGTGTCCGTAGTGCGCGGGGTACGAGCGCAGGCCCGCGGCGGTGGCCGAGCCGCCCGCCCGTCTCGGTGGCCGTGACGGTGTCCGCTTCGGCGGGCAGGCCCAGTAGGGCGCCGCGCACCACGTGCTCGGGCAGGCGGTCACCGGCATCGCGGGCGGGGCTGTCGGCTTTCGCGGGCGCGGAGGCCGCGTTGACGTCTTTCTCAGTGGGGCTGGGAAGGCGGCCCCTTGAGGTCAACTGCTCGGCCGGCGGGCCGGTTTGCCGTGGTCTGGTGGGCCGGGGGCGAATGCGAGGTCGCCACGGCGTGCTGTGAGTGGGGGACGGGGTGTGGTCGCCGTGGCCGCCTCGACGGGAGCCGACGCTAGTTCCTGGCTTCGTGGGATGCGTTCTGGCTGGTTGTGGCGGGGTGGGTTTGGTGGTGTGGGGCGGTGAGGAGGCCGTAGACGACGAGTCGCAGGGCGGCCTGGAGTTCTTCGGCGACGTAGCCGGGTGCCGCGGAGGTCTGCTGGCACCAGCGGTAGAGGGTGCCGAGGTAGATGTCGCGCAGGATGTGGCCCACGCGCTGGGCGCTGACGTCGCTGGCGAGTTCGCCGTTGTCGTAGCCGCGGGCGACGATGCGGGTGAAGATGTCCGCGACGTAGGGTTCTTCGACCAGTGGCCGACCGGCTTTGACCCAGGCGGTGAGCATGGGTGCGGTGAGGTCGCGTTCGGTTTCGTTGATCTCGCTGAGGATGGTCATACAGCGGCGTAGTTCGCTGAGGGAGGTGCCGGGGCTGACGGGGTCGCTGTGGTCCATGGTGGTCATGAGTTTCTCCCGGCGTCGTTCGCCCCAGGCGCTGACGATGTCTTCTTTGCGCTGGAAGTAGTTGAAGAAGGTTCCGCGGGCGACGTCGGCGCGTTCGGCGATCTGGTCGATGGAGGTCTTGTCGTAGCCCTGTTCCCGGAACAGGGTGAGCGCCGAGGAGTAGAGGCGTTCCTTCACCTTCTGCTTGTTCCTCTCCCGGCGTCCGACCGAGCCGACCGCTTCTGTCGTGTCGGTGTTCATGAAAGCCTCCTAGCTATGCGGGCCCGCCGCGCGCGGGAACGCGCCGACCAGGTCGGCGCCGGGAGTGGCGGCGTCGGCGTTACATCTGTGAACCACACCCAAAATTTTTATACCACAGTCCAAGAATGGGTTGAAGTCTGCTCTCGTAGACGGCTGTGCGGACGGAATCCCCGACGTGGGCATCCCGTCCGCACAGGTTGGTGCACCGCGTAGGGCGGCGTGGATCAGGTGTACTGGCCTTGCTGCAGGAGCCGTTCGAGGGTCTCGATGCTGTCGTCACCGAGGAGGCGCCCGGCGGTGATCTCCCAGCCGCATTCGGTGCGCAGCTGCTGTTTGAGCTGTGCGGCCATCAGTGAGTCGAGCCCGAAGTCGCGCAGGGGGCGGCGTCCGTCGATGTCAGTGACCGCCATGCCCAGCAGGGCGGCGGCCCGGGTGCGCAGTTCCTCGCCACTGCGCGGGGTCCGGCCGGCGGTGATCTGGGCGGCCACCGGTCGGGGGGTGGGGATGACGACCGGGCGGAGTTGACGTGGGCGGCCCGGCTGGCGCTGTGGTGTGCGGATGGCTTGTGGCAGGCCGCGTACGGCGGAGGTCAGCATCCAGCCGAGACCGGTGAGCCTGGAGGTGAGGGCGGACGGTCCGGGGCCGGTCTCGGCGGCGGAGCCCGGAAGGCGGCGCAGGTGGATTCCGGTGAAGCGGGCGAGTTCGCGGCCGTCGGGGGCGAGCAGCAGGACGTCGGCGCGGGCGGTGCGGGCGCTGAGCGGGTGGAACGAGCACACGGACCAGTACTCCTCGCCGGGTTCGTCCAGTAAGCGGACCCGGTCGAATCCGGTGGGCACGTAAGGAGCCGAGTGGTCGCCGGCCGGCCAGGCGGCGACGAGGGGCAGCAGCCCGGACTCCCAGGCGGCGGGCAGGGGTGCCTTGGGCTGTCGCAGGCGTGCCACCGCCCGGCCGTCGCCACGCCACAGCTGCTCCACCGCGCGGAACGGTTCGCCTATCTCGATGCCGCGCCGTGCCGCGAGGTCCTCGAAGTCGGCGGCGGGGAGGTAGCGGCGGCAACGGGCCAGGGCGGCGTCGACGGTTCCCGCGCTGCGTGTGCCGGGATCGTCCTGCACCGGTACGAGGTGTCCGGAGGCGAACAGGATGCGCTCTGCGGTGTCGGGGCCGACCATCTCCGCCCTCACGGGGCGTGCGCCGTCGGCGCGTGGCGGGGAGAGGGTGATCTGCAGGCCGCTGTCGAGGGCGCTCTCCGTGTCGACGGGGTGGTCGCCGAGCTGGACGTTCTCCAAGGCGAGGGCACTGCCGGGGGCCGTCTGCCGGCCCGCTTCCAGCATCAGCGCGAGGGGCAGGACGGCAGGTACGGGAGCCAGTCCGCGTACCCGCACGCCACCGGCCCAGTCGGCGGCGCCGAGCTGGCCAAGGCTGGCGTCCAGTACGCGGGTCCCGGACGGGCCGGCGGGCAGGGAGGCGGTGTCCTGCCGGTACTGGGTGGTGTCCCAGTGGTAGGGGGGCAGGGCCACGGGGGGTGTCTGTGGTGCGTACCAGCGGCTGAAGTCGATCCTGCCGCCGGCGGCGAAGAAGCGGCCCGCGCTGCGGATCAGTTCCGTGTGTTCGTCCTGGCCGCGCCGCAGGGACGCCACCGCGCTTCCGTCGAGTCCGTGGGCGCCCAGTGTCTCGCCGACGGCTGCGGACAGTACCGGGTGCGGGCTGATCTCGACGAAGACGCTTCGTTCGCGTTCGGCGACCGTGCGGACGGTCTCGGTGAAGCGGACGGGACGGCGGAGGTTGTCGATCCAGTAGGCGGCGGTCAGTTCGGGACCGTCGACGGGCCGGCCGGTGACCGTGGAGACCATCTGGCAGCTGGTGTCGGCCGGGGTGAGGCCGTCGAGGAGGTCGCGCAGGTCGTCGCGTAAGGAGTCCATGTCGGGTGAGTGGGAGGCGACGTTGACCTTCACCCGCCGGCACAGGACGTCGTTCGCGCGCAGCCGTTCCTCCAGGGCGGTCAGTGCCGTGTCGCTGCCGGCGACGACCGTGGTGGTCGGTGAGTTCTCCGCGGCGACGCAGACGGTGTCGGCGTAGGGGGCGATGGCCTGCCGTGTCTGGTCGGGGCCGAGTTCGACGACGAGCATGGCGCCCCGTCCCTCGCGCCGCCGCATGAGGCGGCTGCGGCGGCAGATGACGGCCGCGGCGTCGGCGGGGGACATGGCGTCGCTGATGCGGGCCGCGGCCACCTCTCCCATGCTGTGGCCGATCACGACGTCAGGCTCGACTCCCTTTTCCCGCCATGCGGCGGCCAGCGCGATCTGCATCGCCCACAGCGCGGGCTGTACGACGTCCACGTCGTCCGGGAGTGCGTCGGCGTCCCGGGTGAGCAGATCGATCACGGACCATCCCGCCTCGCGGCGCACGGCCCGGTCGCAGATCTGCAGGGCTTCCTTGAAGGCGGGGGAGGAGGCGAGCAGGCCGCGGCCCATGCCGAGCCACTGCGAGCCCTGTCCGGGCAGGACGAAGACGGTTTGCCGGGGGGCGCCCGTGCCGGCGTCGCAGGTGCCTCCGTCGGGGTGGCTGCGGCCCTCGGCGAGGGTGCGCAGCACGGCGGCCAGGTCGTCGTGGGTGGTGCCGACCGCCCAGAGCCGGTGGGGGTGCGCCTGCCTGCGCAGGGCGGCCGTCGCGCAGACGTCGTGCAGGGGCATGTCGCGGCCGGCTCCTGCGGGCTCGAGCCAGGAGGCGAAGGAGGCGGCCTGCCGCAGCAGGGAGGCGCGGCTGCGGGCGGTCAGCACGAGCAGCTGAGCTGCGGGGACGCCGGGCTCGGACCGGGTCCGCCGGTGTGCCACCGGGAGGTGTTCGGCGAGTACGACATGGGCGTTGGTGCCGGTCAGCCCGAAGCTGCTCACGCCCACCAGTGCCCGGCGGCCCGCCTTGTTGAGGGGGGTGTTGGTGCGCACGACCTCGACCGGTATCCGGCTTTCCGCGAGCAGGGGGTGGGGCTGCTCGAGGTGCAGGGAGGCGGGGATGACGCCGTGGCGGGCGATGAGCGCTGCTTTGATCAGTCCGGCCAGTCCTGCGGCGGCCTCGGTGTGGCCGATGTTCGTCTTCACCGAGCCCGTGCGCAGCGGGGCACCCGCGTCGCGTCCGTGGCCGGCCGCCTGGGCCAGTGCCTGCAGTTCGACGGCGTCGCCCACGGGGGTACCGGTGCCGTGTGCTTCGACGTAGTCGAGGCGGGCCGGGTCGATGTTCGCGCTGCGGCACGCCTCCTGCAGCATCTGCGCCTGCCCGGCGACCGAGGGGTGCAGCAGGAGTCCGCTGGCCTTGCCGTCGTTGGTGACGGCGCTGCCCAGGACGAGGGCCGCCACGCTGTCGCCGTCGCGCAGCGCGTCGGGGAGGCGTTTGAGGATGACCGCCGCCACGCCCTCGCTGCGCACGAAGCCGTCGGCGTGGGCGTCGCCGAAGCGGCACCGGCCCTTGGCGGAGAGCATTCCGCCCTGGGAGTAGGCGATGGAGTCGGCCGGGGAGAGGATGACGCTGACCGCGCCCGCGACGGCGAGGTCGCTCTCGCCGGTCAGCAGGCTCTGGCGGGCGGCGTGCACCGCCACCAGCGACGAGGAGCAGGCCGTGTCCAGGACGACGCTGGGGCCGCGCAGGTCCAGCGCGTAGGAGACCCGTCCGGCCGTCGCGGCCCGCAGCCGGCTGCCGACCATCTCGCGCACGCCGCGGGTCTGTGATCCCGGGGCGGTCTCGGCGTACTCGGTGGTGGCCTGTCCGACGAACACGCCGCCGCGGGTGCCGGCCAGGCTGGAGGGGAGCACACCGGCGTCCTCGAGGGCCTCCCACACGACCTGGAGCAGGATGCGCTGCTGCGGGTCCATGCCGCGGGCCTCCACCGGGGGGATCCCGAAGAAGGCGGCGTCGAAGCCGAACACGTCGTCCAGGAAACCGCCGTGGCGCGAGACGGTCTTGCCGGCCGTGCCCGGGGTCGGGGCGTAGTAGTCCGTGATGTCGAAGCGGTCCGCCGGTACCGGGCCGACGGCGTCGGTGTTGGCGAGGAGTTGCCTCCAGAACTCGTCCACTCCGCCGGCCCGCGGAAACCGGCATCCCATGCCGATGATCGCGACAGCGTTGTCCAGCTCTTCCGAGTGCTCCATGTCCGTTGACCACCTTTGGGTGCGGAGGAAGGCAAGGGCGGCGACGCGTCGAATGGCGGCCGCCGTCACACACGGCTGCAAGTGCCGTACAGATATACACCCGAGACCAACTTTGAACCTAGGGCTCGCAGAAATTGACAAGAACAAGCCCAAAGAAATCCCTTTTGCGCTTATTTGCGCAAAGAAATCAAACCTGGCCGCCCGGTAAAAGTGACGTGGATCACAGTCTTTTTGGACTTGCGTACATCTATCTACGAGCATCTATTCTTGCGTTGCGATCGAAACTTGCATGGCAGTAATCCAAGTGGTCAGGGGCCCGGCGATCCGCCTTCCCCGCTTGGCGGCAGCCGGCCCCGGGTGGACCAGCGACTGTGTCCGACCCGGCTCCAGCCCCTCGAAACATCTGCTGATCATGGAAAAGGAGAGTGGAACCGATGCCCGACCGGACACTCAACGTCGCAATCATCGGCATGGGCCCGCGCGGCCTGTCCGTACTGGAACGCCTTGTCGCACGTCTGACGGCCGCCCGTCCCCCGCGGCCGGTACGCATCCACACGATCGACCCCGGCGAGGCCGGCGCCGGCCGCATCTGGCGCACCGACCAGCCGGACACCCTGCTGATGAACACGGCCGCCGGCGAAGTGAGTCTCTACTCGGGCGAACCCGACGACGGCCCCTGGCGGGCCGGTGCGGGACCGTCCCTCTACCAGTGGCTGCAGGCGGCGCCCCAGCCGGAAGTGGAGACCTCCACCCCCAACACCTACGCGCCCCGGCGGGTGTACGGCCGCTATCTGCACGACGTGTTCGACCGGATCACCTCCGCCCTCCCGCCGGACGTGACCGTCTCCCCGGTCACGGCCCGGGCCAGGAACCTGCGCCGGGAGGGCGACGGCCGCTACACGATCACCACCAGCGAGGGTCGGCGCATCACTGCCGACAAGGTGGTTCTCACCACCGGCCACCCCCACCACATCGCCGGCAGGGCCGACCGCGACCTGCTGGACTTCGCCTCCCGCCACCGCGGCACCCGCTACCTGCGCGGCGCGTCCGCCGCCGACATGGAGCTCGACGAGCTCACCGCGGGAGCCCCGGTGGGCATTCTCGGACTCGGGCTGACGTTCTACGACGTCGCCGCGGAACTGACCGTCGGCCGGGGCGGACGCTTCGTACAGCGCTCCGACGGCAGCCTGGAGTACGCGCCTTCCGGCCACGAGCCGCACATCGTCGCCGGGTCGCGCAGCGGACTGCCCATGCTGGCCCGCGGGCGCAACCAGAAGGACGCGCACTATCGCTACCGGCCGGTGTTCTTCACCTCCGAGGCCCTGGCCGACCTGCGCCGGGCGAACCGCTCGGCAACGGGCGACGGCCAGTTACGTTTTCGCTCTCAGGTCCTGCCGCTGATGCTCCGCGAGGTCGAGCACGTCTACTACACCACCCACGTGCGACGACGCGACGGCGAACGCGCGGCGGAGGTCTTCGCGAACTGGCACCGCTCCGCGGCCGGGGACGCCGAGAGCACGGCGACCCTGCTGAAGGAGGCAGGCCTCGCCGACCTGCCCGCGATCAACCTGGAGACCATGGCCCGCCCCTTCACGGGCCAGACCTTCACCAGCCCGGGCGCCTTCCACGAGCGGCTGACCTCGCTGCTGCGCGAAGACGCCCGACAGGCCGAACAGGGCAACCTCGACAACCCGCTCAAGGCCGCCCTGGACATCCTGCGCGACATCCGCGGAGTGGTGCGTGACGCGGTGGAGTTCTCCAGCCTGCACCCCGACTCGCACCGCGACGAGTTCCTCGGCTGGTTCAACCCCATCAACACCATGGTGTCCGCCGGCCCTCCGGCCGTGAGGGTCTCCCAGGCGATCGCCCTCATCGAGGCCGGCGTCCTGACCGTGGTCGGCCCCAGCCTGCGCATCGGGACCAACGAGGACACCGGCCGCTTCACCCTCCAGTCACCGCAGGTCGCCGGGTCGTACCAGGAGACCGAGATCCTCATCGACGCCCGCATTCCGCGCGCCGACGCCCGCATCGACTCCTCCCCCCTGATGCGTCAGCTCATCGACGACGGCCTGGCGTCCGTGCACGTCAACATCAACGCAAGAGACGGCGCCCGCTTCGCCACCGGCGCGCTGGCGGTGACCGAGAAGCCCTACCGCCTGGTCGACGCGACCGGCCGGCCCTCGCGAGGCCTCTACGCGCTGGGCATCCCGACCGAGGACCTGCGCTGGTTCACCCAGATCGGCAACGGACGGCCCGGCCCCATGGTCGGCTTCCACACCGACGCCGACGCCATCGCCGCCGACGTCCTCGGCCACAAGCCCCCCATCGGCGCGCACCCCGTCCGGCACTCGCTGCCGACCACCGCGCTGTCCCGGCCCATCGCCGCCGACCTCTGACCTGACGGCCCCACCCCACAAGGAGCACCGCCGTGACAGGCCACAACCCCGCCGCCACCGAGGAATTCCGCGAGGCACGCGACCTCCTGCTCTCGCTGCGCACCGACCACGACGCCGCCGTCGCCCGCTTCACCTGGCCACGCCCCACCCACTTCAACTGGGCCCTCGACTGGTTCGACCAGATCGCCCGCGGCAACGACCGCATAGCCGTGAAGATCATCGGACCTGACCGCCGGTCCGAATCCGTCACCTACGCGCAGCTGTCCGAGCGTTCCGCCCGCGTCGCCAACTGGCTGCGCCGGCTCGGGGTCCGCCCCGGTGAACGCCTCCTGCTCATGCTCGACAACCAGGTCGCCGTCTGGGAGGCCTTGCTCGCGGCGATGAAGGTCGGCGCAGTCGTCATCCCGACCTACACCACCGTTTCGCAGGCCGACCTCCACGACCGCCTCACCCGCGGCGAGGTGGCGCACATCATCACGGCCGACCACCTCACCGGCGCCTTCGCCGACGCACCGGCGCACCTCACCCGTATCGCCGTCGGGGCCGACACCGCCGGATGGACGCCGTACGGCGAGGCCTACACCGAGTCCCCCGACTTCCGCCCCGACCGGCTCACCCACGCCGACGATCCGCTGTTCGTCTACTTCACCTCCGGCACCACCTCGCGGCCCAAGATGGTCTCCCACACCCACAGCAGCTACCCCATCGGCCACTTGACCGGCATGTACTGGAACGGCCTCGTCCCTGGCGACGTCCACGTCAACATCTCCGCCCCCGGATGGGCCAAGCACGCCTGGTCGAGCTTCTTCGGCCCGTTCAACGCCGAGGCGAGCGTCCTGTCGGTCAACCTCCCCGCCGGCGGGGACCCGACGCTCCTCCTGGACATCCTCCGTGAGGAACACGCCACCAGCCTGTGCGCCCCGCCCACCGCATGGCGCACCCTGCTCCAGCACGACCTGGGCGAACGCCCGCCCACCCTGCGGGAGGCGTCCTCGGTCGGCGAGCCGCTCAACCCCGAGGTCATCGACCGTGTCCGCAGCGCATGGGGACTGACCGTGCGCGACGGGTACGGGCAGACCGAGACCACCGCGCAGATAGGCAACACCACCGCCCTCCCGGTCCGCCCCGGCTCGATGGGCAAGCCACTGCCGGGCTACCCCATCGTTCTCGTCGACCCCCGCACCAAGCAGCGGGGCGACGAAGGAGAAATCTGCGTCGACCTGGCCGAACGCCCCGTCGGCATCATGACGGGATACCTGGGCGACGCCGACAAGACGGCCCGCACGCTCGCCGACGGCCTCTACCACACCGGTGACATCGCCCGCCGCGACAGCGACGGCTACCTCACCTACATCGGCCGCACGGACGACGTGTTCAAGTCCTACGACCACCGGATCTCCCCGTTCGAGCTGGAAAGCGTCCTGCTGCGCCACCCCGCGGTCGCCGAGGCCGCAGTGGTCCCGGTCCCCGACGCCGTCGGGTACCAGGTTCCCAAGGCCCACGTGTCGCTCGCCGCCGGCCACCCGCCCACGGCCGAGACCGCCCGGTCAGTGCTGGCCTTCGCGGCCGAGAACCTCGCCCCCCACCAGCAGATCGCCTGCCTGGAATTCGGCGGGCTGCCCAAGACCACCTCGGGCAAGATCCGCCGGGCCGAACTGCGCGCCGCACAGGAGTCCCCCAGCACGCCGCCCGCGCAGGAATACCGCGCATCCGACCTGCTGGAGAGCGCGGTCGTGCACAGCGCCCCCGGTCTGTGAAACGCCCCGGCCGGCCACGCCCGCCGCCCCGGCATTCCCTCCCGTCCCACTCCTTCCACCGAACGGCGCCACCCACCGCACGTTGCTCACCCGCAGATCCGCGGCGGCACAGCCCGCCCCCACACTGCCCGAAGGACACACCATGACGGACATCGCGTACGTACCGCAGGAGCGCCAGATCGAGGTCATCGGCGACCTGTTCGGCACCGGACTGACGGACGGCCGGATCCTGTGGCGGCCCTACGTCCAGCCCGGTCGGGAGGCCGTCGACGTGCACTGGCTCTACACCGGTGAGGAAACCGGCCCCGACGGAGCGGAGGCGTACATCGCCCACTTCAGGCCCGGCGCGCACGGTGACCTCCACCGCCACCTGGGATTCGAGATCCTGCTGGTCCTGGAGGGCGAACTCGTCAACGACAACGGCGACGTCTACCCCGCCGGCACCCTCGTCGTGGAGCGCCCCGACAGCATCCACCGAGTCTCCAGCCCCGGCGGTTGCAAGATGCTCGTCATCCGCGAGAAGCGCACCCTCCCCCTGCGGCCGGGCGAGCTGCCCGACAACGGTCTCGCCCTCGACGGCGCCCCGCTGACCACCGGCTGACCCTCCGCCTGCCGCAGCCGGCCCCTCCTACCACGCCCCCGGCGACGGGCCGCCGGGTGCCGGCCGGGCACCGACCCGGCCGGCACCCGGCCACCGCCCGCTCGCCCGCGCCGTCCCGTACACACCACACCCAGGAGCCCCACGGTGCCCGACCAACTCCAAAAGACAGCCCCCCTCGCCGCTGCCGCCCCCGCGCCCGCGGCCGCCCCGTCGGACGACATACGGGTCGGCAGGTCCGGCAAGACCCACTCCTCCCGCTACAAATGGGGAATCCTCGGCGTAGGCATCGGCGCACAGGCCGCCTTCAGCGCCGCGTTCCAGGGAATCCCCACCTCCGGCTCCATCATGCAGAGCGCCTACCGGCTCTCCACAGCCGAACTCGGGCTCGTCATGGCGGCGGTGACCTGCGGCATCGCGGTCACCGATGTGTTCTGGGGCATCCTGTCCGACCGCATCGGCGAACGGAAGGTCCTGATCACCGGGCTCTCCGGCACCACGCTCTCGCTGGCCGCCGTGACCGCGTTCCTGGTGCCCTCCGGGAACACCACCCCCACGTACTGGGCCCTCGCCCTCGTCCTGTTCATGGCCGGCGCCCTGGGCGGCTGCGTCAACGGCGCCTCGGGCCGGGCCGTGATGGGCTGGTTCCCACCCGCCAAACGCGGCTTCGCCATCAGCCTGCGCGTGGCCGCCGTGCCCGCGGGCGGGGCCATCGGCGCGGCGGTGCTCCCGCCGCTGGCCCTGGGCGCGGGATTCCGCTGGGTCTTCGCCTTCCTCACCGCCATCACCCTCGCCGCCACCGTCGCGGTCGTGGTCTGGCTGGACGAACCGCCGCTGGCCAAGACCAAGAAAGACGGCGACCTGGCCGCCACCACCCTGCCCAATCCCCTCAAGCGCTGGGACATCTGGCGGGTCGCCATCACCGCCTTCCTGCTGGACCTCCCGCAGTTCACCGTGCTCACCTTCGGTTCCGTCTTCCTCCACACCGTCAAGCACATGTCCATCCCGCGCATCGCCGTCCTGCTGGTGGTCGTCCAGGTCCTCGGCGCCGTCTCCCGCGTCTGGGGCGGCCGGTGGACCGACAACCACGGCGGCCGGTACCGCAGGAGCCTGGTGACCACCTACAGCTGGATCATCGCCGCCGCCTTCACCGCGATCGCCGTCTTCGGCTCCGCACCCGCCTGGACCGTGGCCGGCCTCCTCGTGATCGCCGGCTTCCTCTCCTGCGGCTGGCACGGCGTCCACTACGCGGAGATCGCCACCATGGCCGGCGCCGAACGCTCCGGCACCGCGCTCGGCCTGGAGAACACCATGGTCTTCGGCGGCGCGTTCGTCACCCCCCTGCTGATCCCACCGCTGCTGTCGATCTCGAACTGGCCGACCGTCATGCTCCTCGTCGGCGCCCTCCCCGCCGTGCTCTCCGCACTCCTGATGCCCTCCGAGAAGGCTCCCTGACAGACGAGTCGCACGGGCTGGGGGCGTGGCTGGTCGCGTCCGAGGATCCTGAGGATCCGAGGGCGGGCAGACGCTGCGCCCAAGACATCGCCGCGCCTCGGCCAGGGCTCCAGCCCTCGCCGAGGCGACGGGCGCCCCGACCCGGCACCGACGACGCCCGTCCGAGCGGCGGCGTCTCCAGCGAAACCGTCAGATCCTGTGTCCGGACCCCGGGGTCCGGGCCGACGGCGTGCCCGCGGCCAACGAGCATGCCAGTGACCGCTGTTGGTCCATCAGGCCCTTGACCTCCCGGTTCCGGGTTCAGAAACAGCTCCTTGACTTGTCGTTCAACCACCATGGCCTCACGCACAGTCCCCTTCCCCGGGGTGCGGTGGTAGGACGGGGCTGTAACCGGCACCGCGACAGCAGCCAGACTGCGGGCCGAACGAACGTCCGCGAGAGGGGAGTTGGGCATGGCGGCAGAGAACATCGACGATGTGGTGGACGGGCTTGCCGGCATCGTCAGGGAGGCCGGGCGCGCCGGTGACCGGGTGGGGTACTTCGCGGCGCTGTACCGGCAGGTGACCGTTGAGGTCCGCGCGGCCGTTCACGGTGGGCTGTTCGACGACGGCGCCCGCATGGACCGTTTCGACACGCTCTTCGGCAACCGCTACTTCGACGCCTACGACGCCTGGCGTCGTGACCGGAGCGGGCCGCGTTGCTGGCGCGAGACGTTCGGGCTGCTCGACGACGCCGACACCATCATCGTCCAGCACCTGCTGCTCGGCGTGAACGCGCACATCAACCTCGACCTGGCCATCGCCGCGGCGCGGACCAGTCCAGGCACAGGCATTCACGCGTTACGGCGCGACTTTCTGCTGATCAACGACATCCTTGGGCGGGTGGTGCTGGGAGTGCAGGACTCGGTCGGCGCCCTGTCGCCCCTCATGTCGCTGCTGGATCAGATCGGAGCCCGCACCGACGAGCGGATCCTCGACTTCAGTGTCCGTCAGTCCCGCGAGGAGGCGTGGTACAACGCCGTCCTGCTCGCCGGCCAGACCGAGGAGGAGCGCGAGGCCACCATCGAGCGGCTCGACATCCGCGCCGCCGTGCTCGCGCGCTTGATAGCGCGGCCGGCCGGCCTCGTCCGGCCGGCCATGCAGCTGATCCGGAGCACCGAGAGTGATGACGTGCCGGCCGTCATCACCCATCTGGACAACGCAATGGAGCGACCCTCCGCCCGGAAGGGGCGGGGGTGAGGTCGGGCGGTTCGACCGTCCGGCGCAGGGATCGCACGGAGCGGCCCTGAACACGCGCGGCGGTGAGGGAGAGGCGAACAAGGATCGCGTCACGGCTCCCACGGAACGGGGCCTTTCCCCTCCCCGCCGCCTTGCGGACCGCACGGGATCAGGATGTTCCGGCCCAAGAACACGTGTGCGTCGGGCGGCCAGGCGCGTTATGGTCACCCGCATGAACGTCACCGGCCGAAGCATCATCGCGACCGCGCGAGCGACCAGCTCGCCGGTTGCCGCCGCCTGACCTTCTCCCTTTCCACCGGCGACCGGAAACGGCCCGTCGGTGGTTCCGTGGCGTTCTTGTCTTCTTGCCCCGGTGCGATGACCGGCGCGGTTCCGTTGTCCGGTGCCTCCCCCCGCTGTGACGCGAAGGAGCCACCCTCATGAACACCGAGCAGGTTGTCCGCACGTTCGTCGAGTACTTCGAGAAGCGTGATCACCGCCGAATCACCGGCTCGACGCTGCTGCCACCGCCTGGCGACCCGGTGCTGTTCACCACCTCCGGCATGCATCCGCTCACCCCGTATCTGGAAGGGCGCACCCATCCGCTGGGGAGGCGGCTGGTGAATCTGCAGCGCTGTCTGCGGACCACGGACCTGGAGGAGGTCGGCGATGCCACCCATCTGACCGTGTTCGAGATGCTCGGCACCTGGTCGCTGGGCGACTACGACGGACCGCTGAGTCTCCAGTGGGGATACAGACTTCTCACCGAGGGGTTGGGCGTCGATCCGGGCCTGTTGCATGCCACCGTCCATGGCGGCGACGACCAGACCGGACCGGACACGGCTTCCCTGCAATCGTGGCAGGACCTCGGCGTTCCCGTGGAGCTCACCGTGGAGGACAACTGGTGGTCCAACGGACCGGTCGGCCCCTGCGGCCCCGACTCGGAGATCTTCCTCTGGAGCGGTGATACCCCACCCCGGTCGACGCCCACTCGCGACAACCGCTGGGTGGAGGTGTGGAACCACGTGATGATGCGCCATCGCCGACTCGAGGACGGTTCCCTCGTGCCGCTTCCCCAGCGCAACATCGACACCGGGCTCGGCCTGGAACGGCTGGCCTCTCTCCTGCAGGGCAAGTCCTCAGTGTTCGAGTGCGACGTCTTCGACCCCTGGCGCCGTCTCGTGCCGGCCCTGTGGCCACTGGACGAGCCGTCGCTGCGACTGGTCTACGACCATCTGCGTTCGGCCATCGTGGTGCTCGGCGACGGGGTGCGCCCGGCCAACACCGGACGGGGCTACGTGCTGCGCCGCCTGGTGCGAAGGGTACTCACCGTGCTGTGGCGGGACGATCCGTCCCGCGGTCTCGGAGACCTGCCGGACGAGTTGGTGCGACACACCCTGGACCGCTTCCGGCAGAAAGTGGACTCCGGCCACGTGCGCCAAGTGCTGCTTGAGGAGGAGCGCCGGTTCAGTCGGCTCCTGGAGCGCGGCCGACACGTGCTTGCCCGATCCCGGTTCCGAGGCCCGCTGAGGGATGAGGACTTCCACTACCTCCACGACACCCACGGTCTGCCACGCGATCTGGTCATGAGTCTGCGACAGGAGTGATGGCGCGGGTGAAAGCGGTGTTGTCGATCATTGCGTCAGTGGCTGCCGAGAAGGCCGAGTCATGGCTCCGTGTCCCTGACGGGTGGCCCCATCTGAGAGATCAGCGGCAGGAACGCCCACGCCTGCTTGTCGCCGACCTGCGGCACCCCGGGCAGGCGCGGGTTTTTCCGCGCGGTCGCCGAAGAAGGAGGCGGCGCCGGTGGCCGGCGCGTGCCCGGCGGGGGTGAGGTCGGCGTCCGCGGGAAGGCCGTCGAGTAGCTCGATGGACGCCCACGGTCTCGGTCAGCGCGGCGGCCAGGTGCATCAGCCGGTAGATCCCCGCTTCGGAGGCCATGCTGACGTGCGGCAAACTGGCGGGCCGGGGCGGGCCGCTCTCATCGGAATGACCGCTCTCATCGGAATGAGGGGTGATGAGGGCAATCATGCCGCTTTCATCCGGGTAGAGGCGGAAGTCGAGCAACCCGTCCGGTGGGTGATGGACGGTCAGGGCGAAGGGCCCGCGGCTGCTCACGGCGGTGCGGTAGGCCTCCGCGCAGGCAGCGGTGTTCAGCCAGGAAAGCGGCTGCCACGGCAGCGTTCCCAGCAGTTGCCCGGTAGGTGAACGACGTGGGGTTGGCGAGCGTGATGCGCGTGTCCACGTCCAGGGCGAGCGTGCCGGCCGGTCAGCGTCTATAGCGGTGCTATAGTCTGTAGCTGTGCTACAGAACATGGTCGGTGATGCCCGTGAGCGAATGCTTGCGGCGGCGTTCGAGATCGCCACGCGCGACGGTGTCGACGCGGTCTCCACGCGCGCGGTCTGCGCCGCCGCGGGTGTACAGGCTCCGTCGCTGTACCACCACTTCGGCGACCGGGCGGGACTGATCCGCGCTGTCGTCGATATCGCGTTCGAGGAGTACTTCCACCGCAAGGACGCCGTCGCGACGGATGACCCGGATCCGCGCACCCGCGTCGCCGCCGGATGGGACGCGCACGTCGCGTTCGCGCTCGCCTACCCGGGTCTCTACCCGGCGATGTACCCGACATCGGGCCCGCTGCCAGGGCAGGTTGAACGAAGCGGTGCACTGCTGCGCGCCGGGTTCGACGAGCTTGAGCAAGTAGGTGCCCTCCGGCCCGGGATCACCGCGGCGCTGGCGACGAACGTGCTCCGCGCGGCCCTACGCGGCGTCGCCCATGCCGTCGCCGCGAACCCTGACAGCGACGACAACGACTTGACGTCCGTCGTCGTCCGCGACGCTCTCATCAAGGCGCTCGTCGCCGACCCGGCACGCGGCTGACCAATTGGCGATCCGACCCGGATCGAGCGAGAACCCTTACAACGGAGCAACAACCATGACTGACCTGCTCGCAGGCAAGACCATACTCATCACCGGCGCCTCGTCCGGTATCGGCAGGTCCGCCGCGCTTCTGTTCGCCCGCGAAAGCGCGAACGTCGTCATCACCGCCCGCCGCAAACCTGAACTCGAGCGTGTCGCTGAGGACATCACCGCCGACGGCGGCAACGTCCTGGCCATTCAGGCCGACACCACCGACGCCGAAGAGATACAGCGAGCCGTCGCGGCCGCGGTCGAGGAGTGGGGGCGCCTCGACGGCGCTCTGAACAACGCAGGCCGCAGCCAGGGCGGCGGCCGCCTCGCCGAGGTCACCGACGAGACCTTCGACTCCGTCCTCGAGACCAATTTCAAGGGCGTATGGCTGGCGATGCGCGCCGAACTGCAGGCGATGACCGCGCAGGGGACCGCTGGTGGCTCGATCGTCAACATCAGCAGCATCGGTGGCACCTTCGGCGCCCCCGGGCAGAGCGTGTACGGGGCGACGAAAGCTGCCGTCATCGCCATGAGCCGAGCCGCCGCCGCCGAATACGGCCGCGACGGTGTCCGTGTCAACGCGATCGCGCCCGGCGCCACGATGACCGAGATGATGGTCGCTTGGCAGCAGCGCGACCCAGGCATCGCCGAGCACCTCAGCTCCCTCGCCGCCCTCGGCCGCCCTGGCCAGCCGGACGAGATCGCCGAAGCCGCCGCCTGGCTCCTCAGTGACCGCGCGAGCTACGTCACCGGCATGGCCCTCGGCGTCGACGGCGGCACCGCCCCCTGGCCGCACTGAGCTGAGTCATACTGAGCCGCGCCGCCACCCCATTCGAGCCGTGCGGCACACGCAAGTGTGACGGCCGGTCATCGACGACCTGAACGTCTTGCGGCATGGTGCGATGCCGGCTGTCCTCTGACGCTGAACCTGGACCGATTGCCAGGGGAGTTGGACAACCACTACGTTCCTGCCATTGATGTTGGACCGAGAGAGCTGGGGGCAGGGTGGGGGCACCGGCTCTTGCGTACGGGGACGCCGCGTTATCGGCCTTTGAGCTGGACTTTCTTGAGCATGGGCGTCGGCGCCGTCAGCCCTTGGGTCAGGGGTGGAGGACGCCGTTCGAGGCGGTGGAGCCGGTCCGGGACTTCCGCTGGACCAAGGGTGTCGAGAGCTTCGCAGGCTGGTACTACTGCGCGACGTCCCGGGATCACGTCGGCTACGAGTCGTGGCTGGAGCGGGACCAGCTCATCTTGATGGACCGCGACCCGCAGGTGGTGGGGATCGCCTCGCAGCCGTTCTGGCTGCACTGGCACGACGGCACCCGCCAGCGTCGGCACGCGCCCGACTACTTCGCGCGGCTCGCCGACGGCCGCGGCCGCGTCGTGGACGTGCGGGCCGACGACCGGGTCGATGACGCTGCGGCCGAGTCGTTCGAGGCGACGGAGCTGGCCTGCCGGGCGGTGGGCCGGGAGTTCGTCCGGGCCGGGACACCTGAGCCGGTCTTCATGGCGAACGTGCGGTGGCTGGCCCGCTACCGGCGGCGCCGGTGTCTGCGGTGGTTGATCACGGCACGTCTGCTGGATGCCTTCGAGGAGCCCGCGCCACTGGTGGGAGGAGTGTTGGCGGCGGGCGACCGGCTGATGGTGCTGCCGGTGCTGTTCCACCTGATGTGGTCCGGTGTTCTGACCGCCGATCTGCGGGGCGAGTTGCTGCACGACCACAGCACCGTCTGGAAGGAACGGAGCCGGTGAGCGCGATGCGACGGCCGTCGGGCATTGAAGTCGGGGCCTGGGTCCGCTTCGCCGGGCAGGTCCGCGCGGCGACCGCGGTGACCACGACGGCGGTCACGCTGACCGATACGGACGGACCTGCGGTCGCCGTCGAGCTGGACACGCTTCTGCGGGGGGAGGACTTCGCGGTCGTCGACGTCCCAGTGCGCCAGCCGCTGTCGGCGGCCTCGCTGCTGGAGACATTCCCGAAGACGGTGAGGGAGAAGGCCCTGTGGTGGGAGGGGCACATCCTGGAGGTCCTGCACGGGCTGCCGCCCGGCGCCGAGCCGGGGACATCGCCGCGACCCGAGTACGGGCCGGACCGCTCACTGACGGCCCGGCAGCGGGCCAAGGCCGCCGAGCTGACCGCTGCCGGGCACAAAGTCGCTGCTCAGACGGTCGCCAACTACCGGCGCCGATACCAGGCCGACGGAGTCGTCGGGCTCGCGGACCACCGTCCGGTCCGCAAGAAGCGCGAGTTCGGGTCCATGGACGACGCCGTGGTCGCGGCCATGCGGCAGGCCATCGCCGAGGCGACGGACGCCTCGACCCGGCGGGGGACGTACCTGCTCTGGCGGACCGGCGAGATCCTCCGGCAGACGCCCGCCGGCCGGGCGGTCAAGCTGCCGTCCGAGCGGACCCTCTACCGACTGCTGGACAAGCTCACCCGGAACACCCACACCTTCAGCTCGGCCACGACCCGCAGGTCCCGGGCCCACGGCGCCAGCGGCGAGTTCGGCGAGCTGGCAGTGTTCGCTCCGGGCGAGGTGATGCAGATCGACTCCACCCCACTCGACGTCCTGGTTCTCCTGGACAACGGGGTGGTGGGCAAGGTCGAGCTCACGGCCATGATCGACGTCGCGACGAGGTCGCTGACCGCGGCGGTGCTGCGGCCCACGACGAAGTCGGTCGACGCCAGCGTGCTGCTGGCCCGCACCGTCACCCCAGAGCCGATGCGGCCGGGCTGGGTCGACGCGCTGAAGATGTCCACAACAGCGCCGACCTTGGGCCGATGCGGCGCCAGAACTCCGGCGTCACGGCGAAGAGGGGTCTGTGGGAGGTGCACCGCGACCCCTACGACGTCTCCCGGATCTGGGTACGCAACCACCGCGGCCGGGGCGAGTGGGTGCCGGCCTTCTGGAAGCACCTGAACCGGGACCCGGTGCCCTTCGGCGAGCTGGCCTGGGACCACGAAGCCCGCAAGCTGCCCGGCGCCACCGAAGCCGAGATCGCCGACGCGGTCGCCGCCCTGCTGACCCGAGCCCACGCCGGGCCTGAGAAGACGCAGCAGGCCAAGAGCTCGAAGAAGGACCGCCGGGTCGCGGCCCGGACCAGGGCCGCCCGTCCCTCGACGCCGCTGCCGCTGCCTGCACCGGCCCCTGAGCCCGAACCGCTGGACAAGCCCTCCAGGCAGGAGCCGCCTGATGCGGAGGAGCCTCTGGCCGACGTGATTCCCCTGGGTCTGTTCGACCCCCGCGAGAACCCCTGGAAGCGCACATGAATACGTCGCAGACCCTGGCCACCGACACAGAGCGGCACCTGAGCACGCGGGCGGGCTGGCAGGAGTTCACGCAGGACCCGCCGACACCACCGGTCCTGCTGTCGGCAGGCGAGTACGCGTCGCTCAACGAAGCGGATCGCGAACACTACGACGAGGTGCGTCTGGACCATCACGCCCGCCTGCGAGTAGTGGCCACCTCCACAGTCCGCCACACCGTCACCAGCGGACGCCGGCTCATCGTGCTGAACCGTCACGCCATCAGCGCCCGTCGCGGTCTGATGGTGTCGGGCCCGGCCGGCACCGGAAAGACCATCGCGATCACCCAGCTCGGACTTGCCCACGAGCTTTCGGACAGGGCCCGCTACCCTGATTCGCCCGACCGGATCCCAGTCCTCTACGTCACCGTCCCACCGGCCGCCACACCCCGCATGATCGCAGCCGAGTTCGCACGCTTCCTGGGCCTGCCCACGACCCGCCAGTTCAACATCACCGACATCATCGAGGCCGTCGTCGGGGTCTGCACCAAGGCCCGCACCGGCCTGGTCCTGGTCGACGAGCTCCACAACATCTCGCTCACCACCCGGCACGGCGCCGAGGTCGCCGACACGCTCAAGTACTTCTCCGAGCGCATCCCGGCCACGTTCATCTACGCGGGCATCGACATCGAGCACAGCACCCTGCTCTCCGGCACCCGAGGCGCCCAGATCGCCGGGCGCTTCACCCTCATCCCCTCCCACCCCTTCCCCTACAACAACGAATGGAAAGGCCTGGTCAAGACGCTGGAAAGCACTCTGCTGCTGCACCAGCACGAACCCGGAACCCTGGCCAAGCTCGACCGCTTCCTCCACGACCAGACCGGGGGAATGATCGGAGCGCTCTCCCACCAGATCCGCGGCGCCGCGATCGACGCGATCCTCGACGGCAGCGAAAAGATCACGAAACGCGGACTGCAGGCCATCCCACTCGACGCCGCCGCTCAGTTCTCGCGCCCTCTGCCGGCGACGACCGACCGGTGACCCGCAGCAAGCCCACGCTGCCAGCAGCCGAGCTGACCACGCTCCCGTTCCAGGTCCGACCCGTTGCGGGCGAGGGCCGCGAATCGTTCATCGAACGGCTCGCGGAGGCGAACTTCCTCAAGACCGACTACCTGCGCCGCGTTCTGCGGGAGCCGCCGTGGCACCGCGGCGAGCCCCAATGGGAACGGCTGGCCGCCGCAACTGGCCGAGACGTGGACGACCTGCGGGGCATCCTGGGACATGGCCGCTGCAAGGAGTGCGGTTCTCCCATATCCATCGAGAGCAGCAATCAGCGTCGCACCTGCTCAGCTGCCTGTCGCACGAAGAGCTACCGCAGAAGACTTCCCGAGAAGCCCGAACCGCAGCGCAGCATCTCCTGCGCCCACTGCGAGCGAAGCCTCTCCGTCGGAGCTTCAGAACTACGTCGTTACTGTTCACACGCATGTCGTGAGGCCGCCTACAGGAAACGACGACGCGAGCGAGAAGCCATCCCCCTCGCCAACTGCGAGGCTTGCCAGAAACCCATCGGCCGAGTCATCAACAGGCGCTACTGTTCCGAGCGTTGCAGCGACTGGGCATGGAGAAAGCGGCAAGGGCACACCACCGCGCTGGCACCAGACGGCCCCTATCCAGGCCAGCCGAAGACCTGCGCCGGATGCGGCGATCCGCTCGAACCAGGCAGCCGACAAGTGCGCCTGACGTGCTCACCGACCTGCAAGGCACGAGCCTCTCGCCGTCGACGAGCGGCGCGACTCGCTGCAGACTCGCTAGCTCCCTGATGCAACTTCACTGTCAGAGGATGTAGGTGGCCAGTTCAGATTCCCCGCTCGCGGCCAGTCAGCGGGGAGTTAACTGGCCGCGAATGTGACGGTGGGTCACCGCAGTCGGCGGGTACCTGGCGATGGACCGGGGCATCGTTCCGCTAGGGGATGGCCACCGGCTCCGCGGAAAGGTCGATGGTGAACGCCACCCGGTCGAGTCCGGGGCCGTCGTAGTCCGGCTTCACGGCTGAGGCCGTGAAGCCGAGTCGGGTGTGAAATGCCCGCGACGCAGTGTTCTCCGGGCTGGTGATGCAGTGCACGTAACGGCGCCCGTGTGACCGAGTGAGCGCGAAGAAGGACCGGTAGAGGGCACGCCCGACATCCTGCCCGTGCAGCGCCGGGTCGACGCCGACGAAGTGCACGTAGGCGGTTTCGGGCTCTGTCTGCGACAGGAAACCGATAAGGAAGGCGGCAACTTCTCCACTGCCGCGTTCGACCAGAAAACTGGTGGTGGTGAAGTGCTGGAAGTACAGCCGGGGCAGAAGCAGCGCACGTTCCGTCGCCCCTGCCTCCCCCTTCAGGCCATCCCACCACGTGTCCAGTACGGCGAGCACGCGGAGATGGTCTTCATCGGCAAGGTGTCGAGCCCTCAGGCCAGCGGGAAGATCGTCGATCATCTGCGCAGTCTGTCAGCCGCGCGAGGCGCATCGCGAACCTGGCCGCTGCTGGGGGCGACGACTCAAAAGTGCGCACGACAAGCCGACTACGGCCAGTTACCTCAGGCTGGCCGTACTTGGGGAAGTCTTGATGACTGCCGTCAAGAGGACTGGCGAAGTTGCTCAAGGCGCTCTGACAGGCGCGCTCCGCATCCTCGAAGCCCCTCCGGCAGGTTCAGGTCAGGGAGCCGAGCCGGTTGCGACGGCATAGCCGATCGCGGCGGCTGCGTCGGCAATGTCGGCCAGGGACGCCTTGTCGTTCAATGCGGTGACCACGTCCTGGGTCAGTGGGCGAAGGGCGTATACGTGGCGCACCGCGTGGATGTCGACCGGGATCTCGTAGTAGTCCTCCGCGAACTTCTGGAATGCCTGGGGCGATGGGTCGACCAGCAGGTGGAACAGCCAACCAGAACCGTCAGGGTCGGCGTTGTCTTCAGGGAAGTCAATCTCTCCTGCCTGCCAGTGCTCGCTTCCCGCCTCACGCCACATGCAAGCCGTCACCCTGGGCATTCCGTCGTCTGTGAAGGCCGGCTCTTCGACGCAACTGCGGAACACCTCGGGGACCGAGTCCACTACGCCTGGCCAGGGTGCGTCGTCGACGTATGGGCTCATCTCCGACTCGTGGTCGAACCCTCGGACATACGCGCCCGCCGGCGAGAAGATGACATCGAACTCGTCCCCCGAGCCGTTGCGCATGGAGGCGATCTCTTCCGTCTCGGACCAGGCCCGGCTGAATGAGTAGTAGCACTCACCGTCAGGGTTCAGCACAGCCTCCAGCATGGCTATCGACCGACACCTATCCCGCAGCGTCGCGATATCAGGAAGAGCCTCGGCAACGTCGTGAACAGTCATGCGGCCTATCCAAGCGCACCCCACTGACAACAGATCGCGCGTTCGCCAAGCGGCGGACCTCGCGGCCCAGCCGAGGTGAGATTCATCCCGAAGAGTCGCAGATGATCGCCAACGACAGATGGCAGAAACCCGGACCAGGTAACACCCATCGCGTCACGACACACCACCGTCCGACCAGTCCAACTTCGATGGCAAACGATCCAACTTCGATGTCAGAGGACACCGGCCCTATCCGGCGGGATCCGCGCCCCCTCCACGCTCGGCACGTTCCTGCGCGCGTTCACCCACGGACACGCCCTCCAACTCCATGCCGTGCACCGCAGATGCAATGGCCGCACTCGCCGCACGTACCCCGCCAAGCGGGGTGCATCGTGGCGTCGCAGGTCACGGGTCTGGTGTGAAGGGCGAATTGGATACTCGTGCCGGTCGGGGCCGATGACCACGGCGTAGATCATCGGGCAGGTCCGGTTCCAGCGGGATGTCGGGTTCGGCTGCGCCCGCGACCGGCCCCCGCCCACGATCCGTCAGCAGGTCGGCACGCCGTGAGAACGCGGGAGGGCGCGCCAGGACCACCACCCCGATGTGGCAGATCGTCCAACGCATCGAGAGCCTGAGACCGAGCGCGGCCGGAGCGATACCGAGTAGCGGCCGAGTGGATACTCAGTGCCCTAGCTGTATTGATCACGAGCGTAGTTGACAGTTGAGTCCTTGCGGCTTCCTCGCGAGTGAGGGACACACTCTGAACGCCCTTGACTCCGCGGCTGCTACGTCGGCAGGGCGCTGCGGAGCGAGTCGGTGATGGTCTGGAGGCAAGAGGCGAAGTCCCGCTCGCCGTGGGCGTCCAGCCACCGTTCGAAGGCGTTCTGGAAGGCGATCGTGGCGATCTGAGCGACGAGCTTCGCGTGATCGTCGTGCACGCCGCGCTTGCGCAGGGCCTTGCGGGCGGCATCGGCAAGCGCGGCGAGCTTGGTGCGCTCCCGCTCCTGGAGTTCCAGGCTGGCGTCGATCACGGCACGGCGCTCGGTCGCGTGGTCGATGATGTCGACAAGGCGGCTTCCGACCTGGGCGAAGGCGTCGAGGACCGCAGGCAGCGGAGCGGCACTTTCGTCCGCAGCGAGCACGGCCTCCGCCAACGCTGGAGGCAGCTTGTCCGAGCCCGCGAACAGGACCTCACGCTTGTCCGGAAAATAGCGGAAGTACGAGCGACGGGTGATCCCGGCCCGCTCCGCGATGTGCGTCACGGTCACGTCGTCGTAGCCGCACTCCGTGAAGAGCTCCAGCGCCGCCTGCACGAGGCGCCCTTCGGTGCCGGGATCCCATCTCGCCATGGTCTGACAATAGCAACCGATGTCTCAGTGTGTCATCGGCTGGTACTGTAGTGATGACACACTGAGACATCACCGTCGGAGTGCAGGCCACCTCGGTGGGCGTCTGCACCCCGGAATGAGGAGTTCCCATGCCCGACACCACGCACCACACCCGCTCAGGCGAGGTCTGGATCCTCGGGGCGGCCGGTCGCATCGGCAGCGCTGTCACCACACGACTTGTCGACTGCGGACTGCGTCCGGTGCTGGTCGGGCGCGAAGGCGACCGGCTGCGCAAGACGGCCGAGGACCTCGGCCTGCGGGTGGTCATTGCCGACAGCATCGACACCATCACTGCCGAAATCACCCAGCAGCGGCCCACCGTGGTCTTCAACGCCATCGGCAACTACGCCGACACCGCGACCACTCTCGCCCGCGCGTGCATGCCGGGCGGCCACTACCTGGACCTGGCCGCCGACCTGACCGCCGTGTCCCGCCTGCTCGAACTGCACGAGGAAGCCGTCAAGCGCGGCAGCACACTGGTGACCGGCTCTGGCTTCGGCGTCCTGGCCACCGAAGCCGTCGTCGTCAAGCTGTGCGAGAACCGCCCCACCCCGGCTGCCGTACGCGTCGACGCCCTCGCCTCGGTAGCGACCGAAGCCGGTGTCATGGGCGCTGGCTTCGCCGCCTCCGTCATCGACTCCATGACCACCGGCGGACGCCGCTACCAGGGCGGCCACATGGTCACCGCACGCCTCGGCGCCGACCCTCAGCACCTCGCCTTGCCCGACGGGCAGGAGGTCAAGTCTGCCGGTGCTCCCAGTGCCGAGCTGCTCGCCGCTCACCGAGCCAGCAAAGCACCTTCGGTCACCGTCACCACCGCTCTGGCCCCCACCTCACCCATCGTGCGGGCCATCCTCCCTCTGGCCGCCAGGCTGATGTCCATCCCCGCGCTGGCGGGCTTCGCCGTACGCCAGATGGCCAGCATCAAACTCAAGGCCGCACCCCGCCCCCGCCGGCACTCTTGGGGCCACGCGGTCATCACCTGGCCTGACGGCACTCGCCGCGAAGGCTGGCTGCGGGCCGACGACGGCATGGACTACACCGCCGCCGTAGCCACCGAGGTCGCCGTCCGACTCGCCAAGGGGGAAGGCAAGCCCGGCGCGTACACCCCAGCAGCCGCCCTCGGCCCCGACGTCGCCATCGCCGCCGGAGGCACCTTCCTCCTCGACTGAAGACTCGCAGACGCCCCACCTCACCCAACCGCACTGCCCCTGGACCAGGCGGGCGGCCGGGGCGTCTGCGACCCAACGCCGACCAGATCCGCGAGGTCTCTGTGTCCCATCCCAACGCGCGGTTGACCATCCACGGCAGACGACTCCTGGTCGACCGCGTCCGAGCCGGCAGGCCCGTCGCCCACGTAGCCGACGAGATGGGCATCTCCCGAACAACCGCCCACAAGGGGGTCCGTCGTTGGCGAACCGAAGGCGATGCTGGCCTGCACGACCGCCCCAGTCGGCCCCGGACCACCCCACATCGCATGGCACCCGATACCGAGGCCAAGATCTGCGCGCTGCGACGCGAGAGGAAACTCGGTCCCGCCCGCATCGGCCCAGTCCTGGGAATACCCGTCTCAACGGTCCACCGCGTCCTGACCCGGCACGGCCTGAACCGACTGCGCTGGATGGACCGGCCCACGGGCCAGGGCGGTAGTCCCGTGATCGGCTACAGCTTCATCCACACCGCCATCGACGACCACTCCCGGCTCGCCTACAGCGAGGTTCTCACCGACCAACGCTAGGAAACCGCCACCGCATTCTGGCAGCGGGCGAACGCGTTCTTCAGCGCGCACGGCATCACCGTCGAGCGTGTCCTCACAGACAACGGCTCCTGCTACCGGTCCCCGCTGTGCGGCCGGACACTGAGCGCGGCCGGCATCATCCACAAGCGCACCCGACCGTATCGTGCACAGACGAACGGCGAGGTGGAGCGGCTGAATCGCACCCTGCTCGACGAATGGGCGTATGTGCGCCCGTACACCAGCAACGCCGAACGCACCGAGGGCCTGGCGGACTTCCTGCACACCTACAACTACCACCGGTGCCATACCGCGCTCGGCGGTCAACCGCCCATCAGCCGCGTCAACAACGCCGGGTCAATACACCTAGCGGGGACCTCAGTCGCTATGGGCGACCGGCTCGGGATCGGCGTCGAGCGCATCGAGCACTGCGTCGCCGTTCGCCCTCGCCCACTCGGTCAGCATGTGGATCGGATCGATCAGGGTCGCCCCGAGCGGGGTGAGCTCGTACTCGACGCGTGGCGGGACCTCGGCGTAGGCGTGGCGGAGGATGAGTCCGTGCGCCTCGAGCCGTCGGAGCGTCTGGGTGAGCATCTTGCGGGAGATGCCGCCGATCAGCTCGATCAGCTCGCCATGGCGCACCGGGCCCTTGCTGAGGCCGTAGAGCACGACCACCGTCCACTTGTCGGCGATCAGCTCGACCGCCAGACGCGCCGGACAGTCGGCGAGAAAGGGATCACCGGGACCGAAACCGCTCATGCGCCAAAGGTACCTGCGCCGAAGGTACCTGCTGGTTCCTATCAAATTCATAGCCTGGGTTCTCTGCTCCCTCCAAAAAAGCCAGGAGAGTCATGCGAGTCATCACCCAGGAGACGCTCGGCGGTCCCGAGGTGCTCACCATCGTGGACGTGCCCGAGCCCCAGCCCCTTCCGACCGAGGTCCTCGTGCGTGTCAAGGCGATCGGGCTGAACCCGCTGGAGGCGCGCCTGCGCGCCGGCGAGTTCCCGCTGCTCGGCCGGACGCCGTTCGTCCTCGGCTGGGACATCAGCGGGGTGGTCGAGGAGGGGCCGCAGACGTGGCGGTTCAGGCCCGGCGACGAGGTGTTCGGTATGCCGCTGTTCCCGCGGGCGGCGAGCGCGTACGCCGAGGTAGTGTCGGCGCCGGCGGTGCACCTGGTCCGCAAGCCGGCGTCGCTCTCGCACGTCGAGGCGGCGGCGCTGCCGCTCGTCGGGCTGACGGCGTGGCAGGGCCTCGTCGACCTCGGCGGCGTGACCGAGGGCGACCGCGTCCTGGTCCACGGCGGTGGTGGCGGGGTCGGCCACGTCGCGATCCAGATCGCGAAAGCGTTCGGCGCGCACGTGATCGCGACCGCCAGCGGGAGCAAACGGAAGTTCGTCGAGGAGTTCGGCGCGGACGAGGTGATCGACTACACGGCGGTCGACTTCACCGAGGCGGTCCGCGACATCGACGTCGTGCTCGACACGATCGGCGGCGACACCGTCGAGCGTTCGCTCGAAGTGCTCCGCCCGGGCGGTCACCTGGTGACGGCGGTCGCCGAGGAGGATTCGGAGCTCATCGCCAAGTACGAGGCGGCCGGCATGCGCTTCAGTGGCATCGCGGTCGACCCCGATCCGGTCGCCCTGCGAGGTCTCGTCGAACTCGTTGAACAGGGCAGGCTCCGGGTCCACGTGCAGGAGACGTTCCCGTTCGAGCGCGTCGCCGACGCACACCGGCTGCTCGATGGCGGTCACCTCCAGGGCAAGCTTGTCCTCACCGTCTGATCCCGTCGTGGGGCCTCGCGTGAGCGAGGCCCCACCGAGACCGTACGTATAAAAACTGCACGTCAGTGGGCCTGGTGTGCGTAGGCATCAGGAAGCTCGGGCAGGTCCGGAGCGGTAGTCCACCGACAAGGTCATCCGTCAGCGGGCCACTTCCCGGTACGTCAACACCAGCAGGGCCCGCACCAGCGCGGTCGCCCACCTCGGGTCTGTGCGGACCTTGCCGAGGACGCGCCAGTTCTTGAGATGGGCGAAGCCGTGCTCGACCGGGCCCCGCACCGCGGCCAGCACCTTGTTGGACAGCTTCTGACCACGAGTCAGGGGCCTGTTCCGGCCGCCTTGCAGCCAGTGATCACCGCCGGGTCGGCGTCCGGACTGCTGTCGTCGAGGCCGACGAACCCCAGGTCGGCGATGGCGCCGAGCCCGGCCGCCCGCAGCTTGGTGGTGAGCTTGTCGTGGCGGCAGGCGGTGATCTGCAGCATGACCCCGCCACCCTTCCGGACGATCTTCTTCAGGGCCCGGTCCAGGCGTGGGGCGCGGCCGGCCAGCAGGCCGACGACCTTGCGCACCCAGCGAGTGACGGTGGTGCGGTGCACCCCGTTCCCGTCGGCGAGATCGCCGGGCCGCTGTCACAGCGCGGCACCGCCAGCACGATGGTGGCGATCTTCCCGGCGGGCAGTGCCCGATCGGGCCGTTTGTGCAGCCAACCGCGGTCGGCGAGCTTGGTCATCTTCGCGCGCATCGGCTCCAGTTTGCCGCGCACTTCTGTGTCCAGGCCCAGCCGCTCGCCGACCGCCCTGACCTGCACCGGGAGTCGGCCTCCCGCACGATTGCGAGGATCTTGCGGTAGTCGCCGGGCAGCGCACCCTCGTCGGCCGCGTCGCTGCCGTGCGGGATGAGCAGGACCGCCCGCCCGGCCACCCTCGCCGACACTTGAGCGGCGGATTCGGCCGCCTCGGCGTCGGCGTCTGCCTGGGCCTGCTCGGCCGGACGATGCAACACCCGCTCCGCGACCGCCAGTTCGTCCCGCTCGACCTGGACCTCCTGAAGCTTCTACACCGCCACCACGCCGTCGTCGAGCAGGTCATCGCCGACAGCAAGAACTCCGCCCTCGCCCACCTGCCCTCGGCACACTTCCACGCCAACGCCGCCTGGCTCACCCTGTGGGCGATGGCCTACAACCTCCTGCGGGCCACAGGCACCCTGACCTCCGCCTTCCACACCAAAGCCACCACCGCGCCCACCTCATCCACGTCCCCGCCAGGATCGCCCGCTCCGCACGACGCATCACCCTGCACCTGCCCGCGCGGGCCCGTTTCCATCCGTTCACTCCTGCCTGATTCAAAAGTGCAGCGATGTACGCAGCCTCGGGCCGCGCTGCCCACGCGTCACAGTTCACCCGCTGGAGTGAGCCGGCTGGTCCACCAACGGCATGGTGGGGGGATGCGGTGAACCGATCCCGGGACCTTGCTCGTAGCTCTTGTGCACACCCAGCGTTCCGCCCCTCCCCGTGGCTCCTCACGGGGGCGGTGGCGTCTCACTACGACTCCGGACCTGGAAGGCCCCCGATGCACGCCCACGAAACAGCCTCCCATCGCGACAATGCCGGGCCCAGCCGCGCACCAGCCCGCACGCGCCCGAAAGCGCCGAGTCCCGGCGTCGGAGTGTCCCCCCAATCCCTCCTGGCTCTGCAGGGCACCTTGGGCAACGCGGCCGTCGTCCAGATGCTCCGTCAGTCAGGGCACCCCTGGGCTCAGCACCAGCACGGCGCCGGCTGCGGCCATCAGCAGACCGAACAGGCCCCTGTGCAGCGCTCCGCCGTCCACGACGTCCTCCGCACCGGCGGCCAGCCCCTCGACGACACCACCCGCACCGAGATGGAAGCCCGCCTCGGGCAGAACTTCTCCGACGTCCGCGTCCATGAGGACAGCGCCGCGAAGGAGTCCGCGGCCCAAATCGGCGCCCGCGCCTACACCTCAGGCAATCACATCGTCATCGGCGAAGGCGGCGCCGACAAGCACACCCTCGCCCACGAACTCACCCACGTCGTCCAACAGCGCCAAGGACCCGTCGCCGGCACTGACAACGGGGCGGGTCTGAAAATCTCCGACCCCTCCGACCGCTTCGAACGCGAAGCCGAAGCCAATGCGACACGGGTCATGACGGGATCGGCACCCCTACAGTGCGCCCCGCATCAGACGGCCGCCGACGCGAAGGAAAACACAGAGTCCGGCACAGTGCAGCGTGCGGGGGATGGCTCAGACAGTGACACCTTGCACAAATGGCAGAATCCGGAAGGCCACGAGGAGTGGCCCAAGTTCGCAAAACTCATGCAGGACGCCGGTGTGCAGAATTTCGTGTACCGACGGGCTTGGCAGCTCGTAATGTCGGGACTTCACGCACAGGGAGACCTCAATGACGCGGCGGAGACCGCCCCAAGGGGAGAGCAACGGAAGGTTATCAACAGTAACGCCTTCTATGGCAAACTGAAGGAATTGTTGGCTAATCATATGGGATTGGACGCCCCGATGGCCCTGTGGTCGGGAGGCATCGAAGTGGGTCAATACGCCCGCGCCAAGGGCTACTGTCCACTGGAATACACTCCGGCTGGCGCCGTGATGAACGCTCTGGCTCTCACGAATACCTGGCAGCTCAAGTCACCCCTATGGAACGCCCTCTCCGAGGCCTACGCAATGAAGGCCAACGGTCCCGTTCACGTTTTCCTGCGGGTGTACAACCCAGACACTGTCCTCTTCCAGGACGAGATCCCGACCCTGCGGAACCTCATGAAGCTCAATCCCGCCATCGAAATAATCTGGCACCCGCTGTACACAGAGACCAGTGACAATCCCAAGGATAAGTCAGGCTGGAAACTCAAGGAGATCAGTCAGGATCTCAAACTTGTGGACGATGCCCCGTACAAGAGCCGAGATAAAGCCGTGAGAGCGCTTGCAGATTACCTTCTGCGCTTCCATGATCAGCGCGGAAAGGGTGATCCCAAGTACGACCAGGAAATCGAAAGGCCGCTTGAACAGATGAACGCGCGCATAGAGGAGAACCACTTCTACAAGGGGAAGAAACAGTAGAAGCTGCGTCACGACCTCTTTCCGTAGGACACAGGGGCCAAGGCCCTCCGGGAACGAGACAGGCACGTGTTCCCAAGATCATGGAGTTCTCTACGCCCCGTGATCCGGGTGGAAGACCGTGTCGGGTAGCCCGGCCGCATTGCTGCGGCCGGGCCCGATCCACCGGGCAACAGCTGGTCCAGGGCTTGGGCATGAAGACGCGGATGCCCTCTGAACTGGGCTGATGGGACTTCCTAGGGTTGCATGTCCACAGAATCGGAGTGCATCCGCGAGATGCAATCTCCCCAAGCGGCTTCGGCGGTGTCCGCCGCGTTCGATGACACGAACCTGGTCGCGTATGCCGGGCTGGTCCCGGCGATGCGGCTGGCCGAGCGATGCGGGCTTGCCCGTCTGGTGGCGGACAAGGTGAAACTGGGCGGAGCGAAGAACAGCGCGGGTGCGGCGGCGGAGGCCAAGGTCACCAGCATCATGGCCGGAATGATCGCGGGTGCGGACAGCATCGACGACCTGAACGTCCTGCGGCATGGTGCGATGCCGGCCCTATTCGGCGGGATCCGCGCCCCCTCCACGCTCGGCGCGTTCCTGCGCGCGTTCACCCACGGACACGCCCTCCAACTCCATGCCGTGCACCGCAGATTCCTGGCCGCACTCGCCGCACGTACCCCGCTGCTGCGCGGCGCCGACGAGAAGGCGTTCATCGACGTCGGCTCCACCACAAACGCGTCCACGGCCGCACCAAGCAGGGCGCCGAGTACGGCCGGTTCAAGGGCATCCGCACCCTGCACCCTCTGCTCGCCACCATCTGCACCCCCACCTCCCGGCCAATGATCGCCACCGTGCGGATGCGCCGCGGCAAAGCAGCCGACTCCCGCGGCGCCCCGAAATTCGTCAGCGAGGCACTGGCCACCGCCCACGAGGCCGGCTGCACCGGCCTGCGCATCCTGCGCGCCGACTCGCAGTTCTGCAACGCCGGTGTCATCGCCGCCTGGCTCACCCTGTGGGCGATGGCCTACAACCTCCTGCGGGCCACAGGCACCCTGACCTCCGCCTTCCCCACCAAAGCCACCACCGCCACCCTGCGCGCCCACCTCATCCACGTCCCCGCCAGGATCGCCCGCTCCGCACGACGCATCACCCTGCACCTGCCCCGCGACTGGCCCTGGCGACATACCTGGACGCGTTCGACACCATCCACGCTCCACCCGAACCCGCCTGACAGCCCCTACCCATCCCACCCGCCAGGGCCCAACCGGAACCGAAACGTGGAAAAGCTGGGCAGACCAGCAGCTGCCGCCTGCCCAGCGACGACCACCGCTCCGAACCCGGCTCACACATCACTCAGAAGGTCGTCCACGAATCAGTCGGTGGATCGAGGCTGAGGCGTGGCCGGCCGCTGGTCCGTGCAGGACCGCGGCCAGGCGGCCGGCCCCTCCACAGACCCTGGCCGCAGCCCCGACCGCGAAGGCGACCAGCCCCTTCGGGTAGCACCGCAAAGACCGGCGAACGCTTCGAAACATTCGACAGTTGCTCTTCGGTAAATGATCTAGGATCTGATCTCATTCATTTTCAGTCTGGATTTTTTTACGCCTAGGTGCCACTGAGCAGCAGTGATATCCCTTATGGCCTTTCGAATGTTTCGGAGTCGTTAACGAAACTATTGACAGTCATTGCGCCCCGCCCAACACTGTCGCGGAAATCGGCCCACGAGGACGAGGAGGCAACACGCACATGCCCAACGCACCCGCACACCGACTCAGGCTGCTCATCAGCGGCGTCTGCACCATGCTGCTGGTCGCCGTGGCCGCACTGACCCTGCCCGGCACCGCGCAAGCCGACACGGTCGTCACCACGAACCAGACCGGCACCGACAACGGCTACTACTACTCGTTCTGGACGGACAGCCAGGGCACGGTGTCCATGAACCTGGGCTCCGGAGGCAACTACGGCACCTCGTGGAGCAACACCGGCAACTTCGTGGCCGGCAAGGGCTGGAGCACCGGCGCCCGCCGGACCGTGACCTACTCGGGCAGCTTCAACCCCTCCGGCAATGCCTACCTGGCGCTCTACGGCTGGACGTCGAACCCGCTCGTCGAGTACTACATCGTCGACAACTGGGGCACCTACCGGCCCACGGGCACGTTCCTGGGCACCGTCACCAGCGACGGCGGCACGTACGACATCTACAAGACAACGCGGTACAACGCCCCGTCCGTCGAGGGCACCAAGACCTTCGACCAGTACTGGAGCGTCCGGCAGTCGAAGCGCACGGGCGGGACCATCACCACCGGCAACCACTTCGACGCCTGGGCCCGTGCCGGACTGACCCTGGGCAGCTTCAGCTACTACATGATCCTCGCCACCGAGGGATACCAGAGCAGCGGAAACTCCAACATCACGGTTGACGGCACCAGTTCGGGCGGGGGAGGGGGCGGCGGGGGCGGTTGCACCGCGACCCTGTCCGCCGGTCAGCAGTGGAGCGACCGGTACAACCTCAACGTCGCGGTCACCGGCTCCAGCAACTGGACGGTGACCATGAACGTGCCGTCCCCCGCGAAGGTCCTCTCGACCTGGAACATCAACGCCACCTACCCCAGCGCCCAGGTACTCACCGCCAAACCCAACGGCAGTGGCAACAGCTGGGGGGTGACCATCCAGCACAACGGCAACTGGACCTGGCCGACCGTCTCCTGCACCGCGAGCTGACCCCCCGACCCCCAGGCTGGAGCCCCCATGACATCCCGACCGCGTAGCACGATCCTGGCCGCCGCCCTCGCGACAGCCGCCGCGGGCGCGTTGACCCTAGGCACCCCCGCCCCGGCTCAGGCCGCCGTCTGCAACGGGTACGTCGGCCTCACCTTCGACGACGGCCCGGGCGCCGGCACCTCCGCCCTGCTCAACGCCCTCACGCAGAACGGGCTGCGGGCCACCATGTTCAACCAGGGCCAGTACGCCGCCGCCAACCCCTCCCTCGTACGGGCCCAGGTGAACGCCGGGATGTGGGTCGGCAACCACAGCTACACGCACCCGCATCTGACCCAGCAGAGCCAGGCCACGATCGACTCGGAGATCTCCCGGACCCAGCAAGCCGTCGCCAACGCAGGCGGCGGCACTCCGGTGCTGTTTCGGCCGCCGTACGGGGAGACCAACGCGACCGTGAAGGCTGTGGAGGCCAAGTACGGTCTGACCGAGATCATCTGGGACGTCGACTCTCAGGACTGGAACAACGCCAGCACCGACGCCATCGTCGCGGCCGCCGACCGGCTCACCAACGGCCAGGTGATCCTTATGCACGACTGGCCCGCCAACACACTCGCCGCGATTCCGCGCATCGCCCAGGGACTGGCCGCTCGTGGACTCTGCGCGGGCAAGATCTCCCCACAGACCGGACGCGCCGTGGCCCCCGGCGACAGCGGGGGAGGGGGCGGCGGGGGCGGTTGCAGCGCGACCCTGTCCGCCGGTCAGCAGTGGAGCGACCGGTACAACCTCAACGTCGCGGTCACCGGCTCCAGCAACTGGACGGTGACCATGAACGTGCCGTCCCCCGCGAAGGTCCTCTCGACCTGGAACATCAACGCCACCTACCCCAGCGCCCAGGTACTCACCGCCAAACCCAACGGCAGTGGCAACAGCTGGGGGGTGACCATCCAGCACAACGGCAACTGGACCTGGCCGACCGTCTCCTGCACCGCGAGCTGACCCGGGCGGCGCGGTGGCCCGCAGCTGCCGCGCCGCACCGTGAGCACTACGAACGGGACGAGGATGCTCTCGTTACGGCTTTCGGCGGTGACTGGGGAGGGAACTGCAGGAGCAGCCCTCCGGGCCGCCGGTCCCAGGACCCTTGAAGCAAGGCCCATGCCGCGGTCGGACACCTCGCGTGGTCAGGGCTGTTCGTGCCGGTCGGTGGGGTGGCGTTCTGGGCGGTGTGCGGTTTCGGCGTCGGAGTGACAGGTGCAGCCGTTGCGGCCCACCATGCGCACAAGGTGTGCGGCGTGTCGCGCGGATTCCCTCATCCACAGCAGGCCCACCGTGGGCTGGACACCGTGGAAGCCGCTCAACAGCACGCCGGGACTGAGGTTCTCCACCTCGTGCCACCACCCCGCCGGCACGTGCAGTACATCACCCGGGTCGAGATCGACCGTGAGGACGCCGGGTCCGCCCGCGGCCCGGTGTGCCTCCTGCTGTGTCACCTCCTCGGCGGTCAGCCGGGACAGCCGTGCCCACTTGTCGTAACGGGGGGACAGGGCACCGACCCGCTGGACGCTTCCCGGCGGCAGCAGCCGGAACCGCTTGCGTCCCACCAGCTGCACGGCGACGTTGTCCAGAAGGTCGTAGTGCAGGCCGGTACGGGCGCCGGTGGGCCCGATCCAGGCGCTGCTGGAGGTCACGGCACCGCGGGGGAACAACTCCTGCGGGCACAGGTCGTCCCGGAGTGCGGGTGCGGCCCGCAGGAGGTCGAACTCCTTCAGATACAGCCCGCGCACGCTGTCCTCGTGCGTGCCCAGCGCACGCAGGTAGGCCGCCAGGTACGTGGTCCGCACCCGGGTCCGGCCGCGCTCTCGTTCTCCCACCACGAGTGTCACGGGCAGCTCCGGGACGACCTCCGCGAGTCTGTCGAAATCCCATGTCCGGACGGCCGGCCAGTGCGCGGCGGCTCCACGGTCCGCCCACGGCACCGGGCCGCCGCCGTCCCGGGCCGGCGGTGAAGGAGCCGGCGCGCTCATGACGGTCCACCCTGGCCGCGCTCGCCGGTTTCGCGCTGGAAGACGAGGCAGGCGTTGTGGCCGCCGAAGCCGAACGAGTCGGCGAGCGCCGCGCCGGCCCGCACCTCGCGGGGGCCACCGGTGACGATGTCCAGCTTGATCTGCGGATCCTGCTCCCGCAGGTTGATGGTCGGCGGGACGACCTGGTCGCGCAGGGCCAGGATCGCGGCCAGGGCGTTGAGGGAACCGGCGGCGCCGAAGAGGTGGCCGGTCATGGACTTGGTGGCGGTGACGGCGGCGTGCAGGCCGATGGCCTCGCTGATCGCATGGGCCTCGGTGAGGTCACCATGCGGGGTGGAGGTGGCGTGGGCGTGGACGAGATCGATGTCGCCGGCGCGGAGACCGGCGTCGGCCAGTGCCCGGCGGATGGCGCGGACCTGGCCCTCGGCGTGCCCCGCCGTCATGTGGTGCGCGTCGGAGGTGATGCCCGCGCCGGCCAGGGTGGCGTGCACCGTGGCGGCGCGTGCGGCTGCGAACTCGGCGCGTTCCAGAACGGCCACGGCCGAACCCTCGCCGATCACGAAGCCGTCCCGGGTGGCGTCGAACGGCCGGGAGGCCCCCGCTGGGTCGTCGTTGCGGGTGGAGTGCGCCATGGCCTGGGCGAAGCCGGCGAGGGGGAGGGGGTGGACGCAGGCCTCGGCGCCACCCGCCACCACCACGTCGGCGCGGCCGAGCCGGATCAGGTCCAGTCCCAGGGCGATGGCTTCCGCGCCGGAGGCACAGGCGCTGACGGGTGTGTGGGCACCGCCCCGCGCACCGAGTTCCAGGCTGACAACGGCCGCCGGCCCGTTGGCCATCAGCATCGTCACGGCACGCGGGGACACCCGCCGTGCGCCGGAGCGTTCCAGGACGTCGTCCTGGCCGAGCAGCGTGAGGACGCCACCGGTGCCGGTGCCGATCACCACGGCCAACCGCTCGGGGTCCACCTGGGGGCGGCCGGCGTCGGCCCAGGCCTCACGGGCGGCGATCAGGGCGACCTGCTCGCAGCGGTCCAGCCGACGGGCCTCCATCCGGTCCAGGACCTCGGTGGGCTCGACCCGCAGGCGGGCCGCGATCCGCACCGGGAGCGTCCCGGCCCAGGCGTCCTCGATCCGGGAGACCCCCGACTCTCCGGCCAGCAGGGCGGACCAGGTGCTGGGCAGGTCCCCGCCCAGGGGTGTGGTGGCACCGAGTCCGGTCACGACGGCGTTCATCCGTTGTTCTCCTGAAGCGAGCCCGCTCTGCCGAGCGGCGCGGTGCGGTCGCCGTCGCCGAGGGGCGGACGGGGAGAGGGAGCGGGCAGACCCATGAGGCGTCCTTTGACGGCGGAGACGATCAGCGCGGGGTCGAACAGCCGGGCTGGTGAGCCGACGAGGTGGTAGATGCTGTCGAGGGTGCGCTGGGCCCGGACATTGCCGTGCGCGGCGAGCCGGTCGACCTCGGCCGACCAGCGGCTGAACAGCGCGTCCACGCCCGGGCGCCGGCGGTCACCGCCGCCCATGTGGCGCACGTCCTCGCCGGTCGCGAGGGCCCAGGGGAGATCGGCGGCGCGGGCGAGCCGTCGTATCAGCCGGTGCTCCCAGCCCGGCCCGGTACCCCTGGCCAGCGCCCGTCGTAGGAGCAGCGCCTGCGTGGCGGCCACGGTGATGCCCTGGCCGTACACCGGGTTGAATGCGCAGAGGCTGTCACCCAGCACCAGGAGGCCGTCGGGCCACCTCGTCATGCGTTCGTAGTGCCGGCGCAGGTTGCCGGTGCGGCGGTGGACGGCGATGTCGCCCAGCGGACGGGCGCGTCCGGTGAAGTCGGCGAGCACCGGGTCGCGCAGGCCGGCCAGGAAAGCGTGGAAGCCTTCCGGATCCCGGGGAGGGCGGTGTTCCGCGGCGCCCACGGCGGCGACCAGCCAGCGTCCGCCCTCGACGGGAAGAGCCACGCCCCCGGCCGGGACGCTCGGTGTCGGGAGGACGACGACGCCCGCCACGCGGCCGAAGTGGTCGGGTGGGGCGGCGTAGACGCGGCCCGCGTAGCCGAATCCGGCGTCGACCGTGGTGGCGGGCACCTCGCCGAGCCCTCGTCGGATCAGCCACTGGGGCAGCCGGGAGCCGCGCCCGGACGTGTCCACGACGAGGTCTGCTCTGACGGACGGGACACCGTGGCGTTCGACGAGCCAACCGGTGCCGTCGGCAGGGCGGTTCAGGCCGCGGACGCGGGCACCCCTCACCAGTGCGACCCCGGGCAGCGCGGTCACCCTCTCCCGCACCAGGTGCTCGACCAACGGGCGCGTGGCCGAGACCAGTTCGAAGGCGGGCGTGCCGAAGGGGGCCCAGCCACGTTCACCGAGCCAAGCGAGGTTGCCCGTGTCCAGCGGCACTCCGCCCGCGGCGATCACCTGTCGGCGGAATCCCGGAAGCAACTGCTCGATCTCGCACAGCCCCCGGTGCAGGAGCACCTGCGGCTGGCGGCCCTGGGGGACACCTTTGCGCGGCACGGGGGCCGCGGTGGCCGGGTCCCGTTCGAGGAGGGTCACCGTACGACCGGATCCGCTCAGGACCGTCGCGGCCAGCAGACCCGCCATACCCGCCCCGATGACCACCGCATCCGCATCCGGCGCCGTCCCGGCCCGGCTGTCGGCCTTGTTCACGTTCAATCTTTCCCTGCCTGTTCCTCGGACCCGAGCCCGCGGCTGCTAGACGAGCCGGAAAAGCGTGGAGCGCATCAGGTGGAGCCAGGAGAGCGGCACGAGACGCCACAACGGGGCGCCTGCCGCCAGCGGTATACGCCCGCGGATCACGGCTCCATGGTCGAGCGAGGCCGGGTGGGGAAAATATCCGGGCTTGCATTCCAGGATTTCCCTGAAGCCTTTGCCGTGGTAATAGCGCAGTTGCGGGTCGCGCGGCAGCCCATGACGCTTCTCACGCATATACGAATCCGGCGATCCTTCCGGATTTGCTTTCATCCAGCCCCTCAGGCCCGGCATGGGGGAGCCGAGATAGATGTCACGCCATCCACCCTTCAGTGCATAAGGCCAGAAGAACTCGAATATGGCCGTCACGGCATCCGCGTCGATGCTGCTCAGGCTTATGCCGAACAGGGACCGGGTACGCGCCGGGGCGGGGGTCCGCACCTCGGCACAGTCGGACCAGGTGGCCGCCGCGCGCAACTCCTCGACCGTGATCGGCTTCATGAAGAGCGACGCCAGCGCCACTCCGTCGGCCGTAAAGGCGCCGATACCGAGCTGCGGGTACGCCTGGATGCGAGCAGCGAGTTCCCCCGCCGAAGCGGCCTGGTCCTCGTCCCATGTGCTTTCTTCGAGGGTCACGAGTGATTCCACGTCCGTCACGGAGAGGAAACGGACCTGGGCGCACTCCATGGACGCGACCTCGCCTCCAGCGCTGCTGCCGGACAGTCGGACGGGGTCAGTGATGCTCATTTCTCGTTCTCCTCGCACGGGGACGACATCCGCGCCGAGGATTGCAGCCGACCGATCGTTCGGGGAATGCTACCCATAGGTAGTGCCGTCGAAATTCACCACCCGTTCACCGTGAGCGCTATACGTGCGGTCCTGGTGATTTCCGGCAAGCCGCACGCCGTGCCGACGCCGCCACTTGCCACCACGGTCGCCCGCCGTCGGCTTCACCGCCCGCCTCGGGAGCAGGCCCGGCGACCGCAACATCCGCCGCCCGGGCCAGGGCGATGCTGCGGACGGTCGCACTGAAGGCGGCCTCCGTCGTTGCACCTGCCGAGCAGCAGCATGCGGGCAGCGGCGCGGGAGCCGGTCACCACGCCGACGATGAACGCCTGCCTGACGTCGCCGACATGGGGATTGCGCTGGAGGTAGGTGCCGCCGGCGAGCCGGTCGATGGCCTCGGCCTCGTTCGTCTCCGGCCGCCCATGGCGCCACCGTAGGGCCGGGTGCCGGGTGCGCCATGACGAGTGCGTGGAGCAGGCGTCCCGGCCGCGCCGAGGCGGGGATCGAATCCGATGTGCGCGGCTGGCCCGCGGGCTTCCATGCCGGCCTGTCGGCCGACACCATGCCCCGACCCGGCGCCCCCGCCCTGCACCTCGTCGCCGGGGGCGGGAGGATGCGCGACGGATTCCCGGCGAGGTGTCTGCCGTCCCGGCGCGGCGGCCATGAATTCGACGCCTGCGCCGGGGAGTTCGAAGGCGCCGGTCCGGCCGGAGCCCTGAACCGGTACCGCCACATGGACGGGACGGGACGGGGCGGACCTGGCCGACCACCGCTGTGCCCCGATCCGCCGGCCCGTGCTGTTGGCAGGCGGGCCCTTGGCACCTCCGCCGTCTGGCCGGCCGACGAGATGGAGGCCCACGTTCCTCCCTCGCCGGCCTGATCTCCCTTCCCGCGTCCTGGACGGCTGCGGTCACTGGATCCGGCAGGAACGCCCCGCGGCGGTCGGCCTGCTTCTGACCCGGCCGGCTCGCCTCCCTCGAGGTCTGACGCCGACCCGCTCAGCGAGCTCCGGTCCAGTTGTGGGCCACGTCCACGACCACGTGGCCGTCCACCCGCAGGACCCGGAACGGCAGCCGGGTCCGGACGCCGAGCCCGATCTGGGTGTCGCCCTCGAAACTGCCGGCGAACCGGGTGTCCCGGAAGGTGCGGTATCCGGTGAGGTTGACGCCCGGCAGCGGGCGGCCGGCCCTCGCGGGATAGGTGGGCGCCCCGGTGCCGGGGTCGTAGCTGGGCGCTGTCACCCGCACCTCCAGGACGGCTCCGCCGCCGACGGGTATGAGGCGACCCGATCCGTCCTGGTAGAGGTGTGTCACATATCTGACGGAGTAGCCGAGGTGGCTCCTGCCCGCGCCGGGGATGTCGATGACCATCCGGTCGTAGCAGGCGTGGCGGCCGGTCCTGACGTTCGTCACCGGTGTCGTCGTACCGGCTGTGCGTGTCTTGGCGAGGCTGCCCCAGCCGGTGGGGCAGGCAGTGCTCTGCGCGGCGGCGACCGGCGCGGCATCGGCCGGGAGTGCGGTCACTCCCAGTGCGGTGGCCACGACCGTGAGTGCTGCCCATACTGTTCTGCTTCGTCTCATCACGGCCCCCTGAAGCATGGTTGGTGCTGATATTGAATGAGACACTGGGGATGGCTGAAAGGTTGCGGTTTCTGGCCGGTTTTCTGCGGGTCGGTCGGCTTCCAGGGGGACGTCGCCCCCAGCCGCGAGGAAATGGCGGTCGCGGACTACGGCGCCCTCGTCGCGGCTGTCGCCCGGTACAGGACCGAACTGCTCACCCCCAGAAGCCGCCGACCGCGACCTCGGTCCACTTGTGTGGCCGCTGCTGATCAGACCGGGCCCGTCTGCAAGGGCCCGCGAAATTTCGCCGGCGATGTCGAGAATCTGTGACTGGCTCCGTCCCCGCAGTGAAGGCGACCACAATGGGACGCACCAGCGAGGAGAACCACCATGGCCAAGTACCTGCTGCTGAAGCACTACCGCGGCGCCCCGGCCGCGGTCAACGACGTGCCGATGGACCAGTGGACGCCGGAGGAGATCTCGGCCCACCTGCAGTACATGAACGACTTCGCGGCCCGGCTGGAGAAGACCGGCGAGTTCGTCGACGGCCAGGCACTCGCCCCGGAGGGGACGTGGGTCCGCTACGACGGCGAGGGGCGCCCGCCGGTCACCGACGGCCCGTTCGCCGAGACCAAGGACCTCATCGCCGGCTGGATGGTGATCGACGTCGACGGTCTCGAGCGGGCCGTCGAGCTGGCCGGGGAGCTGTCGGCCGCCCCCGGGGCGGGCGGGAAGCCGATCCACGAGTGGCTCGAGCTGCGCCCGTTCTACGGCGTGTCGTCCACCGTCACGGAGTGACGACCCAGAAGGGGCGTCGGGATCCTCCAGGCGGCCCTCGCCCGCGGCCGGCTGGGCGAGTTCCAGCCACGGGCCCGCCATCGCCGCCCTCCCCGCGAATGCGCCCGCCGCCGTTCGATCCTGCCGGGAGCACTCGCCGAGGATCATCAGGAACCAAGTGCTGACCAGGGCGGATGCCGACAGAAAAGGGCGGGGTCCGTCTCGCCGAACCCCACCCTCTCGCATCTGGGCAGGTGCGGGGCGCGCCGTCGTGTTGTGCCGCTCAGTTCGGCCGCTGCACGCTTCGACGCCACCACGCCAGACCCACGCCGATCAGCAGGATCCCCACCGCGCCCGAGGCCGCCGACGCGGCGATCAGGCCGGTGTTGCGCATGCCGTCGGCGCCGGCCGACTGCAGGGCATCGCCCACCTGGTTGCGGACCTCATTGCCACCGGTCGTACCCTTCGCGAGCGGGCCTCGCGAACCCGCTACGGGCTCGCCCAGGTAGGGGAAGGAGTCGCCGAACCTCTGGTCGTTGACGTCGACCGCGTCACCCAGGTCGTTCTTGGAACCGACCAGCTCACCCTCGACGACCTGCAGCGCTATGTCCACGACGTCATCGGTGAGCCGGCGCCCGTTCGGGAAGCCCGCCTTGTCGCCGTCGAGCACACCGAGCCGTTTCGGCTCGACGGTCGGTCTGATCGAGGTGTTCAGACGCAGCATCTCCGCCGGTCGCACGTTCGGAGGCTGGTTGAGGCCCTTGACGCCTTTGAGGAAGACATCGACGAGATCGTTGCGCGGTTCTGCGGGCGCCTTGATCTTGTAGACGTCCTCGATGAGCTTCGGCAGTTCCGGATGGGTCACGTTCTGCAGGAACTGGCCGTCGTTCCACGGTGAGGACGCGTTGAACTCGTCCTTGTCCTTCAGCGGGTTGACGACCTCGTTGACCAGCGGATTGCCCAGACGCGAGACCTGCTCGTAGTAGCCCTGGGCGTTCTTTCGCTGGGTGGTCGACCAGATGCCGACGACCGGCTGGTGCTTCGACTCGGTGATCATGCCGGTGGGCAGTTGCAGGGCGACCGAGTTGACGTTGTAGCCCTTGAGGGTGTCGTTACCGATCTCGGAGAGGTCCCCGCCGTACAGCAGGTCGAACACGCGCAGGTCGAGGAAGAAGGGGTCGTCTGCCTGGCCGGCGAACGTCTGGGCGCCGTCGGCGAGCTTACGGACGGCCTGCCGACGCAGCATGCCGTAGTCGGGCATCGACGCCTTGCCGACGTTCGACGGAGCCACCGGTATGTCGTCGGCGAGCTTCGTCCTCGACACGACCTGCTGGCTGTGCAGCTTGAACAGCTCGATGTCGTAGGTCTGCGTGACGTTCAGGTCCGGGTCGTCCAGGCTGGTGACCGGGCCTGTGTTGTACAGGAACGTCTTCTTGGACTTCGTGTGCGTCTTGAAGGTGTAGCGCAGCAGCAGTTCGCCCTGTGCGTCACCGTTGTTGTCGATGTGGATGTCGTACTGGGCGTCGTCCGCGAACGTGTAGAAGTTCGGGCCGCCTGCCGGATCCTCGAACGGGATCCAGTTCGCGATGATCGTCGTTGTCTCCGGATTGTCCGGACTCACGAAGGCGTACACGTCCGTGTTGTCGTACCGGGGTTGTCCCGAGATCAGCGGGGCCTCCCGGTGACTGGAGGCGGAGGCCGCCCCCGGTTCCAGTGTGGCCACGCCGGCGGCTGCGAGTCCCCCGGCGGCCAGTGCACCCGCTATGAGGGTCGAGAGGCCCCTGCGCCCCGTACCGCTCCTGGAGATAGGTGTCATACCGTCCGTCCTCCATGCCAACTTCCCTGACGCTCGAGGATTCGGAACAGCCGCCCCTGCGGATTGGTGAATATTGACGGATTGACCGATCTATCGGTGGATCGATGGATCTCGACTCCCCGGCCGTATCGCTCTCGCCCGTGCGGCGGGGACACGAGATGAGGGACAGGGAGCGTGAAGGCAGGAGCCCGCCTGGCGCTGAGCGATCTGACAGGCCCCGGAAGCCCCCTGGCGTCAGCTCGTGCTGAGGGGCGGGGTGTCCTCAGCGTCGAGTTGATGGTCGGCCCATACGTAGCTTTCGGGGAGCAGGTCGGTGATGGACACGGTTCGGAGACGGTCGCCTGCGCCGACGATGACCTTCAGAGCTGGGAAATAGTCGAGAAGGACTTGGCGGCACCGGCCGCACGGAGGAACGACCCCCCGGTCGCGGTCGCCCACGGCGACGATCGTGTCCAGTTCATAAGTGCCCTGGGCAGCCGCCGTGCCGATGAGCACCAGTTCGGCGCAGGGGCCGCCGGTGAAGTGGTAGGCGTTCACCGCGGTGATGATCCGGCCGTCTTGGGCGCGGGCCGCGGCCGCCATGGTGTGGTTGTCGCCGCGGCATCGAGTGCGCGCGACCTGGGCTGCGGCCTGGATGAGTTCGTGGTCGACGGGGTGGGGATGTGTGGTCATCTTCTCTGCCTTCATACGGTGTCAGGCGACGTTGGCGCGAGTAACGAAGGTGCGCAAGCGAATATCGCCGCTGTGCTTGCTCCGCCGGATGATGTAGCGGCGGATCACGCTGCCATGGGGTCTTGTGGGTGGGGTGGTCGGTGCCGTCGAGGATGAGCAACAGCCTCCGGCGCGGATGTGCTGGCCCGGTTGGAGCTGACTTAGCAGGCCACGGGCACGTAGGAAAAGGAGCTGGCGAAGACGTACCCGTCCACACGGTGCAGGCACGGTCGCGCTGTGGAGCAAGCTGCCGCTTTCGGACACCCAGCCGATCGACATCATGAGCTACGGGCCGCCGAGAACACGGCGAGGGCTGGCGCTCCACCTGCTGCGGGCGGCACTTGTCTTCGTCGACACGCTGATATGAGCGCTCCGTGATCACGGAGGAAACCTGTGCTCGCGCTGCCGTCCTGGCTCACCGCACCGCTGTGCGATCAATTCGCGGTCCGGCTGCCCGAACAGCCGGAGTTCCACTCCGACCGTCCACTCGCTGCCCCGTCGGCGCATCAGCGACCGGGTCCTTTCTGAGCCCAACTGGAGTAGACGCCCTCAACGCCGCCCGAGCGCCACCTCTCCGCGTGACCTCTCAGCGTGAGTCCCGCTGACGGACATGGAGTTGCGGTCCGGGACGTCCGTCGTGAGAGGTGTGGTCCTGTGCACGCTGCCCGAGAGTGCGGCTCGCAGTGGCACAGGGCCCGTCGGGGCTGTGGCTCAGGACTGTTCCTGTGTCGTGCCCTGGCCCTGGGGGCCGCCGTTGAAGAAGTCGAGGAATCCGAACGGTGCGCGGTCGCCGAAGCAGAGGTCCAGCATGTCGTGCGCCTCCGTGTAGAGGGGTTCGGTGCGCGGGAACAGCGCCTCTTCGTAGGCGGTGAGTGCGGCCTCGAAGTCGTCGGGGTGAGCGGCGATCGCCTTGCCGAGTTCGGCGCCGTCGAACATCGCCAGGTTCGCTCCTTCGCCGGACGGCGGCATCAGGTGTGCGGCATCGCCGAGGAGCGTCACCCCGGGCACACGGTCCCATCGGTGTCCGTCCGGGAGCGTGTGGATCATGCGCGCGACCGGAGCGGTCTCGCCGTCGGTGATCAGCGTGGTGAGTTCTGGAGCCCATCCCTCGAACTCGGCCGCGATGCGAGACCTCGCGGCGGTGGCGTCGGTGAAGTCGATGTCGGCGATCCACTCGGCGGAGCGGTTCAGCCCTATGTAGGTGTGAAGGATGTTCCCCGCCTCGCGGTGCGCGATGATCCCCTTGCCCGGGGACAGGGCGTACATCGCGCCGGCGCCGACCGCCTCGGCCGTCGCGGTGTGCCGCTCGTCGGCGTCGTACAGGTAGGTGTCGATGAACGTCGTGCCGGTGTAGGCGGGCTCGGCGTCGGAGAGCAGTGGGCGAATCCTCGACCAGGCGCCGTCGGCACCGACGAGGAGACCGCTGGTCACGGTCGAGCCGTCGGTGAAGGTCAGCTCGTGCCGGCCATTGCCGAGGGGCCGCACACCGGTGACCTTGTGTCCCCACTGGACCGTCTGGTCGGGCAGGGAGTCGAGCAGGATCCCGCGCAGGTCTCCGCGGAGCACTTCGGGACGCCGCGCCGTGCCGTCGTCCGGGGCGTCGAACAGCAGCTTGCCGTGCTGGTCGAGGACGCGCGCCGCCTCGGCGCCTTCATGGATGATCGCGCGGAACTCGTCGGTGAGACCGGCGTCGGCGAGCGCACGCTGCCCGTCGTCCTCGTGGATGTCGAGCTGGCCGCCCTGCGTGCGGGACTTTGCCGAGGGGTCGGCCTCGTAGACCGTTGCGCGGATGCCGTGGACGTGCAGGACCCGGGCGAGGGTCAGGCCGCCGAGGCCGGCGCCGACGATGGCGATCGAGCGGTGGCTGGTGTTCATGGGCTTCCTCGTTCCCGTGCGGCGGAGCACCGGGCATCTGCCCGGGCATCGATATGGATCCGTGTTCCATAAGGAATATGGAACACAGATCCACCGCGTGTCAAAATGAGGTCATGCCACGAACCCGAGGAAGAGCACCCGATGGGAAAGCGCGTGCCGACGCCCTGTCGCGAGAGATCATCGTCGGCGCGGCCGTTGTCCTCCTGGACGAGTTCGGCGAGCGGGGACTCACCTTCCGGCTGCTGGCCAAAGAACTGAACACCGGGCCCGGCGCGCTGTACTGGCACGTGACGAACAAGGACGAGCTCGTCGCTCTGGCCGCCGATGAGGTGCTCGGCCACGCCCTTGCCGCGGCCCCACGCCCCGAGGAGGGCGCCGGCGCCGAGCTGCGCGCGCTTGCCGTCGCCGTCTTCGATGCCCTTGATCGGCACCCGTGGGCAGCGTCCCACGTCAACGCGCCGCCCACACTGGCGAACGCGCTGCACCTGCTCGACCGCGTCGGCACCCTTGTCGCACGAACCGGGCTGCCCGCCGAACGGCATTTCGCGGTTTCCACCGCGATCTCCTACTACATCACCGGCGTCAGCGCCCAGATCGTCGCCCCACGCGCCAACGCGACCACCAGCCGCGACGCCTTCCTCACCCAGACCGCGGAGCGCTGGGAAGAACTCGACCCCGCCGACTACCCCTTCCTGACGCACACCACCACGGACCTGCGCGACCACGACGACCGCGACCAATTCACCACCGGCCTCGACCTGCTCCTGGACGGCTTGAACACGACCGCAGGCCCGCGACCGCCCGCGTGACGCGCATGTGCGGCACGCCCCCACAATCAGGCCGTCCCCGCATCTCCTGGTGCCTCGCCGAACGCTCCCCCGGCGAGGTCGGTGCCGGCAAGACCGTCTCCGTCCGCACCTGCCTGGACGCCCTCGACCCCTGCAAGCACACCGTCATCCATATGCCCGACCCCTGATCGGGGTCCGCGACATCCACGAAGAAGTCGTCAACGCCTTGGGCCCGCCAAACCCCTCCCACCTCGCCGTCCTGGCCGCGCTGGAGCAGCGGACCGCCCTGCGCCACACCTTGCCGGGCATGACCTCGACCGAGACGACCGGTTACGTCGCCCCCCGAAGATCGCCGGGCGTGCGGACCAGCTGTCCGCCGAGGACGCCCCGTCGCTGATCCACACGACGTCGCGTGGCTACACGCATCCGTGAGTAAGGTGGTCGGCGACCGAGAACCTGCTGCTGCAGAAGCCATGCCAGGCGTTCTCCGTCGACCCTCTTCGCACCGACCATATTTCGCTCGCGACATCCGCCCTGGCGCATCTACGGTTTCGGAGTGTCCGCTACAGCAGCGCTGCCGTCGGCGATGGCCGAGGAACTCCTGCGTCCCGTCCTTCCCGGCGCGTCCGTCGGGGAGATCGTTACGCGTACTGGCGGGGAGCTGAGCACGATCTTCGAGATCCGGTTCGCCGGGGCGGCCGAGCCGGTGGTCATCAAGATCTACGACGATCAGTGGCGCTGGAAGCAGGACAAGGAGATCTACGTCTACCAGCTGCTTCAGCAGCACGGTGTCGGGCCGGTGCCCGACGTGTTGCACCATGGGGACGCCGACAACGCGCTCGGGCGCTGCTACACGGTGATGACGATGCTCAGGGGCCAGCCGTTGTCCGCCGTCAGCCACGCACTCGACAGGGCGTCGCTGCGGGAGATCTACCGTCAGATCGGGGGCTGCATGGCCGCAGTCCACCGGATCCCGCAGGGCGCCTACGGATACCTCACCACGCGGGTTCTGGATCCCGAGCCGACGAACACCGCCTACATGACACGGCAGTTCCACAAGAAGCTCAGGGAGTACGCCGATCACGGGGGCGAAGCGGCGCTCGCGACGGCCATCGAAGCGAAGGTCGCCCGGCAGGCCGAGCTGCTCGGCGCATGCCAGCACGCCGTGCTGTGCCACAACGACTTCCACGAGGGCAACGTCCTGGTCGCCGAGGACGGCGGCGGTTGGCAGGTCAGCGGCTTCATCGACGTGGAGAACGCGATCGCCGCCGATCCATTGATGGACGTGGCCAAGACCGACTACTACTCCGTCCACGACGACCAGGACAAGCGCGAAGCGCTCTGCGACGGCTACGGCTCGCTGCCCGCCGACTGGAGCCAACGGGTGGGCCTCTACCGCCTCTACCACGCTCTGGAGCTGTGGGACTGGTTCGCCTCCATCGGCAACACAGCGCCGCTCGAGGGCATCACCGACGACCTCCGGCGGATGACGGCCCGATAATCGGCGTGTACGGGATCTGAACCGCCGTCACCTGAGAACGGTGACGGGCCCGGTGATGCATGCCCTTGACCGGCCGGTCGGTGAGGGACTGGGCGTACGTCGTCCAGCGCACCGTCATCGGGCTCGGGTCGGGAGATGTCGCCGGCCAGGACGGGCGGACGGACGTGGCGGGTGCCGTAGGACTGCACCCAGCGGTGCCGGGTGGCGAGGCAGCCGGTGAGCTGCTCGGCGAAGTAAGTACTGGACCATGTCGTTGCGTTCGGCCTCGCCGTGCACCAGGACGTCCAGGCCGGCCTTCTCCTGGAAGGAGACGACCACGCTGGATATCGGCCTTGATGCGTTCCTCGGAGCCGGCGGTGTCGGTCCGGCCCACGCGCAGGTCGCCGCGGGGCGGTGCGCAGTTCACCGGTCTGTAGGGCAGCGTCGCGGGGCAAGTGGAGCAGAAAGCAGGAGGCTGACACGTAAACCCGGTCGGCCAGCCCCAGCAGGGTTCCGAGCGTGGCGAGGGACGCCCGACAGGTCGTTGACCCAAGATGTTGCGGCTTTTGACGACGCCGACGATCAGACGCTTGCCGGGCAGACCGCCGACGGTGCCGAGATCGTCGAGGTTGGCGTCCGCGGCCTCGGTGAAGTCCAGCGCCAGACCCTCCACCGGCGCCTTGGCCAGCACCGGCAGGGCCTCGCCGAGTGGGCCGGAATAGGAGGAGACCAGGCCAACACCGGCACAGCGGGGCCGACGTCGCCCCGGGTTCGTCCGGGGTGGAGGATTTCGTCGATCACTTGTCGGTGGTCACGCCACTGAGCGCAACGCCGGGGGCGCACGCCGGCAGTACCGGGAGGCCCCTTGCACCTGTACCGGTAGGGCGGCGTTTCTGGTTCCTGGCAGCGTGAACCGGTGGTCCGGGGTTCAGGATCCGGTGCCGTAGCGGCTGAGCATGAGGGCGACGGCTTCGTCCACGATCGCGGCGTCGGTGGGGTTGGGCGGGACGAAGTCGGTCCGTACGAGTTGGGGCCACAGGAACTGGCTGCAGATCATGCCGAGGAACTGTTCGGCGACTTCGGCCGCCGACTGTGGCTGTCCGTCGGCCGAACGGAAGTCGAGGGTGCCGGCCTGTGCCTCGGCGTCCAGGTAGTCGCGGAGCCGGTCGAAGAAGGGGCCGCGGTCGATGGCGAAGCCGGTGCCGACGATGTCGGCGAGTTCCGGCATCTGGGGCAGTTCGGTGATGATGAGGCGGCACAGCGCCGCCGTGCCGGGCCGCGCGACCAGGCAGGCGTAGTCACGGCCGATGTGGTCCAGGCCGTACCGGGGATCACCGGGTGGGGGCGGTGCGGCGTACTGCACGTCCAGCTGCCACTGTTCGGAGGTGACGGCCGCGAACAGCGCGGCCTTGGAGGGGTACCGCTTGAAGAGGGTGCCGGTGGAGACGCGGGCCTCCCTGGCGATCTGAGCCAGGGAGGTCTTGTCGTATCCCCGGGCGAGGAAGAGGTCGCGGGCGGCGCGGATGATGCGCGCACGGTTCTCCGCTTTGATCTGCGCGTGGTACCCCGCCTGGCACGCCTCGCCACCGCTTTGTGCTCGGTCACGGTCCGCCACCGACATACCCACGCCCCTCGCCGTCTCCGGCCGCATCCCCGCTGTCAGAGGACGGTCTGGCCTCCGTCCAGGATAAGGTCCTGGCCCACCGCGAAGGCGGAGGCATCGGAGGCCAGGTACACGACGGCCTCCGCGACCTCCTCGGGCAGACCCATGCGGCCCAGCGGGATGCCGGCGCTGATCCCCTCCAGCACCGCCGCCTGCTGCGCGGGGTCCTCGATCCCGAGCTTGGAGTACAGCGGGGTGTCCACCGGGCCGGGGCTGACCGCGTTGAAGCGGATGCCGTGCGACCTGAGCAGGTCCGCGTTCCACGACCGCATCAAAGAGCCGAGAGCCGCCTTCGTCGCGGCGTAGGCGTTCGAATGCCCGTAGCCGCCGTGCGCGCTGCTGGACGCGTTGAGGATGACCGAGGACGGGTTGGCCAGCACCGGCACCAGGGCCTGCGTGAGAAAGAAGACGCTCTTGACGTTGATGTCGAAGAGCCGGTCGAAACTGTCCTCCGTGTGCTCCTCGAACGGCCGCCAGTCCGAGACACCGGCGTTCAGGAACACCACGTCCAGCTCCCCGAAGTGCTCACGCACCCGCTCCGCCAGGCCGCGCTGCGCATCGAGATCGCGTGCATCGGCCTGCACCACCGGCACCTTGTCCCCGAGGACCTGCCGCGCCCGGTCGATGCTGGCCGGGGTGACGCCCGTGACCAGCACCTCGGCCCCCTCCGCGACAAAACGCTGCGCGGTCTCCAGGCCGATCCCGCTCGTGCCGCCGGTGATGAGGGCGCGCTTGCCCGCAAGACGATTCATGGTGATTGTTCCTTGCCGAGTCGAAAGGTAAGTCGATGGACTCACCATGCGAAGGTAGCTCCCGCACACCCCGAAGGCAAGTCGATCCACTTACCATCGAAGGGGTTGCGCGGGCGTCCAGGGCTGTGACCGGGCACGAGGTACCTGGGCCCGGCCCTGTTGCTGTGTCGGGCCTGTGCCGGAGCTGATCGTCCATGAGGCGGGCGAGCTTGGGCGGCAGCACGAGGGGGAGTGGTTGACCGTCAGGTAGGTATGCCCCTGGTCGTGGCGAATGTGGTCGTCGGTGAGTTCGACGATGCGGGTCAGGAGGCGCAGAGGCGGACGAGAGCAGCCGCGACGCGGACCTCCATGGGCACCCATGGGTCACCCCTGCCCCCGTCGGCTCGCCGCCCGTGACCAAGGTGCACCTGGTCGCCGCCGACGGCTCGGTCGTGGCCGGCGTCACCCTCCATGCCTCCGACTGAGCCGCGCCGGCCAAGACGTTGTGTCACTGACCGTTGACCGCGTGCCATCGACCTCTCAGAACAGTCACACACCTCATGCGTTCGTGATGAGTTCGGGCGGCGGATCAGGTCTGCCCTGGTATGACTCGCATCATCGCTGACATCTCGGTCTCCCTCGACGGCTTCGTCACCGGGCCCGATCCCGGTCCGGACAACGGACTGGGCACCGGCGGCGAGGCCCTGCACACCTGGGCCTTTTCCGACGACCCCGTGGACCGCCAGGTCCTGCGCGAGGCGACTGCCCGCTCGGGTGCCGTCCTGCTCGGCCGCCGGCTCTTCGACCTGGTAGACGGGCCGAACGGCTGGGACGACTCGACCGGCTACGGGGCCGGCGAGGTCGGCAAGCCCGCGTTCGTCGTCGTGACGAGTTCGCCGCCGGAGTCGGTGCGGCTCACCGACCTCGACTGGACGTTCGTCACCACTGGTCTGTCCGACGCCGTCACCGCCGCGCGCGAGCGCGCCGAGGCGGCGTCGTCGGACAGCCGCAAGGACCTCGACGTCGTCCTCATGGGCGGTGGCGCCACGATCCGCTCGGCGTTCGACGCCGGGCTGGTCGACGTTCTGACGCTGCACCTCGCGCCCGTCGTGTTGGGCGCCGGGACGCCACTGTTCACCGGCGCTGTGCCGCGCACACTGGAGCAGCGGAACGTGACCTCGACATCGACTGCGACGCACCTGACCTACAGCGTCCTCTGACGACATCGGTGCGGACCGTCCCATCGGGCAGTCAACGGCTCGGATGGGGCGCCGCACTCTGATACGGAGTTCGGAGCCCGCCCTGACCGGCCCTCCTGCCGCCGGAATCCCGAACGTCCGTCGGCGTAGAACCGTCGCAGCCGGCCCTTAGGGCCGGCACCAGGACGCATGCACATCGCCGCAGCGTAGTGCCGGAGTACGCGCGCAAGCGTCAACCTTGTGGGGTACCACGGAAGCTGCAGCAGCCACTGCCGCGAAAGTTGCAGATCCGTGCGGCTACGGCACTGGGTGGGACGGGAGTTCCACCCAGTGCGGGACGCGTCGGCCGTGGTGTCGCTCCTACCGTCTAGGCGCAGCGGCACCGCCCGTCGAGCGGAGCGGGGCTCGCAGACCGGGACGCACAGTCCTCCATACCGATCGAAGTGGGACACCTATGAGTGCGCGTTTGAAGAGAGCCCAGCTGGCCGCGGGCATTGTGGGCGTGCTGACCGCCGCCACACTCGCGTTGAGTACCTCGCCGGCCGCCGCGAGCGGCACCTACAGCGGGCGCGCGTATGTCTACGGCGCGGAGACGTGGACCGACGACTGGCTGGACGAAGGCATCCTGTCGACCAGCACGAACACGTCGTCCAACGCCACCTGCCTGTGGCAGAAGATACTTTGGGCGGATGGCGCCATCGAGGCGGACGGCACAACTTTCGACTCGGGGGACATCGACGGTCATTTCGGATCGAACACCAAGGCCGCGACCGAGAGCTGGCAGAGCACCACGGGCCTGACCGCTGACGGCGTGGTCGGCAAGGAAACCTTCGGAGCCGCGATTCGCGTGTCTTCCGGCACCTACGGGCTGTTCGACCTGACCGCCGACGGTGCCGTGGACACCTACAGGGGCTTCGACCACACGATCAGTGTCACCCGCGACAGTGACGGCCGGTACCACTTCTACGACGGCAGCGGCAACGCGCGGATCGCCGGCTACGACTACCTGACCTGCACCTGAAGTCGTCCGCCACGGCCGGCCTCCCCGGTAAGTCCGGCCGCGGCCTGGCCCGGCATCACCGGCGCGGTGCTGGGCGGGTCAGGCGTATCCAGCCGGTGTGCGTGCCTTCGGACTGGCCGGCCGCGGAGTCCCCGTAGACGTAGCCCGCGTAGGCCTGCTGCACGGCTGTGTACGGAATCCCGGCGTCGTCCAGAGCCGCCCGGGCGGCGCCCTCGGCCATGACGGGGTAACTCTTGCTCCTGCCGGGCTTGCTGAACGGGATCATGCCGACTCCAGCCACCCGCACCTGGTCAGTCATGCGAACTCCTGTTCAGCAGGCGGGATTTGACCTCGTTCTTGAGGACCTTGCCGACCTTCGACCGGGGGAGGTCCGGCCAGACCTGGACTTGTTTGGGGGCCTTGACGCTGCCGATGCGGGCCTTCACGAAGGCGCGCACATCGTCGTCAGTGACGCTCTGATCAGGGTGGAGCTGCACGACCGCCGTCACCCGCTCGCCCCACTTGTCGTCCGGCAGTCCGACGACCGCGCAGTCCTGGACGGCCGGGTGCTCCATCACCGCCTGCTCGACTTCGGCGGAGTAGACGTTGAAGCCGCCGCTGATGATCATGTCCTTCGCGCGGTCGACGATGAAGAGGTAGTTGTCGGCGTCGAGGTAGCCGATGTCCCCGGTGTGGTGCCAGCCGTGCCGGGAGGCTTCCTCGGTGGCCGACGGGTTCTTGTAGTAGCCCGCCATCACCAGGGAGCCGCGCACCACGATCTCGCCGCGCTCGCCGGGTGGCAGCAGCCGGCCCTCGCTGTCCATGATGGCGACGGTCACCAGCGGGGCAGGGCGCCCGGCGGAGGTGAAGCGCTCGACGGCGAGTGAGCCGTCGGCGTGGAAATGCTGTTCGGGCGCCATCGTCGAGATCATCATCGGCGCCTCGGACTGGCCGAAGAGCTGCGCCATGACAGGGCCGATCCGGTCGATGGCCTCTTCCAACCGGGCCGCCGACATGGGGGCCGCGCCGTACCAGAGGCAGCGCAGGGATGTCAGGTCGGTGGATTCCAGGTCGGGGTGGCCCAGGAGCATGTAGATCAGAGTCGGGGGCAGGAAGGCGTGGGTGACGCGGTGGTGTTCGATCTGCGCGAGGAAGTCGGTGAGGTCGGGCGCCGGCATGATGACGATTTCGCCGCCGAGCGTCATGACGGGGAAGCACAGCACCCCGGCCGCATGGGTCAGCGGGGCCAGCGCCAGGTAGACCGGGCGGGTGCCGAAGGGGTAGCTCATCAGTGTCAGCGCCGACATCGTCTCGATGTTCCGGTCGGTGAGCATGACCCCCTTGGGGCTGCCGGTGGTGCCGCCGGTGCCGACGAGCATGACGGTCTCGTCGGCCGGCGGGGCTTCCCACGGCTCGGCGGGCACGCCCTCCAGCCAGCGCGCGAAGGGCATGGCCGGCTCCGGCGATCCGTCGAGGCAGACCAGGGTGGTCAGCTTCGGCAGGTCCGGGAGGATCTTCGCGACCAGGGGGGCGTAGGCCTCCTGGAAGATCAGGCAGGTGCAGTCGAAGAGGTCCAGTAGATCGCGATTCTCGGCGGCCTCGTTGCGGGGGTTGACCGGGCACCACACGGCGCCCGCCCGGGAGATGCCGAAGACGCAGGAAAAGGCGGTGGGATCGTTGGCGGACAGGATCGCCACCTTGTCGCCCGGCCGTACGCCTGACCGGTCCAGGGCCCGGGCCACCCGCCAGGACAGTTTCTGGACCTCGCCATAGGTGAGGGTGCAGTCCCCTGTGGTGAGGCAGGGCGCTCCGGAGCCGAGGGACGTGCCCTTGTCGAGGTAGTCGGTCAGACGCACGGCAGCACCTTTCAGCTGTGGACGGTGAGCACCGGGTCGAGTACGAGCCCGAAGCTCTTGAGGACGCCGAGCAGTTCGCGGTGGCCGAAGGCCTGGCAGGCCGAGGCCAGGCCGACGCGGCGGGGTGGCTGCTGGATCAGTGAGTACGCGGCGTACGCCTGGAGCAGCCCGGTCTGCTTGTAATTGCTGTTGCCGTACATCACGCAGTGGGCGCGCCCCAGCGGACCAGAGGCGTGGACGGAGTCCACCGAGGTGTTGATACGGGGGTTCTCCCGAGGTGGCATGCCGGCCTGCACGGAGGCGGCGACCTGGGCGAGGGCGGCGTCCTGTTCGTCGGCGGGGAGTGTCTTGATCTGCGACTCGACCATCTTCACCGTCTCGACCACGCCCTGCATGACGGTGCGGTCCATGACTCCGCCGAGCACCCTGCAGGTCGCCACCCTCGGGTCCTTCTTGAACCACACGGGGTGGCTGGTGCCGCCCCAGGGCAAGGCCAGCGCCGATTCGTGCTGTCCGGGGACGGAGACCTCGACGGCGGTGAGCGGGTCCCACTTCTTGTACTGGTTCTCCTCCAGGTAGTGCCAGTCGGCCTTCAGGATGGTGAAGATCGTCTGCGTCGAGGCGTACGTCGGGAATCCCTTCCACAGCACGAGGATGTCGAGGGTGTCCAGCCCCGGAGTCTCCAGGCAGATGTTGGCCGCGATCTCCCCGGTGGTGTACATCTGCGCGACGCCGGGGGAGAGCAGGAGGCCTTTGTCGGCGTACTGGTCGCCCCACCGGGCCTGGGCGTCGAGGACCCAGTCCTGCTCGCCGGTGGTGTCGAGGTAGTGGCAGCCGGCCGCGAGGCTGGCCTCCACGACCTCTGGCCCGTACTTGATGAACGGGCCGACCATGTTGCTCACGACCTTGGCGCCGCGGAAGAGTTCGGTCAGCGGTCCGACCGCGTGCTCGACCTCGACGACCTCGTGGTCCACGGTGTCGATGCCCGGGACCTTGTCGAGGACTTCCTGGATGCGCGCCTTGTCGCGGCCGGCGGCGATGAAGGGGACGTTGTACTCGCGGAGGTATTCGCAGACGAGGCGGCCGGTGTAGCCGGAGGCGCCGTAGACGACGACGGGCTTGTCACTGCTCATGGTCATACGTCCTTTCGGGGGAGGGAGGAGACGAGGGCTCGTCACATGCCCATGCCGCCGTCGACGGGCAGGCCGGCGCCGGTGATGAAGCGGGCGCCGTCGGACGCGAGGAAGACCACCGCGTCGGCCATGTCGGTGACCTCGCCGAGCCGGCCGAGCGGGGTCAGGCCGATGACGTCGCCGACGGCCGCCTCCGCGCTGGGCCAGAGGCCGAGGGTCACCATGTCGGCCGCGAGCTTGGCGCCCATCTCAGTCGGCACCAGTCCGGGGTATACACAGTTGACGCGTACGCCGTAGCCGAGCTTCCCGGATTCCAGCGCGGCCACCCGGGTGAGCCGGTCGACCGCCGACTTCGTCGCGGAGTAGCCCGCGATGCCGGGAAACGCGATGGTGGCCGCGACCGACGCGATGTTGACGACCGCACCGCCGCTGCCGGCCGGGCCGTCGGGCCGCATGGCACGGAACGCGTGCTTGACGCCCAGCGCCGTCCCGAGGACGTTCACCTCCAGCATCCGCCGGACGTCGGCCGGGTCGAGGTCGACGACCAGGCCGGAGATCTCCACTCCGGCGTTGTTGACGACGATGTCCAGGCCGCCCAACTCGGCGATCGTCTGCGAGACGGCCGATTCCCAGCTCGCGTCCTCGGTCACATCGAGGGAGACGAACCCGGCATGCGCGCCGGACTCCCTCAGCGCATCGGCCGTTGCCTTGCCCAGTTCCTCCTGGATGTCGCCGATGACGACGGCGGCGCCGGCCCGGGCAAGCGCCTCGGCCATCCCGGCACCCAGTCCACGGGCACCGCCCGTCACGAGGGCCTTGCGTCCGGTCAGGTCGTACACACTCATGGAACATCTCCTCATTGAGATGACTGCACCGCGTGACAGCGCCGCTCGGTCAGCCGCAGGCCGGAAGCCCGGACCGTGGGACGCAGCGCCAGCGTCCAAGACTTCTTGACAGTCGTCAAGACTTTCTTGGACGACTGTCAAGATTTGTGTCGGGCGGGGGCAAGGGCCGCGATAACCTGGTGGAGCCCGTACGGTGCGGGCGGGCGGAAGGCCGACGTAGGCGGGGAGACGTGCTGTGACCCAGGTCGTGGGCAAGAACCAGGAACGGATCTCCCGGCGGCAGGTCGACAAGTTCGCCGAGCGGCGGGCGCAGCTCGCCGCGTCCGCGCTGCAGACCCTGTCCGAGCTCGGCTATGCCCGTACGAGTCTGCGTGAGATCGCACAGAACTCCGAGTTCTCCCATGGCGTGCTGCACTACTACTTCCGCGACAAGGTGGAGCTGATCACCTACTGTGTGCGGCAGTACAAGGCGGAGTGCGTCACCCGATACGACCGCATAGTCGTCACCGCCGGCTCGGCCGAGGAACTCAAGCAGGGCTTCGGTGCGGCGATGAGCGGCACGTTGCGTGAGGACGCGACGATGCACCGGCTGTGGTACGACCTCCGGAATCAGGCCTTGTTCGAGGAGTCGTTCCGCGATGATGTCCTCGAGATCGATGAGAGCCTGGAACAGATGATCTGGCGCATCGTCAGCCAGTACGCGGAACTCGTCGGCTCACCCGCCGCGGTGTCCCCCGCGGTCGCGTACGCACTCTTTGACGGGCTGTTCCAACAGGCACTGCTCAGGTACCTGACCGGTCACGACGGGGCACCGGCCGATCTGCAGGCGGGTGTGGAACAAGTCCTGGAGCGGTTGGTCGCCCACTCCACAACTGGCTGATCTTTGTGCCGGCCAGGTGCCGACGATCGGCCTGAATGTATTGAGCGGGTGCACGGAGAGAGGGACGGGCAGTGGCACGACTGATCGTAATTCTTCCGGTGTCAGAATTCAGGGCCGACATCTACATAACGGCAGAAATTGCCGACTTATGCTCATTCCCTGAAAAAGAATCGACCGGCGGCGAGAAGTGACCGCTGGACCCGCGGCCTGCGACCCCTGGTCGCGTGGGCCGCCGGCCGGGCTGTCGGCCGAGAACCGGGTCAGAGCCGGATGGCGATCAGCACGGTGTCGTCGGTGTTGCCGGCGGAGGGGAGGAGGTCGGTCAGGAGAGCATCTGCCAGGGTCTCGGGGTCGGACCGCTGGTGGCGGGCGAGGGAGTCGGCGAGGCGGTCCAGGCCGGTGTCGATACTCTCGCTACGGCGTTCGATCAGGCCGTCGGTGTACAGGACGAGGGTTGAGCCCTCGACGTAGGGCGTTCGGGCCTGGGGGCGGGAGAGGTGTTCGGGGCGGGCCGCGAGTGGGGGGTCGGTGGCCTGGTCCAGGAAGGTGACGGTGCCGTCGGGGCCAACCAGGGCCGGGGGAGGGTGGCCGGCGCTGCTGTAGGTGATGGTGTGATCGTCCCAGGCGATGAAGGTCGCCACGGCGGTGGTCGATTCGGCGCCTTCGACGGAGCGTGCGTACAGGCCGAGGGCTTCCAGGGCTTGGGCGGGGCCGTCGGCAACACGGCAGGCCGCGCTCAGCGCGCTGCGCAGCTGCCCCATGACGCCGGCGGCGGCGAGGCCGTGGCCGACGACATCGCCGACGGCGACCGCGAGGTTCCCGCCGGGCAGGTCGGCGAGGTCGTACCAGTCGCCGCACACGTTCAGCGCGCCGACGGCGGGCCGGTAGCGCACGGCCGCCGCGTGCTGCCCGGTCGGGTCGGGCGTGGGCAGCATCGCCGCCTGCAGGGCCAGGGCGACCTCGCGTTCGCGGGCGTGCGCCCGGCGCAGACGTTCGTTGACCTCCTGCAGTTCCCGGGCGCGGGTGTACAGCTCGGCCTCCAGCACCCGGGACCGGCTGTCACCGCCCGGCCCGCCGAAGGCGCGGATGAGTTCGGTGACCTCCTCCACCCGGTGCACGATCAACGCCACCTGCCCGTCGGGTCCCAGGACGGGGGCGTTCACCGGGCTCCAGTAGTGCTCCTGCCACACGCCGGGCCGTTGGGGATCCTCGATGTCGTAGCGCAGCAGCGCCATCGTGTCGCGCTCGCCGGTGGCCACCGTACGAAGCATCGACGCCCGGGTCTCCCGCATGCCGGCCGCGGCCGGCTCGCCGGGGTTCTCGGGGAAGACGTCGAAGATGTAGCGGCCCACCAGCTCCTCGCGGGTGCGCCCGGCCAGCCGTACGAAGTCGTCGTTGGCGTCGACGTACACCAGGTCGGGGGTGAGCAGCGCCACCATGCCGGGCAGGGCCCGGAAGACCGCCGCGTAGTCGATCTGCGGGTTCCTCATGTCCTGCCTGTCTGAGTCGGAGCCGAGCGTCGCTTTGCTGTTCCAAGATTAGGAGCGAAAACGCCATGAAGCCCTGGTACAGGTCCGTCCAAGGCCCCGACAGTGTCGTGGCCGAACCTCGTGGAGCACCGGCCGAAGGCGGTGGTGCGTTCGACGGCGGTGCGGGTGCGGTTCCCGGCCTGGTCGGGGACGGCTGCATCGGCGCCCGGTACGCCTACCTGCACGCGGCGCCGGACGACCGCTCCCCCTGACGACGACCTGCTCGCCTCCGGGCAGTGGTCAGGCCCCTGCACGCGTAGCCGGACGGCCAGCAGCTGCGCCGCCCCAAGCACCCGTACGCCGATCGTGGCTACGACCACGAGGCTTACCGGGACAAGGTCCGCCGGTTCCCGATCACCCCGCACAACGCCCGGCGCGGCACCGGGCACGGTGACCGTCCGGCCAGCCTGGCCGGTCATCTGCCGGCCATGTCTGTGTACCGCACTGTGTTGAGATCATGGGCAGGGCGATCGCCAAGGCATGGCCTTCCCGATGTGTCAGAACGTATTCGCAGCAGCACCGGGCCCGCGCCGCCTCACATGCGGGATCTCAGCACGTCGACCTCGCAACCCGGCGCGAACGGGTCGAAACCGTGCTCGCCCAGCCAGCGAACGATCAGCAGGCTTCGCAACGACCACCACGCGCGGATCACGTCGCGGTCGACGTCGGTGCCATAGCCGGCGATGACGTCGTCAAGGTGCTCCTCGTGTCCGAGCGTGAAGGTGGCGAGGTCGAACAGTGCATCACCCTGGCCCGCCTCGGACCAGTCGATGATGCCCGTGACCTCGTCGCCGTCGACGAACACGTGGTCGATCTGCAGGTCGCCGTGCGTGAACACCGGAGTCCACGGCCGGAACGCGGCCTCGGCGACCTCGCGGTTGCAGGTGACCAGGTCCGCGGGCAGGACGCCGTTCGTCACGAGCCGCTCGCACTCGTCGTCGAGTTCCGCCACCAGCGCGATGATGCTCCGGCCGGCCCGGCCGGGCCGGGGCGGCAGTGGCGCATCGTGCAACTTCCGGATGGCGGCACCGGCCGCGGCCCATGCCGTCGGCGACCCGGTCGACGCCCCGCCGAGGCGTCCAAGCGTCGTCCCCGGGAGTGCGGCGATCGCGAGCACGGGCGGCTTGCGCCACAGGACCTCCGGGGTCGGGACAGGCGCCAGGGCCATCGCCTCGACCTCGACGTCGATGCGCGCCTGATCGGCGTCCACCTTCAGGAAAACGTCACCGACGCGCAGGGTCGTGCGCTCGGAGTGGGCGACGACGACTTTGACCTCATCCATGAGCGACCAGTGTCCCCGGGATAATCGTCGACGTCGCCGGGTTTATCGCGTGCGATTGCGCGGCTGACCGCGTCCCGCCCCCCGGCTGGCTGGAGCGGCGTTCAGCGGCCCCACCAAGGCGACTCCAACTCGCTGCATTTCGCGGGTGATTGGTGAAGATCAGGCATCTTGAGATGGTCCCAGGACGCCCTATGTTCCAATCACCGGGTGGAGATGGCGAGCTGACGGGCCGAGTATCGCCCCCTCTCTTTCAGCGTCGGCCATCTGCCGCACAAGAACAAGACTGAAATTTCCAGGCCGAGACCGGGACCATGACACCCATGGCTTCTCCAATCCCGGAAACCGGGACCAGCAGAGAACTGGCCGATCGACTCGCCCACGTACGCTGGATCGCCGGTGGTACGGCTGCCGGAAAGAGCACGCTGACCCGCATACTGGCCGACCAGCACGGCGCCGACGTGTACAACGGCGACCGCGCGGAGCACAGCTGGCTGGCGCGATGCACGCCGCAGCACCATCCTCACTTGTCCGCCATGCGTGGAGTGTCACCAGGCGGGATGTGGGAAGGCCGCACCCCACGGCAAGTGTTCCAAGCGATGGCGAGTCTGCACGGAGAGACGATCGGCTTCGTCATCGAAGACCTGCTCACCATGCCGGCCGATCACATCATCCTGGTGGACTACTTCGGGATCCTGCCCGCCCACCTCGCACCGCTGCTCTACCGGCCCAACCAAGCGGTCTTCCTCCTGCCCACACCCGAGTTCCGGCAGAACGCACTCCGTGCGCGCTACGCGGACCCCGCCCGCGCACGGGCCAACTGGGGCAGCAACGATCCCGAGACCATGCTGGCCATGCGCCTCGCCCGCGATGCCCTCTGGGACGAGGAAGTCCGCAGCCAGGCCGACGGTCACGCCCTCAACATCATCACGGTCGACGGCAGCACTCCCGCCACCGACCTGGCCGGTCAGCTCGCAACGCACTTCGGATTGGGCCGCAGCGCGTAGCCGCCCGACAGACGCTCCCAGAGCGTCGGCCACTCGACCGCCGCCCGACCTGACCAGCCAGCTGCAGCGGCTACCGATTACTGAGACACGCTCCTAGCCGTTGGAGAAGTCGGTGAACTCCTCGTCGGTCAAGGCGATCTCAGAGCCATGGACGCCCCGGCCTCCGTCCCGGAAGTGGGCATGCCCCAGTGCACGGGCGAGGACCCCCGGGGGTGACTCGCTGGGAACATGAAGCTGCCGCAGTCGAGGCCGTGGAAACCGGCAAGCCCTGAACAGCAGCGCAGTACTGTCATCACCGGCGCGGGACTCGATGGCCTTGACGACGACACCTTCGGCCAGGGCGGCGAGCCCGTCAGGCTCCCGCCGGGGGTTCGTGGAGGGTGTGGCCGGTCAACCCGGCGGCGGTCATGGTGAGGTGCCGGCTCAGTACCTCGACCGCAGCGTCGGCGTCACGGGCCAGCGCCGTCTCCTCCAGCCGGCGGTGCTCGCCAACGTGGTCCCGGGCGGGGACGCGGTGCGCCGACCAGCGCCGAGCCAGCTCGCTTGCGATCCACATCCGGTCGAAGGTCTCCAGCAGGACGGGGTTGCCGCAGCCCTCCAGCAGGGTGCGGTGGAAGAGCCGGTGGGCTTCTGACCAGGCGCCGCTGTAGTACTCGCCCTCCTCCTGCACGTAGGCCGGGGTGCGGGCCAGACGGTGGTGGGCGGCTCGCACGCGGGCCTCCCAGTCGAGGTCGCCGCGCTGGATGGACATGCGCAGCACGACCGGTTCGATGGTACGGCGGGCCTCGGCGATCTCCTGCCAGCGGCGGTCGGAGAAGGCAGGGACGGCGAAGCCGCGGTTGGGCAGCCGGTCGGCGAGACCGTCGCCCACCACCCGCACGAGCGCCTCGCGCACGACCGCCAGGCTTACGCCCTGTTCCTTGGCGAGGTCCTGCGGTTTGAGAGGGGCACCCGGGCTGTAGTCCCCGCGCATGATCGCCTCCCGCAGATGTGAGTAGACCTGCTCGGAGAGCATCTGCTTTCCCGAAGAGATCGAGGTGTGGGCCGTCTTGGTCATGGCTCCACCATAGACGATCCAGCGAATAATCGATTATTGATGGTATGGTCGATCAAGCGGCCGATCGAGCGGTCGATGAAGGCGGCGGCGGTGTGTCGACGCCGGTCTGCGGGCCCCTTCGGCCGCATCACCACCCCACAGCAGGCATGAGAGGAACGACGATGAGCGCGAACGACCCCTTCGCCCGCCTCCCCGAGGCGGCCTCCTTCACCGTCACCAGCACCACCGTCACCGACGGCGGCACCTGGTCATCCGCGCAGTTCTCCGGCATCTTCGGCGTCCCCGGCGGGAAGGACGTCTCCCCGCAGCTGTCCTGGAGCGGCGCCCCGGAAGACACCAAGAGCTACGCCGTCACCGTCTACGACCCCGACGCCCCCACGGGGTCCGGGTTCTGGCACTGGGTGGTCGCCGACATCCCCGCCACCGTCACCGAGCTGCCCGAGGGCGCAGGCGACGACACCGGCTCGGGCCTGCCCGACGGAGCCTTCCAACTGCCCAACGACGCCCGCGCCGCCCGCTTCATCGGCGCCGCTCCGCCTGCCGGACATGGCCCGCACCGCTACTTCATCGTGGTGCACGCCCTGGACATCGAGTCCATCGGTGTTGCGGCCGACGCCACGCCGGCCGTCCTCGGCTTCACCATGGCGGGCCACATTCTCGGCCGCGCGGTCCTGACCGCCACCGCCGAAACGCCCGCCTGACGCCCAGCATGTCCCAACTCATCGACACCACGGAGATGTATCTCCGCACCGTCCTGGAGATCGAGGAGGAAGGAGCGGTCCCCCTGCGCGCCCGCATCGTCGAGCGCCTGAACCAGAGCGGACCCACGGTAAGCCAGACCGTTTCCCGCATGGAGCGTGACGGTTTGCTGCACGTCGCCGAAGACCGGCACCTGGAGCTGACGGAGGAGGGCCGACGGATCGCCACGCGAGTAATGCGCAAGCACCGGCTCGCGGAATGCCTTCTCGTCGACGTCATCGGGCTGGAGTGGGAGCAGGTCCACGCGGAGGCCTGCCGCTGGGAGCATGTGATGAGCGAGGCCGTCGAACGCCGACTCCTCGAGCTGCTGCGGCACCCGACGCAGTCGCCTTACGGCAATCCGATCCCGGGCCTGGAGGAGCTTGGTGAGAGGAGCGTCGTGGATCCGTTCCCCGAGGAGAGCACGGTCAGCCTCAGCGACCTTCAGCTCGGCCCGAACGGTGCGAGTGCGGTCGTACGGCGCATCGGAGAGCCGATCCAGACCGACCCCCGACTGCTGTATACCCTGCGGCACGCCGGGGTGCGGCCCGGCGCGGTCGTGAGCGTGGCGTCGTCACCCGGCGGCGTGACGGTCGGCAGCGGCAGGCAGGCCGCCGAACTCCCCACGCGGACCGCCGCGCACATCTTCGTGGCCAAGCACTGAGCCCAGCCGGACTCCGGCCCGTTGCCGGGGCCCAAACCGGCACGAGGATGGTCGTGGACCACGATCGCGGTCGACGACCATCCTCGTTGGCGGTGAGCTCGACCTTGGACATCTTCGGCATTACCAGGGCATTTCTCCGCCCACTGAATACTGCCCCGGCGGCGGACGGTGATATTGCGACAGACCTTGCGACTCTTGGATGTTCACGAGAAATAGCAGCAGGATGGCGGCGGTGACGGCCGACCGGTGCTTTGCGAGCGCCGGGCAGCCATGATTCACTTTCCCGGTGAAGCTTCTGTTGACGGCGAGCGGCGTGCGTAACGCGACGCTGCGGGATGCGCTGCGGGACCTGCTGGGAAAGCCGTTCGGGTCGGCGAACATCGTGTACGTGCCCACGGCATCCGTCGCCGAGCCCGGTGACCACGGGTGGTTGCTCGCGGACATGAGCCGGCTGCACGGTCTCGGCTGGCGGGAGTTCGACATCCTGGAGCTGAACGGCCTGCCTCGGCAGATGGTCCTTGACCGGCTGTCGCACGCCGATGTCGTTTATGTCGGGGGTGGCAGTCACTACCACCTCGCGCGCAGCATCACCAGCAACGGTCTGGCCGACGGCTTCCTGGAAATACTGGAGAGCCGGGTCTATGTGGGGATGAGTGCCGGATCGATGATCTTCAGCCGGAATCTCACCGAACATTCCGCCGACGTCATCGGGGATGCTGCGGACCTGCACGTGCTCGGCGCTACGACGGTGAAGCCTCCCTTTGGTCTCTTCGACTGGTATCTGAAGCCACATCTGTACTCGCCGGACTTCCCGGAGCGGGATGACGCCTGGGCTGATCGCATCGTCGAGCGGGCGGACTTCCCGATCTATTTCGTCGATGACGACACGGCTGTTCGCGTCAGCGACGATAAAGTAGACGTCATCTCCGAAGGTCGGTGGCGGTTTCATCCGTGACTCAACGCGCGATGCGGTGCCTCGGTGCATGTCTCCGGATGGCGCACTGCAAGCAGCAGCGTTCGTCTGCCTGTCTGGTCAGTAGTTAGTGATCTTGAGGCTCGTGGATGTCAGCAGCAGTTCTTGGGGGCGACGATGGAGACGAACCCGGTGAGGGTGGTCACCCCTCGAACAGGCGGGGATGGCGCGAGTCCTGACGCCCCAGGACGGAGCTGACCCGTGTTGCCGTCGCTTCTGCTGCGGGAACCACCGGCACGCCGTTATGTGACCAGACCGTGGAGGCGCCTGCGCAGATGGCCGTGACCACCTTCGGCAGCCCATCACACGAACCTGGGACAGTCACCCTGGCGTGACCCGGTCTCACGCGAGCTCGAACACTCGCAATCGGCCCTGGGGTGTACCGGAAGCGCCTGCACAGTCGTCGCCCCGTTCTTCTGCGCCCTGGAACAGATCCTCTCTCGTGTCAGGGTGCGGGGGAGGAAGCCGGATCAGATCACGCGGAAGAGGTCGGCGGCAGCGTGGACGTCGGTGAGGTCCTCGATGGACCGGAGGTTGTCGCACAGCGCCTGAAGGACCGAGTCGGCTTCGGCGACGCGGGGGGCACCGACGGCCACGCCGAAGACCCGGAAGCCCAACCGGTGCTTTGCGTCGTTCCACCCACGCATCCATTCCTCGGTGACGCCGCAGTCGTCGTCGGTGATCATCACAATGTCGCCGCGTGTGCGGGCGGCGTCGTTGAACTCCTCCTCCAGCAGTTCCCCGGCCGCCGACAGCGGCGTCTGGTAGCTGGTTCCGCCGCCGAGGAAGGTCTCCGCGAAGTCGAGCACCTGGGCGATCTCAGCAGGCTGGTCAGCCGGGAAGCGGAAGACCTGGATCTTGTCAGCGGCGGAGAACAGGATGCCGACGAAGTCACGCCCCGCGTGGCGGGCCTGATCCAGCAACGCCAGGGCGCACGCCTTGGCCCACGCCTCCCGGGTGACTCCGCCGGGCCCTGCCTCGTACATGGAGTGCGAGGTGTCCACGCACGCGATGACGGCTCCCTGGCCGGTGGCCTGCTCTCCCTGGCTGTCGTAGAGCATCAGCTCGCCGGCGGCGTAGCGCACGGCGAACACCGCCCGCAGCTCAGGCAGGCCGAGGCCCGCCAGCTCGGAGGGAATGACGCGGGAGAGGTCGTTGCCCAGCGTGACGCCGACGAGTTCCCCGGTGGCGTTCTCCACCTTGCGGGCGCGCTCACCGTCGGCCATCTGCCGGAAGCGACCGATCAGCTCGGCCCACCGTGCCAGACGGTCGGAGCGCAGCCGCTCGGCGAGCATGGCGCGCTGGTCGAACGGCATCCGCTCCAGCTGGCCGGGAGCAACGCCCCACGCTCGCATCAGCGCGGCCTCCTCCCGCGCGGCCTCGGCGGCCTTCGCCGCCGCGTTCCGCGCGGCGGCACGGACACCGGGGGCCGCCGCCGCGAGGGCCTGCGCGGCGTCCTGGGCGGCCTGCCAGGCAGCGGCCTCGGCCTCGATCGCTCGTTGTACGGTGTCGGCGGCCGGGGCCGGCACGGTGCCGCCCTCGGCGGCGGCCCGCTGGAGCGCCTCGCTCACGGCGCTCGCCGCGCCTTCGGCGTCCTGCTGTGCTTTCTTCGCCTGCTCGGCCTGCCTCAGGGCATCCCGGGAGCGCTCCAGCATCCGGCGCAGAGCGGCGGCCTGGGCGAGTACGGCCATGGCGGCGGCGTAGGGGTCGCCGGCCGTCTCCCGGTGCAGCCCGGCGAACTCCGGTGACTCCACCACTGAGGTGATGACCTGGTGGTTGACCAGCCGGGAGAGGTCCATCTCCTCGTGCTCACGCAACCGCGGCCTGACCTTGTAGGCGGCCAGGAACGCGTCGGTCAGGAGGTCGGTGGCGTATTCGTAGCGTTTGTTCAGCTCCTCGGCCAGATCGCGCAGTCCGGCCGACTGCTCGTAGGTGTCGCGCCATGTGATCCGGTCGAACCGGTCTGCGACCACGGCCGTTGTGTGCCGCTCGGGACCGGCGTCGGGCAGGCCCACCCACTTCCCGGCCCGGCTCGCCAGTTCGTTGAGCTTGCGCGGTGTCCTGTCCGTCCTGCCCATGGTCCTGATCCCCCGGTGTTCAAAGCTGGGCTTGCACCATGCTCGCGTCAACGCCGAGGGCCTCGGTGAGAACGCGGGCGCGGACGGCGCGCTGGCGGCCGGTGACTCGGTCAATGGCGGCGGTCGAGCGGCCGGCGCTCGCCGCCTCCTGGCGCAGCTTCTCCAGCCGCTTCCCCGCAGTGGCGAGCTGGTTGTGGGCCTTTTTGATGACCCACTCGCTCAGTGCCTCGCGGGACTGCCCTGCCATGGCGTCGAGCTGGGCCTCCAGCTCATCGATGGCATCAGCCAGGTCGAGTGCCTCCTTGGCATCGGGGTTGACCAGGTGCAGCACCTCGCGCTCGACGGTGGGGCGTTCGGCGGGCGAGTCCCACAACACGTGAGTCAGCACTGACAGGTCGGTCTCGGCGACCGCCGGGCGGCCGTCGAGGTACGCGGACGCCTGGAGCAGGCCCACCGCCTGCCGCCAGCGGCGGTCGGAGGCGACAAGTTCCTTGCGGCGCAGAGCGGCCCGCAGCGTACACACCGCATCCACGATCACATCGGGGACGTCCACGGCCGGGACGGCTTCGGTCACGGCGTGCTGCAACGCGGCCAGCTCGATGGTGGTCCGTGTCGGTGCCGCCGGGCGGCTGACGGCGGAGCGGACCAGCGCGGCGAAGTTCGAGGGGTCTTCCAGGTACCCGACCTCGATCCGCACCAGCAGCCGGTCGTAGATCGCGGCCGAATCCTCTCCATCGGGTAGTTCGTTGCTCGCCGTGATGGCCCCGATCAGGGGGCAGCGGATCGGCTCGCCGCCGCTCTCGGGGTGGTAGATCCGCTCGTTGAGGTAGCCCAACGTCTCGTTCAGCGCCGCCGTGGAACACTTGAAAATTTCGTCGATGAACGCGACATGCGCGGTCGTGGCGCGGCCCTCGTAGACCTGGCGGTACTCACCCCGGGCCAGCGCGGCCACGTCAATGGGGCCGAACATCCTCGTCGGCGCGGTGAACTTCGACAGGAGGATCTCCCAGTAGGCTGCCCCCTCGATCCTGCCCGTGAGCTCCCGGGCCATCTCGGACTTCGCCGTTCCGGGCGGGCCGAGCACCAACGAATGCTGCCCGGCAAGCAGTGCCACCACCAGCATGCGCACCACATCAGCCCGCTCGTAGAAACGGTCCGACAGCTCGTCGCTGATCGCCCGCAGCCTCTTGGCCGAGCCCTGCGCGTCCTGTAAGTCCAAATTCAACTCCTTTCCTGCATAGCCCCGTTGGGCTGACCGGACGGCCCTCCCACCACAGCTACGACGGAAGTGACAAAGTAGCTCCCCGAGGGCTCGATCGAACACCGCGGCGATCTCCGCGACCGCTCTCCAGGATCTGTGCCAGAACCCGCCGGCACCCATGACTCCGTGCTGTGGCCCGCGGCCACCGTCTCTTCGTCAGCCCACACAACTCACGATGATCAACGGTGGCCGCACCCCTATGATGTCCCCGGTCAGTGCCGGACGAGACAGAACGGGTGTCCTGCCGGATCCGCGAAGATGCGCCAACTCCGCTGTCCGTCACCCGCGTCGAGCAGTGTGGCGCCCCGCTTGAGGACGTCGTCCTGAGCTTGTTCCAGGTCCTTGACCTCCAGGTCGAGGTGGAACTGCTGAGGATGAGCGGAGTCCGGCCACCGAGGCGGCCGATAGTCGTCCACGCGCTGGAAGGCCAGCACGAACCCCCCGTCGGAGTGGAGTGTCGCCCAGCCCTCCCCGAGCGACCACCGCGGATCCGGCTGGTTCACTACGCCGCCGAGAAGCGACTGGTAGAACCGGGACAGCCCAACGACATCGGCACAGTCCAACACAACGCACTGCAGCTTGGCGATCATGAAGGGCAGCGTCTCACGCACCGGATCACGATCTACCGCTGGATGCTGCCGCGTCTGGTGAAGCCCACGCCGCTCGCCTGCAGCAGACGTGCCTGCTTGGCGACTTCCTGGACCAGCAGGTCGTACGGGCCGCCAAGCCGGAGCTCGGGTAGTGGTTCTGCACGACGATCTGCCGCAGCACCTCGGCCTGTGACCCCGGCCGGTAACCCGTTCCGTGCCGGGGGAGGAGTTCAAGCTGGCGGCAGGCGTCGTCGCCGGCGGCGAGGATCCTGGTCTCAGGTCGGGTGGGGTTCTTGTCCAGGCGGACCGGACGGCCGTAGCGGCTCCTCCACTCCTCGTCGACCAGGCCGACCAGAAGGCGCCCGGCCGTGTGGGCGACTTCTTCTAGTGCTGTGACCGCGTACGTTCACCGGGTTGGTGATCCGTGACGCCAGGAGCTGAGCTTCTAAAGTGAGGGGTCACAGATCAGCGGCGGGGTGGGGAGGGCGCATGGCGGGGGTCGAGGTTCCTGGGCCGGAGTCGGACTGGGAAGGCGCGCCGGAGTACCACGGCGGCAATCGAAACCCGGCCTTCCAGGCCAGCATGTGGGAGTACGCGGCGAGCTCCTTCCGGCTGGTTGCCGGCCTGTCGCCGTCACTGGACGTTCTGGCCGCGCGGCTGCGGTTGAACATCGAGCGGGGTTGGGAGGACCTGGGCGCGGTGGATGCGGCGATGTTCCGCATCCAGAAGATCGACTTTGCGCTCAGCCGGCTCGAGGGCAGTCCTTGCCCCGATGTCTTCGTCTGGGTGAGCCGCGCCCAGGCTGACGTCGACGCGGCCCTCGGCCTCTTGCTCGATGCCCTCGGTATCGGCGAAGAAGCCATCACCTTCCGTGGCGACATCGAGACCGGTTTCGTTGACCTGCGGAGCGAACCTCAGACCTGAGACCAACTCATGCTGTTTCACCGACGGGGCGTCCGCCCCATCGGATGCCTTTCTCGCTGCGGATGCGTGCGCGTTCGCGGCGCTGGGCGGCGAGGACGTCGGGGTGGCGGGCGTTGGTGTTCCGCCAGTGGAGGTAGGCGTGCAGGGCCCGGGTCTGGGCCGCGTGGTTGCGGTGGTTGGAGTTGGCGACGGTGAACTGCCGCAAGGGTCCGAAGTGGGCCTCGATCGGGTTGGCCCAGGACGCGTAGGTCGGGGTGAAGCACAGCTCGACCCGGCTTCCTCGCCCAGCGCCGGATGGTCTCGCCCTTGTGGGCGGACAGGTTGTCGAGGATGACGTAGAAGGGAGCGCCGTCTGGGCAGGCCGCGCGGAACGATCGGAGCGCTGCCAGCGTGTTGTTGGCGCCCTTCTTGCGGCGGTTGACGCCCCACAGTGTGTCGTCGCCGACGGAGTAGCAGCCGTGGAAGTACCGCACCCCGTGGGTGCGGTGATAGGTCGCGGGGTGCCGCTCGGGGTGGCCGGCGGGGGCCCAGCTGGTCCCGCAGATCGCCGACGAGCATCGATGCGGCAGCGGACCGCATCCGCTGCCTGCCGGTCCGACAGACCGAGCAGGAACTGCAGGACACACACGGTGGCCGACTGGGCTGGCGAGATGCCGGGGAGCATGCCCGCTGATCGTGCTGGCGCGCCGGGCATAGTGGGGATGCTTGTCGCGACGGCGCTCTCCATGCCTTCCGCAAGCCGTCGGGCTCCGGGTGGTGAAGCCCGCCTCAGGGGTAGCGTCGTGCGACGTCGAGGTCTTCCGGATGAATCGGTGTAGGAACGCGGGGTTAGCTGCCAGCGCCGGTGGACACAAGTTCCTGACGGTTGATGATCTGAAGTCCTGCTTCGGCCCCGGTCGCGCGAAGATGACCGGGGCCGAAACTTCAACGGTGGCTTCGGTCGTGCCTTGTGGGCCGTTCAGCTACCAGGGATTCAGCGGCCGATGTCGTCCAGCTCGGTCAAGTCCTCATGAGAGAGGGAGAGTCCCGCGCCGGCGATGTTCTCGCGCAGGTGCGCTGTCGATGACGTGCCGGGGATGAGCAGGATGTTCGGTGATCGCTGCAGCAGCCAGGCCAGTGACACGGACATCTGTGTCTCCTTCAATCGAGCGGCGACCGCCGAGAGCGCCGAGGACTGAAGCGGGGTAAAGCCCCCGAGGGGGAAGAAGGGCACGTACGCGACGCCTTCGGTGGCGAGCCGGTCGATGAGCTTGTCATCGTGGCGGTGGGCGATGTTGTACATGTTCTGCACGCACACGATCGGCGCGATGCCCTGTGCCTCGGTGACCTGCTCCTCGGTGGCGTTGCTTAGCCCGAGGTGGCGGATCAGGCCCTGTTGCTGGAGTTCCACGAGCGTCTCGAACGCCTCGGCGAGCGAGCCTGGCTGGGGACCTTCGGCGTTGCCGAGTCGCAGGTTGACCAGGTCGAGTACGTCGAGCCGGAGGGACTTGAGGTTGTCGTGGACCTGGCGGCGCAGATCTTCGGGTCGCCGGGCCGTGGGCCAGCCACCCTGTTCGTCGCGGGTCGCACCCACCTTGGTGACGATGTGCAGCGACTCGTGATAGGGGTGCAGTGCCTCACGGATCAACTCATTGGTGACGCGCGGCCCGTAGGCATCGCTCGTGTCGATGTGGGTGATACCGAGGTCGACCGCTTCACGCAGAACAGCCAGGGCAGCCTCGGGATCGGCGGGCGGCCCCATGACCCACGGGCCTGCCAGTTGCATGGCGCCGTAGCCGAACCGGGTGACGGTCAGGTCACCCAGAGTCAAGGTGCCGCCGGGAAGAGAGAGGGAAGGTGTGCTCATCCTGTTGCCTTTCGTCGTGCATGGGGGTGGCGCCTGCTGCCTCCCTGCATCAGCATTGGAGAGAAACTTCCTGTCGGGAAGTAGGCACTTTGGAGTGCGTAACCCACCCATCGGTGAGAGGTGCGATCAGTGACGACGACGAAGGCGGCTCAGAAGAGGGCTCAGGCCAAGGTGGAGTACAACGCGTTCCTGGCAGGGTGCCCCAGCCGGCAGCTGCTCGACCGAATCTCGGACAAGTGGGTCGTCCTGATCCTGTGTGCGCTGGGCGGCGACAACAGCCCTGGCCGGCCCGGTGCAGCACACGCAGACGCTCCGAAGGCGATGCGTTACTCCGAGATCTCTCGTCTTCTGGCCGGCGTCAGCCAGAAGATGCTGACCCAGACGCTACGGTCGCTGGAGCACGATGGTCTGCTCACCCGTACCGTGACGCCAACCGTCCCTGTCACCGTCTCCTACGAGCTGACCGACCTCGGCCTCTCGCTTCATCACATGACGCGCGGGCTCAGAGACTGGGCACAGACACACATGGCCGAGGTCCTCGCAAACCGCGAGAACTACGACGCTCGCACCTCCTGACGACTCACACCCAACCGTCGAACAGCTCTAACTGATCATTTCAGAGTGAGTTTGGCTCACAGGCTTGGCGGTTGGGCTGGTGGGCGGCAGAGTTCTGCGGGTATCGGATGATCTTGTGCCTGATGACCTGTGGGATCGTGTCGCTCCGTTGCTCCCGCCTCGCCCACCGCGGCGTCGGCGGTGTCCAGGCCGGCTGCCGGCGGATGGCCGGGGCAGCAAGCACCATGTGATCACGGACCGGCACGGAACGCCCCTTGCGGTGTCGTTGACCAGCGGAAACCGTCACGGCGTCACCCAGCTCATGCCCCTGCTGGACGCGATAGCCCGCATCCGCGGCCTGGTGGGCAGGCCACGTCACCGACCACGGCGGCTGTTCGCCGACCGCGGCTACGACACGTACCGGCGGCTCCTCCGCGCTCGCGGCATCACGCCAAAGATCGCCCGCAAGGGCACCGCCCACGGATCCGGCCCGGGCAGGACCAGGTGGGTCGTCGAGCGCACCTTCGCCCGGCTCCACCAGTTCAAGCGCCTGCGGATCCGCTACGAGATACGAGCCGACCTCCACCCCGGACTGCTCCAACCCGCCTGCAGCATCATCTGCTTGAGACGACTCCGAACCTCACTCTGAAATGATCAGTAAGACGAGCGTCGGACTGTGGCCGGCGGCCGTTTATTCTGGGATCGTGAGACCGAAAGGCGAGCTGGGGCCGGCGCTACGGGCGGATGCTGCGCGCAACCGCGCTCGGGTACTGCAGGTCGCCCGCGAACAACTGGCCGCCGGTGACGACTCGCTGCAGTTGAACACCATCGCCCGGCTCGCCGGCGTGGGCGTGGGAACCGTGTACCGGCACTTTCCGAACCGTCACGCGCTGTGGGAGGCGCTGTCGGCCGAGCGTTTCCAGGAGCTGGTCGACGAGGCCCAGACAGCAGCTGCCGACGAGGACGCCCTCGCGGGTTTGCACCGCCTGCTGCGATTCGCCCTCATCCACGCGCTGGGGGACACCGGGTTCGCAGCCGTGCTCGCATCGGCCGATGACACCGATGCGCAGACCTCGGCGCTGAAGGCCGAGCTCGACCAGGCCGTTGCGCACTTGCTCGCCCGTGCCCGCCGGATGCGCGCCATCCGGCGCGACGTCGAGGCCGATGACGTGCGCCGCCTGCTCTGTGGCATTGAGCACGCTGTGCGTTCCGGTGACAGTGACCCGACACGCATCGAGGTCTACCTCGACATCCTCCTTGAGGGCCTGCGCCCCCCGCGCTGAGAGCAGCGCACCAACCGGCACGAGAGAGGCATCGGCCGACTCACCTCCGCACCAAACGGATATCCATCCGGTTGTGTTAGCGTGCTCTCGTCGAAGCGGATAGCTATCCGAATTGGGTGGCGGGGGGACGGAGGACAGCCCCATGGAGCAGCGGGCGGTAGTAACGGCGGGGACCGGGGGGATCGGCCTGGAGACCGCTATGGGACTGGCGGAATATGGGCTTGCCGTCACCGTGGTCGGCCGTGACGCCGAGCGTGGCGCCCGCGCGGTCGAGCGGATCGCCGCGGTCGCGACAGGTGGCGGGCCGCGGTTCGTGGCAGCCGACCTTGCATCGCTCGGCAGCGTCCGAGCGCTCGCTGCCCAGCTGGCGGCCGAGGGACCGCTGAAGGTTCTCGTCAACAACGTGGGAGCGATGTTCGCGGAACGGCAGCAGACCGTCGACGGGATCGAGGCGACGTTCGCGGTCAACCACCTCTCGCCCTACCTGCTGACCGAACTGCTCCTCGACCGGCTCCGCGACGGTGGGCCGAGCCGGATCGTGAACGTCACCTCCGCTGCGATCCGGGTTGCCAGGCGCACCTTCGACGCCGTCGAACCGCCGGGCGGCTACTACGCTTTCCACTGGTACGGCCGGGCCAAGCTCGCCAACCTCGCCTACACCCTGGACCTGGCCGAGCGCCTGCGCGGCAGCGGAATCACGGTCTTCGCCGCCGACCCCGGCGGCGCCGCGACCGACATGACCAACGGCACCATGAGCTCACCGGAGATCGTCTCCCCCGCACTGCGCCTGCTGTGGCCGCTGGTCCGGCGGACCTTCGAACGCTCCACCGCCGGGCCCGCGTCCGTGGCCGCCCGGCCGTCCATCGCCGCCGCCACCGACGTGTCACTCGATGGGCAGACCGGCCTGCTCATCGGCCCGGACGCCACTCCCGTCCGCGCCTTCCGCGGGAGCACCGATCCCCGGACGGTCAACGACGTGCTCAGGCTCAGCCGGCAGTTGGCCGCCCTTGGAGGTGGTCGGTGATCGGCGAGCCTGCGTCCGCCCTGAACCCTTGATGACACCGCCGAACGAGTGACCTGGGGTTCGGCGCGTCGTCACCAAGGTGTGCCGAGAGCGCCCGGCTCATCGTCTGGGCCAAGCAAATCCGCTGCCGACATTCGGCCTGGAACTCCAGCCACGCCTCGAGGACTCGCGCTGCCGGCAGGTATGCGGCGGTGCCTCCGCCGGCATTCCGGAGGCAACCGTGCGCACGCAGGCCCGGGGATGCGTACGCCCACGAGTTGGAGGCGACCAGGTGGCCGTCCGGCGGCAGTGTCGCCCGGTTGAGCTGGGACTTGGCGGTTGCCAGTGCCTGCCGGTCGAAGGTGGAGAGGCGGGTGACCGTCGCGTCGACGAAGGCGTCGAGTTCGGCGTCGGGCAGGGTTCGGGTGACCCATCCCCAGCGCTGCTTCAACTCGGCTGCACGACCGCCGGTTCACTCCGCGCCGCCCAGCGCGGTCATCGGGGTGACGCGGGTGGCGCGCCGGGCGGGCAGGAGGCCGGCCAGGGCGGTGAGGACCGCCAAGCCGGCGAAGACCACCAGCAGTTGTCCTGCGGGCAGCCGCAGGGGCGCCTCGGCGAGGGTCACGCGGATGAGCAGCCAGGCGTAGGGGACACCGAGGGCCAGGCCGAGGACACCGCCGAGGACGCCGTAGAGACCGGCTTCCATGGCGATGGTCCGGCGCAGTGCGCCACCGCCGAGTCCCAGAGCGCGCAACAGCCCGAACTCACGGGTGCGTTCGATCGCCGTGAGGCTGGTGGTGGAGGTGACGCCGACGACCGCGATGAGGACGGTCAGCGCGACGAGCCCGAGGGCGGTGGTGAGCAGGAAGCCGACCGACTCCCGGTTGCTGTCCCGGCTTTCCGCCAGGACCTGGAGGGTGACGTCGTCGGGGTCGGGGACATGCGCGCGGACCAGGGTCTCCAGCGCCCGGTGTGCCTCCCCCCGCGCGGCGAGGCCCTCACCGGCGGCGTCGGCGAGGATGCCGCTCGCGTTCGCGGGGGCGCCCAGCCGGTCGAGGTCACGCGGTGCGACGAGGATGTTCGCCTGGAGCGGGCCCTGCCCCGGCAGCGTGGCGGCCACGGTCAGCCGGACGTCGCCGTTGCGACGGGACCGGAGAGTGAAGGTGTCGCCCGCCCGCACCCCGAGGAGTTCCGCCGTGTCGGACGAGACCACCGCCCTGCCCGGCCCCAGGTCGCCGAGGGAGCCGGTGACCGTGTCGATGTCCCGGCCGGAGGGCAGGGCGGTCGGATCCAGGTCCTTCACCTCGAACTCCCGGCCCTCGGCGGTCACCGTGAGGGCGCGGTAGCCGGTGACATGGGTGAGCCGGGGCGAGGCGGCGAACTGCCGGACCGTGGCGGCGTCCCAGCCCCTGGCGTCGGCCGCGACGTCGAAGTCGGCGGGAGCCGTGACCGCGGCGTCGCGTTCCATGTAGCCGCTGAGACAGGCGATGCCGACGAGCGCGCCGGAGACCAGGGCGACACCGAGGGCGACGACCACGGAGACGGCCGCGGCACGGCGCGGTGTGCCGCCGACACCGCTGACGGCCAGTCTGCCGGTGGTTCCCAGCCGGCGCAGCGGCCACCCGGCCACGGTCAGCACGGGACGGACCAGAAGCGGACCCAGAGTGACGAGCGCCAGGAAGGCGAAGCCCGCCGAGGCGACGGTGACCATCATCCCGAAGTCGCGGTCGTAGTCCTTCTGGCCCGGCTGGGGCATGTCGCCCAGGAGCAGGGCGGCGAGCCCTGTGGCCGCGGCCGCGAGGAGGACTCCGGCGCCGAGCCGGACGGGACGGATACGGCGTTCGCCCGAGACGGTGCCGGAGGCCCGCAGTGCCTGCAGCGGTGACACACCGGCCGCCGACAGGGCGGGGGCGAGGACAGCGCCGACCGTCACCACCGCCGTTCCCACGACCACCAGCACCGCGTACGGCACGGCCAAGCCCGGCGCGGACAGTTCCTGTCCCGCGAGGACGCGGGCGGCCCGCGGCGCGAGGTGTCCGGCGGCCAGCGCCGCCGTCACTCCGAGCGTGCCCGCGACGACGCCCACCAGGGCACCCTCGGCGGCGAGCGCGGTGACCAGCCGGCGCTGCGGGGCGCCGATGGCGCGCAGGAGCGCCAACTGCCGCAGCCGCTGCGCGAAGACGATACGGAAGGTCGAGGTGGCGACCAGCGCCGCGGCTCCCACCGCCACGGCCAGGAACACGGAGATCAGCTGGAAGACCTCACGAAGGTCCCCGCCCACGGCCTCGCGTTCCTCCTGGGCCCGCACCGCGCTGCCGGACCTGAGCGTCGCGCCGGGGGACGCCTTGTCGAGCACGGCGCGCACCTGCCGGGACAGCTCGGCCACGGGGACACCGTTACTGGCCCGGATGTCCACCCGCGGATACGCCGTCGACTGCCCGTAGGGCAGCAGGTACGCGTCCGGGGCGTATCCGCCGGCCTGCTGCTCGGCGGTCGCGGTGCTCTTCACCACGCCGGTGACGGTGAAGGTGACCTTGCGGGGCTTCTCCGGGTTCTCGGGGTCGGTGAGCAGCAGGGCGGTGCGGCTGCCGGGGGTGAGCCGCAGTTCCTCGGCGGCCCGGCGGTTGACCGCGATCTCGCGGGCGCCGTCGGGGTAGCCGCCCTTGACGAGCTCGACGCGGGACAGCGGTCCGGAGCCGGGGTCGGAGTTGAGTTCCAGGTAGCTCTCGAACCGCCCGGCGATCAACCCGCCGGCGTCCACACGCCCGACGGCCCCGGCCACACCGGGCAACGCGCGGATCCGTTTCAGCGTGGCAGCGTCGAAGCCGGTCCCCGTGTTCTCGTCGGGCGTCGCGACCAGGCTGACACCCTCGGGTGTGCCGCGGAAGCGGTCGAGGGTGGTGTTCACCGTGATCTGCTGCGCCATGACGGTGGCGAACACCACGAACGCGGCCACCAGGACCGACAGTCCCGTGCTCAGCAGCCGGCCGGGCCGCCGCAGCAGCTCGGCCAGCTGCGATCCCAGGACGCTCGCACGCCACGAGGGGTGCGTGGGGGTGGAGGGGGTCATCCGGCCCTCCCCACGGTCCGCAGTGCCCGGGTGACATCGGCACCGGACGCCGCGTCGACGTCGTCGACCAGGCGTCCGTCGGCGAGGACGAGCACCCGGTCGGCGTAGGCGGCGGCGCGAGGGTCGTGCGTCACCATGACCACCGTCTGGCCGAGGTCGCGCACGGAGCGGCGCAGGAACTCGAGGACCTCCGTGCCCGCCCGCGAGTCCAGGTTGCCGGTGGGCTCGTCGGCGAAGACCACGGCGGGCCGGGCCACCAGGGCCCGGGCCAGCGCCACGCGCTGCTGCTGGCCCCCGGACAGCTCACCGGGCCGGTGCGACATCCGGTCGCCGATGCCCAGCACGCCGACGATGTGGTCGAGCAGATCGTGGTCCAGGTGCCGGCCGGACATGGTGACCGGCAGCGCGATGTTCTCCAGAGCGGTCAGCTGGGGCAGCAGGTTGAACGACTGGAAGACGAAGCCGACCTTGTCCCGCCGTACGCGGGTCAGCGCCCGGTCGGACAGATCGGTCAACTCCGTGCCGTCCAGCAGCACCTGCCCCGAGGTGGCCGAGTCGAGCCCGGCCAGGCAGTGCATCAGCGTCGACTTGCCCGAGCCCGACGGGCCCGCGATCGCCGTGAATTGCGCGCGGGCAAAACCGACCGTCACCCTGTCCAGGGCCCTGATCGGTGTATCGCCCTGCTGATAGACCTTGACCAGATCAACGGCGGCGGCGATGTTCTCAGGACGGGCCGCGAGCTTTTCCGATCCCTGCGTCATAGCCATGAGGCTCAATTCCTTTTTCTGCAGGGGGTCAGGAGGCAATCGGAGGGAATACGAGCTTGACGTCGGCGTCCGCGCAGTGGCCGTTGGCCTCGTCCTCCATCTGCTGCAGTCGCTTGTTCGAGGGCGTGCCCTCGCCCTTCGCGTGGAGGACCGCCAAGCCGTTGTAGTTCGAGACGCCGGCGCCGAGGTATCCGTCCTCGAGCTGCGACCTGAGCCGCTGCTCGTTCTTCACCCACTTCTCGATGGCTGCCTTGTCACGGGGGATCTGCCGCGAGGAGTCGACGAGTTCCTGCGCCAGCATGCAGTCGGTCCTGGACGCCTGGCTGGGCTTGTCGCGCTCGTGCCACCAGTATCCGGCCGCGGCCGCGATCACCGCGGAAAGGGCCAGCGCGACAGCGCCCAAAACAATGGCCTTGTTCTTGCGCGGGCGGGCAACAGCATTCATCACGGCCTCCGAGGAATTCTTCCGACGGTGTTCGTCGACCTTTCGTCGATCAACACGGTTGATTCTCGAAGACCTGGCGTCGCGGCACATCGGTTCAGAACCTGATGTTCACGCGGCGACTCTGCGACCGGCAGGGGACGGTGGGTCTACGACCGCAGTCGTATTCGGCGGTCAGTCGGCGGGGCTGACGAGGCCGGAGTCGTAGGCGAAGATGACGGCCTGCACCCGGTCCCGCAGGTCCAGCTTGGTCAGGATCTTGCCCAGGTGGGTCTTCACGGTCGCCTCCGCGATGAACAGACGGGACGCGATCTCGGTGTTGGACAGGCCCTCGGCGACCAGCTCCAGCACCTCTCGTTCACGTGTGGTCAACTGGTCCAGCCGCTCGTCGTGGCGGGCCGAAGGCGCCAGTTTGCCCGCGAACCGGTCCAGGAGCTGACGGGTGACGCGCGGGGCCACGACGGACTCACCGGCCGCGACGACACGGATCGCCGTCACGACGTCCTCGGGCGGGGTGTTCTTCAGCAGGAAGCCGCTCGCTCCGGCCTGCAGCGCGGCGAAGGCGTCCTCGTCGGTGTCGAACGTGGTGAGCACCAGCACCCGGGGCGCCGAGGCGAGCCCGCTCAGTCGCCGGGTCGCCTCCACCCCGTCCATGACGGGCATCCGGATGTCCATGATGACGACGTCGGCCGCGGTGCCCGCCAGCAACTTCAGCGCGTCCGCGCCGTTCTCCGCCTCGCCGACGACCTCGATGTCGCTCTGCGCCGCCAGCACCATCGCGAACCCGGCCCGGATCAACGGCTGGTCGTCCACCACGACGACACGGATCGGCCCGCCGGAGCCGTTCATGCCGTCAGCGGCGCGGTCACTGGCTGGGGCAGCGGCTCGGTCAGTGGCACCGTCACGTGCTGCGCCATTCGCTCCGCCGGTTGCCCCGTAAGCCATCCGGCCATTCATCCCGTCATTCATCCGGTCCGTCACCCGTCACCCCGTCGTCCTCACCGGAAGCTCCTTCACCGGAAGCTCCGCGTCGACCTGCCATCCCGCGCCCAGGCGCGGCCCGGCGGTGAAACTGCCGCCGGAGACCTCCACACGCTCGCGCATGCCCACCAGCCCGTTCCCGCCGCTGCCCCTGTCCGCCGCGGCGTTGGGACCGGCCAGTTTGCCGGCTCCGTCATCGACCACGCGGATCAGGACGACGTCCTTGTCGAACCGCAGCGTGATCGTCACCTCCGCGCCGGGACCAGCATGCCGCAGCACGTTGGTCAAACTCTCCTGGACGATCCGCAGCACGGTCAGCTCGTCCGCCGTCGACAGCCCGCCCCGTTCCCCCTCGACGGCCAGGTCCACCTTCAGCCCGGCTGTCCGGGCGCGCTCGGCCACCGTCTCCAGTTCGTCCAGCGAAACCCGGCGGCGACCGGTGTCCGCGTCCGGAGCCTCGCCCTGGCCGGAGGTCCGGCCGCCGCGCAGCACCCGTACGATCCGGTGCATGTCCTCCAGCGCGTCGCGGCCGGTGTCGGCGATCGCCCGCAGCGCGGTGTCGGCCTTGTCGGGGTCCGACTTGAGGGCGTAACCGGCGCCGTCGGCCTGAAGGATCATCACCGCCAGACTGTGGGCCACCACGTCGTGCAGTTCCCTGGCGATCTCCGCGCGCTCCTCGGCCGCCGCGAGCCGCACCAGGTGCTCGCGCTCCCGTTCGGCTGTGGCGGCCCTCTCTTCCAGGCTTGCCACGTACAGCCGGCGCGTCCGCAGCACCATGGCGGTCAGCCACAGGGCGGCACAGACGCCACCGATGGCGACGATGTCTCCGAGGCTCTCGCTCGACCGTCCGCCGAAGGGCAGGAACCCGCCGAAGGCCGCCACGACGCCCAGCAGTACGACCGCGCCCGCCACGTAGGCATGCCGCATCGGCCGGGCATGGGTGACCACCGAAACCATCGCGATGAGCAGCGCCACGCCGGACGCGAGCGGGGCGGACCCCAGCACGCACTGGACCAGTGCGAGCCCCGAGACCAGCACCATCACCATCGTCGGCCGGTGCCGGCGCAACAGCAGCACCAGGGCCATCGTCCAGGCGATGAACTCGTCGAACACCGAGTCGTATTCGGAGATCGTGTAGACCACCAGCACCGCGAGCGCGACGTCGTACGCTGTGTGTATCCACGGCAGAGCCAGGAGGCGGCGCAACATGGCCGTCAGGTTACCCTGCGGCGGCATACTGTCTCTGGCCGCGAGCCGCAGCCGTTCGAGGAGGCCCGGCTCACCGTCGACGGCGAGAGCCGCAGGATGGCCGAACTGCCCCCCGCGAGGAACGTACGGCGCGACGGGGAGACGACGGCGCACCACTTCGACCTCGCGGACTCGGCCGACGGCTGAGGAGCGGTCCGGGCCGGGACGGCGGCCGGCCGCTCGAGCCGGCCGGCACTCCTCGGGGCCGCGGCGCGCAGCCGCGGCCCCGCTGCCCGTACGGTCAGCGCGGACACGGCCCTGCAGTTCCTCAGGGAGGCGCACGGTGAGCTGGACACCGGCTCCAGGCCGTCCGCGGCTTTCCTGGACGCCTCCGGCATGGTGGCCCCGACCGCGGTGCATACCGCCGCCGAGGCACATGTGCCCTCTGCGGCCCAGCAGTTCGCGGTCCTGGCCGAACAGACGGCAGCCCGCCTTGTCCGCGGCCGCGGGCGGGGAGCCGTCGCCGGCGCTGTGTGTGCTGTACGCGGGCGTTGCCGGGCCCTGCGCTAGAAGGTCAGGTTCCAGGCGTCGATCTTGCCTGTGTCGGAGGCGGCGTTGTCGTTGACACGCAGCTTCCAGGTGCCGTTCGCGACCTCCGAGGAGGCGTTGACGGTATAGGTCTGGGCGATGTTGTCGGAGCTGCCGCCGGCGTGGTTGTGCAGCGTGTAGACGGTGCCGTCCGGCGCCACCAGGTCGACCTTCAGGTCACCGATGTAGGTGTGCTTGATGTCCACACCCACCTTGAGGGTGGCCGGGGCGTTGCCGGTCACACCGGTTACGGCGATCGGGCTCTCCACGGTCGCGTTGTCGTTGATGGCGAAGTCCGAGAGGTTCTCGAAGTACTTGCCGGGCGGCGGGGTGGTCCCGACGGCCTTGAGGGCGTCGACCTGTCCTTCGCCGAAGAACGAGTTGTTGGCCGTCGTGCCCGTGCAGCGGCTGTCCGAGGGGCAGGCGATGTCGTTGGCCTGGGCGGCCAGGTCGGCGCGGAGCTGCGCCGGGGTGATGCCCGGGTTGGCGCTGGCGATGAGTGCCGCCACGCCGGCCACGTGCGGGGTGGCCATCGAGGTGCCGCTCTTGCTGCCGTAGCCGCCGCCGGGGACGGTGGAGTACACGTTGCTGCCCGGTGCCGCGACGTCGATGACGCCCTGCCCGTAGTTGGAGAACGAGGCCTTGCTGACGCCCGTGCCGTTGGCCGCGACCGTGACCACGCCCGGCAGCTCGGTCGGGATGTCGAGGCAGGCGTTGGTGATGGTGCGGGTGACCGGCGTCGAGTCGTTCGGGCTCGCGGAGTCGGTCGTCTTGTGGGCGAGGTCGTAGTTCTCGTTGCCCGCGGCGGCGATCTGGAGGGAGCCCTTGCCCTCGGCGTACTCCTGGGCGCGCTTGACGCCCTCGATGATGGCGGCCTGGTCGATGTTGTCCGGGCAGTTGAACTGCCACGGGTCCGTGTAATAGCTGTTGTTGGTGACCTTGAAGCCGTGGTCACCGGCCCAGACGAAGCCGCAGATGGTGTTCTCGGCGAAGAAGAAGGAGTTGCCCGGCTCCGCGACCCGGACTGCGGAGATCTTCACCCCGGGGGCCACGCCGACGACGCCCTTGCCGTTCTTGGCCGCGGCGATGGTGCCCGCTACGTGGGTGCCGTGCGTGTCGACGTCCCGCCAGGCGCCGGCACGGGTATCGGGCTTGCCGTAGGCGCAGGAGACCGAGTCGGCCGCGTTGAAGTTGGGCGCCAGGTCCTGGTGCTGGTCGTCCACACCGGTGTCCAGGATGCCGACCGTAACGGACGCGGAGCCCGGGTTCACGGCCCAGGCCTGGTCGGCCTTGATCTGGCTCATGTCGGCCCGGACCGGTTCTCCGGCCGGGGTCGAGGCCTGGGCCGGATTGGCCGGGAGAGCCGGGTTGTAGGCGTCGGCCGGGACGTCCGAGGTACGCGTGGCGCCGACCTGCTGCACGCCGGCGACGCCGCGCATGGTGGCGGCGAATCCGCTGGACGCCGAGTGCGCGACGATCACGCCGATGGCGTCGAAGTTCGAGAAGACGGTGCCGCCGTTTGACGCGATCGCGGAGCGGACCGCCGAACTGTCACCGGGGGCGGTGATCACGAGGTAGGCACGCGTGCCGGCCACCCAGGTCGCACTCTGGGAAGCCGGCAGGGCGGCCGGAGCGTGGGCCTTGGCGGCCGGCGCGGTGGAGGGGACGACGGGGAGCGTGCCCGCGAGGGCGCCCGGGGCGCCGAACGCGAGGGCGGCGCCGAGCGTGGCCGCCAGCACCAGCGTGCGTCTTGGTCGGCTGGATATGTGGGGTATCAATGCGTCCTCCGGAGACGGCCCGGCCGTGCTGAGGGCAGCGGCCGGGCCGTACGAAACGAGTGGTGGATGCAAGATGTCAGGTGCATGCTCGAGTGCGGAAGTACCTTTCCGCGCAGGGACGTTATAGAGGCATGGCTGAAAAGAGACGTACTCCGGGCATCGTGGGGTCGGGATCCCGCCGGGAGCTCGGCGACGTCGACCGCGCCCTGGCGTACGCCGCCGGCCTGATGCCGGCCGTGCTGCCCGCACGAGAGCGCCGGACCCGCGCGGCGACCGGCACCAGCGAACAGCACCGAGGCCATCGGCGCCCTCGCCCCGAAGGAACGGCACTCCTTCGGCGCCCAGTTCGCCGAGGTCGCCGTGGACCCGGCCACCGGTGAAGTCCGCGTGCGCCGCATGCTCGGCATCTTCGCGGCCGGCCGGATCGTCAACCCGCTCACCGCCCGCAACCAGTTCGTCGCCGGCATGACCTGGGGCATCTCCATGGCCCTGCACGAGGAGGCGGTCCGCGACCGGGCCCTGGGCAGCCACTACGGCGCCGACCTCGCCGGCTACGACGTCGCCGCCCACGCCGACGTCCAGGCCATCGAGGCGGACTGGGTCGACGACCCGGACCCCGAGGACCCGGTGGGCATCAAGGGCATCGGCGAGGTCGGCATCGTGGGCGCGGCGGCGGCCGTCGCCAACGCGGTCTGGCACGCGACCGGCGTACGCCACCGGGACCTGCCAATCCGCCCCGACCGGGTCCTGATGGCAGGCGTCCATGCTTGACCTCCCGAGGAACTGCACCGCTGGACGGAGGAGGGCCGCGCGTTCGCCGTCGCCACCGTCGTGTCCGTCGCCGGCAGCCCCCGCGCGGACCCGGCGCCGCCCTCGCCGTCGACAGCGAGGGCACGGTCATCGGCTCGGTCTCCGGCGGCTGCGTGGAGGGGCCGGTGTACGACCTCTGCGTCCAGGCGCTGCAGGACGCGAGACGGTCGTCGAACGGTTCGGCTACAGCGACGAGGACGCCTTCGCGGTCGGGCTGACCTGCGGCGGGATCATCGACATCATGGTCACCCCGGTCGGCGGGGACGCGCCCGCGCGGCCGGCGCTCCGGTCGGCCCTGTCGGCCGCCGCCCGGGACGAGCCGGCAGCCCTCGCCCGCGTCGTACGCGGCCCCGCCGAACTCCTCGGCACGGCACGGCACTGCTCGTGCGGTCGGGCGAAGCGCGGCAGGGGTCTCCCCGGGCGGAGTCCGGGGCAGGCTCGTACGAAGGCGGTCTCGGCGGGCAGGCGGAGCTGGACCGTACGGCGGCCGGAGAAGCCCGCGCCCTGCCGGACGCCGGCCGCAACCGGCACGGTCGAACTGTCGGCGGACGGCTCGCGCTGCCCCGGCGGACTGACCTTGCTCGTCGAGTCGAGTGTGCCGCCGCCCCGCATGATCGTCTTCGGGACGATCGACTTCGCCGCGGCACTCGTACGGATGGGCAGGTTCCTCGGCTATCACGTGACCGTATGCGACGCCCGCCCCGTCTTCGCCACCAGAACCCGCTTCCCTGAAGCCGACGACGTCGTCGTCGACCGGCCGCACCGCTATCTGCGAGGCACCGCGACCGACGAGCGCACGGTGCTGTGCGTGCTCACCCACGACGCCAAGTTCGACGTGCCCCTGCTGGAAGCGGCCCTGCGGATGCCGGCCGCCTACGTCGGCGCGTTGGGCTCACGGCGTACGCACGCCGACCGGGAGCGACGGTTGCGCGAAGTGGGCCTGAGAGAAGGGCAGTTGGCCCGGCTGCGGGCGCCGATCGGCCTCGATCTCGGTGCCCGCACACGCGAGGAGACCGCCCTGTCCATCGCGGCGGAGATCGTCGCCACCCGGCGGGGCGGGACGGGCACGTCCCCGACCTCCCAGCCTGATCGACCCATACCGTGATCTTGGCAGGCAGCACTGACAGACCCGACGTGTCAGTGGCCAACGCCGCTTGCCGGCGGGCGCGTTGAGAGGCCCGGGTGAACCGGGGCCGTGCCCTCCTGGCCCCGTTGTCACGCCGGGCCGCTACGGCTCGGCCATAGCCGCGCACACGCGGGGAGCAGATGCGCCGAGGCCCTCACACAGCCCATGCGGATGTGCACTGCGAGAGCCTCACCGAACGGCTGCGCCTGCTGGACTGGGAAGGATGGGGCATGGCCCCGGGGGGTTCGACGCCGCCACTCTCTACGCCTACTCGCTGCTCCAGCGGGACACTGCCGCGCGGGTTCGCGTCGCCTTCCCCGTGCTGGGCAGTTCGGCCGGCCTCGCCGCCGAAGCGACCGTGTGCGCCCAGCTGCTCCAGACCGTGGCCCGCGGAGACAACCTGGTCCTCGAGGGATCGCTGCGGAACCGGGCTGAGGAACTCCGCCGCCGCTGAGCCCACGTGGTCGCCCCGTGCCCCCCGACCATGGCAGGTCAGCGTGCTGGCGCACCTCACCGACCACCCGCACGCCGGGCGTTCCTCGAGGACGCCGTCTGGGCGGGTGCCTTCCTCGCCGATTTCCGGACCGCGGCCTTCCCCGCGGGCGCGGCTGACTCGCGCCTGCGCGTCGCCCGTCTCCCCGCGCTGCACTGGCCTTGTCGACCGACTACTGCAGCGCTGCCATCAGATCCACCAGGCCCGGCCGGGCCGTCAGCTCCGGTACCTCCGGCAGCTGGCGGTCTTCCCGCTTCGCCTCGATCACCGCGTGAAAGGCGTCGGTGTAGTGATCGGCGAACCGCGGGCCTTCGACTGCCGAGCGTCATGGCCTCGATCGACCCGGCAGCCGTGTTCCCGCCGCCGGTCCAGTGATCGAGGGCCATCCGCAGTACTGGTGAACTCGGTTATCTGAATCTGCGGAGTGTGTCTCCTGCACCATCACCGCCACGACGCCGGCCCAGGCACCGATCGGAGATGTCCAGACAGAAGGGTGCTCAGTTGCGCGGCCCCTGGGCGATCTATCTGGCACTGCCGACACCGACACGCGCCTCCGCCTCGCCCCGGCGACCCTGCACGGTCGCCGGTCCCCGGGCCGCGGTTGGCAGGCTGCCCGATCCACCGTGGAGAACGCATGAACCTGCGCCGGTACAGCGCTCCTGGCGCGATCCTTCGCATCTGTGTGCTCGCGAGGTGGTGTGGGTGGGGTGTGACGGGCTCAGGCCAGATGCTCGGTCATCGACCGGAGCAGGACCAGCTTGTCCTCGTCGGTAGTGTCGGGGGCGGGGTGGAAGGCGACGAGCATCATGCCGTCGGTTCCGGTGATGTGAAGTTTCTCCCGGCTGAGGGTGATGTCCCCGACCTGCGGATGCTGGAAGCAGACGGTCGCGCTGCCACGGGGGCGCACGTCGTGCCGGGCCCAGAGCTTTTGGAAGAGCGGGCTGGCGAGGGAGAGTTCCCCGACGAGTTCGATGCAGCGCGGGTCGTCCGTGTGCGTTCCGACTGCCTCGCGGAAGCCGGCCAGCAGCGCTGCTGCGGCCCCCTCCCAGTCGGAGAACAGACTCTGTTCGCCGGGGTCGAGGAACACATCCCGCAGCCGGTTGCCGCCCGTCACCAGGCGTGGGGAGAGGGCGGTGGCGAGCGGATTGGCGGCGAGGACGTCGAGGTAGCATCCCTCGACGAAGGCGGGAACGGGCAGCAGTGACAGAAAGCGCGCTGTGCTGGGAGGAACCGATTCCCGTCGCCGGCGCCGGGCTCGGCGAGGACGGTCGGCTGCCAGGCTGAACAGATAGGACCTGGTGTCGTCATCAAGGCGCAGGACACCGGCGAGGGACTCAAGGACCTGCAGGGACGGGCGCCGGTCCCGGCCGCGTTCCAGGCGCAGGTAGTAGTCGGCGCTGATGCCGGCCAGCATGGCCACTTCCTCACGCCGCAGCCCCGGTACCCGGCGCACGCCCACGACGGGGATGCCTGCTTCCTCCGGAGTGACGAGCTCGCGCCGAGCTCGCAGAAATTCTCCCAGCAGGTTCGGCTGTTCACTCATACCTGCACGCTATGCCGCCTCCAGCTCGCGTGAGGGGTCCTGCCACTCCCCTGGATACACAGGGAACTGGCTCGGCACGCCGGCCGGCACAAAGATCAAAGCACCACGATCTACCGGCTGCCGCCAGGCAGGCCACAAACCCTTGGAAGTGAGGGCAGGCGCAATGCCGACCCACGAACAGCGTGTCCTCGTCACCGGCGGGTCCGGCTTCATTGCCGGGCACTGCATCCTCCAGCTGCTCGGCCAGGGATACCTCGTGCGCACCACCGTCCGCTCCCTGGAGCGTGAATCTGCTGTGCGTGCGGCCCTCACCGACGCCGGGACGACCCGCGGCGAGCGTCTCAGCTTCGTCGCCGCCGACCTGACAAGCGATGCCGGATGGGCCGAGGCCATGAGCGGATGCGATTTCGTCCTGCACGTGGCCTCGCCCGTGCACACCGGGAAGGTCAAGAACGAGCAGGACGTCATCGGCCCGGCCCGCGAGGGCACCCTGCGCGTGCTGCGCGCAGCACGCGACGCGGGCGTCAAGCGGGTGGTGATTACTTCGGCGTTCCACGCGGTCGGTTTCGGACACAAGCACACCGACCGCACGTTCACCGAAGACGACTGGTCGGTGCTCGACGGACCGGGCGTGGACGCCTACGGCAAGAGCAAGATTCTGGCCGAGCGCGACGCCTGGGACTTCGCGGCCGCGCAGGGCGGCACCATGGAGCTCGTGACCATGCTGCCGGTCGCGGTCATGGGCCCCGTGCTGGGCAGGCAGATCTCGGGCGCCGGCCACATCGTGCAGCGCAGCCTCAACGGCGACATGCCGGGCTATCCGAACATGTGGGTCCCCATCGTCGACGTCCGTGACGTGGCCGAAGCCCACGTCGCAGCCATGACCAGCCCTGCTGTCGCCGGTCTGCGGATCCTGCTCGCCGGTGGACCGGCGCTGTCCATGCACCAGATCGGATCGATTCTGCGATCGCATCTCGGCGACGCCGCCCACCGGGTGCCGACCCGCACCATCCCCGACACGGTGGTCCGGCTGGCTGCTGTCTTCTCTGCGGAGTTCCGGCCGGTCGCGGCGGACCTCAACTACGTCAAGAAGGTGTCGGACGACCGGGCACGTCGTCTATTGGGCTGGCAGCCTCGGTCACCCGAAGAAGCCATCGTCTCCTCCGCCCGCAGCATGCTCGCCAAGAACCTCATCAAGAGCTGACAGTCGTGCGACGGAACCTCTCAAGTAGGGCGGCGGCTGAGTTCGGCAGCGTACTGCGCGCGGGGGCCGCTACGACGGAGACGCCGCGAACACCCACGACAGCCAGGGCTTGTGCCTACACCGTGGCGACCGGTGAGACGGGAGCGGTGGAGCGGCTGCTGCGGCAGGAGTTGGCGTACACGCCGCCGACATGACGGAGAGTCCGTGCCCCGGGCTCGTCGGGGGCGCGGACGTACTGGCTACGCCCGCACGATGCGCTCCACCAACTCCGGGACCCATTCCACGTACTCGACCTCTGCGCCACCGTGATGGCGCGCGTACAGGAACCGACCGGTGGCGCTGGCGCTTTCCGGTGTGGTGATCTCGGCGTCGGCGGTCGCGAGCGTCTTGATCAGGGTATCGAGGTCGTCGACGATCACGGTGGCGCTGGCGTGGGAATAGCGGGCACGCTCCGCAGGCGGCCCTGCGATGACGAGGAAGTCACCGATCGCTGCGAGTTCGACGGAGTCGAAGGCGAAGCGGAGATCGGGCTCTGCGCCGGTCAGTTCACGCAGCAATGCCAGCGACTTGTCCAACTCGTCGGTCCACAGGCGTGCGTACGTCTTGAGAATGGTCATGGCGTGTCCTCGGTAACTTGGGAAGGCCTGGGAACCGTAGGAGAGTGAAGAGGTCAGGGGGAAGAGCGCACTTTTCCGAGAGAAGGGCACCTGGTGGTTACCGAAGAGGTCGGGCGCGTTTCGGGGGACGCCGATGTGACACGCGCCCACTCCCTCGCGCGTGAGATCTTCTCCGGCATCGCGAACAAGTGGACGTTGCTTGTGGTCAGCACCCTCGGCGAGCGCACCCTGCGCTTCACGCAACTTCGCGTGGAGGTGGAGGGCGTCAGCCACAAGATGCTCACGCAGACGCTGCGCGGCCTCGAACGTGATGGGCTCGTCGAGCGCACCGTCTACCCGACCGTGCCGCATCGACTCGCGGGCCAGCGCCGGCGGCCGGGCCCGCTCCGCCAGACGGACCACCGCAACCAGGCCGGCGTCCGCCACCAGGTTCAGCCCATCGAACACGGCGGAGGCCGCCGAAACAGCATCGGAGGATTGCATCTCGCGGATGCTCTCCCGATCTAGAGATATGGAGCCGTAGGAAGTTCAATCGTCCCAGCTCAGACGGCATCCGCGCTGTCATGTCTGGCTACTGGACCGACCATCAGCCGGTGGATCGAGGCTAAGCACGCGCCACGAGGATTTCAGGCGTGCCACCGGGGTGACGTCGGTCAGCCCACCGGCCTGATCGTCCACAGCAGGTTGGTGCTCTGCTGCCACGTCCATTGCTTGGTCACGGACCCTGAGGCGACCATGCCGCCGCCGTCGAGGACCAGTCCCGTGCTGCGGTTGGCGATGGAGTACTGGCCTTGGCCGCGGTGGACGATCTGCCATTGCTGGGTGTTGCCACCGTCCCAGGCCTTCTGCCGGGCCGGGTCGCCGTTGCCGGTGGCACCCCAGCCGTCGGCGACCATGCCGTTGGTGCGGTTGACGAGCCTGTAGTAGCCGTTCCCGAGTTCGACGGCCTGCCACTGGAGATTGGCGTTGCTTATCGACTCCCACTGCTTCAGGGGGGAGCCGCTCGCAACATTGCCGCCGCTGTCCAGCACCAGGTGGTTCGTGACATTGGACAGGCTGAAGTATTTGTCGGGCCTGAACGTCACCTTCAGCGAGGCGATGACGTCGTTGTTGCCGGTCACCCGGAGGTCGGGGGTGTTCGAGGTGAACGTCCAGGCGGTGCCGGTGAAGTTGTCGCCGGAGTAGCCCGTCACCTGGTAGCCGTCGGGCACCAGGAGGGAGGAGGCCATGGCAGGTCCCAGGCCTGCGGCGGACAGCTGTGAGGAGGTGTAGCCACCCAGCGGCAGGACGGCCCGGGCACCTTCGTAGTTGACGTTCTGAAATACCGTCGCCGAGACCCTCACGGGCATGCCCTGGACCTCGACGCACACAACGGAGTCCCTGGCGTCCGGTGCGGTGGCCGGCACGGTGACGTTGATCTGGTCGGTGACGGTGTACGGGAGCGAGACCGAGGGGTTGTTCATGAGATAGACGCGGCTGATGGTGTTGTCGATCGCCGGGATCTGGAGTCGGCCGTTCGTGGGCCAGGTGAAGACGTGGGCGAAGAGCTTGCCGGTCTTCTTGGTGACCTTCCCCCATGCGGGTTCGGTGGCGAACGGGCTGCCGCTGGTGCCGTAGATGCTGTCGCTGTACGTCGACATCCATGAGGCCAGGCCGTTGAGGATGGTCTGGGAACCGGTCGTGACCGAGCCGTCGCCCTTGGGGCCGATGTTCAACAGGAGGTTGCCGTCCCGGGAGACGACGGTCACGAGCTCTCGAACGATGTCCGTGACTGATCTGTAGGAGTTCTCCCTCGACGCGTCGTAACCCCAGGCGCCGTTCATGGTGGCGCACCGCTCCCACGGTCGGCTCATCGGCGTGCTGGGTATCCCGTTCTCCGCGACCGCGTAGTCGCCGAGACCGTGGTCCCGCTTGACCCGTTCGTTGACGATGAGGCCGGGCTTGCGGGCGATCAGCCAGTTGTAGAGGTCGACGCCGTCCGATGTCAGCCACCAGTCCTCCAGGGTGGGGCTGGAAGGCTCGCCGAACCAGTCGCCGTCGAACCACAGCAGCGCCGGGTCGTAGCGGTCCAGCAGTTCCTGAAGCTGCGCCTTCATGTCGGCGATGTAGGCGGTGCGGGCGGCCTGCGAGGACATCGTGGTCAGACCGCCCTCGTGACGGTCGGTCTGGGACGGGTGGTTCCAGTCGAGGATCGAGTAGTAGAGGCAGAACTTGATGCCCCTGCTCTCGCACTCCGTCTTGAGGTCCATGAGCAGGTCGTTCTGGACGCCGTTGTAGTCGTGCAGGTTGTACAGCTGGGTACCCGTGGTGTCGGTGAAGCTCGCCACGTCGGAGTTCCACATGGCGTAGCCCTCGTGGTGCTTGGCGGTGATCACGAGGTACTTCATGCCGGCGTTCTCGGCCAGTTCCGCGATGGTGGCGGCGTTGAACGCTGTCGGGTTGAAGGGCTCGGTGACCTGGTTCTGGTAGTCCGCCTTGCTCCAGTTCTGACTGTCGAATGCCCATTCGCCCTGGCCGAGGTGCGAGTAGGACCCGAAGTGGATGAACATCCCGAACCGGGCCTGGTACCACCAGTCCATCTTCGAGGGGACGGTGTACGCCTCGGCGGTGGAGGGCCAGACGGCCTGTGGCAGCCCGAAGGCCGTCACTCCTCCGGCAAGGACGGCGGCCTTCATCAGAGAGCGTCTGCTGAGGGAGGCAGAGGACATGGCGCGACTCCATGCGGTCAGGGGGGATGACAGGGCGTCAGGGGCGGAACAGTTGGGATGGCGACCATGTTCCGCGTCGCCTTGAAGTAGACATCGGATGGATTTATAGGAGCATGAAGGTGTCCGCGTCTATAGCTGATACGAGATTCGCTCAGAATCTCTGATCAAAAGGGGTGTTAGTGGAGGCATTCGAAGCTGAAGGATCCCGAGGGTCTCGCGAACCCCCGCTATACATCGGATCTCTGGAGAAGGCGCCCCCGACGACGAGCGTAGGTGTGGAGATCCGCATCAAGCCCCCGCATATGTCGGACATAGGCAACTGGGCCAGGGGGCGTGGGAGCAGGTGCAGAAGACCGTCGGCAAGGCCCAGCAGCTCATCTCCCGCGAGTTCCTCATGCGCCGACCGGAGTGTCCGCAGGACAGCACCTTGGGCAGCGACGCTCGGATCAGGCACTATGCCGGGCCGTCTGCCATTCACGCGCGGGAGCGTAGTTGCGTGGGAACTGCCGTGCTGCCGGTCTGCCTCGGCTCCGGCCGGGGCGGTCACCATATGAGAGGCTCTGTCTTCCGGCGGTGTGTTCTACCGGGGCCTGGCCCGCCGATCCGGGGAGAGGGCGAGGGCCGTCACGTAGCCGGACTTGGCCGGGCAGCCGCCAGTGGGGTGTGTCGGGTTCGGGGTTCCTGGCGGGGATCGGGTCGATCACATCGGGGTCTTTTGCCTCGGCGTGCAGTGGGTGAGGACTGGCGTTTCCGTCGCGTCAGGAAGAGCACCGCAGGTCGCCCGCGCGGTCAACAGCGCCCAAATACCGCGCTGACCGAGGACGGAACGTACCACCTGGCACTTCGACCAGGAGGTGCACCGGGCTGAAGCGGCCGTCGACGGCTGATACGCGTTGCTGACCACCCTCACCCCGAGCAGACCGACGCCCCCGAGGTGCTGCGGCGCCACAAGCTGCGCTGGCCAGAAACCTGATCGGGTTACCGCCGAAGTGCGGAGCTGGAAGAACCGACGCTGGGCGGTGTTTCCGTTGCCCTCTCACTCCGTCACAGTGGGGCCCTTCGCGTCATGCGCGGGGTGGGGCAGAGGCCGTTCGGCTGATTGCGGATCTCAACTGGCCGGCCCGCTCATGGAGGAGGAACTGCCCTCACCGGCGGCATCGGGCCCGGGAGGCTACCGGCTGCGGGTACACGTCCCGATAATGGATCGTGTGCCGTACCGCGAAGGACTCGGGAGGTGCCAGCGCGGCACAGTGTCGTCAACGCACCAGTGACTTGCCGATGATCTCCTTCATGATCTCGGTGGTGCCGGCGAACAGCGTGCTGGCACGAGTGTCGACGAAGTCCTTGGCAATCTGGTACTCCGTCATGTAGCCGTAGCCGCCGTGCAGTTGAAGGCACCGGGAGACGAGCTGCTGCTGGCGCTCCGTCACCCACCACTTGGCCATCGCCGCCTCGGTGGCCGTCAGGCGGCCGGTCACCAGTTCGCCCACACAGCGGTCCGTGAAGGTCTGGGCGATCTCCGTCTCGGTCGCCAGTTCGGCCAGGGTGAACCGGGTCGCCTGCAGCTCGGACAGCGGGCGCCCGAAGACGATCCGGTCCCGGGTGTAGCGAATCGTCTCATCCAGGACCCGCCGCATGGTGGCGGCCGCGGTCACGGCGACGCTGATGCGCTCCTGCGGCAGGTTTTGCTTCAGGTACTCCAGGCCCCGCCCTTCCTCACCGAGCAGGTTCGCGGCAGGCACGGGCACGTCGGTGAAGGACAGTTCGGCTGTGTCCTGGGCGGACAGGCCTAGCTTGTGGAGCTTGCGGCCGCGCTCGAAGCCGGGCATGCCCCGCTCCACGACGAAGAGGCTGAGCCCCTCCTGCCCGTCGTCGGCGGTGGTACGGGCCGCCACAACCACGAGGTCGGCGAGGATGCCGTTGCTGATGAAGGTCTTGGCACCGTTCAGCAGGTAACCGTCCGCCCGCCGTTCGGCCCGCGTGCGTATCCCGCGCAGATCACTGCCTGCGGCGGGCTCGGTCATGGCGATTGCCGCGACCAGGCTGCCGTCGGCGAGTCCCGGCATCCAGCGCGCCTTCTGCTCTAGGGTGGCGAGTTCCCGGAAGTAGGGGGCGATCAGGTCGGTGAAGCCGTTGATGTTCATGACGACCGAGGTGGCGCCCGCGCGGCACAGCTCCTCGTTGAGGACCGCGTTGAAGCGGAAGTCGTCCGCGCCGCTGCCGCCGTACTCCTCCTCCCCCCCAGCCCGAGCAGGCCGGCGGCACCCGCCGCCCGGTACAGCGAACGGCCGACTTCCCCCGCGGCCTCCCATGAGGCGAGATGGGGGGTGACCTCCTTGGCCACGAAAGCCTGGGCCATGGCCCGGAAATCCTCATGGTCGGTGTCATAGAGATCGCGCTTCATACAAGATGCCTCCTCGATCGTGCGGCGGGCCCTGGGCCCAGGAGTGGGAGCGACCGGCCCATGTCGATCCGGCCGTGGTTCGGGGCCGCCGTACATCGCTGCGTGCCCACGACGGTGCTCGGGCAACAGCGGGCGGAGCACACGATCAGACGAAGGTCGCACCCACGTCCGGCAAATCCCCGGGTGGGCGACCCAGTTCGAGGCGTCGTTCAAGGCCGGAAGAAAGAGAACGAGCCGAGAGGATTCGGTCATGGTGCGAGCGTCCCCTTCAACGCGTTCGTGAGCAGCGATCGGAGAGCTTGAGCGGTGACCGGGCGTGGGTTGGCGTAGGGCTGGGCCTGAGCCTGTGCGAGGACCTCGTCCAAGTCGCCTTCCTCCAATCCGAGTTCGACCAGCGAGCGTGGTGCGCCGAGTTCGGTGGATGCTCGCGCGAGGTGCTTGGGCACGTCGTCCGTGGCCAGGGCGCGGCGCAGGGCCTGTTCGGCGGCCGGCGCCGCGGGGAGGTTGAAGGCGGTGACGTAGGGGAGCAGGACGGTGTGGGTGGCGGCGTGGGGCAGGTCGAAGGTGCCGCCGAGGATGTGGCAGAGCTTGTGGTGCAGGGACATGGTGGTCGCGCCGAGGCAGGCCCCGCACAGCCATGCCCCGCGCAGGGCGTCGGTGCGGGCCCCCATGTCCCCGGGGTCGGCGGCGATGACCGGCAGGGCCGCGGCCAGCGAGCGCACGCCTTCCTCGGCCATCAGGGACACGATCGGCGAGGCGTCGGGCGCGTAGAGGGCTTCCACGGCGTGGGCGACGGCGTTGAATCCGCTGGTGATCGACATGTCCACGGGGAGGCCGACGGTGAGTTCGGGGTCGTAGACCACGCTGCGCGGCAGCACGGCCCGGTCACGGCCGGTGCGTTTGCGCCCGTTCTCGGTCAGCCCCCAGACGGTCGTCATCTCCGAGCCGGCGTAGGTCGTCGGCACACTGACCACCGGCAGGCCGGTGGTCAGGGCGATCGCCTTGCCGAGGCCGACGGTCGATCCGCCCCCGATGGCCAGACAGCCGTCCGCGCCGGCGTCGCACGCGGCCGTACGGGCCGCCTCGGCGACCTGGACGGGAACGTGCATCCGGGCCTCGGCGAACATCCCGGCGCACGCGTTGCCCAGTAGCGTGGCGGCCTGTCCGGCCAGGGCACGCTGATCGGGGGTGGACAGCACCAGCAACCGTCGTAGCCCCAACCGGTCGGCCTCCTCGCGCAGTTGGCGAAGACTTCCGGCGCCGAAGACCACCCGCATGGGCAGGGCCTCGTAGGTGAAGGTCACTGGGGGTCCTCCGACTGCAGCACGATGTCGAACCGGGCGTGCGCGAAGGGCGCGCTCACGCCGAAGCGCTGGGCGTCCTGCCCGTCGTCCGACTCGGTGAACTCGGTGATCAGGCCGCTCTTGACGGCGAAGACGGCATCGGAGTCGAGGTAGGGGCTGTCGGCGACGAACACGTGCGTGGTGACCGGGCGGTGGCCCTCGGCATGGGCGATGGAGTGGATGTGTGCGGGGCGGTAGGGGTGGCGGCCGGTGGCTTCGAGGAGGCGGCCGACGGGGCCGTCGGTGGGGATCGGGTAGTGGGAAGGGACGACGGTACGGAACCAGAAGCGGCCCTCGTCGTCCGTGCGGAACAGCCCGCGTCCGTTGCCCGGCGGCTGGACGTCGGGCTGCTGGACGTCGTAGAAGCCGTCCTCGTTGCACTGCCACACGTCGAGTTCGGCCTCCGCGATCGGGGTGCCGTCGGCGGCGAGCACCCGGCCGGAGACCACACAGGTGCGGCCGGCGTCCAACAGGTCGATGGAGTCGCCGAGTTTACGGCTCGGGGACTCGGTCATGTGGAAGGGACCGAGGACGGTGCTCTCGGTTCCCTCCTCCGAGCCGTTCATGGTCTCGACGAGCATGGACACGCCCAGCACGTCGGAAAGCAGGACGAACTCCTGCCGGGTGTCGTCGCACTTCTGGCCGACGGCGGTGAGGAAGTCGATGGCCTCCTCCCACTCCTCCAGCGTGGGTTCGATGTCCCGGACGAAGTCGTGGAGGTGGCGCGTCAGGCTCTCCATGACCTGCTGCAGCCGCTGGTCCTTGGTCTCCCGGAAGCTGTCCACCACCGCGTCGGTAGCGGTCTCGACGGTGAAGTCCACTTGGTGTTCCTAACCTTTCGGGGTGCGCCGGCCGGCGAGGTGGTCGGTGAACCAGTCGCCGGTGAGCGCGTCGCGTTCGGCCGCGTGGTTGTAGAGGGTGTGCTCACCGTCGGGCCAGACACGGAGGGTGGACGTCGTGGGGTCGGCGGCGCGCAGGAAGGGCTCCTGGTCCTCGTAGCGGGCGAGGGGGTCGAGGCCGCCGTGCAGCAGGAGCAGCGGGCAGGTGACGCGGTGCTTGTCCGGGTCGAAGCGCAGTGCGTCCATGACTTCGGCCACCCGGTCCAGGTCGTCGGTGCCGATCACGGCAGCCATCTGCTCGCGGGCGGTGCGGAACTCGGGGATGACCGGTACCGCCGGAGCGCCGTTGACGACCACCGCGGCGACGCGCGGATCAGTGGTGGCGAGGTGGGCGGCGAAGAGGCCGCCGAAGCTGACGCCCTGAACGCCGATCGTGCCTGGCGTGCCGCCGAGCCGGGAATCGGCCTCGACCAGATCGATGAAGCGGGCGAAGCCCTCAGTGACCCGCTCGTCGACGTACAGCCCGTGGCGCAGCCGCGACTCGCCCTGACCGGGCCCTTCCGCGAGCAGACAGGCCAGACCGCGCGCGGTGTACGCCCGGGCCGTGGTCAGGTATGCCGCTCCCCAGCCGCTGAGCCCGCCCCACACGATCACAGTGGCCCTGGGCCTTCCTGTGGCCGGCAGGCACAGCCAGCCGGTGAGCGTCCCGTCACGGTGACGGATCTCGACGCGCTCCACGTCCGGTGCGAGCGAGGCGGTCGCCGCGGTGTGCCGGCCGTACAGCTCCCGTTTCTCGTCGGTGTCGCTCTGGTACGCCATCTGCGCGAACATCAGGGCGGCCGAGGCGAAGCGGTACGCCTGTCGGGCGGTGACGAGGTGGCCGTTCTCCCGCGCGCGCCGGGCGCGCGACAGCTGCTCGTCCGCGATGGCCGCCGCGGCCTCCTGCCACGGCGTTCCGGCCGCGGTGTCGGCGAGCAGACGGCGGGCGTCGGCGGGGTCCATGCCGCAGTCGGTGAGCCGGGTGAAAGGCATGGCCCGGTGCTGGGCGGCGACCAGGGGGGACACCTCGGGGTTCGCGGTCGTCATACGGCCGCCCCCACTGTCCCGGACAGCGCGGCGTCGAGGTCGTCCACGAGCGCGCCGAGGTCGGCGCCGTCGGCCGCGGCACCGAACAGTACGAAGTCGGGACGGGCCAAGTAGGCGACCGCGCCCAGCCGTTGGAGGTATTCGCGGTGCCGTCCGTCGAGGTCGTCGACGGTGTCGAGCGCGACCACGGCGCAGCCCAGGCGCTCCAGCCGGGCGATCCGCTCCGGACCGAGGGCGGCGGTCGGGTCCTCGGCGGCGACCAGGGCGAAGCCGTATCCGGCCAGGTCGTCGAAACGTCCGGTGCGCCCGTCGGACAACCGGATGCGGCCCTGTGGGGTGAGGGTGCCGACCGGCACGCCCGCACCCCGCCGCAGCACTCCGTTCGCGAGGGGCGGGAACGGGGGCGGCGGGGGCACCTTGCCCGCGAAGAACGCCGCGTCCCGGGCCGCCGCGGCCTCGACGTCGTGCGTGTTGGCGACCTTGCCGAGGCCGATCGCCGCGTGGGTGAGGGCGGTGACGTGGGGGCGACGCTCGCTCTCATAGGTGTCCAGCAGTGCGTCCGGGGCCTGCCCGCCGAGCACGAGGTGCAGTTTCCAGGCGAGGTTGCTGGCGTCGCGCATACCGCTGCACGCGCCCTGCCCGAGGTACGGCGGCATGGTGTGGGCGGCGTCACCGGCCAGGAACACCCGGCCGGTGCGCCAGCGGGTGGCGATACGGGCCTCAAAGCCGTAGACCAACCGGCGAATGATGCGCACGTCCTCCGGGCCCAGGTCGTGGTACTGGCGCAGGAGCCGCCAGGCTGCCTCCGGGGCGGTCATCTCCTCGCGGGTCTCGCCGGGCAGCAGGGCGAACTCGAAGCGCTGACGGGCGGACCCGATGTTGATGGTCATGTGGCCGCGCGCGGGATCGCAGTACTGCGTGCCGTACGCGAACTCCGGGGGCTGGGGGCGCAGCCACTCGGTGTCGACGTTCATCCAGTGTTCGTTGAAGCCGAAGTCCTGCCGCTGGACGCCGAGCAGGTCGCGGACCCCGCTGCGGCTGCCGTCCGCGGCGATGACGTAGCGTGCGCGGACCTGATCGTGCGCACCGCCCGCGCGGCCCTCGTCAGCGTTCCAGCCGCCCAGGCTCAGGGTCACTGCGTCGTCATCCTGCTCCAGCCCGGTGACCGCCCAGCCCTGACGGACGTCGACCGTGCCGTAGCCGCGCAGTCGTTTGTCGATCGCGTTCTCCACGTCCGGCTGATACATGGAGATGTGGTCCGGGTAGCCCATCGGACCATCAGGCTGGGCCGGAATGGTCACCAGTGTCTCGCCCTTGCCGTTGACCCACACGTACTGGCACATCGACGAGTCGCGCAGCGCCTCGTCGGTATCGCCGGCCGCCTGGACGGTACGGGCGGTCTCGTCGTCGATGTGGGTCAGCCGGGGCAGCCCGTACAGGGCAGGCCAGCGTTCGACCACCACCACGCGGTGGCCGAGCCGGCCCAGCAGGGACGCAGCGGTCAGGCCGGTCGGTCCGTAGCCGACGACGGCGATGTCGTAGAGCGGAGCCATGAGTACCTCCGGAGCCACTCCCGCGCCATTGCGAGGGGTGAGGCGAGAAGAAGGGGCCGGCGCGGCCATGCGCACCGAAGCCCGTATGTGAGTTGTGATTCACATCAAATGCGAATGGAGATTCACACGCGGCCAACATGGAAGTCAAGAGACCGGCCGATAAGATGTGCAGGTGACCGAGCCCACCACCGCGCGACCCGCCGCCCTCCAGGAACGCAGCCGCCGTTCGCAGCAGGACATCCTGCAGGCCGGGTACGCCCTGCTCGAAGAGGGCGGCGCTGACGCGCTCACCGTGGCCGCAGTCGCGGATCGGGCCGGCATGGCGGTCGGCAGCATCTACCGCCGGTTCGGCGACAAGGAAGGACTCCTGCTGGCCATCCAGCACGCCTTCACCGAGAACGTCCAGGCGGAGATCACCGAGCGCATGTCCGTCGAGCGCCTTCGCATCCTGCGCGATCCGGCGGTGGCGATCGCCGAAGCGGTCGGCGTGCTCACCGACGCCTTCCAGGCACACGAGGCCCTGCTGCGCGTCTTCCTCCTGCTCGGCACCCGGCACGAAGCGGTACGAGCCGAAGGCTCCCGCGTCAGCGTCGAGGGCAATCGCCACTTCGCCGAGGCGCTGCGGCACACGCCGATCGCCCATCCGGACCCCGCAGCGGCACTGGACTTCGCCTTCCGTCTGACCTACGCCGCGATCGCGCACCGCGTCACCCAGGGCGAGTTCCTGGAGTCCGACCGCCCCCTGCCCTGGAGCGAACTGCGCAGTCACCTCCAGACGGCGGTCGTCTCCTACCTCCTCGGCACCCCGGAAGGCCGCTGATCCCTCGACGCGCGGGTGCACGGAGCTGCCGCATGAGGCTTGACGCGTGACGTCCCATTGTGAGTTCACGCTCGGCATCGATGTGAGCCAAGGTTCACGTTCTTCCCGCCGTCGCTCCGTCCCCTGAGGCCCACTCACCCTCTCCCCCCGCCCGGAATCTGCCATAGCGCGAGCAGTTCGAAGGAGAGTTGTTGACGTATGCGGCCGTGGCCCTGCCGGCTTCCGACTCGACCTGTGTGCATCTGCGGAGCGTGCAAGCCGGTGCACGCCCGTGGACCCGGGCGGACTGGGGGACGATCATGGTCCTGTGAGGACACCCATGGGTGAGTCCGTCCTGTCGCGCGCGGTGCGGATTCTCGAAGCGTTCACGCCTGACGAGCCGGCACTCACCGTCTCCGAGATCTCCCGGCGCACGGAGCTGCACCTGGCGACCGCCTCGCGGCTGGTGGCCGAGCTGGTGTCGCACGGCTTCCTCGCGCGGGACGCAGACCGCCAGGTGCGGATCGGCGTGCGCCTGTGGGAGCTGGGGACACGGGCCTCGCCCACCCTGTCGCTGCGGGACGCGGCGATGCCGTTCATGGAGGGCGTGCACGACGTGGTGGGGCACCACGTCCAGATCGGTGTGCTCGAGGGCGACGAGGTGCTGTTCCTGGAACGGCTCACGGCGCCGGGGGCGATCATCAACTACACCCGCGTCGCGGGCCGGCTGCCGCCGCACGTGTCCTCCAGCGGCCTTGTGCTGCTCGCACATGGGCCGGTCGGCCTGCAGGAACACGTACTCGCCGGCCCCTTGCGCGGATACACACGGCACACCATCACCACGGCCACCGCACTGCGCTCCACCCTCGCCGACATCCGGAAGCAGGGGTACGCGTACTGCCCGGGACACGTCCACGAGGAAGCTCTCGGCATCGCGGCCCCCGTACGCGACGGCCGGGGAGACGTGGTGGCCGCCCTGTCGGTGATCGTCCCCAACGACGCCCGGGCGGCTTCCATCGTTCCCGTGGTGCGGACCGCCGCGCGCGGAGTCTCCCGGGCCCTGGCCGCCAGGGACGCCCGCGGCCTGCCCGGCTGAGGGCCTCGTAACGTCGCCTCTCGTCGCCCGCGACTTGGTCTCTCACTGAATGAGAGTGCCGTCGCGCCTCCCGGACACCCGCGCGCATCCTCCCTGTACCCAATGACGGGAGGCGACAAAGTGGTCGTGACGTTGGAGATCTCCGCCAAGGAGGACGTGGCCGAGGGCGTGGCCGCGCTGACCCTCGTCCATCCGACGGGCGCACGGCTGCCGGACTGGGCACCCGGCTCCCACATCGAAGTGGTACTGCCCGAGGGGACGATCCGGCACTACTCGCTGTGCGGGAACCGGTGGGACGCATACACGTACCGGATCGCCGTTCTGCGCGAGCCGCAGGGCCGCGGCGGCTCCGCCTATGTGCACGACACACTGCGCCCGGGCGATCGGGTCGGCGTCGGTGGGCCGCGTAACCACTTCCCGCTGGTGCCGTCGGAGAAGTACCTGTTCATCGCAGGTGGCATCGGTATCACCCCGCTGCTGCCGATGATCCACCAGGCCGAACTGCTCGGCGCCGACTGGCGGTTGTTGTACGGCGGACGGACCCGGGCGGCCATGGCCTTCCACGAAGAGCTGTCGGCCGCCTATGGCGAGCGGGTGCACATCGTCCCGCGGGACGAGTGCGGACTGCTCGACCTCGCCACCTGGCTCGGCACCCCGCGCTCGGACACCAAGGTCTACTGCTGCGGTCCCGCCCCGCTCCTCGCCGCCGTGGAAGCCGCCTGTGCCCTCTGGCCGCCGTACGCGCTGCGCACCGAGCGGTTCACCGCCGCCGAACAGGCCGCACCGGTGCGGGACACCGCCTTCGAGGTCGACCTGCGGCGCACTGGACGCACGGTCACGGTCACCCCGGACGTCTCGGTGCTGGAGGCGGTGCGCAGGGCCGGGGCGGAGGTGCTCTCCTCCTGCGAGCAGGGCACGTGCGGCACCTGCCTCACCCCGGTCCTTGAAGGCCGTCCCGATCACCGCGACTCGATCCTCGCCGATCACCAGAGGGCCGCGAACGACTGCATGTTCCTGTGCGTGTCCCGCTCCTGCGGCGACCGCCTGGTCCTCGACCTCTGAGGCCCCTGAGACCTATGTGACCTGAGAGACCTTCGAGACGTGTGACCCATCTCTGTATCCGAGCCGTGCCCAGGAGCCGCCATGTCCGCACCCGCCGAGCGAGCCGCGGCAGTGCCCGTCTGCGACACCGACCCCTTCTCGCCGTCCGCCCTTGAGGATCCGGACGAACTCCACCAGGTCCTGCGGGCCGCGGGACCCGTGGTGTACCTCTCCCGCTACGACGTCCACGCCCTGGCCCGCTACGAGGAGGTGCACGCCGCCCTGGTGGACTGGCAGCACTTCGAGTCGGGGGCCGGGGTGGGGCTGGCCGACTTCCGGCACGAGGAACCGTGGCGTCCGCCGAGCCTGCTGCTGGAGGCCGACCCGCCCCGGCACGATGCCCCGCGCCGGGTGCTGCGGGAGATCCTCGCCCCGCCCGCGCTGCGCCGCCTGCGAGAGGCATGGCAGGTGGCGGCGGAGGAGATGGTCGACCAAGTCCTCAGTACGGGAACGGAGTTCGACGCCTTCACTCGGCTGGCGAACGCCTTCCCGTTGCGGGTCTTCCCTGATGCTGTGGGCATCGGTTCCGAAGGCCGGGAGAATCTCCTGCCGTACGGCAACATGGCCTTCAACGCCTTCGGGCCCGTCAACGATCTGGTGAAGGCCGACGCGCACCGGGTGGCCGAGCTGTCGGCATGGGTGAACGGCCAATGCGCCCGCGACGCACTGACCGAGGACGGGTTCGGGGCGCGGATCTGGGCCGCCGCCGACCGCGGTGAGTTGACGCACGCGCAGGCACCGCTGGTCGTGCGTTCGTTGCTCACCGCCGGGGTCGACACCACGGTGCACGGCCTCGCGGCCTGCCTGTACGCGTTCGCCACTCATCCCGAGCAGTGGCAACGGCTTCGGGATCGGCCCGAGTCGGTGCGGGTCGCCTTCGACGAGGCGGTGCGCTGGCAGTCACCGGTGCAGACGTTCTTCCGCACCGCCACTTCCGACGTGACGATCGCCGGCACCGTCATCCCCGAAGGCACGAAGATCCTGATGTTCCTCGGCGCCGCCAACCGCGACCCCGCCCGATGGACCGACCCCGACCGCTTCGACCTCGCCCGCGACCCGTCCGGCCACGTCGGCTTCGGCATGGGCATCCACCAGTGCGTCGGCCAGCACGTCGCCCGCCTGGAGGCCGAGGCCCTGCTGACCGCCCTGGCCCGACGCGTCGACCGGATCGAGCTCACCGCCGGCCCGCGCCGCCACCACAACAACACCCTGCGCGCCTGGGCATCCCTGCCTGTGCGCGTCCACCCAAGCGCCTGAACCGAGAGGAACCACGACGTGCCCCAGTACGTACGCGGCGTAGTAGCCCTGGCGAAGGGAGAGCCGGTCACCGTCGAGACGGTCGTCGTGCCGGACCCCGGTCCGGGCGAGGCCGTGGTGAAGGTACAGGCATGCGGAGTGTGCCATACCGATCTGCACTACCGGGAGGGCGGGGCGCCGTACGTGGACCTGCTCGACCGGGGTGAGCCGATCCCGTCCGCGATCCGCCGCGCCCTGTCTTTCGGAGACCCTGAGGACTGCGCGGGTCTGGTCGTCTTCCTCACCTCCGACGCCGCGTCCCAGGTGACCGGCCAGTGCATCGGCGTCGGCGGCGACAGGCTGTCGCCGCCGACGCACCCGGCCGAGATCCGTTCCTCGTTCCACGACGGGGGCTGGGACGCCGACACCGTTGCCGAATCCTGGGCCTCCGGTGTCGGAGAACACCCGGAGACCTACGGCATCCCAGCGCCGCAGCTGCCCGCCACCACCCAGAAGGCCACCGTATGACCGCCGACTCGACGTCGCCTCGCTCACGGCCATCGACGTCCACGTCCATTGCGAGGTCTCCAAGGAGGGGCGCCCCTCGCTGCCCCCGGACCTCCTCGCCGCCTCCGAGAAGCACTTCGGTCCGGGCGGCCAGCGCCTGCCACAGCTGGCGGAGGTCGCCGCGCACTACCGTGAACGGCACATGGCATGCGTCGTGTTCACCGTGGACGCGGAGAGCACCACCGGATACCCGGCCATACCCAACGAAGAGGTCGCCGAGGCCGCCGCCGAACACCCGGACGTGCTGATCCCGTTCGCCAGCATCGACCCGGCCAAGGGACGCATGGGAGTGCGCGCCGCGCGGCGCCTGGTCGAGGAGCACCGGGTCCGCGGCTTCAAGTTCCACCCCAATATGCAGGCGTTCTTCCCGAACGACCGAGCGGTCTACCCCCTGTACGAGGCGCTCGAAGAACTCGGTGTTCCGGCGCTGTTCCACAGCGGTCAGAGCGGTATCGGTGCCGGCCTGCCCGGGGGCGGCGGCATCCGCCTGAAGTACTCCAACCCGCTGCATCTCGACGACGTCGCCGCCGACTTCCCGAACCTCAAGATCATCATCGCCCACCCGTCCTTCCCCTGGCAGGACGAGGCCCTCGCCGTCGCCACACACAAGCCGAACGTGTGGATCGACCTGTCCGGCTGGTCGCCGAAGTACTTTCCGCCGCAGCTCGTCCAATACGCCAACACCCTGCTGCGCGACAAGGTGATCTTCGGTTCCGACTACCCCCTGATCACCCCCGATCGCTGGTTGAAGGACTTCGCCGCGCTGCCCATCAAGGACGAGGTGCGGCCGAAGATCCTCAAGGAGAACGCGGCCCGGCTGTTCGGCCTCACCAAGGACTGAACCCGTCCGCGCCCCCACTGAACCCGCTTGTTCTGAGCCCTTCGGGTGACAACCCTCCGTACCGTGACCGGTCTCGAAGAGATCAAGGCCCTCGCCGGCACCGATCTCGGCCGCACCGACTGGCTGGAGATCACCCAAGACGGGTGAGCACCTTCGCCGACGCCACCGGTGACCACCATTGGATCCACGTCGACCCCGAGCGCGCTGCGATGGGCCCCTTCCGCGGGCCCATCGCGCACGGCTACCTGACGCTGTCCCTCGTGATCCCCCTGTTCAACCGGCGCATGAAACGGCCCGTCCTGACTCTGAACGCGATTGACGGCTCTTCAGTTGTTGTGGATTCGAAGTGTCGGGCGGGCCGTCGGGGCGGCCCCCGGGCGCCTGGCTTGAAGAGAGCCTGTCCGACTCGACCCAGAGCCGCCGACGTCGCCGGGGCCGCGCTGCCACCGTATCGGCAGCAGGGGAGGGCAGGACCGGGCCGTCGGCCGGGCGGTTCAGCCGTGAGGTCCCACGCCGCGCAGAAACGTGTCAACGACGAGCGTGGCCAGTGCGTCCGCGTTCTGCCGGACCTGGTCCGGGTCGAGGTCCGCGCCGCCTCCGTGCTGGGCCTCGTCGACGAGGGCGTAGTAGACCCGCCGCGCCCACATCAGGTCCGTGTCCGGGGCGAGGAACCCTTCGCGCTGGGCCCGGGCGAAGAAATCCAGGGCGCCGGCGTTGACCTCGGACCAGATCACCTCGGTGAGGGGGGTGTCGGCGAGGGGGTGTCCGAGGGTGAACCGCCAGACGCTCTTGATCCGCAGTACGTTCGCCGTGACGCGGTGCAGTGCCACGAGCGGCGGGGCGGTGTCCATGCGGGCGTCTTCCACGCACTCGATGAGCTGTCGCTTCGCCGAGGCGGCGAGTGCTTCGATGAGGGCCTGGCGGTTGGCGAACCGCCGGTGCACGGTCGTTCTGGCCACTCCTGCCTGCTCGGCGATCTGCTCCATGGAGGCGCCGGGGTCTTCGGCGAGTACCTGCTCGGCCGCCTCCAGAATCGCGCGCACACTGCGCGCGGCATCGGCCCGCAGGGGTCGACCCATGACTTATCCACTCCCGTTGTTGATTCGTGATGCACCGAAGACGATACGCCTGACTGCGGATTTGTACCCATTTGCAACAGTCCTGTTGCGGGACAATGTAAAATCGCGACAAGCGTGATGCGGATGTCTGGTTGAACTGCTACGTTCCCGTTTCAGATCATGGACCTCCTTCGTGATTCGGTTCCCCGGCCGACGGTTTCTCCAGTCCGCGGAGCGGAGTCCCTCTGGCCCCGGCCTATGTGCCTGATGGCCCCCATGAGAACGAGCCCACTGGTGAACCGGAGGAATGACACGGTGGAGATCGAGCTGCGGATCAACGGATCCGCCCAGAAGCTGGACGTCGCGCCGCAGGTGAGCCTGCTCGACGCGCTGCGCGAGTATCTGGGCCTGACCGGCACCAAGAAGGGCTGCGACCAGGGCGCGTGCGGCGCCTGCACGGTGCTGGTCGACGGCCGGCGGATCAACGCCTGCCTCACACTGGCGGTGCAGTACCAGGGCCGTGAGATCACGACCATCGAGGGGGTCGACCATCCGTTGCAGGCGGCGTTCGTCCGCACGGACGGGTTCCAGTGTGGCTACTGCACGCCGGGCCAGATCTGCTCGGCGATCGGCATGCTCGCCGAGTACAGGGAAGGCGCGCCCAGCGCGGCGACCGAGCACCTCGCCGCCACCGGCCTGGAGTTGGACGAGGCGGAGATCCGGGAGCGGATGAGCGGCAACCTGTGCCGCTGCGGCGCCTACAACGGCATCGTCTCGGCGATCAAGGAGGTCGCGAAGTGAAGTCGTTCTCCTATCTCAGCGCACCGGACGTGGGCACGGCGCTGCGCACGATCGCGGACAGCGATGACGTGAAGTTCCTCGCGGGCGGGACGAACCTCGTCGACCTCATGCGGGAGGGCATCGAACACCCGGCGACGGTCGTGGACATCACCCGCCTGCCGCTGACCGGGATCGAGGAACTGCCGGAGGGCGGGATCCGTGTCGGGGCGCTGGTGAGCAACAGCCGGCTCGCCGCCGACCCCCTGATCAGGACCCGTTATCCAGTGCTGGCGCAGGCGATCCTGCTGGGGGCCTCCGCCCAGCTGCGGAACATGGCGACGGTGGGAGGCAATCTGCTGCAGCGCACCCGCTGCATGTACTTCTACGACGAGGCTTCCGCGTGCAACAAACGCGCACCCGGCAGCGGCTGTGACGCGATCGGCGGGTTCTCCCGCGGCGGTGCGGTGCTGGGGGCCAGCGAGCACTGCATCGCGACCCACCCCTCGGACATGGCGGTGGCGCTGGCGATGCTCGACGCGGTCGTCGAGGTCGAGAGCGTACGCGGCATCCGGCGCATACCGATCGCCGACTTCCACCGGCTGCCCGGCGACACACCCCACATCGAGACGGTGCTGGCCGCCGACGAGCTGATCACGGCCGTCGAGCTGCCGGCGGTGCCGGTGGCGGCGCACTCGCGCTACCGCAAGGTCCGCGACCGTGCCTCCTACGCCTTCGCCCTCGTCTCCGTCGCCGCCGCGCTTCAGGTCGCCGCCGACGGCCGCATCGCCGAGGTCCGCCTCGCACTTGGCGGCGTCGCGACCAAGCCGTGGCGGGCACGCATCGCGGAAGAGCTACTGCTCGGCGCCGAAGCCACCGACGAGAACTTCGCCCACGCCGCCGCCGCCGAACTCGCCCCCGCCCTGCCCCTGTCCGACAACGCCTTCAAGATCGACCTGGCCCAGCGGACGGTCGTGGCCGTACTGCGGAAACTCAACGCCGAGCGGAGCGCATCGTGACCATACGCACCAAGACAGGCTCCGAGTCCCGCGCGGACTCTTCCGTGCCCGTCGGGGGCGCGGTCGGTCGGCCGGTCGACCGCCGGGACGGCCACGCGAAGGTGACCGGGGCCGTGCGGTTCTCCGCCGAGCACCACTACCCGAACCTCACGTACGCGACGCTGGTACATGCCGCCATCGCCCGTGGCACGATCACCGGCATCGACACGGCCGCGGCGGCCGCGGTCCCCGGCGTCGTGGCGGTCCTCACCCACCTCAACGCACCGAGGATCCGGCCGGTACGCAAAGCCAACATCGTGCGGGACCTCGGACCGAGCGTGTCGGGGACCAGCCTCGACTACCTCAACACCGATCAGGTCTTCTGGGACGGCCAGCCGATCGCCATCGTGGTAGCGGAGACCTCGGCCGCGGCGAACGAGGCCGCCCCACTCGTCGAAGTGACCTACGACCTGCTGCCCGCGCGGGTGGACTTCACCGCCGAGCAGCAGAACGCCACCCCGGCGAAAGGCGACCTCACCTTCGCCGGCGTGACGAAGAAGGGTGACGCCGAGGCGGCGCTGGCCGCTGCGGAAGTTTCGGTCGACCTGCGCTACACCACACCCGGCCTGCAGCACAACACGATCGAACCGCACGCCACGGTCGCCGTCTGGGACGGTGACCACCTCACCGTGCACGACACCACCCAGGCCATGGACCAGAGCCGCCGCTACCTGGCTTGGCGGTTCGGTGTGCCGGCGTCCCACGTCCGCGTCCATGCCGAGTTCGTGGGGGGCGGCTTCGGTGGCAAGTTCGCCGTCTGGCCCGGCACGGTCATCGCGGCGATGGCGGCCAAGGCTGTCGGGCGGCCCGTGCGCCTGGCACTGAGTCGCAGGGCCGTCAGCCGCGCCACCGGTGGGCGTACCGCCTCGACCAACCGGATCGCGCTCGGTGCGACCCGCGACGGCCGGCTCACTTCGCTGATCCAGGACAGCATCACCCGCACCGGCTCGGCCGGGGGCCTGCTCGAGGCGACCAGCTCGCCGGCCCGGCACCTCTACGGCGCCGAGAACATGCTGACCCGGCAGAACCTCGTCGCCATGGATCTGATGCCCAACACCTGGCTGCGCGCCCCCGGCGAGGCCATCGGCAGCTTCGTGCTGGAATCGGCGATGGACGAACTCGCCTACGAGCTGTCCATGGACCCGATCGACCTGCGGCTGCGCAACGAGCCCACAACGGATCCGACGGGTGGCAAGAAGTTCTCCCAGCGTATGCAGCGAGAAGCCCTCGAGACCGGCGCCGAACGCTTCGGCTGGGCGGACCGCAACCCCGAACCTCGCTCCATGCGTGACGGCGAGTGGCTCGTCGGGATGGGCACGGCCACCGCCTACCACCCGACCCTGCGCCTGGTCGCCGACGTCAAGGTACGGCTGAGCGACGACGGCGGCGCGCTCGTGCAGTGCGGTTTCCACGAGATGGGCATGGGCGCCGCGACAGTACAGGCACAGATCGCCGCCGACGCGCTCGGCATCGCGTACGAGAAGGTCCACGTCGAGTACGGCGATTCGGCCCTGCCGACGGGCCCGATGGCCGGCAACTCCAACCAGACGGCGACGGTGGCCACCAGCGTCCTCGCCGCGTGCGCCGAGCTGACCCGGAAGGTGACCGCCCTGGCCCGGCGTACGGGCACGACAGGTCAGGAACCGGCGGCCGCCCTGCGCGCGGCGCGGCGACCGTTCCTCGAGGCCTCGGTCGGGTCGGCCACCCGGTTGGGCGCGCTGGGCAGCCAGGGCCGCTTCCTGACCACCTTCCTGAAGGACCAGCGCTGGTCCAAGGCCGCCCGCGGCGCGCAGTTCTGTGAGGTGCGGGTGAACGCCGACACCGGCGAACTGCGGATCTCGCGCTGGCTCGGCATGTTCGACGTCGGCCGCATCATCAACCCCAAGACCGCGGCCAGCCAGCTCCGCGGGGCCGTGGTCATGGGCATCGGCATGGCCCTGTCGGAGCAGAGCCTGATCGACCCCCGCAACGGGCGCACCATGAGCGCCGGGCTCGACTCCTACTACGTGCCCGTGCACGCCGACATCCCCCCGATCGACGTCGACTGGCTGGACGAGCCGGACAAGACGATGCCTCTGGGCATCATCGGGCTGGGCGAGGTCGGCATGACCGGCGTGGCGGCCGCGATCGCGAACGCCGTGTATCACGCGACCGGCAAGCGGATCCGGGACCTGCCGATCACGCTGGACAAACTGCTCTGAGACGACTCCAGTCGCGGGCCTCGTCGTGCATGGCCTCTCGGGCGCCGCATCCACGACGACGGCCCGGTCTGCGTACGACGACAAGAAAGAAACTCCCATGTTGGACATCGCCGACGAGCTGAACCGGTGGCTCGAGGAAGGGCGGGACTTCGCCGTGGCCACCGTCGTGGCCGTCAGCGGCAGCGCGCCGCGAGGGCCGGGCGCCGCGCTCGCCGTCGACGCCGACGGCACAGCCATCGGGTCGGTGTCCGGCGGCTGTGTCGAAGGCGCGGTCTACGATCTGTGCACCCGGGCGCTCGCCGACGGCGAGGCGGTGCGCGAGCGGTTCGGCTACAGCGACGAGGACGCCTTTGCCGTCGGGCTGACCTGCGGGGGCGTCCTGGACATCCTGGTCACCCCAGTACCCGCTGACGGGCCGGGCAGGAAGGCGTCCCAGGTGGCGCTGTCGGTCGCCGCCCGGGGTGAGGCGGTGGCACTCGCCCGCATGGCCCGTGGCCCGGCCGGGCTCCTCGGACGGGCGCTGGCGATCCGCCAGGACGGCTCCTACGAAGGTGAACTCGGCGGACATCCCGACCTGGACCGCGCCGTCGTCGACGAAACCCGCTCCCTGCTCGACGCCGGCCGCACCGGCACCTTCGACATCGCGCAGGACGGAACTCGCTGCGATCCCGACCTGACCGTGTTCGTCGAATCAAGCATCCCGCCGCCCCGCATGCTCGTCTTCGGCGCCATCGACTTCGCCGCGGCCCTGGTACGCGTGGGCAAGTTCCTCGGCTACCACGTCACCGTGTGCGACGCCCGGCCCGTCTTCGCCACCCGGACCCGATTTCCCGAGGCCGACGACATCGTGGTCGACTGGCCGCACCGCCACCTGCGCCGCACCCGGACCGACGAGCGCACCGTGGTGTGCGTCCTCACCCACGACGCCAAGTTCGACGTACCCCTCCTGGAAGCGGCCCTGCGCCTGCCGGCCGCCTACATCGGCGCGATGGGCTCCCGCCGCACCCACGAGGACCGCGACCGCAGGCTCCGCGAAGCGGGCCTGACCGACGCCGAACTCTCGCGCCTGCACTCACCCATCGGCCTCGATCTCGGCGCCCGCACGCCCGAAGGGACCGCCCTGTCCATCGCGGCCGAGATCCTCGCCGCCCGCCACGGCGGAACAGGCCTGCCCCTGAGCGACTCACACACGCCGATCCACCATGACACCGAAGGGCACCCGCCGGGAGCGATCAGCGCGGGCGGCCGTGTGACGCGACCGCGAGCCGGCCGTCAGGACCACCGGAACACCCCGAGCCCGGTTCCGGTCGGCGCGGCCACCTCGACGCCGACAGCCCGTGATCAGGACGGAGCCTTCCCGGGGACGGCGGTGGTCGATTTGAATAACGAAAAAGATCGGTTTACTATTAACGGGAAACCGGTCGGTTTCCCTGCGGGGGGCGGCTGAGACCGTGATCCACGGTTGCCTTCGTGTGCTGAAGGGTTTTGAGTCTGCAGGTTCCCGGTCCGGCGATGGTGCCGTCCGGTCTTCTCCCGATGTGACCGTGTCGTCCAGGCCGGAGTAAGTCATGAATGGAATTCACCCCTTCCGCGTGCTGCGCGCGAAACCCCTGTGGATCGCCAGCGGCGTGATCACCGGCGTTCTCGCGCTGCTGTTCGCCGTGCTGTACGTCGGCGCCAACATCGATCCGGCCGGCCACATGAAGAACCTGCCCGTCGGCCTGGTCAACGCCGACAAGGGGGCTGCGGTCGGCGGAAAGCAGGTCAACCTGGGGGCTCAGATCACCGAGTCGGTCAGGAAGTCCACCGCGGGAGGGGACAAGATCGACTGGAAGGTGATGGACGAGCGGGAGGTGAAGGAGGAGCTCGGCAAGGGCAAACTGTACGGTGCGCTTGTCGTGCCCGCCGACTTCACGTCCTCGGTCGCCGCCCTGACCGGCACCACGGCCGCCGAAACCCCGGTCCGCCCGGCGCTGACGGTGCTGACGAACCAGTCCGCCGGCAGCTTGGGCTCCAGTCTGGCGCGGGTCGCGACGACGCAGGCGGCCGAGAGCGCCTCGCTCCGCATTGGCAAGGAACTGACCGCGCAGACCGGCGCCCAGCAGGCGAAGCTGCCCGCGGCGGCACGTGTCCTGCTCGCCGATCCGGCAGCCGTCACGGTGAAGGACGGTCATCCGCTCGACTCGCACAGCGGCCTGGGCCTCACCGCGTTCTACTACGCGCTCGCCCTGGTGGTCGTCGGCATGCTCTCCGCCAACGTCATCAGCGGCCAGGTGGACCACACCCTCGGCTACACCCACAACGACCTGGGTCCGCTGCGTCTGCACCGCCCGCTGATCCGGGCGACCCGAGTGCAGACCCTCGCCATCAGCAGCACCCTCATGGCGGCTCTGTCGCTGCTGATGGGCACCCTGGTCATGGTCGGGGCGGTCGGCATCATGGGTATGGACGCCTCGCACCTGCCGCTGTTGTGGCTGTACTCGGTGTGCGCCGTCGCGGTCTCCGGGATCGGCGCGCTCACCCTCCTCGCGGTCTTCGGCACCCCCGGCATGCTGGTGGCCACGCTGGTCTTCATCGGGATGGCGGTGCCGACGGCCAACGCCACCACGCCGGTTCAGGCCCTGCCCGGCTTCTACCGCTTCCTCGCGGAGTTCGAGCCCCTGCGGCAGATCGCCGGCGGCATCCGCGCGATCCTCTACTACGGCGCGCAGGGCGACGCGGGACTGACCCGGGGCTGGGTCATGATGGCCGTCGGCCTCGTGGCGGCCGCGCTGTTCGGCTTCGGCGTGCTGGGGTGGTACGACCGCAAGGGGCTGCACCGCATCCCTGCCGAGACGGACCCCGAGAAGAACGCCACCCCGGTGTAGCGGAATTCCTTCCGCATCTCCCAGGGCGGGGCCGTTGTGCGGAGTGGCCCCGTGTGTGTCGCCCCCGTGGGGACGAGGGGCGTGCGCACCATCAGGGCTCGGCGACGGTCTTTCTCCCCCGATGCCGTCGCCGAGCCTCCAAGTGGACTTCCGTGCCCGGACGGCGCCGGTCGCCTCCCGGTATCACTGAAAACCGATCGGTTTCCAATTCGTCCGATTCGAGTTAACCTCACGACATGGCCACCGAAGCGAAGTCAACTACCAGAGAGCGCCTGCTGGAGGCGGCAGCCACGCTCACCTACCAGGGCGGCGTCAATATCGGCGTCGACGCGCTGTGCAAGGCGGCGGGCGTGTCGAAGCGCTCCATGTACCAGCTGTTCCACAACAAGGACGACTTGCTGGCAGCAAGCCTGGAGGAGCGCACTGCCCCCTTCGTGGCCACTCTCCTGCCCCCGGCGGACGACGGCCGCTCCCCCCGCGAGCGGATCCTGCACGTCTTCGAGCAACTGGAGTCGCAGGCGGGTGCGCCCGCCTTCCGAGGCTGCCGGTACCTGGCTGTGCAGATCGAGCTCAAGGACCAGAATCACCCTGCGAGCCAGGTGGCACACCGGATCAAGGCGAAACTGACCGCCTTCTTCCGCACCGAGGCCGAGCGTGGCGGCGCGAGCGACCCCGATCTGCTGGCCCGGCAGCTGATCCTGGTCTTCGACGGCGCCGGCGCCCGCGCCGGGATCGGAGCCGACACCATGACGGGGCTCATCGCCCCCACGGTGGTCACCCTGCTGGATGCGGCAGGCGTGCGCTGACACCTCGTTCTTCCGGAAGGCTTCCTGGCCCTCTGGCTGTTTCCCCCGACGGGGAAGTCCAACGGCGGTGAGCGTGTTGCCGAGCATGCCGCAGGCGAGGAAGCGTGCGGTCCGGTCGGCATCGGCGCCCAGCGACAGGTACACGGTTTTCCCAGATCCTCATCCAGCCCGCCCGGACGGCCTCGCCGGTCGGGCCGTCGCCCTGTGTCCCGACGGCCGCCACGACGGCGTATCCCTGCATCTGCATGAGAAGCGTTTCGGGGTGCGTCGAGATCAGCCGCGGGTAAGCGTTCGCCATTGCTCGAAGGGCTGGCGGGCTCGTGTCCTCATTGTTGGCCGCCCGTTTTGGAGCTGGGTGTGTGTCCTCCGCGGTCCGCGTCAATGCGGCGACGAAGACCGCACCGATTCGCGTCGTGGAGCGCGGAGATTCTCCCGGCCTCGGCGGCCTCCCGTAGCCGCATGTCACGTTCTTGCCCAGGGACGAGTCGAAGAGGCCGTCCGGCGGCAGTCTGCTCGCTCGTCTATGGCGCTGTGAAGAGCATCGGGAAGCGCAGGCCCAGCCACGGTTTGCGGCCCCAGACGATGACCTTGGCGCGGGCCATGGCGGTGGGGGCGGTCCAGCGGCCCAGGGCGAGGAGGAGGAAGGCGACGGGGTCGATGGCGATCGTGCAATCGGGCCGCCGTGGCGGGGTGTCGGTGACCGTGGGCACGCCGTCCGCGAAGGTGACGGCGAAGCGGTCGCGGCCGACCCGCAACAGATAGCACGCATGGTGGCCGGCCGCGCCGGCGTTCACTGCACGCGGCATGGCCAGTCGCATGAAGGGCAGCGTGAATGCGACCAGTTCCCGGTCGACCATGTGGGGCCCGCGCAGCGCGACCGCGATGTCGTATCCGTGCCCGAGCAGGTGCGTGAGCAGGTACGAGCCCAGGGCGGCCAGGTTCATAGGCCCCATCGGCGTCAGCACCGCATCCCGCGGACTGCGGCCGGCCACGACCGCGACGAAGGCTCGGGCGGTATCCGCGATCTCCGCGCCGAGGACCGCCGGATCCCGCTGCGGGAAGACGGCCAGGGCCGCACGGTTGGCCGCCGCAAGGCCGCTCGGCGTCCCATCGCCGTAGGGGCGGTCCTCGCCCGCCCCGATGTCCGCCATCAGCTTCCCCGCCAGCGCGAGGTGCGCCGCCGCCTCGCCCACCGTCCACTCCGCGCCCGGCAGCGGCGTGTGTGGGTCGGCCCCCGCCTGCAGCAGCTCCGCGATCCGGTCGGCAGTGGCGACAATGGCATCCTCGGGTGTCATGAACGCGATCGTGTCCGCGCTTGGACCTGCTGTCCAGTGCCTTGCAGGCCACGCTCTCCGCCTGTACACAGCTTCCTGGCGCGAAGGGCGCCTTGACCGATGCGATCACGTGGGGGTTCTTCCGTGACACGTGCTTTCCTCATTGAGGCCGGGTGACGTCCGCCGGAGTCGCCACGAGACATCGGTCAATCGGCGGGCCGGTCCCCGCAGGCAGGGCACCGCGCCCCACCCTCACTGTCAGTCGAGGCTCGTGGTGGACCCGGACGGTGACCAGTGGGGCGTGTCGATCGGCGAGTAGTACGTGTCCTTCTGGTCCAGGCGCTCCATCCGGCGTGCGGAGCGCTCCTTGACCACCTCGGGGTCGAGCGGCGTCTCGAACGCGTTGTTGACCAGGGTGTATTCGGCGGCGAGTCGTCCCACCGGAGCGATGGCGCCGAAGTCGATCCGGCCGCCCACATAGAGGTCATCTCGGATGTAGAAGCGCACCACGTTGCCCCAGACGGCGTTGTTGAGTCCGTCGGGCGCCGAGAAGATGTGCTCGACGGTGCACTCGAACGCGATGGGTGCGCCCTTGATACGGGGTGGGCGAACGGCCTCGGACGGCACCTTCTCCAGCCCGACCGCGTCGAACTCGTCGACATCGGGCTCGAACTCGAAGGCGCTGCGGTTCAGTCCCTCGATCTGCGGCAGGGTGGCCATGTTGGTGACGAATTCGCCGGTGTCACGGATGTTGACGAAGCTGTCCTTGAGCGTGGCGCCGTCCGAGCGCGGCTGGAACGACAGCGAGATCCGAGGCGGCTTGCGCCCGACGACGGTGAAGAAGGAGATGGGGGCCAGATTGCCCACACCTTCGGTGGACAGGGTGCTCACCCAGGCGATGGGGCGGGGGATGACACTCCCGATGAGCAGTTTGTAGGCGGACTTCGCGTCCAGGTCGGCGGAATCGATGATCATGTGGTGTCCTCTGGCTGGCGGCGAGTGGGGGAGTGGGAGGGATCAGCGGCCCTTGAAGGGCAGGACGGGCCGGGGGCGGCCCTCCTTGAGGGCCTCGGCGGCGGAGGCCAGGCCGTCCTTGACGTCCTCGGTCTCGAAGAGAGGGACGGCCAGGTCGAACAGCTGCTGGTCGGCGGCAGGGATGCCGCCTGTGGCCCAGGCGCGCAACAACGCCTTGTGCGCGACGTGCGCCCGGGTGGGGCCCTGGGCGATCTTTTGGGCGAAGGCCTCGGCTTCGGTGCGCAGTGCGTCGTCGGGGACGACGCGGTTGATGACCCCCGCCTCGGCCATGACCGAGGCGGGAACCTGCTCGGAGGTCAGTGCCCATTCGTAGGCGCGGGCCCGGCCGGCCCGTTCGGCCACGCGGTGGATCCCGCCGAGGAGGGTGACGATGCCGAGCGACTGCTCGGGATGGCCGAAGCGGGCGCTCTCGGCGGCGAGGATGATGTCGGCCCGCAGCGCGAGCTCGAAGCCGCCGCCGTAGCACAGCCCCTGCACCGCGGCGACGACCGGGACCGGTAGCTGCTCGAACCGGTTGATCACGGACAGAGCGTGGTCGAAGTCGGCCCGCAGGCTCGTGCGGTCGGCGCCGACCCAGGGCCGGAAGTCGCCACCGTAGCTGAAGTCGGGTCCCTCGGCCCGCAGCACGACGGCGCGGGCCGGGCTGCGGGTGACGGCGTCGACGATGTCGCTGAGCTCCTGGGTGAACTCGGGTGCGAAACGGTTCTGCGGAGGATTGTCGAGGACGATCGTGGCGACATCGCCATGGATGGAGTGGGTGAGAACGGGCATGGCATTTCCTTGGCTCTGGACAGTACGGGCGGGCTCGCGGCCCATCGGATGAGGCGGTCGCAAAACCGGTTGGGGGCGGATTGCGCGACGGTGGGGAACTGCGTGCTGCGCGGGGCGAACTGGCCTCCGCCGCCGATGAGCGTCAGCCGGCCGGGTGTCAGCGCCTGTCCGCGGCGCGCCGGCGTGAGGCCGTCAGCGATACCGGGTCAAGAACGCGTCGAGGTGTGCGGCGATGGTGCCGAGCCGCTCCAGGCGCGTGGCTGCTGCGTCGACGACGGCAGTGCGGGCCTGGGGGAGACCAGGTGGTACGACGGCGCCGACACGTTCCACGGTGATGCGTGGGTCATCGACGCCGCGACGGCGGTGCCGCCACCGTTCTCCCGCTCCGGAGCGCAAGGAGCGTCTGGGGTGCTGTAGGGGCTGGCGAGCTCATGAGCGACACCCTTCGTGCGGCTGCGTTGCCCATCCGACTGAAAGGACTGTATGCCGATAGCTCATTTCATTTCAAGGTGGCAGCGAGTGTCGTACTCTGAGGCAGTGGCCACATGTCCACGGTCATGTCGGCAACGACGACGAGTGAAGGGGGCAGGGTCATGGCGTGGTCCGCATCCACGCGGTACGAGGTCGAGCCCGCACCGCTCGGGCTGGCGCTGGTGCACGACCTGCTCAACACCATCTCCGCCGGCCGCCCCCGGGCAGCAGATCTTCTGGACGACCTCGCCGACGCGCAGGCATGGGCCGACCAGGCGCTGGAGTGCTGGGCCCAGGAGACGGCGCAGGCCGCCGCACAGGTGCGGCTCACCGAGAATGATCTCGAAGAACTTCGCGGTCTGCGTGCCGAGTTGAGGCGTCTTCTCGCCGCACCGGGCGGCGACGGCCCACGCGGCGACGACGCTGACGTGGCGCCCGCCGTTCACATCGCGGCGGCGGCCTTGCGGATGGACCGCAGCGGGCGGGTCGTCCTGGAGCCGCGTGGACAAGGCTGGCGGTATGTGGCCGCCCTGGTGCTCCTCGAGATGTTCCAGGCCCAGCAGGCGGACACCTGGCGCCGGCTCAAGATCTGCCGCAACGCCCGTTGCACGACGGCCTTCTTCGACCGCTCCCGCAACAACGGCGGCGTGTGGCACTCAACCAAGACCTGCGGCAACCCGGAAAACCTGCGAGCCCACCGGGCGCGTCAGCGCGTGCGGACCGCCGGGTAGGAGGCCTTCGCCGAGGCGGCGGCGGTACGGACGGGGTTTGTGATCTGCCCGTTGTCCCTCTCGCGGTTCCGCGGAGGCGATCCCACCGGAGCGCCAAGAATCCTGAGCCCTCATACGTCACCGTGAACCGCGCGAGGACCGGGTTTGGAACCGCTCGTGGTGGCGGGCCGCAGGACATCGGCGGTGGGCGTCCGTCGAAGAGAAACGCGGCTGCCGCGACCGGGCGCGGCAGACCCACTGAAGGCACGCGGGGTTATGCCGAGACGCCGTCCCTTTTCAGCAGGTCCTCCAGGTGGGAGGCGAGAAGAGAGACCGCGGCGCGGTTGTCCTGGTCGGTCATCTGCTGGAGATCGCTCAGCGCCGACCCCAGGCGCGAGCCGAGCAGCCATTCGAACAGGGCGGGTGAGCCGGACCACCGGTGCAGCCGCTCCAGCGTGTGCCGAAGAAGGACAGCAGGTCGCGCGGAGTGCGGCGGTTGCTGCGTGAGACCGTCAGCCGAGCAGTCGATGTACACCGTCCCCGGTGGGGATTGAACACTCCCCTCGTCGAGCCGGACGCCGGCCGAGTCGATGCGGCGTGCCCGTCCCGGCCGTACGACGTGCTCGATCTTCCGGAGTTGAGCGAGCTCGGCTGCGCTGACGGTCGCACACCGGAAGGCGCTGGGCCTGACGTACGGGTCACGGCGGATGATGAGGTCCATCTGCTCCAGCGCACTGATCACGTCGTCCACCGAGTTGCATGCGAGCAGCTTCGTCAGCTCACCGAACCGGGACAGCGGCGACTCCTGGTCCCGGTTGATCATCCATGCGTCACGTGGCGTGATCCAGGTGATGCGGTCAGGATCGACACCGTGGTGCAGCAGCCGCAGGCACGCGTCCAGGCCCGTCTTGCCCGCCCCGATCACGGTGAACCGTTCCGCCCAACCGCCGCTGTTCACAAGGTGGTTGACGTGCGGTGGTCCAGGTGATCGTTGAAGGAGGGCGCCCGACGGCCGGATCGCCCGCTGACTATGACATGCGAGTACTCATCTCTGAAACAACTGTCATCTATTTGCTCATGTCACGAGCCACTTGAGCGACATAATCAAAAGGCTTACGCTCATTGCATCCAGCCCAGATCCTCGGGCGCGGGGGAGGGTGTGCTGGTGCCAGTGCCAGCGAACCCGTTCGGTACCGGCCGTCGGGCGCGAGCAGAGCGCGCCGGACAGCCGCTCTTTCGGCTGGAGCAGAACACGCAACCCACTACTTGGTCCGGGCTTGCAGGGCCGCGACGCCGCCAGGGCGGCTTGGAGGTCGAACGCATGACACGGGTGACCCAGCGACCGCCGTTTGTCGAGGGCTCCTCGGCCGGCACGTCCCACGCGGCCGATCGTGTCCGTCATCGGACGGTTCAGTGCGGCGGGCTGGAGGTCCCGGTCCTCGAGGCCGGCAGCGGGCCACTCGTTCTGTGCCTCCACGGATTTCCCGACCATGCCGCCAGCTGGGCAGGGCTTCTCGACCGCCTGGCGAAGGAAGGGTATTGCGCGGTAGCGCCCGCACAGCGCGGATACTGGCCGGGCGGCGCGGCACCCGACGGCTCCTATCGTGCGTCCGCCACCGGCCAGGACGTCCTCGCCCTGATCGAAGCGCTCGGGCGCGAGCAGGCGGACCTCATCGGTCACGACCTCGGTGCCCGGGCGGCGTACGCGGCGGCCAGCCTCGACGCGAGGCGTGTCCGCAAGCTTGTCGGCATGGCGGTTCCCTACGGCCCTCAACTGCGCACCGCCTGGGTCGCCGACGGCGACCAGCAGCGACGCAGCTGGTACATGTTCTTCTTCCAGACGGCCATGGCGCAGGCAGCCGTCGAGCTCGACGACTTCGCCTTCATCGACCGGCTCTGGCGGGAATGGTCCCCTGGCTACGAGCTGCCGGACGCGGAACGTGCCGCGCTCAAGGAGACCCTCCGTGCGCCAGGAGTCGTGACCGAGACCCTGGGCTATTACCGCCAGTTGTTCACGCCTCCCGCGGACGAGGCGACCAGGGCCCTGGAGGCCCGGGCGAGCGGTGCCATCACCGTCCCGTCCCTCTACCTCCACGGGGCCGACGACAACTGCATGGCCGTGGAGTTGAGCGACGGCATGGAGGCCGTGTTCACGAGCGGCTTCGAACGCGTCGTGGTGCCCGGCGCAGGGCACTTCCTGCACCTCGAGCAGCCCAAGACGGTCGCCGACCACATCGTGGGCTTTCTGGACAACTGACCCCCGCCCCCGGCCGGCCAGAGGGCAGGCCAACGCGGCAAGACGACCGCGTCCTGGTCACCGGTGTCGGGGTGCAGCCGGTTCCGTGGACGACCGGTTCACCGCCGTCACCGGCGGCTGCCGGTAGATTCACGTCGACGGGGAGCAGGCGGCCAAGGGCCTCTACAGCGCCCCGGCGGCCCACGGCTGTCTCGTCCTCTTCCTTGTGCCCGCGCTGCTCTGCGAGGCCACACGAATGGGAGCTTTGAGCGCAGCCGTCAGTCACGGGCAGCGACAAGGTCCGTTGCCCCGCCCGACGCCCGACGCCCGACGCCCGCGCTCCGAGGTGCGCGGCGCAGCCGGACATCAAGCTCGGACGTGGCCCCGGGCCGTCTTCCGCGTCACGGTCCGCCGTCGGCGGCGTCGCTGCGCGAAAGGCGGCCCGGTGAACTTGCCTTCCTGGACGCGTTCGGGGCCGCCCTCGCTCAGGCGTGCCCTTTGTGCCCCACGGCGCGCAGGAGGAAGGGCAGGAGGCGGTCGGCGGTCTTCGCCGCGGTTGCCGCGTCCACCTGGTCCGGCGGCAGCGGGGTGAGGAAGAACCTGCTGACCATGGGACCGAGGACCAGGTCGCCGAGCAGGTCGGCATGCTCTACCGGTGGGATCTCGCCCCGCTCCGCCGCACGCTTCGTGATCTCCTCCATGCGCCGGCGCATGGGCAGCACGAACGTGTTCGTGAGGGCCTCCGCCAGCGGGGTGTTGTGCCGGGCCTCCCCGATCAATGTCTGCAACACGCCTCCTTCCTTCCCGGTCAGGGAAGCCGCTTTGTCCCGGAGCAGGACGCGGAGGTCGCCTTCGAGTGTGCCGGTGTCGGTGTGCGTCGTGAGTTCCTGGGCGTAGGCGGCGGCCGCGTCGACGACCATGACCTCCTTGGAGGGCCAGCGGCGGTAGAGAGTGGCGGTGGACACTCCGGCGCGGGACGCGACGGCGGCGGTGGTGAGCGCGCGGTAGCCGCTCTCGGTCAGGACGGCCATGGTCGCCTCCAGCAGTGCGCGGTCACGGGAGGCATCGCGGGGGCGCCCCCGGCGTGCCGGCGCCCCGGTCATCGGGCGGCCCCCGAAGGGATCCGGCGGGAGGAATGGGCGGCGGAGCGCACTGGTCGGTCGGGCTGCCGTACGGAACGTTGAGTAAGGGTGGGATAGGTCACACGACTAAGTATACAAGAAACGAAACGAAAGACTTTCGTTTCGTATATGCTTCTGGCTATGGACACCAACGCACCCACCGGCGGCCAGCCGGACATCGCCGTTACCGAGACCCCTGCGGCGGAGACCGTCGCGCGACTGCGGGCCACGTTCAACACCGGCCGCACCAAGCCCGTCGCCTGGCGGAAGCAGCAGCTGCACGCGTTGAGGCGTCTGCTGACGGAGCATGAGGACGTGTTCGTCCAGGCGCTGCACACGGACCTCGGCAAGAGCCCGACCGAGTCGCGCATGACGGAGATCGGCTTCCTGGTCAGGGAGATCGACCACACCCTGAGTCATCTCGAGCGGTGGCTGCGTCCGAAGAGAGCCTCCGTGCCCCTGTCGCTCATGCCGTCCCGGGCCTGGACCGTGCGTGAGCCGCTGGGTGTCGTGCTGGTCATCGCGCCCTGGAACTACCCGGTCAATCTGGCGCTCGCGCCGGTCATCGGTGCCCTGGCCGCCGGCAACGCCGTCGTCCTCAAGCCCAGCGAGGTCGCCCCCGCGACCTCGGCCGTGCTCGCCCACTGGCTGCCCCGGGTCCTGGACCCACAGGCCGTGGCCGTCGTCGAGGGCGGGGTGCCGGAGACGACCGCCCTGCTGGAACAGCGCTTCGACCACATCTTCTACACCGGCAACGGCGCGGTCGGGCGCATCGTGATGACCGCCGCGGCCCGTCATCTCACCCCGGTCACCCTGGAACTGGGCGGCAAGAGCCCCGCCGTCGTCGAACCCGGCACCGACCTCGCGACGGCCGCCCGCCGCATCGCCCTGGGCAAGTTCATGAACGCAGGCCAGACCTGCGTCGCACCCGACTACGTGCTGGCGATAGGTGAGGCGGGCGCCGAGATGGAGGCGCACCTGACGCAGGCGGTCCGTGAGATGTACGGCGCCGATCCGGCTCGCAGCAACGACTACGGCCGTATTGTCAACGAGCGCCACTTCGACCGGCTGGCCGGCCTGCTGAACGACGGCCGGACCGTCGTGGGCGGCGACCACGACCGCGACGCCCGCTACATCGCCCCGACCGTGCTGGCCGACGTCGACCCCGACTCCCCGGTGATGCGCGACGAGATCTTCGGCCCCATCCTGCCCATCGTCCGCGTCCCCGACCTGGACGCTGCCATCGCCTTCATCACCGGAAGGGACAAGCCGCTGGCCCTGTACGCCTTCACCGCGTCCAAGCGCTCCAAGCGGCGCCTGACCGCGGAGACGTCCTCCGGTGGCCTGGCCTTCGGCCTCTCGCTCCTCCAGCTCGGCGCGCTCGACCTGCCCTTCGGTGGCGTCGGTGAGAGCGGCATGGGCCGCTACCACGGCTCGTACTCCCTGGACACCTTCAGTCACATCAAGTCCGTCCTGGACAAGCCGCTCAAGCCGGACACGCTGGGCGTGGCCACCCCGCCCTACACCCGCGGCAAGGACCGCATCCTGCGACGCATCACGTGAGCCGGATCGGCGACGAGCAGGAGCGCGCTGTCGACGGGACCACCGCCTCGCACCCAGGGCTGACGACCTCACACGTCACGACCATCGCCGAGGCGGGCCTCCGGGCCCGTCCTGGCACCGGATGACGGTCGCCGACCGTCGCAAGGATGGAAAGGAGAAGGGGAAGAGGTACCCGCGAGGGCGCCGTGTCCCCGACCGCCATGAACAAGATCGACTACCGCACCCAGACCATCTTGATCACCGGGGCGAGCGCCGGACTCGGCGCGGAGTTCGCCCGCCAGTTCGCTGAGCGCGGCTCGGACCTCGTGCTGGTCGCCCGCCGCGCGGACCGGCTTCAGGCACTGGCCGACGAGCTGTCCTCGAAGTACAAGGTCACCGTCACGGTGGTGCCGTTCGACCTCACCGTCCCGGCCGCGGGCGAAGCGCTGGCCAAGGAGGTGGCCCGGCGCGGCATCACCGTCACCAGCCTCGTCAACAACGCCGGCTTCGGCACCCACGCCCCCTTCCGCCAGGAGGACCCGGCACGCGTCCAGCAGGAGATCGGCCTGAACGTGGCCGGCCTGGTCGACGTCACCAGGGCGTTCATCGGCCGGCTGACTGGTGTCCTGGTCAACGTCGCCAGCTCCCTCGGGTACCAGCCGTGGCCGAACGCCGCCGTCTATGGGGCGACCAAGGCCTTCGTGCTGAATTTCACCGAGGCGCTGTGGCAGGAATCGCGAGGGACCGGCCTGCGCGTGCTCGCTCTCTCCCCGGGACCGACCCGGACCGAGTTCTTCGACGCGCTCGGCTCCGACGACATGGCCCGCGGTGTCCGGCTGCAGACGACGAGTCAGGTGGTCACGACCGCACTGCGCACGCTGGACCGGCACAACCCGCCGCCCAGCGTCGTCTCCGGCACATTCAACTGGGTGATGACCCTGACCTCGCGCTTCACCACCCGCCGAGCCAACGTTCTGGCCTTCGGCGCGATGACCCAGTGGCAGATGCGCTCGGGTCGGCGTAACCACTGACACTCTCCGGACCACCGTCAGGTGGAGGGCCCCGACTTCTGCTTCGGCGGTGAGACCTCGACCTGACCGCAGGCGACGGCGCCTGAGCTTCGCACCAGCCCGCGCGAACACGGTGCCCACCCCCTTACTCGATCCCGCAGGGGATTCAGGCACAGAAAGCCTGTTCGCGGGCCGTGCCGATGAGCGTGAGGAACTGCGTTTCGTCGTTGATCACCTTCGTCGAGAACAGCGTCTCGCCGTCGACCTCGACGGCAACCGCCCAGTGATGGCCCTTGCTGGTGTCGATGCCGGCCCATATACGCGCATGAGACGCACTCAAGCCCGCCGCCGCGTTCACCTTGACCAGCACCTCAGTGGCCGAGGAACACCCCGCCGGCGTTTCCCTGAGCAGCGATGGCCGCAATTCTCCATCAGCAGTCCGAGCGTCCCGGAGGACCAGGCGGCCATTTCCTGCGAGCCAGAAACGGCAACCACCATCAGCCACCCCCGGTCCTCCCGGACCGCCGACATGGGCGGACGGGAGGGGCGTCGTACGTCTTGCCGTGAGGAAACCGAACGGTTTACGGTTGCACGGGCGGGGATTGTTGAACGATCCTCCTGTCGCCCGTGTATCGCGTATTGCGCTTGGACTGTGAAGGGACCGATGTGAGCAGGAACGAGATGAGCGTGCCCAACTCCGTTCGGGAGGCGGTTCACGCCTGCGCGGTCCGAGCGACGCAGGGCTCGGCGGCCTTGGCCCGGGCGTCGGACGCGGAGATCGACACGGCGTTGCGGGTCATGGCCGAGCGGCTGCACACGGCACGCGACGTGCTGGCGGCGGCGAATCAGGACGACCTGCGATCAGCCGCCTCAAGCGGCATGTCGGCGGCACTGCAGGACCGCCTGCGGCTGACCGGCCCGCAGCTCGAGGACATGGCCGCGGCGTTGCGTACGCTGGCGGACGTGCCGCACGAGCCGCGGAACACCGTCCTCGAAGAGCGTCCCGACGGCCTGGTCCTGCTGGAGCGCCGCCGCCCGGTGGGTGTCATCGGCGCGAACTTCGAGGCGCGTCCGAATGTGACACTCGACGTCGCCTCCCAGTTCCTCAAGTCCCGCAACGGCGGCGTGCTGCGCACCGGTTCGGCGGCCCTGCGCTCCTCCCAGGCCCTGGTCACCCACGTGATCACGCCCGCTCTCACCGACGCGGGACTGGACCCGGACGCCATCCAGCTGGTGCCGAGCGAGGACCGCGCGGCGGCATACGCGCTGGTGTCGCTGCCCGAGACCGTCCCCCTGGTCATCCTGCGAGGCAGCGGCGACAGCACCCGGGAACTCGGCCGCGAGGCCGCCCGCCACGGTGTGCGCACGCTGGCCCACGCAGACGGCGGCGGAGTGCTGTACGTGGCCCGGGACGCCGACGAAAAGCTGGTGCACGACCTGGTCACCAGCAGCCTGGACCGGCTGGGCGTCTGCAACCGGCTCAATCTGCTGCTCATCGACCGGGCTGTCCACGACAAGCTGCTGCCGGGCATTCTGCAGACCCTCGAAGACCTGGGTATCGCCGCATCGCTGCCGCCGCACGCCCATGCGCGCGGTTACGAGTGGTCCCTGGACTCCGAGCACGCGGCGACGGTGACGATCGACGAGGCGGACGGCCCGCTCCAAGCCGCACGGATCGCCAACGAGGAGACCTCCGGGCTGGCCGCCGCCATCGCCACCCACGACCCGGACACCGCAGCCCGGTTCATGGACACCTACGGCGGCTCAGGCGTCTTCTGGAACTCCACCACACGCCTCCTCGACGGCTTCAAGCTCCTGCGCCTGCCGGAAACCGGCATCAACATCGACCGCGTCCCCGGCCCGCGCGGCCCTGTCACCTACCGCGACCTGTACCTGCGCCAGTACGTCATGCGACCCGCGGCGTCCCTGCACAGGTGAGCCGACGCCGCATTGAGGTGCGGTCAATGGCCTCGTCGTGCTTCATGTCGCCGGCACGCCGGCTGTTCTGTCCCCGAGACCCGGACGCCGCACCGCAACCTGCACATCCCCAAGCGCTACAGCCACCGCCGATGTCATGGCCGACCGTGCCAAGTGGCGGGTGAACGTGACTGCCATGTTTCGGAAGCGCTCCGCGAGGGAGAGAGGTGGCTTTCGCCCGCCTGGGGAGGCGGTTCCAACGGCAGACGGAACCGCCTCCTTTTCACGAGCCGGTTGAGGCCGGGGCCTTGTCGAGGTGGGTTTGGAACCAGGACAACGCAGCGCCGCTGGATTCCTCGAAGTGCACCTTGTAGGCGTCGAAGTGCCCGCCGGGCAGCAGCACCAGCTCCTTCGGTGCCAACGCCCGCTCGAAGGCGGCCAGCTGCAGGTCGGCCGGGACCACCGTCTCGCCGGTCTCGACGATCATCATGAGCGGCTTGGGCGAGACCCGGGCGATCCACCCGCCCGGCTCGTACAGCACCGCGGCCCGGTTGGAGCGCACCGTCACCGTGTTGTTCTCGCGGCCCGGCGGAACCAGGTCGTGGTAAAAGCGCACTGCGTCCGGGCTGCTGTACAGGGCCGGGTCGGCAGGATCGTTGCCGATGGAGGTCTGGTACCGCGGTTCACCGCCGGCGGCGCGGGCGCGTTCGTCGTCGGCCTGGGCGAGCTCGAAGGCGGCGATGCGGTCCGGCGGGACCCTGCGCCGCCACTGCTCGAATCCGCTGATGGTGGGTACCTGCGACACCACACACTTGATCCGCACCTCGGTCGCGCCGAGCACGATCGCATGACCGCCCGCGAAGCTCGTACCCCACACCCCGATGCGGTCCGCGTCGACCTCCGGCCGGGCCTCCAGGAAGCTGATCGCGCGGCGCCAGTCCGCGATCTGACGCCAAGGATCGACGTCGTTGCGGGGCTCGCCGTCGCTGGCGCCGAACGTGCGGTGATCGTGGACGAGCACCACGAATCCGGCGTCGGCGAATTTGCGCGCGTACGGGTCGAGGCCCATCTCCCGGTTGCCGCCGTATCCGTGCGCCATCGTGATCGCGGGGCGCGGGCCCTCGGCGTCCGGCAGGTAGAGCCAGCCGCGCAGAGTCACATCCCCGTCCGCCGTGAACTCGACGTCGATGCGTTCTCTCATGGTCATTCGCCTTCCGTGAAGCTGAAGTACTCGGCGGGGACGAGGCCGGCCGCGGTCAGGGCTGTCCCGACCTTCGCGTTGATCTGCACCACTGTGCCGAGAGGGCGGTGGTGGATGGCGATCTCCGTGATGAGCCCTTCGTCATCACGCCTGAGGATCGTGATCCCCTTCATCTCGAAGCCGCCGAACGCGCTGGCCTCCCACTCCAGGTACGTCCGCGGGCCGTCCTGCACCTTCCGGACGAACACGAGCCGCTCGTACACGGAGCTCACCGCGGCCATGAGGGCCTCGACGTGCTCCTTGCGCTCCAGCGGCTTGGCGAGCGCGCTCGCCTCCATCCGCACGTTCGGCGAGAGCGCCGCCGCGAAGGACTCCTCGGTGCGCTGCTCGAACGCGGCCGTCCAGGCCTTGGCCGGGCGGCCCTCGGTGGCGTTCGACGCGATCTCCTCGGCGCCCTTGGTGATGACGGCGGCGACCGCCGCCGGGTTCTCGGCGTGCGCCCAGTGACCCGCGCCGGCGATCATCTGCGTGGTGGCGCCGGAGAATCGGGGCGTGACATACGCCGAGACGATCTCTTCCGTGACGAAGGGGTCGTTCTCGCCGCGCAGGACGGTGACGCTCCCGTGGAACTTGCTGGACTGCTGTCCGTCCGGGTGGCCGTTGTTCCACGCCGTCGCCGTGTCGGAAATCGTCGATGGGTCGACGTGCAACGCCACTTGGGCAAGCCGGTCATTCTCCTCGGCCGGGAACGCGGTGGCGAGCGCGCCGCGGAAGGCGCGCTGCGCGTCGAGTCCGAGATCCGGTGCCTGGAAGGGGGCGATCTGCTCCGGCGGAAGGTGAGTGCCCGCCAGCGGGATCGGATTGATCAGGACGAGCGAACGCACCTGCTCGGCCAGGCGGGCGGCGACGAGCTCGGCGATCTGGCTGCCCATGCTGTGGCCGACGAGCACGACGGGGCCCGCCGTCGCGCGCACGACGCTCTCGAGGTCGTCGGCCCAGCGGGCGAGCGTGAACGGCCCTTGATCCGATGCGCGCGTACCCATGCCGGCGAGCTCGAATGCGATCGAGGGGATCGACTGCTCGTCGAGGACGGTGCGGACGCTGTTCCAGATGGCGCCGTCGTCCAGGTATCCGTGGACGAGCACCGCGGTCGGCGCCTGCGTCGCTGGGCTGTTCATCTCGTGTCTCCTTTGACGATCGCTCTCTTGCGGCGACGAACCGAAAGCCAGCGGCTCTCGAGATTCTCGGCCGACGCGAGCAGTATGACGTAAGCATGGTGGCTATGCTTATGTCAATGTCATCGCCCTGCGATCGACGCGACGAGGGCCGGTCCTTCCGGCTTCCTCCGTGTTTCGGCCAGAGCGGAAGTGACCGCCCGAGAATCCGAGGAGTCCACCAATGACGTCGAACGCCTTGACCTACGCCGTGCACATCGCGGACGGCATGCCGACCACAAACTCCGACGTGCCGCCCGATCAGGGCGAGCGTTCCTGGTCACCGACGTCGAGCATCCTCATCTCGAACGGGGGAGAGGCGCTGCTGGTGGATCCGCTCTTCACGATCGCGCAGTCGCAGGGCCTGCTGCAGTGGCTCAGCGAGCGGGACGCTCTGGTGACGAGCGTGTACGTCACGCACGGCCACGGGGATCACTGGTTCGGTCTCGGAGCCGTATTGCAGCAGTACCCCGGTGCGCGTGCCTTCGCGCTGCCCGAGGTCGTCGAGGACATGGCCTACCAGTCCTCGCCCGAGGTCCTCAAGGCGGTCTGGCGCGCATGGTTCCCTGAGCAGATCCCTGAGCGACTCATACTCGCCGAACCGCTCGAGGCCGAGGTCCTGACCGTGGGCGGGGCGGAGGTCCGCCCGGTCCGCCTGGGACACACCGACAGTGACAACACCACCTGCCTGCACGTGCCCGACCTGGGGCTGGTCGTCGCAGGTGACGTGATCTACAACAACGTGCACCTCATGCTCGCGGCGTCGGACGCGGACGGGCGAGCCGAGTGGCTGAGGGCTCTCGACACGGTCGAGGCGCTGGCGCCGACCGCGATCGTCGCGGGCCACAAGGACCCGGCCGCCGACGACGATCCCCGTCACATCGAGGAGACCCGCCGCTACATCCTTGATTTCAACAGCGGGGTGCGCCGCACCGGCAGCACCCTCGAGCTCTACGAGTACATGCTGGAGCGTCACCCGTCGCGCATCAATCCCGGTGCGCTGTGGGGCTCCTGCCGGGCAGCGAAAGGCTGAGCAGGCGGCGTGCCGGTCGGGCGGCCCGCGGCGCGCTACGCGCGCGCGGCCGCCCGACGCTGCCGCGAGGCCCGAAGGTTCACGGCGTTACCGCAGATGCGCACGTCATGCCAGACGCCGTTGTTGGGGTTGGTGCCGTCGTAGAACGCGACCGAGCAGACCCGGTTGCGGCACATCTTCAGACGACGCCAGGTACCGGTCAGTTGGGCGTTCGTGATCTCGTTGAGCACGGCCGCGACGACCCACGGGACGTCCTTGCCGCGCGGCGCCAGCGAGAAGACGCCATCGGCGTCGATCCGCACCTCGAGCGCGCCGCTCACCCCCTTCGGCGCGGATCGGACCGGAGCGTCGCGCACCGCCCCCGACACGGTCATCTGCAGCGACGCGCGTAGCTGCTGAAGCCGCACCAGTCCCGGCTCGTCAACCTCGATGGTCGGCGCCTCCACCTCGGTACGCCGACTCCACTCGGCCAGCGCGCCGGAGAGCCACGACGTGGCGGATTCCGGCGTGGAAAGCAGGTCCTGGAGGGCGGGCTTGCCGGCGGCGCGGGTGTTCAAGACCTCCTGGACGAGGACGAGCGGACCGGTGGCGATGCGGTCGGTGTAGCGTTCGCTCGCGAGTTCAGACATAGGCATAGCTTATTAGCTCCAGTCTTGATTGGCGAGGAGAACAGGATCACCGCCGAAAGGACCCTAACGACGATGCCATGCGCTCGACGCACCGGCGCGTGCGCAGCATCTTGCCGCATCCCCTCGGGTGCGGGATTCGTCCGCACAGCAGGTCTGGAACGGGATGAGAGCCGGCCTGCGCACGGTGCCTCTGGCGGATACCGCCTACGGGCAGGCCCAGCGCTGTGCCTGGATGTCCGCCTCGCCACGTAGGACACCCGCCCACGGGCTTGGTCGCTCGGCGGGACTCAGGTGGACTCGAGGTATGGCGCGTCGCCGTACGGGGGCTTCCCGCTTGTCTGCCGGACTCGGCCTCGCCACCATGCACGGGTCGCGCAGCCGGGCGTTGCCCGCGATCCCCGCCGCGCGCGAGTTGGAGCTCTACGACACGGGCAGCGTGGACGGGGCGGACGAGGTGTTCGCCCCGGATGTGATCGGCCACAACCCCGCTGGTGACGCCGCCTCGGGCATCGACGGTATGCGCGCGTCGATCGCCGCGGTCCGCGACGGAATCACCGACACACAGCACCGGAGTCGTTGTTGGCGAGGTGGGTGTGGGTGGCGACGGGTGCGGCGGCGTTTGCCCGTGCCCGGGGCGAAGAGAAGGCGCACCCATCCATGGACTCGGCGGATAGGGGCGTTCGACGCTCCGGTGCGGCGTTGGCCGTGCCCCGGGAGTGTGTGGCATTCGCCCTCACAGTGGGGCCTGGGCGGGAGTTCGTCCTGCAGGACGCACGTGCACACTCTCTGTGGCCGTCCTGGGGCGGTACGCCGCGGCAGCGATCAGGATCACGCGTTCCCGGATGGTGCCCTTACAGCCGTCCTGCGATAGGTGGCGGGGTTGGTCCCGAAGCGGGACTTGAACGCCCGGGAGAAGTGGGAAGCGTCCTTGAACCCGACGCGCAGCGCGATGCTGCTGATGCTCTGGGCGTCGTGTCCGGCCCCCGACAGCATGGCGCGGGCGCGGTCGAGCCTGAGGGCGTAGAGCCATGCGCGCGGTGTGGTGTCGGCCTCGCGGAACAGCTCATGCAGATAGCGCAGTGAAAAGCCCAGGTCGTGGCTGGCAGCCAGCAGTGTGAGGCCGGGGTCGTGGAGCCTGTCGGCGAGGTGGGCTTTGGCCCGGTGAAGGTCACGTCGGTGAACGGCCGCACTGGCTTTCCCGGAGACGTCCGAGCCGAGGGCGTCGCACGCGGTGGCCAGGAGATCGAGAAGGTTCCTCATGAAGGAGGCGGCGGTTGCCTCGCCGAGGTCATGGCCTTGTTCGGCCAGGGCGCGCAGGACGGGACTGACGAAGGCGCCCGTGCCGTGCGCGGTCCGGAACGGTACGGCGGTGACGTGCTCGGCGACGGCGCTGCGGGAGGTGAGCATCGCGCGGGGTATCTGCAGGACCACCGAGCGGAACGGGTGATCGAAGCGGAACACGTAGGGGTGGGCGCTGTCCACGAGAGCGAAGTCGCCGGCACCCATCTGGGCGGCGCGGTCGCCTTGCCGGAGCCTGGCCGATCCCTCGGTGAGCAGGGTCAGGAAGAAGTCCTCTCCTGCGGCCCTCCTGACCAGGTCAGGCGTACGAGCGGCCTCATGCGGATCCGCCCGCATGGTGCTGACCAGCAGCCCGCCGGTCACCTGGGCGACAGCGGATGCAGCGAAGCCGTGCTTACCTGGGACGGGGACCGTGTCGGGCAGTGCGGCCGCGCGCATGGCGACGAACGCCGTACGGGTCACCTCGCTCCAGTAGTCCCACTGGTCATCGTCCAGGCCGAGCGTGGTGAAACGCCGTTCGGCGTCGTAGCTGCGCTGTGGTGCCGGAAACGGCGCGCTCCCAGTCATGTCATGGATTCCCAGGTTTCCTTAGCGTTACCGCACGGCTCAGAGGATGCCACGCACCGAGTGGAACGAAAAGGGCCGGTCAGAGAGGAGTGACCCATGCTCACCACTATCTTCTCGGAGCAGCGAAACGGGCTTCGCTTCGATGTGTTCGCGGGTTCCGAAGCGGCTCTGTCGCCGAACTGCGTCCTCATCAGCGGCGAGCACGACGCGATCCTGATCGACGTGCAGTTCGTCATCGACGAGGCACGCGAACTCGCCGACCGCGTCCGTGACAGCGGTAAGCAGCTCAAGGCGGCCTTCATCACGCACGCGCACCCGGACCACTACGGCGGCATGGGTGAGATCGCCTCCGCCTTCCCCAACGCCCCGATCCTGGCCCGGCAGGGCGTCATCGACGGGATCCTGGAGTGGCCGGCCAAGCGCCTGCACTGGCAGGAAGCCTACGGCGACCAGATCCCGGACGAGATGCCGGTGCCCGAGCCGCTGACCGGGGACAGCTATTCCCTGGAGGGGCACGCAGTGGTCTTCGTGGACCTCCCGGTGGCCGAGACGGTGCACGCGACCGCCTTCCACGTGCCCGACGCGCAAGCCGTGATCGCCGGGGACCTGCTCAACCACCACTCGCACTGCTACATGGCGGACACCAACAACCCCGCGTCATGGCTGACCGCCCTGGATCAGGTCCAGGCGCTGGGAGAGCACCGGATCGTGGTCCCGGGCCATGGCCCGGTGGGCGGGGAAGAGGTGTTCGACGACACCCGCGCCTGGCTGGAGGACTACCAGGAGGTGGCCAAACCACGGGTACCCGTCGCCGACATCGCCCGCGAGATGAGCCGCCGACACTCCGACCGTGCCCTGCCCATGCTGCTCTGGCTCACCCGAGGCCCCTCGTTCGGGCTTGTCGGACCCAAGGAGCTGGGGGTGCCGCCGGAGGTGTTCGGAGGCTGAGCCGGAAGTATCCACCGTGCGGCCTCTTGCGGCAGGGCTGCGCAACGACGGCCATGGACGTTCTGCCCCGGCGCCAGCGACGCCAGGGGCGGCGTCTTTGGGAGGGCGAACCGCTGCGACCGGGTTCAACGCCCCTTTCGAGCGGGCGATCGGCATCGTCAGAGCTGCAGCCCTGCGGACACCACCCACGCCCATTGTCGTGCCCTGCTGATCCCACACCCGGCTCGTCCCCGGTGGCGGAGCGTGACGTGTGGCACTCGTCTACGGAGTCAGATGGCGTGGGTGGCTACGCAGGCGGCGACGCCCGTTGGGAGGCGCGGAAGGCCAGGGGGGTCTGGCCGGTGTGGCGTTGGAAGAACTTGCCGAAGTGGGTGGCGCTGGTGAAGCCGAGGTGGGCTGCGACGGTGGAGGCGGGTTCGGTGCCGTGGGCGAGGAGCCGCTTGGCCTCCAGGGTGAGGCGCTGGTCGAGGTAGTCCTTGGCGCTGAAGCCCGCCGCGGCCTGGGTGGCGCGGGTGAGGGTGCGGGTGGAGTAGCCGAGTTCGCGGGCGTAGTCGTCGATGCGATGGGTGCGGGAGAAACCTCGTTCGACAGCGTCACGAAAGCGCAGAAAGGGCTCGGGGACGGATTCCACAGCCTGGCCGTGCCGCCGCAGATGGGCGAGACGCAGGAGCACGATGTCCAACAGGCGGTGCAGCAGGGCGGTGTGCACCGGCAGCCGATGGCGGTCCCACTGGGAGAACTCCGCGGCCAGTTGCTCGGCAGCAGCTGCCAGTACGGGGGCCTCCGAAGGATCGGGGCTGTACAAGGGCATCGGGGCGGTGCCGGTGCCGAGTCCGGCCAGTTCCGCGGTCTCGGGGACGACGAAGTCCTCCTGGAAGAAGATCAGGACGGCCTCGGCCTGGTCAGGGTCCTGCCACTGGTGCACCTGGCCGGGCCGGATCCACAGCCAGGAACCGGGCGGCAGTACGTACCCGGTGAAGTCGACGCGGTGGCGCAGTGTGCCGGCGGTGACCAGCATCAGGGCGTGGAAGTCCCCCCGGTGGGGGGTGGCGATGTGCCAGGGCCAGTCACGGGTGCGGTCGCGGAAGTCGGCCAGGGTCATGACCTCCATGCCCGCCGGGGTCCCGGCCGGAGGCCGGAAAGCCACCTTCGGCAGGCCCGTCTCCCGCCGACCAGGCTTCTGCCGCGCTTGTCGCCTGTGGACCATCACGAGACCGCAGCGTACCTCGCTGGACCTCCGGTTCCGGCCCAGTATGGAGTTGTTCCAGGGGCTCGAGCCCGTGGGGTGGAAAGCCGGCCGTGTCCGTTGCGGCCGATGGTCGGCCGTGAGCCGGCCATCAGCGATCCGCCCCTTCCCGCGTCCCCTCATCACCGCTCATCCGCATTTCGACAGGAGCACAGCCATGCACGGCACCCTCACGGTCATCGACAAGGGCCCGGTCCGCATCCACAGCTACGGCGCGCCCGAGGACGGCCTGGGCGTCACCACCCAGCTGATCGAGACGCCGTCGCGGATCATCGCCGTCGACGCGCAGTTCGTCCTGGCCTACGCCGACGAGGTCGTCGCCTACGCCAAGAGCCTGGGCAAGCCGCTCGACCGCCTCGTCATCAGCCACGCGCATCCGGACCACTACCAGGGCGCGGCCCGCTTCGGCGTCCCCGTGCACGCCCTGCCGGAGACCACCGCGGAGATCGTCGCCATGGGTGCCAAGACGGATCTGCCCACCGGCGCCGCGATCCCGCTCGCCGACATGACGCCGACCGTGGAGATCACCCCGGGCACCGAGGTCATCGACGGCATCCCGTTCGTGTTCGAGAAGGTCACCGGCGGCGAGATCCACACCACCCTCGTGATCAAGCTGCCCGAGGAGGGTGTCCTGGTCGCTCAGGACGTCGTCTACAACCGCACCCACCTGTGGTTCCTGGACAAGGACTTCGACGGCTGGCAGGCCAACATCGACCGCTTCGCAGCCGAGACCGAGTACGACACCATCCTGCCCGGCCACGGCGAGCCGACCACCCCGGCCGTCTGGGCCGAGCTCACCGACTACGTCAACGCCGGCCGGGAGCTGCTCGGTGACGACGGCGACGCCTACAAGAAGGCCATCACCGAGCGCTACCCCGCCTACCAGGGCACAGCCCTCATCGACGTCGCCAACGCCTACATGTTCGGCCCCAAGAACTGAGTCCGCTCCAACCTTCCAGGGAAGCGCCCAAGTCCCAAGAGAGGGAACATCGTGACTTCCCGCATGTCCAGCCGGCGCATGACCACCCGTCGCGTCCTCGTCGCCCGTCAGCGCGGGTCACGCCATCGGGAACGTCGACGGCGGCGCCCGGCTCGACCACCAGAAGACCGTCGCCGTACGCGTCCTCAAGGGGGCGTTCGAGCGGGGTGACACCGCGGTCGTGGACAGGTTCGTGCGGGCCGACTACATCCAGCACAACCCCCTCGCGCCCGATGGCGCCGAGGCGTTGAAGAACTTGGCTGTCGGGATGCATCAGCAGTTCCCCGACGCCAAGTACGACATCGAGCGGGTCCTATCTGGCAACCGCGCGCAAAGAGCGGCCTGGTGGGTGCGGCGGTGGTCCGGGTGACCGGTCAGCCGGCCCAGGGCGTCGTGCGTGACCACGATGTCGGGGCGGAACGAGCGGATCTGCTGGACCAAGGCGGTGACCACGCCGTCGAGCGGTGCGTCGACGAGCCGGGGACGGCCGGGAGCCGCCTGCGGTTTGCGGGCATCGCCGTATCCGAGCATGCGGGGTACGCCCGCGCCGAGCGCCTGCAAGGTGTCGGCGAGTTCGGGAGCACGCGGGCTGTGGGGCGCCCACGTCATGGTGACGACGGCGGTGCGCGTGCGCGGCGGCGTGCTGGGAGAGGACACCGCCGGCGAGGAGGCTCTCGTCGTCGGGATGGGCGAACACGCCGAGCAGGGACGGCATCGTGGAGGACGCCGCCTTCTCGGAGATCACCACGTCGGAGTCAGGCACGCTGTCACCCTGCGATCGAGCGGCTCAACGCGTCGGCGCGGGTCCGGCCCGGCCACTGGAAGACAAGCCGTGCGCTGGGCTTGTCGAGCACGTCGCCGGGCGGCAGTTGGTCGTCGGGCGTTGCGGCCGGGTGGACGGTCATCGGCGGATAGCCGCTCTCGCGCACCTCGCGGTCCCAGACGCGCACGCACTCCGCGAAGCGCTCCGCCACCTCTTCGGCTGCTGGGCCGTAGGCATGGATGAAGAACTCCGTGATGCGGTCGGCCGGCTCCGGGGCATCCTGGACCTTCCGGTAGGTCAGGTAGGCGAGCGAGTCGTCCGCCAGGATCGCGGCCGCGTCCTGCTGCGCCACGAGCGTGGACCCCCTCGGCGCGGACAGGCGGCAGAACCCCGGCAGGGTCGTCGCGGCATAGACCTGCAAGGTCTCGAAGTTGAAGATTCCCCGGACGACAAGGCCCGTGGAGCGCTCCTGCCGGGGCCCGCGCAGCGCCTCGTCGAGACCGGCGGTGCTGACGGGCGTCCCGTCCTCCCACCGCACCGTGACCTTGCCATCGGCCAGAGGGACGGCGGGGGCGGTACGGGCGGCGGCGCCGCGGTCACGTACGAACCCGCAGTACGTCCAGTGCTCGCAGTGCAGCACGTCGCCGCGCCGGACCAGGGTGAGGGAGCGGGTGTAGCCGCCCATCTCCAGCGGCACGACCAGCCGGGCCCCCTCGGCGAGCTGCTCTCGCCATGCTGGTGCGATGTCGGACGCGTTGTGCGTGATCACGATCCCGTCGAAACCGCCGGCCGGGACGTGGCCCGGCGCGCCGAGTCCGCCGTCGCCGAGGACGCCTGTCACCCGGCCGCTGCCGGCCTCCGCGCACAGCCGTTGCGTTCGGTGCACCACGTACGGGTCGACGTCCACGGTCACCACCTGGCCGCGTTCTCCCAGGGCGTGCGCCAGGAGTTCCGCGTTGTATCCGCCAGAGCCGACCTCGAGCACGGTCATCCCAGGCTCCAGCCGCAGTTGCTCGATCATGTCGGCCTGCAGCCAGGCCGCGGAGACGGAGCTGAGCGCCCTCTGAGGTGACTCCCGGACCGTCACCACGGCGAGGTCATCGTGGTAGGCCGTCTCAAGCCGCGCCTCGGGGACGAACCGGTGCCGGGGCACCGCACGCAACGCGGCTTGGACCCGCGGCGAGGGCGCCCATCCCTTGCTGATCACGATCTCCGCCATCCGCTCGCGCAGCCGGACCGCCTCGGTCGGCTCCCCGGGCACCGGCGGGGCGGCGGCGGAGCACGCGTAGGAGTGGACCGGCGGGAGCCCCGGCAGCACCCCGGGCCACACCGCGGTCAGAGCTTGGGCGCTGGGCGCGAAGATCTTCCCGAGGGTCACCAAGGTGTTCAGGTCGTGGAACTCCCAGCGTACGAAGCGGTGGGGCTCGGGCAGAGCGAGTTCACCGTCCCAGCGGGAGACGCGGACCACGGCGATGACGCGGCGTACATCCAGGCGGTCGTCGTGCAGCACGGTGATGACGTGAGCGTCCTCCACGCGCGCCGTCAGCCCGGTCTCCTCGTTCAGCTCCCGCACGGCGGCCGCTGGTGCGGCCTCGTCTGTCTCGATGCGGCCGCCCGGTAGCTCCCACATGTCCAGGGTGGAGCGGCCCAGCAGGACCCGGCCGAAGGCGTCGGTGACCACCACTGCGGCACCGAAGACGGCCTGCGGCTCGGGCCGACCCTTCTCCTCCGCGCTGAACGATCCGGCCGGTCCGCGTAGGACCAGCACCGCCAGGCCCTCTGCGTCGAACTGCTCGACGTGCTCGAACCCGTCGGTGAGCGCCGCGAGTTCCTTCTCGTCCAGCGCGATGTGGCGCCGCTCCTCAGGGGTGTTCTCCACGATCGGCGTGATGATGACGAACGCCCCGCCCTCGCGCAGCCGCGCGGCCAGAGCGCCAAGGACACGGGCCCGATCGCGGATGAACGCGATGGACAGCCGCAGGACGATCAGGTCATAGCCGTCCTCTGCGAGGCCGGCCAGGTCGCACTCCACATCCAGGCTCAGCCAGCGCACCCCCTCCACCTCGGGGTGCTCCGCGCGGGCCCGCTCGAGCGCGCCCTCGGCGAAGTCCGCTCCGTCGACGGTGTAGCCGAGCGAGGCGAGGTAGACGGACATCTCGCCGGTCCCGCAGCCGATGTCGAGCGCGCGACCCCCCTCGGGCGCCGGGGCATGCTCGACCAGCAGGCTCTTCTCCTCGTCCCCGAGCCGCCGGAAGCCTCGCCCGCCGTTGTAGTGCTCGGACCAGTCAGTCCGCGTGTATCCCACAGGTCGCTCCTCGTTCGTGAAAGGCGGGGTAGTGGTGCGGTGTCAGGGCAGTTCGAAGGGGCCGTAGAGGGCGGCCTGCTGCTGGGTCTGCAGCGCCCAGTACCGGTCGCCGAACGACCAGTGCCACCACTCCGTGCCGTAGTTGATCAAGCCTGCGGTGGACAACGCGCCGCCCAGGGCGGCTCGGTTCGTGCGGGCCCGGGCGCTCAGGTTGGGGGCGTCGGTGTGGGAGGCGCCTTCGGACTCCTCCGGGGACGGGTCGACCCGCGTGCCCATGACTTCGCAGCCAGGATCGCCTCGATCCCCTCCGGTCTCCCCGTACCAGAACAGCGATCTCCGCAGCTGGAAGCCACGACTTGTTTCCCGGCAAAGCCCTTGGCCTCGTTCAAGCGGATCAGGAGTGGACCAATGGCCCCTCGAGTCGTATCCGGCCCGACCGGAACCTGCGGGCGCTCCTTCCCGTCCTGCTGCTTGCAATGAGAGAGAACCGCGAGCAGAGAGAATTCGCATGAAATACGCATTGAAGCGGACGTTACAGGTGGGGGTCGCTACGGTGGTCGCCTCCGTCCTCAACGCCGGACTCTTCGCGCAGAGCGCCAGCGCCGCGGAGAACACGTGGATCAGGAACCTGGGCACCGGTGACTGTGTCACCGCCCTCACCTGGTCGAGTTCGCCCCGCGGAAGCAGCTGCACGTTCGGCGACCGGTCACAGCTCTGGGACCGGCGCGGGAGCAACATCGTCAAGGCCTACACGAACCAGTGCCTCGACAGCAATTACAACGGGGACGTCTACTGGATCGAATGCAACGGCGGGAACTATCAGAACTGGCAATATGAGTCCGGTAACCGCGTGAAGAACGCGCAGACCGGCAGATATCTGGTTCGGCAGCCGGGCTACGGCTGGATCGTGACCAGCTCCTCGCCCGTGGCCGGCCAGTGGGAGTTCTCCGGCGGTGAGTGACCCGCATCTCGCGGCGCCGCCGCAGGAGGGGCCAGACCGTCTGGCGGTTCAGCCCCTCCTGCGGATCGGCCCGACAAGCCCTTGACTCTGGCCCTGCCGCAGCGCCAGGAGTGCGATGACCGGGTGCTGCTCAGTACGGGCAGCCGCCTCCAACTCGGCCTCGGTACTGGTGGGCCGACTCGCACAGCCCGTGCCCCCGGAACCCGAGCCGGAGCCGGCTTCCTCGTAGCCCGAGGCCCCCTACGCCGCCCGGTCATCCCTGAACGCGTCGCGCCAGTCACGCTGGCCTCGCGCGAACCACAGAAAGTCGAAGTACGTGCGCAGATTCCGGCCTAACTAGCTGACTACGGCTTTGGCCAGCTGTCCAACGCGAGGTTCGCGACTTGCAGCAGCTCAGGGCGGGAACTACCACTCGTGGCCTGGACGGCGATCCCATTGGCGACTGTTCTCAGGTAGAGCGCAAGCAGATGAGGATCTGCGGAAGGCGGAAGGTCACCGGCGTCCACCGCCTGTTGAAACCGGCGCGTCAAGTGGGCTATCCCCTCCTCACGCCATGCGATGAGGGCGTCTCGGACTGGGCGGCTCTCATCCCCGGTGGCCAACGCACCGTGCACGCCAAGACAGCCCGTGGGGAACCCCGGCATGGTTGCCGCCTCGACCGTCCCGTGGAGCACAGCGGTAGCCACTGCTGCACTTGTGGGCTCTGCCAGAGCTCGGGCGAAGTAGGCGGTCAAGCCCTCGGTGTACCGCTCCAGCGCCTTGTGGAAGAGGTCTTCTTTGTTGCCGAACGCCCTGTACAGGCTGGGGCGGCTGATACCCATCGCTTCGGTGAGGTCGTCAAGGCTGGCGCCCTCGAAACCCTTTGACCAGAACACCAGGACTGCACGATCGAGTGCCTCGTCGATGTCGAACGCGCGAGGCCTGCCAGTAGGAACCGGTGTCGTCGAGGTCATTTCTCCATCCTACCCTTCGATACCGATCGGTACGGATGTGCTAAAGTCTTTCGTACCAATCGGTACGCAGCAGGGAGAGGCGACATCGTGTCACAGACCGTACTCATCACTGGCGGAACCTCAGGCATCGGCTTGAGCCTCGCGCAATCCTTCGTGGAACTCGGGGCGTCCGTCGTCGTTTGCGGGCGCTCGCAGGCTGCGCTCGACCGATTCGCGCAGGCACACCCGCAGGCGCTGGCCGTGCGGGCCGATGTGACGGACGCAGCCGATCGGGCAGCGTTGCTGCAGGCAGTCGCTGATCGCTTCGGGCGCTTGGACGTGTTGGTCAACAACGCCGGTACGTTCGAGGAACGAGACTACGCTGCCGGCAAGAACCCCAATGCGACTCTCGATGCCGAGGTGGCGTTGAACCTCACCGCCCCCATCCACTTGACGGGTGAAGTGCTCCAGCGATGGCCAGAGCCCGACGCGATCGTATTCATCACCTCGGGGTTCGCTTTGGTCTCGCCCACTCGCGCACCCACCCACGGCGCGGTGAAAGCCGGCCTGCACGGCTTCGCGGACGGCTTGCGCCGTCAACTCGCCCCGCAAGGTCACACCCATGTCCTCGAGGTCCTCCCACCGTCTACGGACACACCCATGAACGCCGAAGCCACGGGGAAGAAACTCACTCCCGCACAGGTGGCGGCGGTCACGATGAAAGCTCTTCGGCGGCGGCGGGACATGGCATTCCCCGGTCAGACGAAAGTCATGCCCGCCATGCTGCGCATCGCGCCGGGCACACTACGACGCGTCGTCGCCGAGCTCTGAACCCCATAGAAATCCGTCCCCCAGCAACAACCTCACCGAGCGGGCCGAGCGGGCTCCCGTCTCCCGCGAAGCCGAAGGCAAGTAGCCGCTTCGGCCTAGGGCCAATGACGTGACTCTGTCGGTGATCTTGCCGGGGGTCGGCGATGCGGGTGACGTTGCAGGCCAGCGCGGTCAGGACGTGCCCCTGTGCGTTTTCCGCAGGCCTCGGTAGCGGGTTCGGCGCAGGCCGCAGGCGCGGACGTTCTGGGAGTGGGGTGGGGTGGCTTCGATGCCGGCGCGGATCGCCTAACGGCGTCATTGTTGATCAACCTATGTGAAAAAGCAGGTAGAACAGGCATGTTGAAGGAGCATCATGTATGACGTTTTAGTGGTGGGCGGGCGCCTGGCGGGCGCCGCCACGGCAGCTCATCTCAGCAAACAAGGGCGAAGTGTCCTGCTCCTGGAGAAGGATACTTTTCCCAAGGACGTGCTTTCGACGCACTTCATGTGGCCCCGCGGCGCCAGCTACCTGGCTCGACTCGGCGTCCTGGACCGGGTCGTCCCGGTGGCCCCCTTCTTCGAGGAGGTGGACCTGGTGATCGAAGGCGTCAGCATCCGCTCCGGAGTGGCGGAGGAGGACCTGCGTAACCGATTCCGCAGCTTGCACGGGGACGACAAGGACGTCGTCAACGCCTCATTCTCCGCCCGCCGCGACCTGCTGGACGACCTGCTGCTCGCGTACGCGGCAGAGTGCGGCGTCGAGGTCCGGCAGGGCGCGCGGATGACCGAACTGGTCGAGGAGGACGGCCGGGTGGTGGGCGTGCGGTGGCGGTCGAGCCCCGACGGGCCCGAGACGACCGAGCGGGCCAGGATCGTCGTGGGCGCCGACGGCCGCCGCTCGCACGTGGCACGGCTGGTAGGCGCCGCGCGCAAGGACGTGCGGCGGAACGGATCCTTCGCCTGCTACACATACCTCGACAGCCACCTTCTGAAGGTTCCCACGCTCCGGCGCCGGGGGCGTCTCGGTATGGCTTTGAGCCCGACCAGCGGCGGCCAGACGATGGCGTTGGTCTACGGCCCCAGTGACTGGTACCAGGCCTTCCGGCAGGACAGCGCGGCCCATTTCGCCCAGGCGTTGGACTACGTCAGCCCAGACATGGCGGCCCTGGTCGACGGCGCGACACGCGTCTCCGGATTCTTCATGACCAACGACCAGACCCCCTTCATCCGCGAGGTGGCAGGCGACGGCTGGGCTCTGGTCGGGGACGCGGCATCGTTCAAGGACCAAGCCACCGCCAGCGGTATGACGCACGCTCTCAGGGACGCCGAACTGCTCGCCCAGACCATTGGCCCCGCCCTCGCCGCCGGAGACGACCTCACGAGGTCTCTGTCGGACTACCGCGAGCGCCGTCACCTCGACAGCTGGAAGTACTACGACTTCGTCTGTTCCCAGGCCGAGATGCGGGCAGCGGAGGCGTCTGAGGTAAACCTGTTCCGCGCGGTGAGCGCCGACCTGCGCCACGCCAGCACATTCCTCGGAGTGTTCAGCGACACGGTCGACCCCGACGCCGTCTTCTCCGTCGACAGCATGCAGCGCATCCTGTCCTCGAACTCCAGCGTCGCCCCTCCGGCGGACGAACCGGCCGTGGCGTCCGACAGCAACCCGTTCGCCGCACAGGACACGGCGGAGGACGAGCACCTGGCACTCACTCACACGGTGCGCAGCTTCGCCTCCCCGGCCGGCAGCCGACTACTGGAGCGGGTGGAGCCGTTCCACCGCTGGTACAGCGCCCGCGTCGAATCGGAGACGTGGCTGTACTCCAGGACCCTTGCCGCTGCGCCGCTGTCCACGACCCGGCTCCTCGATGCCGGTGGGCGGGTCCTGGAGGGGATCAACTTCGCCTCCCAGGATTACCTGGGGCTGAGCAACCACCCCGAGGTGGTCGAGGCGGCGACCGCCGCCATCGCCGAGTTCGGTGTGCACAGCGCCGGTTCGGCAGCGGCCATCGGCAACACCGTCCATTCCCGGCGCCTTGAGCAGAGCATCGCCGAACTCGTTGAAACGGACCATGTCGTCCTCTTCCCGACCGGCTGGGCCGCCGCGTACGGACCGATCAACGCCCTGGTCCGCCACTACGACCACGTGGTCATGGACCACTATGCCCACGCCAGCCTCTCCCAGGCGGCCCATGCCGCCTCGCGCAACGTCCACCGGGTGCCGCACCTGGACAACGAAGCCGTCCACGCCGTACTCCGCGAACTGCGCGGCCGGGATCCCCACCACGCCATTCTGGTCGTCACCGAAGGCCTCTTCTCCATGGACGCCGACAGCCCCGACCTCGCCCGGCTCCAGGACATCTGCCACGAGTACGAGGCGACCCTCCTCGTCGACGTCGCCCACGACCTCGGATCCACCGGCCCCGGAGGGCAGGGCCAGATCGGGATCCAACAGCTCGCCGGCCAAGTCGACCTGGTGATGGGCAGCTTCTCCAAGACCTTCGCCTCCAACGGAGGATTTGTGGCCACTGCCTCGCCCGCCGTCCGAAGCTACATCGAGACCTACGCCACCTCGCACGTCTTCTCCAACGCCTTGTCGCCCGCCCAGGCCGCGGCAGCCAACGCCGCATTGCGGATCGCGATGTCCCCGGACGGAGCACGGCTGCGCCGGCAGACACTCGGCGCCGCGTCGGCACTGCGTGAAGCTCTGGCCGACCACGGACTGGCCTGCCTGGGCAGCCCGGGTCCGATCGTTCCCGCCGTCATCGGCGACGAACGCGTAGCACGCCTCACACACCGTAATCTGCGCCCGCACGGAGTGGCGGCCATGGTCGTCGAATACCCCGTGGTGCCAAGCGGCTCCGCCAGACTGCGCCTACAGGTCATGCCGTCCCACACGCCCGAACAAGCCGGGCAGGCCGCCGCCGCGATCGCCGCCGCGGTGTCCGAGGCCCGAACCGCCATTGACAGCCTCGACGCCGCTTCGGGCCTCGCCCGCCCCGACTCGCGCTGAAGCGTCCCAGGATGAGCGGTCTGCCGGAGTCGCGTGGTTGCGGCTCCGGCAGACCGCCCGGTGTGTCAGCCAGAGGTCACGCTGTCGCTGTCGCGGAGGTGTGAGGTGGGATATCGCCTGCCGCGGTAGGCGTTGTGGACGGCCACGGTCGACTTGTTGCCTTTCTTGTCCGTGATCTCCGCGCGGAGGGCGGCTCCCTTGCCCCGTGCCGGGTTCTTCAGGGACACCTTGCCCTTGCTGACCGTGAGCTTCTTCCAGGTCCTGCCGTCGTCGTAGGAGGCATGGACGGACAGGGACTTGAGGTTGCGGCCCGTGGCGGCGCCTTCGACCTTGACCGGTACCGACTGGGTCCGTCCACTTCTCGACACGACTTAGCTCGCCTTCTTGGCGCCTTAGAACGGGTGGGCAGCGAGGGTCCACTTGGCCTTGTGGGCCGTCGACAGGTGGAGCGTGCGCTGTTCCGGAAGCCTGCGTTTCTCCGGCCAGTGTGCGAAGAGCTCCCACTCGGTCGTGGGCAGGGAGCCGGCCGCCAGGACCACACCCCTCTCGCCGGAGCCGCGGCACCGACACCGACCTTCACGGTGGCGAACTGGCCGGCTGTGAAGTGTTCGGCGCAGCCGGTGGCGAGCTTGCGTACCGGGCCGCCGGACACCGTGGCGTACTCGGCTGTGCCCCCCTTCTCCCAGCGGCCGGCCCACTGCTGCACCAAGCCGCGGGGGACCCCCGGTCCCAGATGCGCGGTGCGCATATTCTCGAACGACCGGGTGTAGAAGCCCGCATTGATCTGGGCAAGATCCGGTTGAAGACGGACCCTAGCTAGAGCCGGCGACTCGGACCGTTGCCGAACCGGCGGGGGAGAACCAGGGCCAGGTCCACGTGGTCGACTCGCTCTTCGACGCCTACCGGCTCGCCGCGGCGACGTACGGCAGGGCTCCGCTGAGTTGGGCGCCGTAAGCCGTCGGGCACCGGACTCCGTCGTCGAATCGGGTTCAGCCCGACTGCATCACGGTGGACATCGAGGGTGGAGACGCGTGAGAAGCGGTGAGAAGGGCGCCGTGGACAGTTGCGGACGCCACCCGGGTGACATAGCGAGCGGTGTCCCGAGGCCATGCGTCACGTTCCTGGTGGATCAGGAGACAAACGGCGCCGTGTACGCCGGCACACAGCAGCCTGGCGGTTTCGGTGGTGCTCTCCACCGGTACCCCGGCATCGAGACAGGCTGTGACCTTGTCCCGGAAATAGCGGAAACACGCATCCTCGTTCTGGCGGCTGGCCTCGGTGGCCTCGCCATCCATCACCAGTCGGTACTGGGAGGGGTGGCGAAGCCCGAACGCGATGTAGGCGACGCAGGTTTCGTAGAGCAGCGTCACCGGATCCGGGACCCCCCGGGACACTTCTTCCAACTCGAGGAACAGTGAACTCCACACACGCAGGCACGTGGCGTGGACGAGTTCCGTCTTCGAGGCGAAGTGGAGGTAGACGGCCGGCGGGGTGACCCCCGCGCTTGTCGCCACCGCGCGAATCGTAAGAGCGTCGGCACCGCCCTCTTCGAGCAGTTGATCGGCGATGTCGAGAAGCTGCTCGCGGAGCAGGCCGCCCTGGCCCTTGGCGGCGCGAACGCGGGAGCCGGTCACAGGAAGGGGCCTTCCGGAGGGAGCGGCATCAGGATGTCTTCGGTTTGACGGCGGTGACCACCTGGGTTACCCGGGCGCACAGTTCGCCTTCGGCGTCGTGCACGTCGACCTCGATGACGGTGTTACGGCCGACGCGCAGGGGGCGAGCTGTGGCGACGACGTCTGTGTGTGCCGGCCGAAGGAAGTGCGTGGTCGACTCCACAGTGGCCGGTGCGGCGCCGACCGGACCGTTGAGGGCGGCGCACACGGCAGCGCTCACATCGGCGAGGCCCATCAACGCTCCTCCATGGAGGCCACCGCCCACCGTGGAGAGCGAGAGATCGTGTGCCAGCGTGGCTCGAACGCCGGCTGCCGTCATTTCGTCGAACACGACTCCGAGGGTCTTGGCGTACGGCGCGAGTGCGTAGACGTCTTTGGCTGCGAGTGCGGGCACAGGTTGCTCCCATCTGAGTTACGTACGATAAGTTATCGACGTTAACTCAGGCCGTCAACCGGGGATGTCCGACCACGTACGACGGCTACGGGTAAGAAGCTGTTGTCGTTCCGATCTTCCGGAGCCAGCACCGTATCGACCCGCCTGCGGGCGAGCACCCACTCCTGCCACTCCTGCTCGGCCGTGGCCAGTTTGGCCTGGACTCGTCGGCCTCCTCCCGCAGCTCGTCCACGCGTCGGCGAGCAGCAAGCTCATGCTGTTCCAGCAGTCCAACGACCGACGGCATCCGCGACCTCCCAGCGAGCGGCCACACGACGGGCCACAGCTCCCACGGAATCACCGGCCCTACGCTTGACCAGCTAAAAGCCGCCTTCAGGTTCGGAACGACAACGGCTTCTAAGCCCCTTTGCGGGGAGCGAGGGTCGCTTCGCCAGGTGTTGTGTCGCGGCCCAGCGAGCGGTCGGCCGTGCACAGGACCAGGAACACAGCGGCTACACAGAGGAGCGACCAGGCCATGGCATGCAGTCCGGGACTGGTGGCGCCGCCGCGGAAGAACACGGCGCTCGCCGCTGCCGCGAACAGTGCGCCGATATACATGAACGTGCGCAGCAGTCCTGCGGACGAGCCCATGCGGGCAGGGTCGGCCTGTGCGTACAGGGCATTCTGGTTGGCCAGTCCGATCAGCCCGTGCGGGATGCCGACGACCGCGCTGAGCACGACAAGCAGCCAAATCGGGCTGTCGGCGTGCAGGAGCAACAACGCCGCGCAGCCGAAGCATTGGAAGAGCGCGCCGACAACGAGTTTGCCCCGTACCCGGCTGCGGGGACCCGTGAGCGCGGTGACACCAATGGCCGTCGCGGACAGCGGCAGCAGAAGCAGACCTGCCTGCGACGCGTTGAGCCCTCGGCCCTCTTGGAGCCACTGGCTGTAGCCGTAGAAGAAGGCGTACGACGTGGTGTAGGCGAGGCACTGTCGGGTGAACGTGGCAAGCAGCGGTACGTTGCCGCCGAGGACTCGAAGATCTATGAACGGCTGGGCCATGCCGAGTTCGCGGCGCACGAACACCGAGCCCGCAGCCAGGCCGAGCACCGGCAGATACCAGTGTGCGACCGCCGGGTTCATCAGGAAGAACATGAACGCGGTCAGGGATCCGGCGAACCACAGCATGCCCGGCACATCGACGTGTACCGTCCTGCCCGGTGGCGTCGCGCGTGGCAGCCACAGTGCGCCCAGGACAAGGCACATGAGCGACAGCGGCACGTTGATGCCGAAGATCAGGTGCCAGCCACCGGTGCCGATCAGCAGGCCACCGAGAGCCGGGCCGACGACCGCGATGACCTGGTTGGAAATCGACAGCGCGGCGAGGACGCCACTCGGGTTCTTCCGGCCGGTGCGCTCCGACTCGGAGCGCAGCAACGACATGGACGCCGGGAAGGCCGCCGAGGTGCCGAATCCGAGAAGGACGCGGGAAGCGACCAGTACCCACAAGTTCGGAGCGAGGGTGCCGAGCAGTCCGGCCAGGCCGGCCAGCGCGGTGCCCAGCAAATAGAGCCGACGCGGACCGAACGCGTCGACAAGTCGGCCGATCACCGGCTGGCCGACGGCCGTCGCGAGGTAGAGACCCGAGACGAGCCATGCCGTCTGTGACGGAGGCACGTCGAAGGCGCGGCCGATGGGCACCAACGCGACTGCGAGCATGGAAGAGTTGATGGGGTTGAGAACCGAGCCCAGGATCATCGGTGCGATCAGGCGACGGTCGAAGCCGCCCGTCTCTGCCCGACGCCGTCTGCGTGAGGCTGTACGCGTCACGCCTGCGCCACCTTGTCGAGCAGCGCCATGGCGGTGATGACCGCCCGCACCTCCTCCTCGGTGCCGTGCGCTTGCAGTGCCCGGGCGAGCCACGCCTGACGGGCGAGGCGCTCGCCCCTGCGCCGTTGGTGCCCCCGGTCGGTGAGGGAGACGAGTTGCCGCCGCCCGTCATCGGGGTCCGGGCTGCGTGAGACGAGCCCGGCCTCTTCAAGGGCGATGACGGTCTTGGCCATCGACTGATGCCGTACGCCCTCGGCAGCGGCAAGATCACTGGCGGAGGCGGGACCGTTCCTGGCGAGGCGGCGCAGGACGGAACTCTGCGGCGGGGAAGGCTCCCTCTCCCCGCCCCCACCCATAGCTTCCTCGGCCGCTTCCAGGGCTCGCAGCTTGCGGCGGAGCCGGCCGAACACCACCCAGATGTCGCCGGCAGCCTGAACGGCGCCCTCGGTCAAGGGCTCTTCGTCCGCTGGCATCATGCCCCCATGCTAAATATGCAGCCCAGACTGTACAACCTGGGCTGTATGGATAGTCGCGTTCATGGAGTCGGCCTGTCGGTGGTGCTGTCGAGGAGATCACATCGCGCAGCATCCACGCCTGCCCGTCGTGTGTGTCGAGGCCGCCCTTCACAAAGCCGCCGCCGTGGAAGAAGAGCACGACGCAGTATTCGACCGAGTCCTGGCGGCCGAAGGTGGAGACCGTTACTCGGCAACCGTCAAGGAACGCTCAGGTGCACGGCGGGCCGACCGTCAAGTCCCGTGTGAATGATGGGTCAGGTCATCCCGGAAACCAGTCAGGTCTGAGCTTTTTGAGCCGGACGGGCGGTGACGGAAGGGCTGTCGAGCCGAGAAGAAGGACCCGTGAACAAAGTAATCGTCGCAGGCGGGCCGACCCTGGTGCGGGCCGCGCTGACCAAGGTGATCGATGCGAGCGGCACCATGAGGGTGGCTGGCACTGCCGCGCACAGCAAGGATCTCAGAGACCTGCTCGATGCCGGTGTCGACGCGGACGTCGCCGTGCTCGACCGCTCCCATGACAACGGGCAACTGGACGGCTTCACTGCCCTGATCACCGAGGTCTGTGCCGTGGCGAGAACTGTCGTCTTCGGCGCTCCCAGTGATCAGGAGGTCGATGCCCAGGTGCGTGCCGGCGCCACGGGGGTCCTCGGCGCGGATGTCAGCGCCTCCCAGCTCATCGCCGCTCTGGAAACCGTGTGCCAGGGCGGGCTCGTCGTCGCCCTGGGGACGGCCCCGGCTGTCAACAAGGCGCAAGGACGGGTCACGCCCGAGCTCACCCGGATTCTCTCCGTCCGAGAACGCCAGATCCTCACCATGTTGTCGAGCGGCCAGGACAGTGCCTCCATCGCCCGCGACCTCGGTCTCAGCCCCCTCACCGTGAAGACCCACATCACGCACATGCTCAGCAAGCTGGGATTCCGCCGCCGCGGACACCTGATCGCCTTCGCCTATGAGAGCGGGCTCATCGTGCCGGGCGTGACACCCACCAGTTTCATCGCCCCCCGGCTGCAAGCAGCCTCGTAGCCCTGGGTGGCCGCCAGGCCGTTCTCCCGGTCAGCTGGTCAGGTGACGTGCGCGCGTCATCACGGGCGATGGCCGCCGCGGGAGCCGGATGGTGACGGTGGTTCCGACTCCCAGGTCCGAGTGCACGTCCACCTGTCCGTGGTGGGCGTGGACGATGGCCTCCACGATGGCCAGGCCGAGACCGGAACCGCCGTAGGCGCGGCTGCGGCTGGCCTCGGCGCGCCAGAAACGCTCGAAGACGCGGGGCAGGTCTTCCGGTGAGATTCCAGGGCCGTTGTCGATGACACTCAGCTGTACGGTCTCACTGCTGAGGGTGACCTCGACGCGCACGGAGGTCTGAGCCGGAGTGTGCTGGACGGCGTTGCCGACGAGATTGCGCAGGACCTGTTGCAGACGGGCGGCATCGCCGATGACAGGTGCGGGCAGTGCGGGTGCCATGGCGATGTCGCGTTGGGGGTAGATGATCTGGGCGTCCTCGATGACGCCGGCGGCCAGGACGGTGAGGTCCACGTCGTCCTGCTCGACGGGTCGGCCGGCGTCCAGGCGGGCGAGCAGCGCGAGATCCTCCACGAGCAGGCGCATCCGCCCCACTTCGTTCTCGATGTGGTCGAGTGCGGTTTCCAGGCCTGGACCGGAAAGGCCGCCTTGGCGGTGCAGGTCGAGCCAGCCGGAGATGGTGGACAGGGGCGTGCGCAGTTCGTGGGAGGTGTCGGCGGCCAGCGAGCGAACGGTCGCCTCCGCGCGGGCCTGGGCGTCGAACGCCCGGTTGACCGCCTTGGCCAGCAGGTCGGCTTCGCTGCCGTTGCGGTGCGTGGGCAGCCGTTCGGTCAGGGAGCCCGCGGCGATGGCGTCGGCACTTCGGGCCATGCGGGCGAGCGGGCGCATGCCGAGACGCAGAACGATGACGGACAGGGCCAACAGCACCAGTAACGCCCCGCCGATCAAGGCGAGTTGACGCCTGATGAGCGCGTCGGTGGTGGCGTCGTCGACGGAGGTGTCGATGGTGAGGATGACCGTCGCCGGTGCCACGGTGCCTTCGGCGGGCCCGCGGTCGATGATCAGGCCGGGACTCGGGATGCGTACAGCGCTGAGGTCGCCGCCCTCCAGGGTGACCACCGTTCCCGTCGGTGCCATCGCGCTGAGTGCGGCCACCTCGTCGGCGGCCCGGGACGCAGAGCCGGTGCTCAGCAGGACGTTGTTGTCCTCATCGACGGCCACCGTGCCCAAGGGCGAACCGAGGAGGGCACCGAGTTGGTCGCCATTGGCTGTCTGCGGTCCCCGGCCGATGGCCCGTGTCAAACGCTCGGCGTTCGCTTGGAGGGTGTCCTGGTTGCGCTTGTCCAGGAAGTCTTCCAGGAGTAAGGCGCTGATGACGGCGCTGGCGACCAGGCCGACCACCAGGAGAACTGCCAGCCCGGCGAGCAGGCGCAGGCGGACGCTGGAGGAAGCCCAGGGAAGACGGCTGCGGAGCCTCACGTGTCGTCCTGCTCTCGAAGTGTGTAGCCGATGCCGCGGACGGTGCGCAGCAGCGGCGTGCGGCCATGGTCGATCTTGCGTCGGAGGTTGGAGATGAAACGCTCGACGACTACGGAGTCCCCGCCGAAGTCGTACTGCCATACGGCCTCGAGGATCTGGGCGCGGGAGAGAACCTGCCCCTGGTGACTCAGCAGGTAGTGCAGCAGACGGTACTCGGTGGGGGAGAGTTCGACGGTCTGGCCGCCTCGGCGGACTTCGTGACGGAGGTCGTCGAGCGTGAGGTCGCCACACCGCAGGCGTGTTTCCTCAGCGGCGGGGGGTCCGCCGTGGGCGCGGCGCAGCAGGGCCTGCAGGCGGGCGCCGACTTCGACGACGCTGAAGGGTTTGGTGACGTAGTCGTCGCCGCCCAGGCGCAGTCCTCGTACCCGGTCTTCGACGGCGTCGCGCGCGGTGAGGAAGAGGACGGGGACGTCGATGGCCCGGGCGCGCAGGAGTTGGAGGATCTCGAAGCCGTCGGCGCCGGGGAGCATCACGTCGAGAACGATGACGTCCGGGGGGCGGCGGGCGACCTGGTCGAGGGCTTCGCTCAGGTCGCCCGCCGTTTCGACTTCGAATCCGGCGAACTGCAGTGCCGAGATCAGCAGACGCCTGATGCCGGGATCATCGTCGATGACGAGGACGCGGTCGGTGTTACCCGGCGGGTTGACGGCGTTCATGTGTGCTCCTGGTGGCGGCAGCGGCTGCCCGACGTCCGCCGTCTCTGCTGGTGCGGCGGACTCGGGGCGTATCCCGGTAGCGGCTCTGCTGATCATGGTTTCGTCACAGGGTTACTGGGGTTGATTCCTTGACGGGGTCGTGCGGGGCCGCCGGTTCGGGGGCGTGGAAGTTCTCGCCCTCGACATCGAGTTGGGGCAGCACGCGGTCAAGGCGTCGCGGCAGCCACCAGGCCCGGTCCCCGAGGAGTGCCAGGGTCGCCGGCACCAGGGTCATTCGCACCAGGAAGGCGTCGACCATGACGCCGAAAGCCAGGGCGAAGGCGATCGGCATGATGTCGGCGTCGTGGGAGAACAGGAAACTGACGAAAACCGAGATCATGATGAGCGCCGCAGAAGTTACCACACGGGCGGCGTTGCGGGCTCCGTTGAGGATGGCCGTGCGGGCGTCGCGGTGGCGGTTGTAGTCCTCCTGCATGGCGGAGACGAGGAACACCTCGTAGTCCATGGCCAGCCCGAAGAGCACGGACATCACGATGATGGGCACGAAGCTGGCCACCGGACCCTCGCTGGGCACGCCCAGCAGGCCGGCCAGCCAACCCCACTGGAAGACCGCGACGGTGGCTCCGAAGGCGGCGCCCACGGACAGCAGGAACCCGATGGTCGCCTTGACCGGGATGGCGATCGACCGGAACGCGAGCATCAGCAGGAGCAGGGAGAGGCCGACGACGACGATCACGAAGGGCACGAGTGCGCCGCTGAGCTTGTCGGAGACGTCGATGCTGACCGCGGTCATACCGGTGACGGCGACATGGCTGCCGCTGGACTGCGCCAACGGCTGCATCTGTGTGCGCAGCCGGGAGACGAGGTTGCTGGTCTCCTCGGACCGCGGTCCGGTGTCGGGGATGATCTGGATGCGTGCCGCCGTCCCGTCCTCGGCCATGTCGACATCGCTGACGTCCGCGATGCCCCGGACCCCTCGCAGTTCGTCCTCGACGGCGGCGGCCGTGGAGTTGACGGCGGCCGGGTCGCCGTTCTCGACGAGTACGACGAGGGGGCCGTTGGCGCCGGGACCGAAGGCGTCACTGATCACGTCGTAGGCCTGGCGGCTGGAGTTGCTCGTGGCGCTGGAACCCTCGTCGGTGAGGGCCAGCTTCAGCTCCATGCCGGGAACGGCCAGGGCGATCAGCGCGGCGGTGGCCAGGATCAGGTTGCGTACGGGGTGGCGCAGGACGCCCTGGGTCCAGCGCACGCCCATCGTCGCCGTCCGGCCGCTGTGCGACGCCGACCGCATGGAGCGCTTACGGCCCATGGGCAGGAACCTGCGGCGCCGGGCCGCGGACCGGGGTGCCTTGGGCGCGAGCTGGCGGCCGGCCATCCCCATCAGCGCGGGCAGCAGGGTCAGTGCGGTGATGACCGCGACCGCGACCGCTCCGGCCGAGGCCAGCCCCATGGAGGTGAGCATCGGCACACCGGCCACCGACAGACCGGCGAGCGCGATGAGGACGGTGGCGCCGGCGAATACAACGGCACTGCCCGCGGTGGCGGTGGCCCTGGCGATGGACTCCCTGACCGGCATACCGGCACCCAACTGGGCGCGATGGCGGGAGAGGATGAACAGGGCGTAGTCGATGCCGACGGCGAGTCCGAGCATGATCGCCAGGGTGGGCGCGTTGTCGGAGACGTCGAACACCGTCGCCAGCCCCATCATCGCGGCCACCGTACCGATGATGCCGAGCACCGCGGTGATCAGCGGCAGGCCGGCGGCGAGCAGCGACCCGAACGTGACCACGAGGATGACCAGGGCCACGCCCAGTCCGATCAGCTCGCTGGGCCCCACGGGCGGATGCGAGGTTTCGTAGGGCTCACCGCCGTAGATGGTCCGCAGGCCCGCCCGCTCGGCCGCGCTCCCGGCGGCCTTCACCGCGTCCAGCGTGCCGGTCGGCACGTCGTCGGCCTCCTTCGTGGTGAAGGTGACCTCCGCCACCGCGGTGCGCCCGTCCTCGGAGACGGCGTCACGCTCGGTCGGGTCACTGACCTCACCGACCCCGGAGACCCGGCTCGTGGCCTCCAGCGTGGCCTCCAGGGACTCACGCAGATCCGGCTCGGTCACCTTGCGGCCGGGCGGAGCCTGGAACACGATCTGCGCCGACTGGACGTCCGGCTCGGGGAAGTGCCGTTCCATCCTCGTCAGGGCCGTCTGGGCCGGCGACCCAGGGATGGAACTGCTGTCGGCGAAGGAGCCGGCGAAGGAAACCCCCAGACCGACCACCGCAACGAGGGCCAGGAGCCACCCGATCAACATCGTTCGCCACCGACGGGCACCCAATGCGCCCAGCCGGTACAAGAGCGTAGCCATCAAAGATTCCCTCACTGCTCGGAAGACGACCCGGCACATCCTTCTCAAGGGACTTGACGACCGCCTCACGGAGAACCTGAGGGTTTCTTGACGGTTCGACTCCAGCACCGTCAGGCACGCCGATCACCAGGCATGGGCTAGTCGGCGCTCCGCGTGTCCTCGGACTGTTCCCTGGCGTGATCCAGCCGTAGCGGGAGTCGCGCGGCGAGGTAGTCGATGAGTGCGTTGACACGTCGCGGGACATGCCCGTCCTCCTCCAGGAGGGCATAGATGTCGGAGGCCGGTGTCGACAGGTGCGGCAGGACCCGGACGAGCTCGCCGCGATTCAGATGCGGCCGGACATGCCACTCCGAGCGCATGATCACACCACGGCCCTCCAGCGCCCAACCGGTCACCACGTCACCGTCGTTGCTGGACAGACTGCCCTGCACCCGCACATGTCGGGGATGGTCCGAATCGCCGAAGCGCCAGAGGGCGAAATCGCTCTCGTTCTCCCGCAGCACGATGCAGTTGTGGTGGTCCAGATCCTCGATGCTCTCCGGGGTGCCGTGCTCGGCGAGGTAGGACGGCGCCGCGCAGGGAACGCGCCGGTTCTTGGCCAGACGCCGCATGCGCAGCGAGGAATCGGGCGGCATGCCGACGTGGACCGCCACGTCGAACTCACGCTGGTGGGGCCGTAGCGGAAGCGCGGACGTCTGCATACGGACGTGCAGTTCGGGATGGGCCGCTGCGAACTCGCCGAGCAGCGGCGCGATATGCGCGCGGCCGAGACCCAGCGTGGCTTCGACGACGAGGGATCCGCGCAACCCCCCGGCTGTGTCGGTGATCGTGTCCTCGAGCTCGCGTACCTGGTCGAGGATCGCCTCGACGCGCGCCGCGTAGAGCTCGCCCTCCGACGTCAGCATCAGTCGGCGGGCGCCGCGCTGAACGAGCCGGACAGCCAGGCGACGCTCCAGCGCGCTGAGGCGTTTGCTGACGACGGGAAGGGAGCAACCGAGTTCTCGCGAGGCGGCCGTCAGCGTCTCGCTCGACGCGACCACGTGGAAGAACTGCAGGTCGTCCACGGCTGTACGGCTCTTGGACCAGGGGCTACGAGAACGCCGAGAGCTTTCCATGGGGGAAAACCTACCTTGCCTGTTACGGGCTTGTAACGAGTGTCAACGCTGGCCAAGGTGGGACCAGTCGCGCCGTGGCCGGAACGCCTCTGGACAGAGTGCTCGCCACCGGACTTGCGTATCGATCCGTGGATGGGGAGTGAATTCGTGCCGCAGAGTTATCGCATCGCAGCGATTCCGGGTGACGGGATCGGCCGCGAGGTCGTCCCGGAGGGTCTGAGGTGTCTGCGGGCCGCCGCCGAGGTGCACGGGTTCGAACTCGACGTCACCGAGTTCGACTTCGCCAGCGCCGACTACTGGCTGCGCCACGGCATGATGTTGCCCGACAACTGGAGGGACGTACTCGGCGCGTTCGACGCGATCTTCTTCGGTGCGGTCGGATGGCCGGAGGTGGTCCCGGATCATGTCTCGTTGTGGGGGAGTCTGCTGCAGATGCGGCGGGGCTTCGACCAGTACGTCAATTTGCGCCCCGTGCGACTGCTGCGCGGTGTGCGCAGTCCGCTGCGTGACCACCAGCCGGGCGATATCGACTTCTATGTCGTGCGGGAGAACACCGAGGGCGAGTACTCCAGCATCGGCGGCCGGATCTTCGAAGGCACCGATCGCGAGACAGTGGTCCAGGAGACGGTCATGACGCGGACGGGCGTCGACCGGGTCCTGCGCTATGCCTTCGAACTTGCCGCGTCCCGCCCGAGCAAGCATCTGACCTGGGCGACGAAGAGTAACGGGATCTCGATCTCCATGCCCTACTGGGACGAGCGCGCGACCGAGATGGCCGCCCGGTACCCCGAAGTGACCGCCGGCAAGGACCACATCGACATCCTCACCGCGAAGTTCGTCCTCCAGCCCGAACGGTATGACGTGGTCGTGGCCAGCAACCTGTTCGGTGACATCCTCTCCGACCTCGGCCCGGCCTGCACCGGAACGATAGGCATCGCCCCCAGCGCCAACATCAACCCCGACCGCTCCTTCCCCAGCCTCTTCGAGCCGGTGCACGGGTCGGCACCGGACATCGCCGGTCTCGGTGTGGCCAACCCCGTCGGCCAGATCTGGAGCGGCGCCATGATGCTCACCCACCTCGGCGAGCACGAGGCGGCCGCGCATGTCGTGGCCGCGATCGAGAGCGTTCTGGACGAGCAGCCCGGTGTGATCACCCCCGACCTCGGAGGCACCGGAACGACGGTGGGGCTGGGCAAGGCCGTCGCGGCCCGTATCGCCGCGACGTCTGTCGTCGACCACGACGGGGGAGTGACGGCCGGTGACGCGGCCGGCCGCACGGTCGAAGAGGGGGTCGCTGCGTCATGATCAGAACTCTCTCCGACCCGGTCGGCCTCGAAGTGCGCTGGGACCGGCTTGCCGCCGCCACCGACGAGGCGGCCTCCACGATGCTGCGCACGGCCTTCTCCACGATCATCCGTGAGTCGAACGACTACACCGTCGTCCTGATGGACCGGGCGGGACGCACGATGGCCGAGTCACGAGCCGGCATCCCCGCCTTCGCCGCTCTGATGAGTTCGCTGACCGCGCTGGTCATCGAACGATTCCCGGCGGACGAGTGGCAGGACGGCGACAGCGTCATCACGAACGACCCGTGGATCGCCACCGGGCACCTGCCCGACATCGCCATGATCTCCCCGGTCTTCCACCGAGGACGGCTCGTCGCCTTCGCGGGCACCGTGGCGCACTCACCGGACATCGGTGGCACACCTTCGATGAGCACGACCGAGCTGCTCTCCGAGGGCATTCTGATTCCTCCACTGCGCCTGTTCCGGGCCGGACGAGTCGAGCAGGGAGTCAAGGACCTGCTGCTGGCGAACGTACGACTGGCGGACCAGGTCTGGGGCGACCTGGAGGCGCAGGCGGCGGCCCACGCCGTGTGCCGCCGACGTGCCCAGGAGTTCCTCACCGACTTCCGTGAACCGGACTTCGAGGCGTTCGCGGACCAGGTCCACGCGGTGACCGACGCCGCGATGCGCGCGGGCGTCCGCGACGTCCCCGACGGCGTCTACCGCGCCGCCGTGGACGCGGACGGCGTCGAAGGCCATCCCACGCACATCGAGTGCGCGGTGACCGTTCGCGGCGAGGAGGTCGAGATCGACTACACCGGCAGCTCCCCCCAAGTGCCCTTCGCGACGAACTCGACGCTGAACTACACCCGCGCCTACTCCATGTATCCGCTGAAGATCCTGCTGGATCCGTCCACGCGGACCAACTGGGGCTCCTACCGGTCCATCCAGGTCACCGCGCCGGAAGGCACGATCGTCAACCCGAGGTTTCCCGCGCCCGTCATGGCACGGCACCTCACCGGGCATCTGCTGTCCTGCGCGCTGTACCAGGCACTGGCCCCGGTGCTGCCCGACCGTGTCATCGCCGACAGCGGCGGCGCCCCCGCCCTGCGCGTCCGCTTCGCCGGGGTCGACGACTCCGGCCGGCCTTTCAGTCTCATGCTCTTCGCCAACGCGGGCATGGGCGCGTCCAAGGAGTCGGACGGGCTCTCCACCACCGCGTTCCCCACCAACTCCGGCGGCGGCAGCATCGAGGCCCTGGAGGCCGCGTCTCCGCTGCACTTCCTCCGCAAGGAGTTGCGTGCCGGATCGGGCGGACGGGGCCGGCGCCGCGGAGGACTGGGCCAGGACATCGAGGTCCGCAATCCGATGAGCCGACCGGTGCAGATGGTGCTGCTCGGAGACCGCGAACAGCATCCGGCGCTCGGACTGGCCGACGGCGAACCCGGCGCCACCGCACAGGTCGTCCTGGACTCCGGCGAGCGCGTCCCCCTGAAGTCGATCTCGCAGCTCGCCCCCGGCGCCTCGGTGGTCATCTCCTTCGCCGGCGGCGGCGGATTCGGCCCCCCGGAGGAGCGTGAGCCCGAACTCGTGACCGCCGACGAGATCGCCGGCTACACCGTCCCAGCCAGTCAGCAGAACCCACGCACAGCCCGGACGGCGGGCAACAGCGCACGTGAGGAGGTGGGCCGATGAGCCGCACGGTCCGGATCGGCGTCGACGTCGGCGGGACGTTCACCGATCTGCTGCTGCACGACCCGTGCAGGCAACTGATCTGGCCCGGGAAGCTGCCCACCACGCCCCACGCTCCCCACGAGGCCATCACCGAGGGGATCGCCCGACTGCTGGAGGAGACTTACACGGCCCCCGGAGACGTCGCGGGCATCGTGCACGGCACCACGTTGGTGACGAACACGCTGCTGGAACGCACCGGAGCGGTCGTCGGTCTGCTGACCACCAGCGGGTTCAGCGACTCCCTCGAAATGGGACGGGAGACGAGGTTCGACACCACCGATCTGCTCGCCCGGCCGGCTCAGCCGCTGGTGCCGCGCCATCTGCGCCGCGGGGTCCCCGGGAGAATCGCCGCGGACGGCAGTGAACTCGAACCGCTCGACGAGCGTGCCGTCCTCGCGGCTGTGCGGGATCTGGCGGACCAGGGCATCGAGGCACTGTCCGTGGCCCTGATGCACTCCTACCGCAACGCCCGTCACGAGCACCGGGTGCGGGACCTGATCGCGCGGGCACACCCCGACCTCCCCGTCACCCTCTCCAGCGCCGTGGCCCCGGTCATCGGCGAGTACGAGCGGGCCGGAACCGCCTGCCTGAACGCGTATGTGCAGCCCCTGATGTCACGCTACCTCGACGACCTGCGTGACGATCTGACCGTCATGGGGATCGACGCGCCCCTTCGCATCATGCTCTCCGGGGGTGGTGTCACGACCCTTGAGGACGCCAAGCGGTTCCCGGTACGGCTGCTCGAGTCGGGCCCCGCGGCCGGTGCCATCGCCGCTGCCGCCGTCGCCCGGACGTTGGGGGAACAGGACGTGGTTTCCTTCGACATGGGCGGTACCACAGCGAAGATCGCTGTCGTCCAGGGGGGCAGCCCCAGGCGCAAGCACGACTTCGAGGCAGGGCGGGTCGACAAGTTTCAGCCCGGCTCGGGGCTGCCGGTGCGTCTGACCGTCGTCGACATGATCGAGATCGGGTCGGGAGGCGGCTCGATCGCCGCACCCGACGCACTCGGGCTGCTCAAGGTGGGACCGCGCAGCGCCGGCTCGGTGCCCGGGCCTGTCGCCTACGGGCGTGGAGGCGAGCGACCCACCGTGACGGACGCCGACCTGCTGCTGGGCCATCTCGACGCGGAGAACTTCCTCGGCGGCGAGATGAGGCTGCGGACGCGCGAGGCCCACAAGGCGCTGACCCGTGAGGTGGCGGGTCCCCTGGGACTCGACACCGCTGACGCCGCCGCCGGGATTGTGGAGGTGGTCACCGAAAGCATGGCCGCTGCCGCCCGTATGCACCTGTCCGAGCAGGGCAAGGACCCGGCCGATTTCGCGCTGCTGGCCTTCGGCGGAGCCGGACCCGTCCATGCCTACGGGCTGGCGAAGTCGCTGAAGATCCCCCGGGTGATCGTGCCGATGCGAGCCGGGGTGATGTCCGCCTGCGGGCTCCTCGCCGCGGCTCCCACGGTCGACGAGGTCCGCAGCCTGCCGTCCCCTCTCGCCGACGTCGACTGGGACCAGGTCGCCGCGCTGTACGAGGAGATGACGCTCCGCGCCACCGAGACGCTCCAGGCGGGAGACCCCGAGCTCGTGCGGGTACGCCGCTCGGCCGACATGCGTTACCTCGGCCAGGGCTTCGAGATCGAGGTCACCGTCCCCGAGCAGGACTTCGGTCCAGCGGGTCTCGGACGCATCGGGAGCGCCTTCGAGTCCACGTACCGCGCCGTGTTCGGTCGTTGCCTCGACGGGGCGGTGGAAGTCGTGAACTGGCGGCTTTCTGTGCGACTGCCCGGTCATGAGTTGTCGACAGAGGGCAGCCATGCCCGGGGCGGTGAGGCGAGCCGCGGTGTCCGGTCGGTGTACTTTCCCGGACACGGCCTGCTTGAAGCCACCGTATGGAACCGCTACGAGCTCACGCCGGGAACCGAGCTGGCAGGTCCGGCGATCTTCGAGGAGCGCGAATCGTCCTGCTCCTTCGGGCCGGACTGCAGGATTTGGGTCACCGACGACCTGACCCTCGTGGTCGAGGTCGGCCGGGACTGAACGCGCCTCCCCAGTCGTCCCCGAAAAGTGCAGCGGCGCAGCCGCCGAAGGGCGCGGGACGCTCGGCGACCGGTCCGAGGAGTGGCTGCCTCACCTGCGGCGAGAAACGGACCGACGCCGCTCGCACGCCGCAGGCCCGCTCGACATCGAGGAAGCGGTCCCCGGCCGTGCCGCGGGAGAACTGCCACTCACCCCCACGCCCACACCGACAACCTATCCAGCAGCTGCCCAGCATGGGCCGCGCGAAGGGACGACCCTCATGACGACGGTGTCTGCAGGGCAGCGCACACGTACGCGGCGCATGACCTTCCTGGTCGCTCTCGCGGTCTTCGCACAGGAGTCGACCTGGAACTTCTACGAGTCTCAGGTTCCGCCGCTCTTACGGGAGCACATCACCAGCGCGGCCGTCGTGGGTCTGCTGATGGGCATGGACAACCTGCTCGGCATCTTCATCCAGCCGTGGATCGGCAACCGGTCCGACCGGACGAGGACCTCCTGGGGCAGGCGGATGCCCTACCTGGTGGTCGGGATGCCGATCGCCGCCGTGCTGTTCGTCCTCATTCCGCACAGCGCGGAGTCCTTGCCGCTGTTGATCGTGGTGATGTTCTCGTACGCGCTCGTCGCCAACACTTTTAAGCCGATCGCCGAAGCGCTCGTTCCGGACTTCATCGCACCCGAGCGACGAAGCCGGGCCAACGCGGCGGTCAAGATCGCCTCGAGTGTCACGGCCATCGTCGCCGCGCTCATCAGTATTTTGCTGGTCGACAACCACCTGAGTCTCGCGTTCGCGATACCCGCGTTCATCATGCTGGTCTCGATCGGGGTGCTCGCGGCCACGGTGCGCGACAACCGGTCTCCGGCCTACCAGGCAGCGGTGGCCGAGTGCGATGAGGAGGACAGCGCCGAACGCACCGAGCCACGGGTCCGGGACACTTTCGTCGAGATCCTGAGGGACGCCGATCGCAGCCGGCTCCTGCTGCTCCTCGCGATTCTCCTCTTTGGCAGCGCGTGGGCCGCGTCCCGGTCGTTGATCACGCCGTACGGGATGGAAGCCCTGGACATGTCACGGGGAGCCGCCGGCGGTCTCACCCTGCCCAGCGGCATCGCCTTCATCCTGGCGGCCTATCCGGCAGCCGTGCTCGCCGAGCGGTACGGGCGGCTCCGGGTCATGGCCGTGGGCATGTCGGTCTTCGCCGGTGCCATGGTGCTGGGGACGCTCATCCAGACTCCGACGGGGGCCACCGTGGCCCTGTGCCTCGCGGCGGCCGGCGCGAGCTGCTTCCTGGTCAACGCGGTGGTCGTCCTGTGGAACCTCGCACCCTCGGCACGGGTCTTCGGGACCTACGCCGGTATGTACACCGTCGGCTGGGCGGGTGGCGGCTTCCTGGGCCCTGCGCTGGTCGGCGGGATGGTCGACATCACCGGCTGGCCCCTGATGCTCATCGACGTCGCCATGGTCGCCGCGCTGTCGATCATCGTCGTAGCCAGGATCAGTGTGCTTCAGCGTCGCGCCAGCCTGACCCTCGCCAAGTAACCAGCCCATCCCCGCAACGCGGCGCGAGCCCAGCGCCGGACGCAGCCAGAGACGAGGAACCGTGCCCCGCATTCTGATCACCACGGACTACCTACGGCCCGGCGACGAGGTCGATCACTATCTTCGGGCGCACGGCCACACGACGGTACACGCCCCGCTCGTCGGCCGACACGGTCCGGAGCAACTCGTCGCCGCCCTCGACGGGATCGACGCGGCGCTCGTCGCCCATGAGCCCCTGACCGCCCAGGTCCTCTCCGAAGCTCCCCGTCTGCGCGCCATCGTGCGCACCGGCGTGGGCTACGACTCGATCGACGTCGCCGCCGCGGGCAGGCTCGGCATCACGGTGAGCAACCTGCCGGGAATCAACGCCAACGCCGTGGCCGAGTACACCCTCGGTCTGCTGCTGGCGGCCGCCCGGCGACTGGTGCAGAGCGCGGTGGGCGTCGCCGCCGGCGGGTGGCCCAGAGAGGACGGTCACGAGTTGCGCGGGTCGGTGCTCGGCCTGATCGGATACGGGGCGGCAGCGCGCGCCGTGGTGCCGCTGGCGCGAGCCTTCGGCATGGAGGTGCTCTGCACGACCGGTGTGCCGGAGGACGAGCGATCGGACCCGTCGGTACGGTTCGTCGCGCTCCCCGAGCTGCTTGCGGCCTCCGACTACGTATCGGTGCACACCGCACTGACGGACCGCACACGCGGTCTCCTGGACGCCTCCGCCTTCCGGCGGATGAAATCGACGGCGGTGCTGGTCAACACTGCACGGGGGGCCGTCGTCGACGAACAGGCCCTCGCTGACGCCGTGCGCACCGGCGAGATCGCCGCGGCGGCCCTCGACGTGGTGAGCGAGGAGCCGCTCCCGGCCGACAGCCCGCTGCGGGACGTCGAGGGAATCGTCGTCTTCTCCCACCTCGCCGGCCAGACCGCCGAAGCCCGTGCAGCCGCCGGCCTCGAGGGCGCGGCCGAGGTGGTGGCCGCCCTCGCGGGCCGCCCCCGGTTCGCGGTGAACGCCCACCTGCTGCCCCAAGCCCCCACTGCCCGGGTCGACGGATGACACCCGCCCGCCACGTGCCCGGTACCGACAAGGAAGAGGAACATGGAAAACGAACGGGTTGACCAGATCAAGGTCCTGGCACCGACCGGCATGCTCGGAGCCGGCTTTCCCGAGGCCACGATCGAGCGAGGCCTGGCGCTCGGCGCCGATGTCATCTCCGTCGACGCGGGCAGCACCGACTCCGGTCCCTACTATCTCGGCGCGTCGCAGCCCAAGACCACCCGCGCCGCGGTCGCCCGTGACCTGCGCGTCCTGCTCAAGGCGGCGGCAAGGGCCGGCATCCCACTGATCGTGGGCTCGTGCGGCACCAGCGGAACCGACTCCGGTGTCGACTGGGTCGCCGGCATCGTCGCCGACATCCTGGCGGCCGAGGGACTCCGGCTGCGGGTGGCGCGCATCTACAGCGAGCAGGCGACAGGCGCGCTCCTCAAGCGCCTGGACGAGGGCCGCATCCATGCCCTGCCTCCGCTGGGCGAACTGGAGCCGAAGACACTGCAGAGCTGCGCGCACATCGTGGGTGTGATGGGACACGAGCCGATCGTCGCGGCGTTGGAGGCCGGTGCACAGGTCGTGCTCGCCGGCCGCGCGACGGACACCGCCATTGCCGCCGCCTATCCGCTGATGCAGGGGATGCCGGCCGGGCCGGCATGGCACGCCGCCAAGATCATCGAGTGCGGGGGACAGTGCACCAGCAATCCGCGCGCGGGCGGGGTTCTGGCCACCATCGACGCCGACGGCTTCACCATCGAGCCGCTCGATCCGACGGCTGCCTGTACACCGATCCTGGTCGCCGCTCACATGCTCTACGAGACGGTGGACCCGTTCCAGATGCGCGAGCCGGACGGCACCCTGGACGTCCGTGAAGCCGTCTACACCGCCCTGGACGACCGTACGGTGCGGGTCGAGGGTTCGCAGTTCCATGTCGCCGACCAGCACACCATCAAGCTCGAAGGCGCCCGGATCACCGGCTACGAGACGATGTCGTTCAGCGCGATCCGGGATCCGCACATCCTTGCGAACATTGACGACTGGGCCGATCTCATGCGGGCGATGATCAGGCAGCGGGTGGAGCAGACGATCGGCCTCAGCGAGGACAAGTACGCCTTCGACCTGCGCCTGTACGGGCACAACGCCATCCTGGGGGATCTCGATCCGGCAGTGGGTCCGCCTCGCGAGGTGGGAGTCATGCTCCTCGTCAACGCCCCGGACCAGAGCACCGCCACCGCCGTCGCGAAGATCGCCAACCCCTTGATGCTCCACCTGCCGACGGCCGACATGGATCATCTGCCGAGCCTGGCGTTCGCCACCTCACCGGCCGAGGTCGAGCGCGGCCCGGCGTACGAGTTCGTGCTCAACCACGTCGTCGACACCATCACCCCCACCGACATGTTCCGCACCGAGTTCGAGGAGGCCTCCCACCATGGCTGAGACCGTCCCCACCACCCTGGGCGACCTGGCGTATGAAGTCCGCTCCAAGAACGCCGGGCCGTTCTGGGTCACCATGGAGCTGTTCATGCGTGACGCGGACGGCTATCGCATCGCGGCCGACGAGACGTTCCTCAACGAGGGCACGGTCGCCCGGCTCTACGGACTCGACGAGGCCGACGTGCGGATGTTCCGCATCCCGTCGCTGAACGTCGTCAAGATCTCTTTCCCGCGTCCCGTCAGCCAGGCGTCCCTGTGTGACCGTGACGTCCACTCAGGTCAGCATCATGTGCCGCTGGCGGTTCTGCCCGTCCCCGACTGACCGCCGCCCGGAAGAAGGGGCGGCCCCAGGCGCGACAACGGTCACCGCCGGCCCCGGCGGTGACCCCGCACGCGCCTGTCGGACGCGGTCCTTCACCAATCCGCCCCACAAGCACCTGAAGGAGCAGTTCCTTGAACACACCTGCCGTGCCCGAGCCCGGTACCCGTCTTCGGGCTCGCGGACGCCGTTCGGCAATGCTGACGGCACTGGTCGCGGCCGCAATCGTGGGCACGCTCGGCATCGCACCCGCCACCCCGGCCGACACCACGCGCCCCACTCCCGCCGCCTGCCCGGGCCCCCTGGAGGAGAAGGCCAACTGCTACACCGGCCGGGACGCCAACGGCGCGTACTACACGATGGCCGTCCCCAAGCACTGGAACGGCTCCCTCGTCGTCCACTCCCACGGCGGTCCCGACTTCTCCTACGACGAGTCCACCACCACCGAGGACCTGAAACGCTGGGCGGTGATGGTCGACGAGGGCTATGCCTGGGTGGGCTCCTCGTACCGGCGCGGAGGCTACGGGGTCAGGATGGCCGCCGCCGACACGGAGAACGTACGCCGCCTGTTCGTCGGCCACTTCGGCCGCCCCGACCGCACCTACCTGCACGGCCAGTCCTGGGGCGGCAATGTCGCCGCCAAGATCGCCGAGACCTACGGCCGGAAGCGTGGCGCCTACGACGGAGTCCTGCTGACCAACGGCTTCCTGGCCGGCGGCTCGCGCGGCTACGACACGCGCGTGGACCTGCGGACGGTCTACCAGTACTACTGCCGCAACCTGCCCCGTCCCAGCGAGCCGCAGTACCCGTTGTGGCAAGGGCTGCCCACGGACTCCCCGATGACACCGGACGAGGTCCACAGCCGCCTCCAGGAGTGCACCGGCATCGACTCCGACCCGGCCGACCGGACCGCGGAGCAGCAAGGCAACCTCGACGACATCCTGGCCGTCACCCGCATCCCGGAGCAGTCCCTGGCCACGAACATGCAGTATGCCGCCTTCCTCGTCCGGGACATCGTGTCCAACCGCCTCGACGGCCGTAACCCGTTCAGCAACCGAGGTGTCCGCTACGACGGTTCGCACGACGACAAGGCGCTCAACGCCGGCGTGGCGCGCTTCTCGGCCGACCCCATCGCGCGCCGCGACCTCTCCTACGACAGCGACCTCACCGGACGGATCGCGCTCCCCGTCCTCACGCTGCACGCGATCGACGACCCACAGGTCTTCGTCGAGCACGAGGAGGCCTATCGCGCCACGGTCCGGGCCGCCGACCGAAGTGAGAACCTCGTCCAGACCTTCACGAGGGAGAGCGATCACAGCGCGCTCAGCAACGCCGAGTACGGGAACTCTCTGGCGGCTTTGGACACATGGGCGCGCACCGGCCGGAAACCCACCCCCAGCTCGATCGCGCGTTCGTGCGGCGCGTTCGACACCATCTACGGTGGTGGCTGCTTCTACGATCCGGCGTTCCGCCCAGCCCCGTTCGCCACCCAGGTCCGCCCCCGGTCCGGCGGCCTCCACTGGCCCGCCATGTCCGCCGCGCAGGAACAGGCGTGGAGCCGTATCGAAGGCGTGGGCATCGCACCCTGAAGCCGCTCCGCGGTCCCTTCCTCGTCCGGAAGCACCGCTGCGCGGAGATGCCTTCGATCCCGCAACGGCGACGTCGACTTCCGCGTTCACTGCACCGACTTCGCCACGTCGCAGCTTGTCCGGTCCCCTTCCCGCGCTTCCTCCGCGAGGCTCACAGGCATCTCGTTGAGCGTGGCACTCCTGAGTGACCAGTCCTTCACCGATGTCGAGCAGGCCGTGCGGACATGGTCATCCCCGGCATCGTGGCACCGCTTGCACTGCGCTGGGGGAGACGTTGTTCGAGGAGGACTTCGCCTGTCTGATGCACACGACCATCCCCTGACAGGGCATCAGTTGACCTGGAGGACTTCATCGCGTATCCAGACGTCGTCGACCTCTTCGGTATGGGGGCCAGGCCGTGGTCGAGCGCCGACTCGACGAGTACGGGCTGCGTCGTCCCGTGGGTCTGCGCGTGCCCTTCTTCTCCGCGGCGGCGGCCGCACTGCTGGGCCGAGTGATAAGGCAGACCGTCGTACAAGTGACCGGGCGTGGGCCGAGTGATAAGGCAGACCGTCGTACAAGTGACCGGGCGTGGGCCGGGTGATCCGGCCAGCAGGACGACGCCGGCGAGCGCGACCAGGGCGGCGGACCGGCCGGGCCGGCCCCGCGTATGAGTCTTTCCGCCCCAGGGCCCGCAAGCGAGGCGTTGGACGTCTTGTCCCGCCTTCGGGCCGAGTTCTACGAGTGCCTTTACGCGCGTGCGGACGCGCTCTTCGAGCTGACGGACGCAGTGCTGTGCGCGGACGGGCCGGTGAAAACCCTGGTCGAGCTCTCTTTGGCGGTCGAGCACCGGCGCGGGCACGGCGCTCTGTACGCAGCCCTGGACCGTGGCTGGCTGGAGCCGACACGACTGCGCCGCGCGCTGGCGGGCCTGCCGCTGCCGAAGGCGGCCGACGGGCGGATGGTACTCGCCGTGGTCGTGTCGCACTGGCTGCGACGCGACGCTCCCACCAGCGGCGACCGGCTCTTCTGCCACGTCTACGGACGCGGCGACCGCAGCTCGGACGAGTTGGTGCCCCCGGCTGGCCCTACTCTTCGTCGCGGCCTTGGAAACCGGCCGCACCTCCTGGACGCGCTCCGCCTGGGCCGAGCCGACGACGCGACGACCGTTACTGCCGACCAACTCCGCGATGGGGTCGGCCGGTTGACAAGCGCAGGCCAGGGGATACCTGGCGATCCGGACATCCTGATCGTGAGGGACTCCGGCTATGACATCGCCTACCTGCCCCACGCCCTCGCTGGCCTACCCGTCGTGCTGGCCGGGCGCCTGCGTCCGGACCGGGTCATGCCCGCGACCCCGGCCCCGCCCGGTCGGGTCCCCGGGGCGGGCGCCCCCGCCGGCATGGCGGCGTCCTCACGTTCAAGAAGCCCGACAGCTGGCACGAGGCCGACGTCACGACCGCCACGGACACCACCCGCTACGGCACGGCCACCGCGACGGCCTGGGACCGGATGCACCCCCGGCGAGCTGCTGGCCAAAGACCGGGCCGGACGGGAGTGAGCCGTCACAGAGTCCACCAGCAGAGCGCGCTTGGTGGGTGCCGGAATAGCGACAAGAGATCGCCACCTGGACGAGTAGGCGACGGCCGACCGGATCGGCACGTCATTCCTGCCGGCGTTGGTGCTCGCGGTGGCTGGCTGTGGCGCTACCGGGGGTAGTTACTGGCCTGTGCTCCCAGAACGTTCAGCAGGGCTAGGGCCTCGGCGCTGGGGGATCCCGGCGGTGCGCTGTAGAGCACGAGGTACTGGTCGTGGTCGGTGAGGGTGAGGGTGTCGCAGTCGACGGTGACCTCGCCGACGGCCGGGTGGCGGAAGGTCTTCGTGAGCATTGGTGCGGCCTGTACGTCGTGTCGTTTCCAGAGCCGGGCGAAGTCGGGGCTGGTGTCGCGGAGTTCGTCGACGAGGCCGCTCACCGCGGGATCGGTGGGATAGCGGGCGAGGGCGGCGTGAAGCTGCATCACGACGCTCAGGCGGAAATCGGCGGCGTCGGAGATCCCGTAGAGCGCTGCATCGGTGCGCCGCGGCCCGGGGAAGGCCCGGCGTGCGAGGTTGCGGTCGCTGGGGGTGAGCGGGGTGAAGTCCTCCATGAGCGCGGCCGCGAGGTCGTTCCAGGCGAGGATCTCGCATGCGGCGGACATCACGATGCCGGCCGTCTGTGGCAGGCGCTGAAGGAGCGCGAGGATGCTCGGGCGGACGTCGCGCCGGTGCAGTCCGGTGCGGTTCGGCGCGGTGCCTGCGAGGACGTGGAGGTGGTCGGACTCGGCGTCGGTGAGGCGCAGCGCGCCCGCGATCGCGGCCAGGACGTCGCCCGAGGGGCGTGGCGCCCTGCCCTGCTCGAGCCGGATGTAGTACTCGGTGGAGATGTGCGCGAGGACCGCCACTTCCTTGCGGCGCAGACCTGGTGTGCGGCGTCGCGGTCCGGAGGGGAGGCCGACGTCCTGCGGGCGGAGCCGTTCGCGGCGGCTGCGGAGGAACGCGCCGAGTTCCTGTTTGTCCATACGCTCAGTGTGCGCGCGGCGCGGAGGCGGATCCTGGTACAGCCTGTGCCTGTATCCGGTCGGCAGCCGGCCGGACGCTGTTGCCATGACGAACGACACGAACACCACCGACAGCGCACCCGTCGGCCTGCTCACCAGCAAGGTCATCTTCATCACCGGCGCCAGCCGCGGCATCGGGGCGGCCGCCGCCCGGCTCTTCGCCGCCGAGGGCGCCACTGTGGTGCTCGCCGCCCGCAGCACCGACGCCCTCGAGCGCATCGTGAAGGAGATCCGCGCCGACGGCCACATCGCCGACGCCGTCACCCTGGACCTCGCCGACCCCGCGAGCATCCGCGCCGCAGTCGACCGCGTCGAAAAGCTGCACGGACGGCTGGACGGCGCCTTCAACAACGGCGCAGTTCCCCAGCAGCAGTTCGGCCCGGTCGAGACGACCAGCGACGAGGACATCGACGAGCAGTTCGCCGTGAACTTCCGTTCGCACTGGACTGCCATGACCGCCGAGGCCGCGCTCATGCGGCGGGGCGGTGGTGGGGCGATCGTCAACACCTCCAGCATCGGCAGCCGCCGGGCGAACCCCGCCCTGCCCGCGTACGGCGCGATGAAGCGCGCGCTCAACAGCCTTACCGAGACTGCCGCGGTGAACTGGGCCGGTGACCGTATCCGGGTCAACGGCATCACCCCCGGTGGCACTTCCACGGAGATGATCGACACCTGGGAGGCGGCGACTCCCGGCATCGTCGAGCAGATGACCGCGGCGATTCCGCTCGGTCAAATGGCCGAGCCCCGGCAGATCGCCGAGGCGGCCGCGTGGCTGCTCAGCGACCGTGCCTCGTACGTGACCGGCGCGATCCTGCCAGTCGACGGCGGCGCCGGCGCCTGACCAGGCCAGCCCAGCACCACCCCCGGCGCCCATACTCTCAGCGCCGAGCCGTCACTCCCGTACAGGCCGTCCAGCAACCCCAGTGGGGGCTCCGCGACGCGCCGACCTGGCACCCAGCCAGCGGGCCGGGTACTGCTGGGCGGCCCTTACGGCCCCCGCACCGCCTCTTCAAGAAAGGAGGCACGACTGACCATGAACAGACCCTCCATGTTTTCTGCCTTCTTGGCGTGCGGGGCCGATGATCCCGGTGATGAAGTTGGTGATCCGGTGCAGTTCCGCCTGGAAGATCGCCCGCTCGTAGGAGATCCAGACCTCGCTCTCCTCCGACATCTGGAAGCCGTCCCGTCTGCTGTAGGTCACCGGCGGGAGTCCCTCCTTGACCGCGACCTTCCGCAGGAACCTCAGGCCCGCCCAGACCTGCGACGGCGTGCGCTCGGTCGCCCGGCACAGCTGCGGGAGCGTCAGCCCCGCCGGCCGTGCCTCCTGCAGGGCCTTGCGTACCGCCTGGCCGTGGACGTGGGCGGGCAGACCCGCCCCGTGGCTACTGGCCCCGCAGTAGCTGGGCGAGCCACCGCAGCGACTCCTCCACACCCTGGTCACCCTCATCCAGCGGCAGATGACCGCCGTGCCCGCGCAGCGGCTCCAACTCAAGAGCCGCGTCCCCGAGCGAACTGGCAGCGGGTGTCCTCCTCCACCATGTCCAGAGACTCGGCCACCAGCTCGTCGTAACGGCTCCGCGTGACCTTCCCGACCATCTCCACCATTGGGGCCATGGTGCGCCACCCGGTGCGGGCCGAAGCGTCGGCGTCCTGCGTCGGCTGCGGAACCCCGGTCCGGCGATGCCCCAGACTCCACCTCACACCACCAACATCACCAGACGCCAAGCCAACATGACCAATTCCGGCCCCTATCCGATCCACGGCATCCGTTCCACCGACCGGTACAGCAGTCGCAGAACGTCACTGATCACCGGTTCTGACACAGCTTCTGATCACCTTGGGAGGCGCTGTCACGTCGGCTGAGCGGGGGGATGATCTTTGTGTTGATCATGGTGGGGGATCGTCCGTGGGGAGCGCGTCACCGTCGTACAGGGGTCACCGGTACCCGGTCGAGGTGATCTCCCACTGCGTGTGGCTGTACTTCCGGTTCCCGCTCAGCTTTCGTGAGGTCGAGGAGTCGATGCTCGAGCGCGGCGTCATGGTCTCCTACGAGACCATCCGCCGCTGGTGCATGAAGTTCGGGCAGCAGTACGCCAATTCGCTGCCCCGCCGCCCGCTCCGGCCTGGTGACAAGTGGCACCTGGACGAGGTCTTCATCAAGATCAACGGCGAGCAGAAGTACCTCTGGCGGGCTGTCGACCAGGACCACGGCGGCACCCCGCCCCATCTGCTCACTCATCCCGGGCTATCGGCGCCGCTCCTTGCTCCGTGTCCCCTGTCCTCACAGGGGATTGCAGGTGAAGGACTCGCGGGCGGGGCGCTTGTCGGGTGCAGGTTGGAGAGGAGTCTGGCTACCACCGCGTCGTCCTGCGCGTGTGGGCCGTCCCAGGACGACTCCGACCAGGACGAGTGCCAGCCCGCACAACTGCTGGACTGTCAGCACCTCTCCGGCCACCGCCGTGCCGAGCAGCACGCCTGTGACGGGGTTGAGCAGTCCGACCAGGCCCACGGTCCCCGCGGGCAGGTGCCGTAGCCCGGTGAACCAGGCGGCAAAGGCCAGCGCGGTGGCGACAAGGGTGACGTAGCCGAACGCGAGGAGCGCCGGTGTGGAGAGTGCGGGCGGAGTGCCCTCCACAGCTGCGGCGACCGGCAGCAGGAACAGTCCCCCGGCGGTGAGCTGCCAGGCGGTCGAGGCGAGCACGTCGGTACCGGTGTTCCACCGCTTGGTCAGGATGTGACCGAAGGACGACACGAGCATGGCCGCGGCCGAGGCGAGGACTCCCGGCACGCTCACTCCTGCCGTTCCCGTGAGCAGCATGAGGCAGACCCCGCCGAGCCCGATCGCGGCGCCGGCCAGGTGTGCGATGCCGGGCCGCTCGGAGACGAGGGCCCAGGCGATGACCATCATCGCCAGCGGGGACACCGCCATGACGGTCGAGGCGATGCTCGTCGGCAGTAGCTGGGAGGCGGCGTAGACGAGCACGAAGAACACGCTCACGTTGAGCAGCCCGAGCACCGCGGACCGCCACCACCACGCACCGCGCGGTCGCTGTCTGCACAGGCCCAGCAGGACGAGACCGGCGGGCAGCGCGCGCAGAGCCGCCCCATAGAGGGGGCTGTCGCGTGGCAGGAATTCATGGGTGACGTAATAGTTGGCGCCCCAGGCCACCGGTGCGACAGCGGTCAGGGCCACCCACCGCATATTAGCTTCCATGGAAGACATGATAGCTTCCCGGGAAGCTATCATGGTGTGCATGGACGACCCGCAACTGTTGGACCGCGTGGCCCGCATCCAGGCCGACTGGCGCCGCGAGCGACCCGACCTCGACATCTCCCCGCAGGGCGTGATCGGCCGGCTGCACCGCCTGGCCGACCATCTCACCGGGGAACTCCGCCTCGTCTACGAGCGCTACGGACTCAGCGAGGGAGAGTTCGACGTCCTGTGCGCACTGCGCCGCGCCGGCGAGCCCTATGAGCGCGCGCCCGGCGAACTCGCCGCCCACACCATGGTCACCACCGGCGCGATGACGAAGCGAATCGACCGCCTGGAGCGGGCCGGACTCGTCACCCGCCGCCGTTCCGACGACGACCGACGCGGCCGGATCGTGGCCCTCACCCAGCCCGGTCGCGAACTGATCGACCAGGCCTTCACCGACCACATGCGCAACGAACGCCGCCTGCTGAGCCTCCTGACGCCCGCCGAGACCAAGGCACTTGAAGGACTGCTCACCACCTGGATCTCACACGTGGAAAATCCGCGTCCGTCCGACAGCGAGTGACCCGATCGGCGCCGGGAGGCCGAGCGATTACGGCGGTACGGCCGTCGCGGCGGAACCGCTCCGTTGCCCACCGGACCTCCGCGATCCGCCAGCTCGTCCTCCAAGCCCCGGCACCCATCATCGCGAAGCCACTCGGCTACCACGACAAGACCGCGACCCGCCTGGTCACCGAAGCCGGAGGAACCTGGAGCCGATATGCACCGGCGATCACACACGCTGACAGGAGCGACATGGCTGCTCTGATGGGCCGGTGGCAGGCTCTGCCTCCATGAACAAGCAGCAGTTCCGGCAGCTCATTGAGGCAGCCCGCAATCAGGCGTCCAACCCGAACGACGGCGAAGCGGTCGCTCGCGAAGCGACCTCGTTGCTGGCCTCCCGGTCGGTCGAGGAGATCATCGCAGTTGAGCAGGTGCTGTGGGAGCTGATGGTCGACTCGTACACCAATCCTCTGTGGGCTGCTGCTTACATCGCCAACGGTGGGTGCTCTGACGACGGCTTCGACTACTTCCGCGGCTGGCTGATCGCTCAGGGCCGTGAAGTCTTCGAGCGCGTAGTCGCTGACCCCGATGCTCTGGCAGAACTGCCCATCGTTCAAGCCTCGGCAGCCGACGGCGTCGACCTGGAGGGTGAGGACATGCTCGGCATCGCCTGGAACGCACATATCTCGGCGACCGGTGATCAGCTCCCCACTGGCCCACCCACCATCCGCTACCGGGAGCTGGACCCCACCTGGAATCACTGTCTCCGTCACTCTGTCAGGCCATGAACACGTCTCGGCTGACGAATACGCGACAGCTCAACATGCGGGCCTACCAGTCTCACACCTGGGTCACGACTGCAGGGGCACGGACAGCGCTGGCCGAGTTCTGGGGTGAAGTGTGGTGGTGTATCGATTCGGCGAACTATTGCGAAGTGTGAAGGTTATGCGTGCCTTGTGTGTTTGAATCACTTGCGACTCGGCCAGCTGGCTTCATCCGGCCTGACGCGGCTTGCCGTCCCCTCGTATCCCCGGCGGCGCTGCCGGGCTCGGGTCCTGTCCGCCAGGCGGGTCCAAGTGCCGTATCGCCGTGCCGGTACGCGTCCGCGGTGCCGCCGGCCGTCACGTATGCGAAGGGGAAGCTTCATGACCGCCACCGTCTCCAACTTCTACTACGGCGCGGTCACCCCCGTGGCCGCCTATCTGATGGCCTGCCTCGGTGCGGCCCTCGGCCTGCGGTGCACGACACGCTCGCTGCGCCGTCCGCAGCGCAGGGCAGGGTGGCTGGCGTTGGGCGCGATATCGATCGGCTGCGGCATCTGGACCATGCACTTCATCGCCATGATCGGCTTCAACGTCCAAGGCGCCCTGGTCGGCTACGACACCGTCAGAACCCTCCTCAGCCTCGTCGTCGCGATCGCCGTGGTCGCGGTGGGCGTGTTCCTCGTCGGTTACCGGGGCGGGACGCCGGCGAACCTGGCGGTGGCGGGCACGGTCACCGGGGTCGGAGTCGCGGCGATGCACTACCTCGGCATGGCCGCCATCCACACCAACGGCACCCTGCGCTATGACACCATGACGGTGGCGGTGTCCATCGTGATCGCCGTCGCCGCCGCGACGGCGGCCCTGTGGGCGGCCGTCTCCATCCACACCCTGTGGTCCAGCCTGGGCGCGAGCCTGGTCATGGGGGTGGCCGTGACCGGCATGCACTACACCGGCATGGCCGCCATCTCCGTCCAGCTCACCGGCCGGGCCGCGGTCCCCGAGTCGTCCACCAGCCTGCTGTCGTTCCTCCTGGTGATGTTGGCCGGCCCGCTCGTGGTCCTGCTGGTCGCCGCCGTGATCGTCATGTTCGACCCGGACATGATGCTCGGTGACGACGAACAGGGCCGGTCGGCGGTCCAACCTCAGACCCCCGGCGCCGCCTTCCAGGCACAGCAGTCGGCACAGCCGTCGCAGCCCCCCTCCTGGTGACCGGCACCCCTGCAGACACGAGCTGCGCACGGGCACCGGTTGATCCCGGTGTCGGTCACCGCAAGGGCGGCTACATCTCCGCGCGGTATCAGCGGCTGCGCGCCAGGAGCGGTGACAAAAGTACCGCCGTCGCGATTGCCCACACGATGCTTATGGCCGCCTACCACATGCTGTCCCACGACGAGCCCTACCACGATCTCGGTCCCGACCATGTCGCCCGCCGTCTGAGCGAAGAAAGCCGACGCAGACGGCTGGTCACCCAGCTCGACGCCCTCGGCTGTCGTCGTGGCTGCGTGCGGACGCGCCGTGTTCGGCTCAACGGCTGTTCCGCCACGTCTACGGTCGCGTAAAGACGGCCTCGCAGTTCATCCCGGGCTGGCCCTACTCCTTCGTGGCCGTGCTGGAGCCGGGTGCCACGTCCTGGACCGCGATCCTGGACGTGGTCCGGCTCGGCCCGGCGGACGACGCGACCGCGGTCACCTCCGCCCAGCTCCGGGGAGTCGTCGAGCGCCTCATCACCGCCGGCCAGTGGCGGGCCGGGGACCCGGACATCATGATCGTCGGCGACTCCGCACCCCGAAGGCGGCGGACCGCTGGACCTGGATCCTGATCGTCGCTCACAACCAGCTCCGGCTCGCCCGTCCCCTCGCCGCCGACCTCCGCCGTGGGAGAAGCCCACCGCCTCCGACCGGCTTACGCCCGCCCGGGTCCGCCGGGGGTTCAGGAACATCCTCGCTCACCTCGCCTGACCTACCCCTGTTCCCCAACCCCGTGGCGTCGGCCCCGGACGGCCACCCGGCGCCAAGAACAGACACCGGGCACCCCGCTACGACGTCGGCAAAACCGTTAAACGCCCCGAGACCCCCAAAGCCATCGGCAAGCCCGGAAGATCTTGGTAGATAAAGAACAAGGTCAGTACGTGCTGCGAAGCCTGATCCGCAAGTAGGCAGCCTGATCCGCGAGTAAGCAGCCTGCTCCGCAGGTAGGCCGAACGGCGGAAGGGCCGCGCTCCCTCATGGGGAGCGCGGCCCGACCGTCGTGGACGGCTCACTTCACATCACTTAAGACCGAACGCCCGCAGTACGGTCTGCTCGATCCGGTTGCCGTCCTTGTCGGCGGCCCGCACACGCAGCGACACGGACTGCGCTCCCTTGGCGGGCTTGAACTTCGCCTTGCCGTTCTTGACCTTCACCTCTTTCCAGGACGTGCCGTCGTCGTAGGAGGCCCACGCCTTCAGGCTGCTCGCCCTGACGATTCCCAGCTGATCGCTGACCGGCAGCCCGATCTCCAGCTCCTTCTTGCCCTCGGCACGGTTGAGGAGGTCGAGCTTCTTCGGGGCGAGGCCGATGGTGAGCAGTGGCAGCGGCGTCTCGGCGTCGGTGTGCGCGGAGGCGAAGGACCATTCGGTGTGGGTGCTCGTCGAGTACGCGGCCCAGTCGGCCCGGCGCTGCACATCCAGTACGAAACGGTACGAGGCGTTGCCCGCCGGTACGTCGAAGGTGCCGTAGCCGCCGAGGAGCGAGTCGCCGACCAGCTGTCCGTCCTTGTACAGCTTGCCCTGCGCGGTGTCCTGGGCACCGTCGACGTATCCGTAGTGGCCCGGTGTGGCGTCGCTCAACTCCGGAACGGAGAGGGTGAGTTTATCCCCGGTGCGCTGGGAGACCCCGTACTCCTCGCTGGCCCCCGGGCGGACGACCTGCCGCAGCCACTCCTCGGCGGGCTCCGTGGTCGCCTTGGTGTAGGTCCGCAGTGGACTCCACTGGGCCTTGCCCGCCTGCCAGTCCGGGTAGACGTTGTGCCAGACACGGGTGTCGGGGTCGACGTAGTTGTACTCGGTGCGCACCGTACCGAGCTGCATGTACTGGCTGCTCTCGATGGCGTAAAGCTGCCAAGGGCGGTACGTGTACACGGTGTCCGTGCCGATCTGGCCGGCCTTGGCCCCGTAGTAACTTGCCCTGGACTTCGTCGTGTTGGAGCTGTCCAGGTGGTACGTCTGGTTCGCCGAGATGGCGCCGCTCTGGGTGGCGAGCAGGTTGTAGACGTACGGACTGACCGGTGTGCCGCCCAGCTTCAGCGTCACCTTCTTGCCGGTCTTCAACAGGCTGGTGAGCCTGGCGCCCTCCTCGCCGGTGGCGATCATGAGCGGGACGCTGGTCGCACGGTCCACGGCGGTGAGCCAGAAGCCTGGGTTCTTGCGGTACGCGATGACATACCCGGCCCCCGCCTTCGTGGCGTTGGCCAGCGCCTCGTCCGCCCACTCGGTGGCGCCGAGTCCGACCACCGCCACCTTGCCCTTGACGTCGAGCCCCTTGAAGTCTGCCTCGGTGCCGCCGCCCGCGTCCACGGCCCGCACCGTGCGGTCACCGCTGATCTTCGTCGGGAAGTCGTTGTACGTCTGGCTGTAGTCGAGCGACAGCGCGTACTTCTCGGGGCTGGTGACGCTCGCCGTCAGCTCCTTCGCGTAGAGCCGGAACTTGGCGTAGAAGTCCAGCGTTCCCTCGGTGACCTTCTTGGTGGGCGCCACGTAGACGTGGTCGGTCCACCAGCCCTGGCTGTAGGTCAGTCCCCAGGCACTGCCCGGGCTGCCCTCCCGGTGCCAGTTGGTGCTGAAGCCCTGGAACTCGGAGTCCTCCTTGGTCTTCGGCTTGATCTCCACCGCCTTGCGGGCGTCGAGGACCACCTCGGTGTCACCGTCGACCTTGATCTCGGGATCGCCGACGACCGAGGTGCCGACGGCCACGCCGCCCGCGTCCCGGTCGGGGATCCAGGTGGCGACGGAGTACGTACCGGCCGGGACCTCCCAGGTCTCGGTGCCGCCCAGGAAGCCGTACTCCTTGGGAATCGCGCCGTTCAGCTCATGGAGCGTGTAAAGCGACGAGCCTGCCGCCTTGCCGTCTCGGCCCAGCAGCGAAACCTTCAGGTCGAACGTCTTGGGCGCCTTCGCGAAGCCGATGGCCGTGGTGAGCCGGACGCCGTCGGCGGTCGCGGTGATGTGGCCGGTGTACTGCCCCTGCTCCTCCTTCGCCGGATCGACACCGACCGGGGCCGCGGCGGTGCCCTTCGCGGGCACAGTGACCGTTTCGGCGGCCGGGGTGACCTTGGGGAGACTCGACGACAGCTTCAACTCCACCGCTTTGTCAGTGGTGTTGGTGAACGTGATGTCCTTGGTGACGACCTCGGTGTCGCCGTCCTCGAACTTTCCGAAGCTCAGTGCGGGGGTCGCGAAGACGCCCTGTCGCACCGCCCGTACGGCGTCCACCCGGCCGTCGCCCTGCTGGAAGGCGTCGGCGTCCGGCATCGTCTTCGCGGTGGTCGCCAGCGCCTGCTTGATCTGCTGGCCCGTCCAGTCGGGGTGGGCCTGCGCGACCAGCGCCGCGGCGCCCGCGACATGCGGGGTCGCCATCGAAGTGCCGTTCGCCGTCGTGTAGTTGTCGTCGACCGGCGTGCCCATGGTGGTGCCGGCGGCGCGTGCCGCGGTGATGCCCACGCCCGGTGCGGTGATCTCCGGCTTGACCGCGTAGTCGCCGAGGCGCGGGCCGCGGCTGGAGAACGAGGCCAGCTTGTCGGACTTGTCGACCGCGCCGACCGTGAGCGCCGAGTCGGCGATGCCCGGGGTGCCCAGGGTCTGCTTGCCCGGTCCCGCGTTGCCCGCCGCGATCACGAAGAGGGTGCCGGTGGACGCGGACAGCTCGTCGACGGTCTCACTCAGCACGTCCGAGGGACCCGAGGCCGTACCGCCCAACGACATCGACACGATCTTCGCGCCGGACTTCGCCGCCCACTCCATGCCCTCCAGGATCCAGGAGGTCTGGCCGCGCCCGTCGTTGCCCAGCACCTTGCCGACCAGTAGCTCCGCGCCCGGCGCGACACCCTTGCGCTTGCCGTCCGAGGCCGCGCCCGAGCCGACGATCGTGGAGGCCACGTGGGTGCCGTGGCCGTGGCCGTCCTGCACCGCCTGGTCCGGCACGAAGCTCTTCGTCTCGGCGATCTTCCCGGCGAGATCCGGGTGGCCGGTGTCCGCGCCCGTGTCCAGGACGGCGATCTTGACGCCCTTGCCGTCGTAGCCCGACTTCCACACTTCGGGCGCGCCGATCTGCGGCACGCTCACGTCCAGGGACGCCTCGACCTTACCGTCGAGCCAGAGTTTGTCGATGCCCTCGCCGAGCCGCTTCGCGGCCTTGGTGGTGGGTTCGGTGCCGAGCGCGGGGGCGATGTCCGACCAGAAGGCGGTGGACTTCTTGGCGCTGAGTGCGGCGCCGTCGATGGTGGGCAGGTTGAGTGTCCGGCGGGCGCCGTCGGGGGTCGTGTTGCCCTTCGTGTAGGTGGCGATCACGGGTGTGGTGCCGGTCTTCGCGTCGGCGTATCCCTGTTTCACGAGCTGGGTGATGTTGAAGAGGGCCGGGTCGAGACGGCCTGCCTGCACGAGCGGGATGGCGTCCGAGGGCAGGACGCTCACCTCGCCGTCCTTCTCGCTGGACAGGAAGGTGGCGGCTTCGCGGCCCTTGCCGCGCCGGACGTCGACGGCGTACTTGCCGTCCGGTCCGGCGCTGAGGGACACGGTGTCGCCGGTGATGAGGGTGACGGTCTGCGTACTCGTGGCGGCGGACCCTGTGATGTCCGGTGTGCTTGTGGCGCGTGACGTGGTGACCGGGGACCGGGGGCCGGCCGTCGCGGGGACGACGGCTCCCGCGAGCAGTCCGGCCGCTCCTGCCGCGGCCCAGAGGGCGTGGAGTCTTCGCATGTGTGGACTTCCTCCCCTGAACTCTGAAAGGGCTTCAGGCCTGGTGGGCCGAAGCCATGGACAGAGTGAACGGTGGGCGGAAGGTGCCTCAAGAGATTCCTGTGGCCGAAGAGTGCCAGTGCATGCTTCGGCCACAGCGATCGACGGCGGCGGGACCGTGCTCCCGAGCAGGTCGCGGGCCCCTTCGCCGCACGGGGCTGAAACGGCCGGCGCCTGCCGCGGCAATAGGGCCTGCCGCGGCAGGGAGGGCCTGTCGCGCCCCTGCACCCAGTCGCGTTGGGAAGCCCGCATCCCCAGCTGGAACCTGCTCGCCGCACCCAGCGCTCGACGCCCACCTCCACCTTCTCGGCCACGGGCGGGCCCGCGGCCAGCGCACCCTTGGAATGCGCCGACTGCCACCGGATGATGAATCTCGTACCGGCGCCTGCCCGACGGCACCAGCCTCTGCCAGACCTGTGCGCCCAAGAACACTCAGACGTGCTGCCGTTGCGGTCGAGTACGCCGGGTCAACGCCCTGACCTCTGACGGGCCGGTCTGCGGCGGCTGCTACTCCAGCCCTGCCCGCCTCTGCGGTGTTTGCGAGCAGATCGTTCCCATCGTCGCCCGGGCCGACGGCTCCAGGCCGGACACCTGCGACCGGTGCTACAAGCGACACGAAGGTGCAGTGGCTGTGCCGAAGCCCGGCCGCCCATCTGCCGGGACGCCTGGCACTCCATCCCGAAACGCTGAACCACAAATCCCTCGACACGCTGCCGCAGCGGGCCGCCACCGCCTACGTGCGTGGGCTACTCGTCATCGACCTCAACGCGACCCTGCCGCAGGCGCCCGGGTACCCGGGGAGCGCCCAGGCCACGGCGCACATCACCATCGCCAAGAGCAGGTGGGAACAGGAGCTCGCGCAGCTGGGCCCGTCCGCCGCGTTCGAGATGGCCGTGCCGTACCCGCTCGGCGATCCGGAGCGGGACGAGGTCGGCCGGACGCTGCGGGAGGCGCAGCGGCTGCTGACCGTGGGCGAGGTCCGGGCGTCGATCCTGGAGGTCAGGCGGGCGCTGGAGTGGGTCCGGGAGAACGTCACCTGGGACAACCCCGGATCGAGGAAGCAAGCCAACCAGTGCAACCAGACCGAGCGGTGGTGGCGGATCCAGGACGCCCTGTACGGCCAGACTTGCGGTGCTCTGCACAACGACGGGGTCACCAAGACCTTCAAGTACGACCGGGCTGAGGCGGAGACGCTCCTGGCGATGACCTCCGCACTGCTGCGGAACGTGCCGGTCACCAGCGCGTGATGGGGCGGCGCCCGCCCCGCGACCGAGACGAGGACCCTATGGCAATTGAGCACAACGGCATTGCAGGCCCCTACTTCGAGTACGACGGACTGCCCGCCCTGCACGTGGTGGATAAGGATCTGCCGCTGATCCATCCGTACGCCCCGGTGGCACCAGGCCGCTACGTCACGCCCGGTGGCGGACGGCTCACCATCCGCCCGGCCGAGATGCGCGCCCACCTCCGGATCACGCTGGACCACCTGGGCTGTCCTGCCCAGCTCACCGACGAGAAGAACGCCGCCTTCAAGCGGCTCGCCCTGGCCGCCGAGGGGTACTGCGTGCAGGCCGGGTGCCGACACCGCGCCGCGTACGCGGACGGGGCGCTGCGCATCTTCGAGGTGCGCAACGGGAGTACCGCGCTCGCCGCGTTCGTACGCGCCGCGCTCGCGGTCGAGCTGGGGGACTTCACCCCCACGGACCGGCTCCTGCGGGAGACCGAAGCGCTGGCCGGGCCTGTCCGCCAGGCGGGCGAGGGGGCCAGGCCAACGGCGGCCAGACGTCACGTGTCCGCTCTTGCGTGTTCCACTTGTCCCTGCACGCCCGGAAGGGCACGCCATTGCGGGTGACCGACAATGGCATGCCCTCCTTCACCTGTCAGAACTACAGCAGGCTGGATTCACCGGATCAGTTGCTCACGCTCCACCAGGGCGTGTCGGAGCCACCTCCGCCACCTCCGCCCCAGTCGCCGCCCGCGCCGTCCAGGCCGCCCCAGTCGGAACTGCCCCAGCCGTCGCTCCAGTCACCACCGCTCCCGTCACCACCGCTCCCGTCACCACCGCTCAAGTCACCGTCGCACATGATGCCCCCGCAGCCCCCGTCGTTGGAAATCCAACCGTCGACACCACCGTCCTCGGTGCCGTCCTGGTCGTGGAAGCTGTCACCGATCGCGCGTTCGCAGGACTGGTCGTCCCCACAGGCGAACATCTGGTTCATGATGTCGTCGAACGCCGCGTCGTTCTGGGCCTTCGCGATGCATGCCGCGTTTCCACCGCAGCTCGCGATCCACCAGGCGAGATCTTTCGCCCGCTCCTCCTGCGCATTCATCCAGGGGTCGGCTCCCCCCGCATGGACGGCACGGTAGTAGCCGTTGGCGATGAGCGCGCACTCGATGCCCTCGGCTCCGTCGGGGCAGCTGTTGAACGTGTTGTTGAAGAACTGCGTGTCACAGAATGATCTCGCCATGCCGGCGCCGTAGCAGAAGTCGTGCGCGTTGCAGGCGCCTTCGAAGGCGTACCCGAGCGGGTTGTTGGGGATGACGTAGCTGGATATCCCGCCTGCCGGCCCGCACCCGTTGGGCGTAGGTACGAAGAGGCCGCTGGGGTCGCTCAGGTTGACCGGGTTGTCGTTGGCGTACGCGTACGGCTGCCGGGTCTGGGTGACCGCCGGGTCGCGGCTGATGAACTGTGCCGTCTCGGGGTCGTAGTAGCGGGCCCGCATGTAGTAGAGACCCGTGGTCGAGTCGAGGTACTGCCCGGCGAACTGGAACGGGTTGTCCGAGGTGCCGGTGCGGCTCTTCGTCACACCGTCGGCGGTGAACTCGTACGTGCTGTTCACCGTACCGTCCTGGTTGGTCAGGACCCGAGTGCTGCCGATCTGGTCGTGGAAGTAGTACACCGCGGTGGTGCCGTTGATCTGCTCCAGGGGCAGGCCACCCGGACCCGTGATGTAGGAGTTCGAACCGTCGGCGATGATCGTCGGCAGGCCTTCGACCACGTTCCAGCTGTACGCGCGGGTCTGGTTGTTCGCGCCGGTGTACTTGCTCACCCGCAGACCGTCACCGTCGTAGGCGAAGGTGTGCGTGCCGGTGTTCGTCAGGCTGGTCAGCTGGCCGGCCTGGTCGAAGCCGTAGGCGGTGGTCGCGCTCGGGGTGGTGCGCTTGGTGCGGTTGCCTGTGGGGTCGTAGGTGTAGCTGGTGCTGGCGCTGCCGGTGACCGAGGAGGTCAGCTCGCCGGCGACGTCGTAGGTGAACTTGGTGGCGCCGGTCGTGGTGCGGCGGTCGGCCGCGTCGTAGCCGAGCGCGGTGCCTTCGGCAGAGGTCAGCCGGTGCGTGGGGTCGTAGGCATACGCCTTGCTGTCCTCGGCCGTGATCATGCCTGCCGTGTCGCGGGTGTATCCCAGCCGCTTGAGCACGGTGGCGCCCTTGTTCAGGCTGAGCACCGTGTTCTGGTCGGCGGCGTCGAAGGCCGCCCTGATCACGTTGCCGTTGCCCAGCGTGGTGGTGGTCAGGTTCGAGTTCGCGTCGTAGCCGAACCTGTTGATGTGACCGAGCCAGTCCGTCACCGAAGTGAGCCGGCCGGCCGCGTCGAATCCGCGGGTGACCTTTGATCCGCTCGGGTAGGTGAGCGCGGTCAGCAGCCCGCGCTTGTCGTACCCGTAGCCCACCGTCCGCCCGGCACCGTCCTTGCGGCTGGTCAGCCGGTCGAGGTCGTCGTAGGCGTACGTCGTCGTGCCGGTGCCGTCGGTCATCGAGGTACGCCGGCCGGCCGCGTCGTACACCGTGGCGGTGACCTCGTTGGTCGTCGTGTCCGAGAACTTCGTGGTCACCTTCCGGTCGAGCCCGTCGTAGGTGTACGTGGTGGTGCGCCCGGAGGGGTCGACCACGGTGGACGGGTTGTTCGTCGCGTCGTACGTGGTGGTGGTCCTGCGGCCCAGGGGGTCGGTGACGCTCACCACCCGGCCCTGGCTGTCGTAGCCGTAGGTGGTGACCTTCCCCAGCCCGTCGGTCTGCGTGAGCACGTTGCCGTCGGCGGTGTAGGAGGTCTTCGACGTGCGCGCCACCCCGGTGCCGACACCGGCCGTCACCGTCGTGGGCTGGTCCGCGGCGTCGTAGGAGGTGGTGGTCACCGTGCCGGACGGTTCGGTCAGCTTCACCACGTTGCCGTCTGCGTCATAGGCGGTGCGGGTGATCCGGCCGAGCGGGTCGGTGACCGCGTTCACCCGCCCCATAAGGTCCACGGTGTACTTGGTCACCGCACTGTTGGGAGCCGTGCTGCTGACCTGCCGACCCAGCGAGTCGAACGCCTCACGGCTGACATTGCCCAGCGGATCGGTCGTCGACGTCTGCATGCCGTAGGCGTCATAGCCGTACCTCCACACCTTGCCCTCGGTATCCGTCGTCGAGGTCAAGTCACCGGGATGGTTGGCGTCGCCGTAGGTGTAGCTGGTCGTGACCGCCCCGCGGGTGGTCTTGACGAGGTTGCCCTTCGCGTCATAGGTCTGGGTGGTGGTGTGGCCCAGCGGATCCGTCGTTGACAGCGTCTTGTTGGTGTCGCTGTACGTCGCCCTGGTGACCTGCCCCAGCGCGTTCGTGACCGACGTCGCGTTGCCGTTCTCGTCGAAGACCGCCGTGGTGGTGTGGTTCTTCGGGTCGACCGTCTTGGTGATGCCCCGCAGCTTCGGGTCGTAGCTGTAGGACCAGCCGTTGTCACCGAGCTTGTGCTGGATGATGGCGCAGTACCGGAAATAGTCCGTCGATGACACTCCGCCAGGGGTGGTCACCGTCGTGTACTTGTTCGGACAGTAGTCGCCCGTGTCCTGGGGGGTGTAGCTGTACTTCGTCACGCGGCCCAGCGGGTCGGTCTGCGAGGTCACCTCCGTGTAGGCGACTCCCCTGAACGGGACCGTCCCGTAGGCGATCTTCGTCACGCCGCCCCTGGGGCTGGTCACCGAGGTCAGGTGATGCGCGGAGTCGTACCCGTACTTGGTCACGTTGCCGCCCAGGTCCGTGACCGAGACCAGGTTGCCCGACGCGTCGTACCCGTAGCTCGCCGACCGGCCGGCGGGATCGGTCACCTTCGAGATGTGCGATCCGCTGTACGTCAAGGTCAGCCTACGACCGGCCGTGTCGGTCATCGCGACCGGCAGGTCGTTGGAGAGGGTGAAGGTCACCCCCATTCCGGTCTCATCTTTGATGCTGGCCGGCCAGCCGGCCGGCAGGCCGTTGTTGCCGTCTGGAGGAGTGTTGAAGACGATCTTCGTCTGATCGTGACGGATGAGTTGGTAGGTGTTACCGACGGCCACGAGCTTCTGGCCCCACTTGCTGGTCCGCTCGCTCCCCTTGACGTTTTCACCGCTGAAGCGGGTGTAGTTGCCGTGCTCGTCCCACAGGCCGCCAGGAAGATATGTGGGGTCGTGGCCGGCGACCAAGACTTGCTCCCAGTTGACCCTCGGAATCGAGCCCGTCCAGCCGTAACCGAACAGTCCCAGATCAGAAGCCGCGCTCGTAGAGTTGTATGTGCGACCGAGGCTTGCTGGTATGCCGCGTCCAGGCAGGCTGAGATCAGTCTCGGACATCCACAGGTTACCGGTGGCGAGCGTCACCGGAATCCGGCCTGCGGAAGGGGACGTGGAGAGGTTGGGCTTGTCCAGCAGGCCGGGCCCCTTCATCGTCGAGTAATCGTAGGAGTAACCAGCATCGGGCGGCGCCCCGGGCGCGGGCACGGTAGCCTCCGCCACCGGCGCGTTGCCCAGCACCGGCAGGCCCACCGTGACGAGCAGCGCTGTCAACGCAAGCCATGCTCGGGACCGCCGCCGCGGCTCGCCCGGTCTGGGCTTGCCGCGCGGCGGCGCAAAGCCATACATCTCCACCTGACATCTCCTTCGCTTGTCGCTGACGTCTTCCGGGCCGACTGCCCGAGCGATGGGGAAGAAGGTTTCATCGAGAAGGCCATGCGGGCATCGGGGGATCCACGTAGGGGAACCACGTAAAGGTCCTCCGTGTGCTGGCGTGCTGACTGCGAGGGCACGCGTGAACTGATCGAAGAACCTCGCCCGTGCGCAACCGATGATCCACCGGTGAGGCGCTGTCTGCACGAGCCAGCCTCCACCAGCGTGGCTGATCTACGTCGCATGTACGGGATGGCGTTCGAACTCACCTTTCCCGCCAAGAACTACCTCATCGTCAAGAAGTAGCGGCACGTCGGACTGGGCCTGCTCGACGGTGCCAGCCGTGCGCGGTCGCCCGCCACAGCTGCCGGTCGGCCCTTGACGAGGGTCTGGGTTGGGGTGAGGGGGTGAACCGGAGAGTGTTGACACTGGCTGGTCGGCCGCCTCGCGCAGGAAGCAGCCCAACGTGAGGCTCAGCGTCCGGTGTGCGGCGACTGCGGACAGAAGTTCACCGATGACCGGTGGAAGGCCAGCATCGCGGTCGACTGGGGCTGCGGGGACAGCCACCCGCACCTGTGCGACGACTGCAAGGCAAGGGCGCTCGAGGCGGAGCGGCAGGCGGAACAGGCCGAACGCGAGCGCCAGGAGCGGGAGTTCCAGGAGGAGGCGGCGCAGGCCGCGAAGGCCGGCGGCTGGCTCGGACGCTGGCGCAGCTGCGGGCAAGCCACCCCTGGCAACGCGAGGGCTTGCCCAAGCGCCCCTTGGGCAAGCCCTCGTTGTCGGTGGCGGTTGCCAGGCTGGACGACATGGACAGCGACGATGAGAAAGCTGCTACGAGGCCGGATCTACGGCACCGACCACGACCACCCGGGCCCGAAGCCGGGACGCAGCTACGCCGAACTGGTAGGCGGGCCGCTGGACGGATTGCTGCTCGACATCACCGGCTGGAGGCCGGAGGAGATCGACGACGGGGTCTCCCTCCTCACGGAACTCGGGCAGTTCGGCCCCGGGGGCCGCGCGCTGTACCACCCGCGCCCCGGCGACCCGACCCGCTGGAACTGGGCAGGCGACAGCCCCTGACCACCTGCACTCGGTCGGGTGAAGACACCACCGCTGCGGAACCCGCCCGGCACCCCAGGCGTAGTGCCGTAACTGGACCCCATCAACGAGGCGCACGTCAGCAGGCCGGGGCTGGTCGTCGTCGACGTCGCGGCCGCCGACGGCGCCAACGCCCTCGCCTTCCAGCAGCTGCTCGCCAAAAGGTGGGCAACGGCGACCGCGGAGCGCACGACGCGTGACGCCGGCGAGCCCGGCGTACGGCTGCGCTGCTACCGCATGTTGCCCCTTTGGCCTGCACGGCTGCGTGACCGAGATCGCGCCCGTGCGTGGGGCTACGTCAGCTGGAACGATAGGCGAGGGATGAGTTCAGGCGCAGGGGTCTTCTGTGCAGGTCCTTGCCCGGACCCCGCATGCGGACGCTGCCTGCGGCCGTCAGGCTCCAGCGGCTGCGGCGCGGTCGCGGTTGGCGCGGATGTCGTCGTGGTGGTCGGCGGCCCAGCCGATCAGGGGCGTGACGATCTCGTGCAGGCTGCGGCCCAGCGGGGCGAGGGTGTACTCGACGCGCGGGGGTACTTCGGCGTAGGCGGTGCGGGTGATCAGGCCGTCCTGCTGGAGCTGGCGCAGGGTGAGGCTGAGCATACGCTGGGAGATGCCGGGGACCTGGCGTTGCAGGTCGGTGTAGCGCAGCGGGCCGGACTGCAGGACGGCGATCAGCAGCAGGCTCCATTTGTCGCCGATGCGGTCCAGGATCTGCCGGATAAATGCCATGTGGTCTGCGGGAATGGCTGCGCACGGCCCGATCGTCGCAGTTCCCACGATGTCGGCCTCGCTGGTCGTCCCCATGACGCACATTCCTCTCCGGCACGCACATGGATGTGCCTTTTGTAACGGCTTCCATACTGGTCCATCATGGCGTTACGCACAAGTCGTAGGAATTGGAGCTCCATGGTGAAGGTAGATATTTGGTCCGAGGTGACCTGCCCGTGGTGCGGTCTGGGCAGCCACCGTGTGGAGCGAGCCCTGGCACGGTTCGAGCATGCCGACGAGGTGGAGGTGGTCCACCACTCCCTCCCGCTCGGCGGCGTCCCCGAGGGAAGCACCTTCTCCGTCCGTGACTTTCTTCTGCGCAAGCACGGCGCCGAGGCGGCGGCCCAGCAGATCGAGGCGCTGGCGCACAGCGAGAGCCTGAGCCCGTACCGGGTGCTGGACAACCAGGTCGGCAACACCGACCTGGCCCACGAATTCCTCGCCCACGCCTCCGCCCAGGGCAAGAACCGCGAGGCATGGGACACGATCTTCCGCGCCTACTTCGGCAAGGCCCAGCCCGTCTTCTCCCTGGAGGACCTGCTGAAGCTCGCGGACGAACTCGGCCTGGACCGCGAGCAGACCCGCCAGGTTCTCGAACGGCGCCGCTACCGGCAGCAGGTGCAGGACGACGCCCGCCAGGCCCAGCGCCTGGGCGCGCGCGGCGCCCCGTTCATCGTCATCGACGGCCGCTACGGCGTCCCCGGCGCACAGGACAGCGACACCCTGCTCGACCTGCTGCGCACGGCCTGGACCGACACCCACCCGGTCACCCCCGCCGCCGGCGACGCCCCGGTCTGCGGCCCCGACGGCTGCGCCGTCCCCGAGCGCACCTGACCCTGCCGCCCCCTCACCCTTCTCACCGCCCCACCGGCCTCGGCTCACCCTTCAAAGGCCCTCATGTCGTACCTGCTGCTGCACATTGACGCCTCCTCGCTCAGCGAGGCATCCGTCTCCCGCAAAGGTCGCCCAGTCCTTCCGCGCCGAATGGCAGGGCCCGGTCGTCCACCACGACCTCGCCGTCTCACCCGTACCCCACCTCTCCGCGGCGGTCATCTCCGCCCGGATCACCGACCCCGCTCAGCACACCCCGGAACAGGCCGAGGCAGCCAAGCTCCAGAAGGAGTTCAAGGTCCGCCTCACAGTCACCGCCAGCGGCAAGTTCCAGCCGGTCGCCTATGACACCCTCGTGACCATCGGCCGGATCGTCCGCGAGTCCGGACTGAAGTGGACCATCGTCCGCTTCCCGCTGCTGCCCAACGGCCCGGAGACCGCCTCCATCAACGTCCGCAAGGTCGGCGACAAGGGAGGACTGCGCCTGTCCCGGGCCAACGCCGCCGCCTACTACCTCCAGCAGCTCACCGACGTCTCCTTCCTCGGCTACCGGCGACACGGCAAGAGCAGCCCCGGCTGAGTGAGCCGACCGACTCCTCTCTGACTGTTCAAAGTGTCGCTGATCGAGCGCGAGGCCGCCCGCCCCGGCCAGGAGGCCGGACGGGCCATGCAGCGTGGCGAACCGACCGGCTTCCCGGCTCCCACGCCGACCGGACCACATGGCGAGCTGCGCCGACGCAGCCGTCCCGCGTCCTCGACACCGGATTTTCCCTCACCAACACCACTTCACCTGGAGTTTCTTCATGTCCCAACCCTCCGGCGACACGCTTGGAACGACCACTGTTTCCACCCACCCGCCCGCAGACTCATCACATCGCCATCGTTGGTGGATCCTCAGCGTCATCTCCGTAGCCCAGCTGATGGTGGTCCTCGACGCGACCATCGTGAACATCGCCCTCCCCTCCGCGCAGAAGGACCTGGGCTTCTCCGACGGCGACCGGCAGTGGGTCGTCACCGCCTATGCGCTCGCCTTCGGCAGCCTGCTCCTGCTCGGTGGCCGCATCGCTGATCTCTTTGGCCGCAAGGCGACCTTCCTGGCCGGGCTGGTCGGCTTCGGCGGCACCTCCGCCTTGGGAGGCGCCTCGACCAGCTTCGAGATGCTCGTCGTCGCGCGTGCCGGGCAGGGCCTGTTCGGCGCCCTGCTCGCCCCGGCGGCGCTGTCCCTGCTGACCACGACCTTCACCAATGCCAAGGAACGAGCCAAGGCCTTCGGCGTCTTCGGCGCTATCGCCGGTGCCGGCGGCGCCGTCGGCCTGCTGCTCGGCGGCGTGCTGACCGAATACCTCGACTGGCGCTGGACCCTCTACGTCAACCTCGCATTCGCCGCCATCGCCTTCGTCGGTGGTGTCCTTCTGCTGCAGCGCACCACCCGCGACAAGACCGCCACCCTCGACATCCCCGGCGTCGTACTCGTCAGCGCTGGCCTGTTCGCCCTGGTCTATGGCTTCTCCAACGCCGAGACCCACGGCTGGAACTCCACGCCCACCTGGGGCTTTCTGGCCGGCGGTGTCGTTCTGCTCGGCGTGTTCGCCTGGTGGCAGACCCGCTCCACCTATCCCCTGTTGCCCCTGCGGGTCCTGCTCGACCGAAACCGCGGCGCCTCCTTCCTCACCATCCTGATCACCTCCGTCGGCATCTACGGAGTCTTCCTCTTCCTCACCTACTACCTGCAGCAGAGCCTCGGCTACACCCCCATCAAAACCGGACTGGCCTTCCTGCCCATGGTCATCGGACTCGGGGTCGCCGCCTCGCTCGCCTCCACGGTGCTGATCCCCCGCATCGGCCCCAAGACAACCGTGCCGCTGGGCATGGGCACCGCCATCGCCGGCATGGTCTGGCTGACCGCCCTCGACCTCCACAGCAGCTACCCGACGGACATCATGCTTCCGCTGCTCGTAGCGGGACTCGGCCTCGGCCTCGTCATCGCCCCGGGACTGGCCCTGGCAACCGCCGGCGTGCGCGCCGAGGACGCCGGCGCCGCCTCCGCCGCAGTCAACACCATGCAACAGGTCGGCGGCTCCCTGGGCACCGCGCTGCTCAACACCCTCGCCACCAGCGCCGCCACCGACTACCTGGCCGACAAGAACCCCAAGGACCCCGCCGTCCTCGCTCAGTCCAGCCTGGAGGCCTACTCAACCGCGTACTGGTGGTCGGCCGCCTTCTTCACGGCCGGTCTGATCATCACCGCCGTCCTCTACCGGCGCGGCGTACCGGCCACCGACCCCGACGCGACCTCCGTCGTGCACATGTGAGTCACCGAAATTCCCGTCGCCCTTGGCGGGTCCCTGATGTTCACCTCGCGGAGCCATCAGCGCGACGAAGACCACGTTGGCGGGCCGGTCACGATCCGCCGGATAAATGCCATCTGGTCTGCGGGAATGGCTGCGCACGGCCCGATCGTCGCAGCTCCCACGGCGCCGCTACCGGCAGCAGGTGCAGGACGACGCCCGCCAGGCCCAGCGCCTGGGCGCGCGCGGCGCCCCGTTCATCGTCATCGACGGCCGCTACGGCGTCCCCGGCGCACAGGACAGCGACACCCTGCTCGACCTGCTGCGCACGGCCTGGACCGACACCCACCCGGTCACCCCCGCCGCCGGCGACGCCCTGGTGTGCGGCCCCGACGGCTGCGCCGTCCCCGAGCGCACCTGACCCTGCCGCCCTCTCACCCTTCTCACCGCCCCACCGGCCTCGGCTCATCCTTCAAAGGCCCTCATGTCGTACCTGCTGCTGCACATTGACGCCTCCTCGCTCAGCGAGGCATCCGTCGCCCGCAAAGGTCGCCCAGTCCTTCCGCGCCGAATGGCAGGGCCCGGTCGTCCACCGCGACCTCGCCGTCTCACCCGTACCCCACCTCTCCGCGGCGGGCATCTCCGCCCGGATCACCGACCTCGCTCAGCACACCCCGGAACAGGCCGAGGCAGCCAAGCTCCAGGACGAACTCATCGACGAGTTCCTGGGCGCCGGCGCCTACCTGTTCACCGTGCCGATGTACAACCTCTCGATGCCGTCGGTGTTCAAGGCGTGGCTGGACCAGATCATGGTCGACGGCCGCACGCTCGACTTCGCCAACGGCGCCCCCAACGAGGGCAGGGACCACCTCGTCCCCACGCTGGAGACCATCCTGGGCTGGTCCCACACACTCGGACTCGACGTGACCTCGGTGACCCCCGAGCTGACCGTGGCCCCCGCCGTCCCCGCGATGGCCGCCCTCATCCCGGTGCACGAGGCATCCCTGGCCACGGCACACGACCAGGCCGGCCGACTGGCCAAGGACATCGCCCAGCAGTCCGCCTGATCCGCCCCGCACGTCACGCGGTCAACACCACCGATCCTCCGAACCAACCTCTCCACGCTGTGAAGGAATGAACCTCATGCGCGTCACCGCCTTCGGCGGAACCGGCCGCACCGGTCTGCTCCTGATCAACCAGGCCCTGGCCGAGGACCACGAGGTCACCGCCTACGCCCGCACCCCCTCGAAACTGCCCACGCCCCCGATGACGTGCTGGCCTAAGCGGCCCTCGGCATACGCGACGATCTTGCCCCGCAGGTGGTACCTCGGCAGGTCGAAGTCGACGACGTCGAGGCCCTCCAAGGGTCCGGCCTGCTCGGGAGCCAAACCCGCGTACCAGCGGTCGGCAGTGGTCTGCCACACATCGATCACCGCGCCGGGCAGCGGCTGGCCCGAGGTCGACCGTACGACGCCGGAGACGATCAGGGGCCCCCGGCACATAGGCAGGCCCGGTCGTCATCCACGTGGAGGCGCCGTCCTTCTCCGGGTTTGCGTAGGCCCGGCCGTACGTGGCCTCCAGCGGGCGAGTGGCGATGAGCATGGTCGCCGTCAGCATGAAATCCCCCGACTCGACCAGCTTCGTCACCCAGGCGATGGCCAAGCCCAGTTCCTCAGCCGTGATGCCGTGCCGGAGCGCCACATCCCCGAACGCCTTCTGCAGATCGTCCACCACGCCGCGCTGATGACGGCGTCCGCGCCGGTCACCGCCTGGCGAACGGCGGTGTGTCGAACAGTTCACCCGTGACCGTGGTGAAGTTGATCAGGCGTTGCAGCCGGTCGCGCCGGAGACGGTGGCGTTATGAGGAGTTACTCCTTGCCGGTGGGGTGCTGCTCAGGAGTGAGGGGGCGGACGGTGGGGGGCCAGCCGTCGCCGACGAACTTGTGGCCCCATGTCTCGAGGGCGGAGGGGGTGGTCTGTACGAAGGTGTCGTCGAGTAGTTGGCTGCCGGCTCCGAATTCGATGTCGAAGCCGGTAGGGGTGCGCATGTAGAAGGAGATGAGGGTGTCGGACATGTGCCGTCCGAGCGTGACGGTGATGGGCAGTTCGCGTTCTTGCACCAGGTCCCAGGCGCGGCCGACGTCGTCCATGTGGGTGGACTCGATCTCCAGGTGGTGGACGCCCTTATGGCCGGGCACGGCGATCAGGGCCAGGCAGTGGGTGCGCGGGTTGCAGCGGTAGAACTGCCCTCCGGAGAACCTTCCGTCGGGCGCGGTGACGAACAGCTCCATGCCCAGCACGTCGGTGACGAACTTCTCCAGCTCGGGTGTGATCTCCGGGACGGCGAGCACCACGTGCCCGACTCCGCCCACCCCGCCGACGAAGGAGCCGGCCATGGGCTTGCCCGGCAGGAACGAGCCAACGGTGGAGGTAGGACCGTAATAGACCTCGTGGGTGAAGCCGTACGGGTCCTGGAAGCGGGCCAGTCCCAGTACCTCCCGCTGCCTGCATTCCTCGGCGGTGCCCAGGTGCGGGGTGTATCCCTTGTGGCTCAGTTCGGCGACGGCCTCGCTGAAGGCGGCCCTGCTCGCCAGCTCCCAGCCGATGTAGGCGAGGCGGTCCTCTTCACCGGGGTGGACGGAGAGGCGGCGGTGCCGGTCGTCCATGCGCAGGTGGATGGTGCCGTCGGGGTCGCGGTCGCCGATCTGCAGGCCGAATATTTCAGGGCCGAAGGTCAACCACTCTTCGTAGCGCGGTGATTCGAATCCTAAGTAACCCAGTGCGCGGATCTTCATGTCATGTCTCCTTGGCCGGGAAGGGGGATTCGGTGGGAGCTGGGTCAGAAATTGGACCCGGCTGTTGTCCTCTGACGGCTGTCCGGCCGCCGTCCGCCACGGACTCCGTGTCCGTGATGATCACGGCGTGGTCGGACGCGAGGAGCGTGGTCGTGCCCACGGTGCGAGGGCGCGGTAACGGAGGGCGGGCGCGCCCGGGGGAGTTCAGCCCTGGCAAGGGCCGAGGCTGTAGAAGCCGAAGGAGCCCCAGGCGACCAGGACCGCCAGGATCAGTCGGCGTTGGGCCAGGGGTCCTTCGTCGACGTTCGGATCGGCCGACACGCGGCCCGCGTTGAAGGTTCTTGCGAAATGCGTGGGTTGGCGAGCTCCGCATGGAGGGGGCGCGTAGTCAGCCGCGCGCGTTCCAGACGAGGGGCGTCTTGCGGATCCAGGTGTCCTCCTCAAGCGTGTCGAGGAGGAAGCGAGCGAGATCGGCGCGGTTGATCTGCGCCCCCGGCTTCTCGGAACCGGCCTCGGCTGCGCGCGTGGGGCCGCTTATCGGCTTGTCGGTGAGGGCGACTGCCCGGGCCAGGGTCCAGTCGACGTCGGAGGCGCGAAGGAGCTGGTCGACGCCGGCGTGGTCGTCGTAAGAGGCCTTGAGGTTGGAGACCTTGATCAGGGCCTTCGTCAGGGCCTTGATCACCGGGTTGATCCGGGTCCAGTCGTCTCCGGCGCCCTGCGCGGAGGTCACGACGATCCGGCGGATGTTCTGCTCGCCCATCACGGTGAGGGTGTTGCGGGTGGCGTCGGTCATGAACATGGGCGGGCTGACGGGTTTGGCCCAGGGGTTGTCGGAGGCACGGGAGTTGTTGAGCGTGCTGATCACCGCCTGGGTGCCCCGGGCGGCCTTGCGGAGGTCGTCGATGCTGGCGGGTGTGCCCTGGATCAGTTCGACGCCCGCCGGGGCCTGGACGGTGTCGGGGTTGCGTACGAGGGCCCGGACGCGGTGGCCGCGCTGTGCGGCCTCGTTGAGGACGTGGATGCCGGTGCGGCCGGTGCCGCCGAGGATGAGCAGGTTGGCCATGGTGAGCGACTGCCTTTCGGGATTGTTCGGGCCGGTCGGGAGACGGTCGGGGCCGGTCAGGCGGCCCGCCCACCGACGACACTGCCGTCGTCGGTGGGTGGTTCGCCTGGGAGGCCGAGCATCAGCCCCTTGGCGGCCTTGGGCCCTTTGCGCCCGGCCGAACTCACCCAGCAGGGCGGCGACTTCCTCAGGGTTCTCGGCGACCGTCGGGACGGCGGCGTGGTCCTGGCCCCGGATGCGCAGCCGGACGGCGGACCCTTGGCGCATGCTGGGGATCCAGCCGAGCTGGGAGGACATGGCGAGCACCGTGCCGGAATCCCAGTCGAAGTAGCCGATCGGGACCGTGAATGGGCGGCCCGTCCTGTGCCCCTTGTACGTGAGCAGCATCAGGCGCCCGCTCAGCGGCTTGTGGAAGCGGGAGGCGTGCAGCGGGCCGTACGATCTTGTTGGCGGCTCGGAAGATCTTCACCAAGGGTGGCCTGGTCGTTCCGCCGCCGGCGTGCCGGAGGTGCTCACCAGTTGCCGCCGGGGACGGTGTGGACGATCTCGGCCTGGTCGCGCTTGGTGTATGCGTCCCAGTAGTGCTCGGCGATGGTCTCGGGCTCGGTGCCAGGACCGCTGCCGATGAATACCCCAATGGCCACGTGCGCGGCGTGCACCCCGCGCTCGGCGAGGTCGACGCCCAGGGCCATGGCGTAGTTGCGCAGGGCCGCCGACGCGACGCCGATGCTGCCGAACGCGCCGCCGATTGGCCGGACCGAGGAGGCGCCCGTGGAGAACAGCAGGGTGCCACTGCCGCGTTCGAGCATGGCGGGCAGCACCTGACGGACCGCGGCAACCGCTCCGTACAGGTAGTAGTCGAGCTGCTTCTGGAGATCCTCCGCGGTGGCGTCGACGGCGGCGGCGCCGGCATAAGCGGGGTCGGCGGGCGAGTACTCCAGTACGTCGACGGCCCCGAACCGGTCGGCGACCGCGGCGAGCGCAGACTGCACCGAGTCGGGACGCGTCACGTCCGCGGTGAAGCCCGCGGCCTCGACGCCCTCCTCGGTGAGCTGCGCGGCGAGCGCGTCGACCTTGTCCTGGGTCCGGGAGACCAGGGCGACCTGGAAACCCTCCTTTGCGAAGCGGCGGGCGATGGCCAGGCCCAGGCCGGGGCCTGCCCCGATGATGGCGATGACGGGCATGGGTGGGGGGTGCTCCTCTGGTCGGACGGGCTGGACGCATGAGGGCACCGCCCGCCGAGACAGCGGTCAGGACTGAAAGTCGAGGGCGCCCTCATGTTTTGGATCGTAGCAGAGAACCTGAGGCATCCCTCCGGTTGGTAGTCTGAGCGACATGGCCATCGACTCTCCGTCCGCCTCCGCCGGGAACCCCGCCCCTGTCCGCCCCCTGCGGCGCGACGCGCAGCGCAATCGCGAGGCCCTGCTCACCGCGGCCCGCTCCTGCTTCGCCGAGCAGGGCATGGAGGCACCCCTGGAGCAGGTGGCCAAGCGGGCCGGGGTGGCCATCGGCACGCTGTACCGGCACTTCCCCACCCGGCTGGACCTGGTGCAGGCGACCTTCGCCGAGAAGCTGGCTGTCTGGCGGGAGGCCGCCGAGAAGGCCGTCACCATGGATGACGCCTGGGCGGGGCTGTGCCACTTCCTGGAAACCATGTGCGAACTCCAGTCACAGGACCGCGGGTTCAACGACCTGGCCTCCATACGGTTGCCGCAGAGCGCCTGCCTGGCGGGCACCCAGACCCGCATCCGCGAACTCGCCGTACACATCGTCGAGCGTGCGCAGGAACAGGGCAGCCTGCGCCCCGACCTCACCCCCGAGGACCTTGCCTTCGTCATCTGGTCGCACAGCCGCGTCACCGAGGCCACCCACGCCATCGCCCCGGACGCCTGGCGCCGCCACCTTTACCTTCTGCTCGACGGCTTTCGAACCGACCGCGCCCACCCGCTGCCGGCGCCGCCGCTCACTGAGGAGCAGCTGCACCGCGCCATGACCAGCCTCGGCGGAAACGGGGCCTGCGGCGCCTGACCGTCGGGACGCGCGTTGCCTCAAGGCGCCGCGGGGAGCCCTTTCTCGGCGACCAGGCCTAGGTGTTCTGTCCACGGAGGTTGGTGACGCAGGTCTCGGCTGAGGGATCTTGAAATGGGTGAGGGCCTTCTGGCCTGGTGTGGACTGCGACATCTGCACCGGCGTCCGCACCGGCCCGTTTGCGCACAGCAGCGCGTCGGTCAGCTCGAAGGACGCATCCGCCCGCGCGGACAGACACCCGTAAAAGGCCGTCCGAAAGCGCGACAGTTCCGCGAACAGGTCCCGTTCGCCGGCCTGCGGCCGGGGATGTCAGCCGTGCTGGCTTCGCCGCAGTGGTCACGCGATTGTCCAGGCCGTGGACCGGGGTGGACGGGTCGGCTGGGAGTGTGCCGATGCCGGCAGTTTTGGCTGTACCGGTCAGCGGTGGGTGTGGCGCGGAGCGGCGGTCAGTGTGAGGCTGCCGGGGAGTGCGGCGACGGCTTCACGGAAGCGAATGGCGAGTTCCTGTTTGGCCGGTTGCGGGGTTGAGGTCGGTTCGCTGGTGTGTGTGGCTTGGTCTGCCCAGATGGTGAGGCCGTAGCGAAATGCCACGATCAGTATGTCTGCGGCCAGGCGGGGGCGAGGGTCGCCGCGGTCCTCGAGCTCGAATCTGCCACGCAGGATCTCCAGCGCCGCCTGGGTGGTGCGTTCACAGAAGTGCAGGCCGTGCGCGTGCATGGACGGGGTCTGCTCCGCCAGCCGGAGGCTGAGCAGGGTCCGGTGTGCCCATTCCTCGTCTGCCACGCGGTCCACGGCGGAGAGGAGGGCGTCCCGTGCCAGCTCCAGCAGCGGACCGCCGTCGGGTCGGATGGTCTGTAGTTCCTCCAGAAAGGCCGTCCAGAAGTCCTGGAGGGGTGCCATCGCCACGTCTTCCTTACTGGTGAAGTTCCGGAAGAAAGTGCGTTTGGACACCTCCACGTGGTCGCAGAGCTCGTCCAGGGTGACGCTGCCGAATCCGCGCTGGGTGAAGAGTTCGAGGGCTGTGTCGATCAGCGTCTGACGAGTGCGGCGCTTCTTGCGTTCCCTCAGCGATGTGCCGGCGGGAGCCCGTTTCAGGGGCCTGTCCCGTCGGTGGCCGGTGGCGGGCGGGGTGGAGGGGCTGGCGGTCACGCATCGAGTGTACCCCCGAAGCAAACGCCACTTGCAAGCTTGTGCCACTGAGTGGCATAACTGTGGGGTCACTCCTGGAAAGGTGAACCACATGCGTGCCCTGCTCGTCGACCACTCCGCTGCCTCAGGTCTCCGCCTAGGCGAGACCGCCGCCCCCGATCCGGCTCCCCACCAGGCCCTGATCCGGGTAACCGCGGCCTCGCTCAACTTCGGAGAGGTCACCCACGCCCTCTCCCAGGCACCGGACGGCACCGTCCTGGGCTGGGACGCCACCGGAGTGGTCGAACATGCGGCCGCCGACGGCTCCGGGCCGGCCGCCGGAACCCCGGTGCTCACCCTGGGCGACAGCGGAGGCTGGGCCGAGTTCAGAGCAGTGGACACCGGCCTGCTCGGCGTCGCACCCGCCGACACCGACCCCGGAGCACTCAGCACCCTGCCGGTCACGGGAACCAGCGCCCTGCGCGCACTGCGCCGGATAGGCTCCCCGCTCGGCAAACGCATCCTCATCACCGGCTCCACCGGTGGCGTCGGACAGTACGCAGTGCAGCTCGCACACCTAGGCGGCGCACACGTCATCGCCTCCACCGGCGACCCCGACACACACGGCGACCGCCTGCGCGCACTGGGCGCCGATGAGGTGATCCCGGGCCCGGAGCGCACCGGCACCCCCGTGGACGCCGTCGTGGACTGCGTCGGAGGCCCTCAACTGGTGCAGGCGTTCGGCAAACTGGCACCGCACGGCACGCTGGTCGCCGTCGGCGATGTCACGCTGCAGCCCGTACAGTTCCCGCCCGGCGCGTTCCTGGGCAACGACGGACGCCACGGACGCTCCATCGTCACCTTCCACCTCCAGGACGGCCCCCTGCCCGGCCCGGACCTGACCTGGCTCGCGGACCGCCTCGCAGCAAAGGACCTCACCCCGCACATATCCTGGCGCGGCACCTGGAACCAGGCCGACGAAGCCATCGCCGCCGTCCTGAGCCGCAGCCTCCACGGCAAAGCCGTCCTGGACATCACGCCATAAACGACGATGGCTCCCGGTCGACGAGGTAATGGAGTCTCTCGCGAGCCCCTCCCATATGTGATGGTTTTCCCGTCCGGGATCAGCGCAAGGTGGTGAGGGCCAAGCGGCTCGGCACTGCCCCAGGATGCGGATGGGCTTGGGCTTGCCGACCGCTTTCGCCTGTTCGACGGGGTGTGGTGAGGTGCGCGGTGGTCGGGGAGGGCGGGTGAGGCGGCGGACCATGAGGGTGATGAAGGTCCAGGTGATGTGTGCTTCGCTGTGGGAGATGAGCCGCTCGTAGTCGCGGACGTTTCTCCTGACTCTCATGATCCACGAAATGGCCCGCTCGACTCGCCACCGCTTGGCGAGGACGGCGAAGCCGTCCTGGTCTTTGCGGCGGGGCACCGTCTTGAGGGTGATGCCGAGGAAGTTGTGGGACCAGTCGACGAGGGTTCCGCCGTAGGCGGAGTCTGCCCAGGCGACGGCGAGTTCGGGATGGGTCAGGCGCAGGCGGACCAACTGGTCGCGGGCGGGGATACTGTCGGGCGGCGAGGCCTTGGTGACCATGCCGGACAGAGCCATGCCGAGCATGTCGACGGCCAGGTGTCGTTTCCGCCCGTTGATCAGCTTGCCGCCGTCGAAGCCGCGGGTGTCGTGGCCCACCGTCTCGGCCCCCTTGACGGACTGGGAGTGCAGGACCACCGCGACAGTGCGGGGATTAGGGCGTGTATCGAGTCGTGATCACCGGGTGGTCCGGGTGAGGTCTTTGATCCAGATCATCGAGGCGCGCAGGTGGAGGTCGGCGAGGTAGCTGTCGGGGGTCTTGTCGTATCGGGTGGTGATGCCTCGCCAGGCCTTGAGCTTGTTGATCAGGCGTTCGACGGTGTTCCTCTCCTTGTAGAGGTCGGCGTCGTGGCTGACGGGCCGGCTGCCTCTGGAGCCCTTCTTCTTCCGGTTGGCGGCCTGGTCCCTCTTCTCCGGGATGACCGCCTTGATACGGCGTCTGCGCAGGTAGGTGCGGTTGCCGCGGGACGAGTAGGCCTTGTCCCCGGCGACCGCGTCCGGCCGTGTGTGGGGGCGGCCGACGGGCCCGCGTACCCGCGCCTTCTTCAGGACGGGGATGAATTGCGGGCTGTCCGCTGCCTGGCCCGCGGTCAGGATGAACGCCAGCGGGCGGCATTTGCGGTCGGCGGCGAGGTGGACCTTGCTGGTCTGTCCGCCCCTGGAGCGTCCGAGGAGGGCCGACTTCAGCCGGAATTTCCGCCGACGCCGGACGCGTCTTCGTTCTTCCCGTACGGGATCGCTTTCGGCCTCCTGCCCGCTTTGTGCTTCGAGGCTGCCCCCTTTTGACCTGGCCTTCTCCTCCTCGGCGGCGGCTTTCTCCAGGGCGGTGACGACGTCCTCGTTGAGGTGCATCCCGGCCGCGTCGTGGTGGGCCCGGGCGGTGGTGGAGTCGACGCTGACCAGGGACAGGTCCACCTCACCGCGTTTCGCGGCTTCCGTGATCAGGCCCTCCAGCAGAGCCTCGAAGACCCCGGCGTCACGCCACTGCCCAAAGCGGTTGTGGACGGTCGACCAGGCGCCGAACTCCGTCGGCATCTCCCGCCACTGCCCGCCCGTCTTGAACCGCCAGATCATGCCCTCGAACTGCTGCCGCAGCCGCTCGGGATACGGGCCGTACTCGCCGATCGGCAGGTACGGCCCGATGAACTCCCACTCTGCATCCTTCAGTTGCACTCGCGTCACGCAAGAAGGTCTACCGGCCCAGGTCTCGCCGTGAGGGCGAAATCTGGGATCGCCACCGTCCGCTGTCGAGTCGAACTGGGCTCAGCCGAGACCACGATGGGCGGCCCACAACGCCCCGGCACGGCTGGCAGCATCGGAGACCAGGGCCGCCAGCTCGGGTTTGTCGGGTACAGGGAACGAGACGTATGCGCCCCGACCACCACCGACTGGTCTGCCATAGGCCTTCACGGCCAGGTGACCGTCCGGGAGAAGCCGGACGTTGAGTGTGGTCAGCGTGAACGCTTCACCGCGCCGGGTGTCCGTCCATCGGAGCGCCTGCGGTATCACGACATTGATCGCCAGAGCGCTTACTTCCAGGTCGCTGCTCATGGACGGATGATCTCACGCGAGTCGCCGCAGGCGGCCGCCACCGGCCCACGCAGCAAGTAGTTTGATCATGACTTGATACGCGCCCTAGTTCCGAAGAGCCACGCGCGGGATGGCATCGGAGGGAAACAGCGCGAGCGTGTCGCGCAGTACGTCGGCGACGGAGGTCTGTGCCAGGGACTTGCGCAGAGCTTCGGTCGCACGGTCGTAGACGTGGGTGAGGACGGGCTGGATGTTGCAGCCGACGCAGCACTCCGGGTTCGGTTCCGAGGAGTGCAGTCCGAAGACGGGTTCGTCGGGGATCGCCTGGTAGACGTCCAGCAGGGTGATCGAGTCGGCGGCCCGGGCCAGGTTCCACCCGCCGGACTTGGCCCGAGGCTCCTACTTCGTCCTCAGGTGACCTCGGCTGCCGACGTGAGCGTAGTCCGCTGCCGTCCCCGATTCGATGCTCAGAACGTGAGCACCACTCGCCCTCGGAGGCCGCCTGCCTCCAGCAGTCGGTGCGCTTCGGGGGCCTGCTCGCCAGGCAGGGTCCGCGCGACCCGAGGGGTGAGGCTGCCCTTCTCCGCCAGTTCGCGCAGGCGGTCGAGCTTGGCGTGCTCGCGTGCGTACTGCGGCACAAAGGTGTTCCGGGTCTCGATGCCGCGCTCGGCGGGCACCTGGACACCGCCGACCGACGAGGCCATCCGGCCGCCATCGCGCACGGCGCGGACGGCCTGAGCGGCGATACCCGCGGTGTCGACGAATCCATCGACGCCCTCGGGTACTTCCTCGCGCGCCAGGTTCGGGAACTCGGCGCCGCGCGGAAGCACGACGTCCGCGCCGAGTTCCTTCATCAGCTGCTCGTCCTTCGGCGCCGCGTCGACGATCACCCGGAGGCCGTCCGCCTTGGCCATTTGGACGGCGTAGCCGCCGACCGCTCCGGCCGCTCCGGTGACCGCCACCGTGGCGCCCGCGGGAAGTTCCAGCAGGTCCAGTGCCATGCGGGCCGTCAGCCCGTTCATCGGGAGCGTGGCGGCCTCGATGTCGGTCGTGCCCGCCGGGACGCGGACCACCGACTCAGCGGGCACGACCACGTGCTCGGCGTACGCTCCGTGCGTTCCGGAGACGACCACGACGGCCATGACGTGGTCGCCGACGGCGAGATCGGTGTCGACTCCCGCGCCGATCTGCTCGACCACGCCCGCCGCGTCCATACCTGGAACGTAGGGCGGCGCGGCGTCGGAGACGAAGGCGATTCCGCGGCGCACCAGCGTGTCGACGGGGTTGACCGTCGCCGCGTGCACCCGGATCCGTATCTCGCCCGGCCCGGCCTCGGGGACCGGAAGGTCCAGGACCCGCAGTACCTCGGGCCCGCCGAACGCAGTCAGTCCTATCGCCTTCATGGAAAGTCCTCCTCAGGGGTGGGTCATTCGACCGCCGCGCCTCCGGACAGGCGGACCTCTTCGCTGTCGAGGGCGGCCTGGAGGCGGCGCAGTACGGTGTCGTCGATCCGGCGCTCGTCGCGGAGTTGGACGACGGTGGTGCGTTTGTTGGCGATGAGGGCCAGGCGCAGCGCGAGGTAGTCCTGGTGCTGGAGCACGGCGGGGTCGTCGTGGGCGCCCGCGCTCCTGGCCCGGGCGGATGCCAGGTGGGCCTCGTACTCCTGCCGAAGCCACTCGGTGATCTTCGGATCGCTCTTCAGGTCGGCGGCGAGCTGGGGCATCGCCTTGACGGCCTCTTCGATGGCGGTTGTCTCGGCGAGGTCGTGTTCCTCGTCGACCGATGTGTCGGGCGGCAGCTTCGCCCACCGCACCGCCACCGGCAGCAGCAGTCCCTGCACCACCAGCGTCACGAGGATGACGCCGGAGGTGACGAAGACGGTGAAGCTGCGGTCGGGGAACGGCTCGCCCGAGTCGAGGGTCTGCGGGACCGAGAGCACCATGGCGAGTGAGACCGCGCCCCGGAATCCGGCCAGCCCGCTGACCACCCGGGTCCGGTGACCGACACGGAGCGATCGCTGCTGGGGGCGGCGGTCGAGGGCGCGGACCAGGTAGGTGGAGGCGTACAGGAAGGCGAAGCGTACGGCGACGAGCACCACGCAGATGACACCGACCGCGATCAGCGCGTCCTGGAGGTCGGCGCGGCCCAGGTCGCGGACCGCGTACTGGAGTTCCACCCCGACCAGGACGAACAGCGCACCGTTGATGATGAACGTGGCCAGCGGCCAGAAGGCCAGTGCCTGCGTGCGGTGTTCGGCCTGGATGATGCGCGGGGCGACCTGGGACATGATCAGGCCGCTGACGACCACCGCGAGGACGCCGGAGGCTTCGATGAGTTCGGCGAGCAGGTAGGCGGTGAAGGGTGCCAGGATCATGACGAGGTTGCCCAGCAGGGGATCGGTCAGGCGGCGCCGCAGGTTCATGTTGACCCACGCGACCGCCACCCCGACCGCGGCTCCACCGCCGTAGGCGAGCAGGAACAGTCCGCCGACGTGCGGCACGCTCAGGTGTTCCTCGCCGACGGTGATGCCGACGGCGAGACTGTAGACGACCAGGGCGGTGCCGTCGTTGACGAGGCTCTCCGCGCGCAGGATGGTGACCTGGCGGCGCGGCAGGGCGCGGGCGAGGACGCCGACCGCCGTCGCGTCCGTGGGCGCCATGGCCGCGCCGAGCACCCACGCCGGCCCCCAGGGCAGGCCGAGGGCGTGCCCGGCCGCGGCCACGGCCCATGCGGTGAGGATGACGAGGACGGTGCTCAGCTGCAGGATGCCGCGCAGGTTGGTGCGGATCTCCCGCAGGGAGGTGGTCAGGCTCTCCCAGTACAGCAGGACCGGCAGGAAGAGCAACAGCACGACTTCCGGGGGCAGTTGTGCCTGCCGTACCGCCGGGACGAACCCCAGGAGCACGCCCGTCACGAGCAGGACGACGGGCGGGGCGATGCCCAGGCGCTGTCCCACGGCGTTGCCCACCAGCACGGCCACGCCCAGGACCACGACGAGTTCGAGACCGAGCAAGGTGCTTCTCCTGGAGGGGGGAAAGAGCCGCTGTTCATCGGGGTACGAGCTTCAGGGTCGTGTCCCGCGAGGCCACCATGGGATCGACGTAACTCGCGCCGTAGCGGCCGTACTTGGTGCGGTAGGCGGTGTCGATGCGGTCGTTGACGCCGGGGTCGGTGACCTCGACGAGGGTGACGTCCTTGTCGACGCCGCCGGAGCGGATACGGCCCTCGTGGCTGGCCCGGGCCGCCCGGTACCAGGCGCCGGCGCTGCCGCGGAAGGAGCGGACGTAGAGGTCGTCGCCGTCGCGGACGACCCAGATCGGCACGGGCGTGCGCGGCGTACCGTCACTGCGCGCGGGGGCCATCCGAAGTTCCTCGGCGTGCTCGATCCGGGTCAGTTCGTCGTTCGTCCAGCTCGTCATGGGTGTGTCTCCTTCACGACCGTGCGGCGGGTGAGCTCTCGCGGGCGGGAGCGCGGCCGGCGCAGCTCACGCCCACGAGGCGATCGGGTCAGGGGGTGAGGAGGGCCTTGATGGCGCGGCGTTCGTCCATCGCCTTGTAGCCCTCGGCGACCTGCGCCAGCGGCAGGGTGAGGTCGAAGACCTTGCCCGGGTCGATGTGCCCGGACAGCACCAGGTCGATCAGCTCCGGCATGTAGCGGCGCACCGGGGCCGGGCCGCCGCGCAGGCCGACCTGGGAGAAGAACAGCTCCAGGCCGTCCACGGCCACCTCGTGCGGGACGCCGACGAAGCCGACGTTGCCGCCGGGGCGGGTGGCGTGCAGGGCCTGCCGCATGGACTCGGCGGTGCCGACGCACTCCAGGACCGCGTCGGCGCCGATGCCGTTCGTCGGGTCCTTGATCCGGGCGACGCCGTCCTCGCCGCGCTCGCTGACGATGTCGGTGGCGCCGAACTCGAGGGCGAGCTTCTGCCGGGACTGGTGCCGCGACATGGCGATGATCCGCTCCGCGCCGAGTTCCTTCGCGGCGATGACACCGCACAGGCCCACCGCCCCGTCACCGACCACGACGGCGGTCGAGCCCGGCTTGACCTCGGCGGCCAGCGCCGCCCACCAGCCGGTGCCCATCACGTCGGACACGGCCAGCAGGCTCGGCACCAGCTCGTCGGAGGGGTGCTCGTCGGTGGCCACCAGGGTGCCGTGGGCGTTGGGAATGCGTACGTACTCGGCCTGGCAGGTGCCCATGAACTCGCGGTTCAGACAGGAGGACTGCCAGCCCTTCTGGCAGTTCGCGCAGGTGTTGTCCGAGGTGGCGAAGGAACCGACCACGAACTGGCCCGGCTTGACGTTGGAGACCTCGCTGCCGACTTCCTCGACGATGCCGACGTACTCGTGCCCCATCGGATGCGGATCACCGACCGGCTCCAGGCCGCGGTAGGGCCACAGGTCCGAGCCGCACACACAGGTGGCGACCGTGCGGATGATCGCGTCCGTCGGCTTGAGGATCTTGGGCTCGGGGGCGTCCTCCACCCGGATGTCACCGGGGGCGTGGATCACGGTTGCGCGCATGTCTTTTCTCCTGATGCGTTTCTCGGGCTGCGGTGTCACCGGGACGTGACGGATTTGTCGACGATGGTCCAAGAGGTGTACAGAAGCGCCGACGGCCTGTGAAAAACAATTATCGGTCTCTCACTTTGTCGCCGCCCGCATGGCCCGTACAGAGGAGAATTCCACTCCCGGAGAGATGTATCCAGGGATAAAACCTTCCTACCCAGCCGAGTGGCGGACAGCGCACACTGGCCAGTATGAACAGCAGCGTGCACCGTAAGGAGCTGGGTCAATTCCTGAAGGCCTGTCGGGCCGAGCTCAGCCCCCGTACGGTCGGGCTGCCCGAAACCGGCCGCCGCCGTCGCGTGGCCGGACTGCGCCGGGACGAGGTGGCCGTGCTGGCCGCCATCAGCACCACCTATTACACCCGCCTGGAGCAGGGTCGTACAGCCCCCTCCGCGTCCGTGCTGGCCGAGCTCGTCCGGGTCCTGCACCTCAGCGACGACCAGCGAGACCATTTGTTCGAACTGGCCGGAAAGGAAGTCGGCCGGGCGCGGCGGCGAGCCCCGCAGAAGGCGCACCCCCGGCTGCGCACCGTGCTGAACGAGCTCAGCGTGGCCCCTGGTGTGATCCTGGGCCGGCATCTGGACATCCTGGCGTGGAACCCGATGGCCGCCGCTCTGTTCGGCACCGATTTCGCGAAGGTCCCCCAGCAGCAGCGCAACTACGTCCGGCTGCTCTTCACCGCCCCGGCCATGCGAACGCTGTACGCCGACTGGGAGGACTCCGCCCGCAACGCCGTGGCCGTGCTGCGGCAGCAGGCCGCGGCCTGCCCCGACGACCGGAGACTGGCCGACCTCGTCGGTGAGCTGTCGGTTCAGGACGACCAGTTCCGCCAGTGGTGGGGAGGTCGCCCTGTGGTGCCGCGGACCGGCCGCACCAAGGTGTTCGACCACCCGGTCGCCGGCGAACTCTCCCTCGCCTGCGACGCCCTCACCTGTGTGGCCGACCCCGATCAGCAGCTGATCGTCTGGAGCGCCGAACCCGACTCGCGTGCGTACGAGGGCCTGCGCTTCCTTTCCTCCTGGGTGGCGGCCACCGCCGTGAATTCTTGAAATCGGCAGGTGATTGTCGGCTTAAGCCAGGGATGACAAAGCCAGGGAGGAATCCTTCCTACCTTCGCTGTCGAATTCCCTGCCATGCTTCCAGAGCACGATTCACGCAATCTTTTTCGAGGAGCAATACCCCCATGTCCTCCGCCTCCCGTCCCACTGTCGCCGTCGCTTTCCATTCCGGCTACGGCCACACTGCCGTCATAGCCGAGGCCGTGGCGCGCGGCGCTGCGGAAGCCGGTGCCGAGGTGATCTCCATCCCCGTGGACACGATCACCGACGAGCAGTGGGCGCAGCTGGACGCCGCCGACGCCATCATCTTCGGTGCCCCCACCTACATGGGCACCGCCTCCGCCGCCTTCCACACCTTCGCCGAGACCAGCAGCAAGCGCTGGTACACCCAGACCTGGGCCGACAAGATCGCTGCCGGCTTCACCAACTCCGGTGCCAAGAACGGCGACAAGTCCTCGACCCTGGGCTACTTCTTCACCATGGCCGCCCAGCACGGCATGCACTGGGTCAGCCTCGGTGTCCAGCCGGGCTGGGCCTCCACCGAGGGCAGCGAGGACGACATCAACCGTCTGGGCTACTTCGTCGGTGCGGGCGCGCAGACTCCGGTCGATGCCGGCCCGGAGGCGGTCCACAAGTCCGACATCGCCACCGCCGAAGGCCTCGGAGCCCGCGTCGCGCAGCAGACCGCCTTCTTCCGCGCCGGCCGCGCCGCCCTCGCCGTCTGAACCCCAAGAACTCACCCTCAGCCTGACCCGCAAAGGAGCAGCACCATGTCCGACTCCCCGAACCTCGCTCTCGTCCGCCGGCTGTACGACTCCGGCATGGGCGCGGACGTGGTCGCCGAGGTCATCGACCCCGACATCGTCTGGGACATCACCCCTGGCTTCCCCTACGGCGGCGTATACAAGACCTGGGCCAGCGCCGGGGCGGACTTCTTCGGCCGGCTCGCGCCGCGCTTCACCTCCTTCGGCGCGGTGGCCGAGGAGTTCTACGACACCGGTGAGCACGTCTTCGTCCGTGGCCACTACCACGCCGTGTCCAAGTCCGGCGAGGAGTCGGACGCCCGCTTCATCCACCTGTGGACGGTCGGCGGCGGCAAGCTCACGCACCTGGTCCAGGCGGCCGACAGCCACGTCGTCCAGCAAGCCGCGAACAACTGACCGTCCGTACTCAATCCAGGGAGCACCCCCATGGCGAAGATTCTCTTCCTCATCACCGCCGCCGATCACTGGACCCTGGCCGACGGGTTCGAGCAGCCGGCCGGTTTCTGGGCCGAGGAGGCCATCGGTCCGTACGGCGTCTTCAAGGAGGCCGGCTACGAGATCTCCGCGGCCACCCCGGGCGGCATCCCGCCGACCGCCGACGCGCTCAGCCTCACCCCGGACTTCAACGGTGGCGAGGAGGGCGCCGAGCGGATGCGGACCGCTCTCAAGGAGGCCACCGAACTGGCGAACCCCGTTCGCATCGAGGACGTGAACATCGACGACTACGACGCCGTGTTCGTCCCCGGCGGCTGGGGCCCGATGGAGGATCTGTCCAACGACCCCGCGGCCGGCCGGCTGCTCAGCGACTGGCTTGCCTCCGGCAAGCTCGTGACGCTGGTCTGCCACGGCCCGGCCGCGTTGCTGTCCACCGTGGACGCCGACGGCAAGTCCCCGTTCGCCGGCTATCGCCTGACCGGTCTGTCCAACTCCGAGGAGATCCAGAACGGCCTCGCCGACCGGGCGAAGTGGCTGCTTGAGGACCGTCTGGTCGCGGACGTGGGCGTGGACTACCGCAAGGGCGAGGAGAACTTCGCCCCCCACATCGAGGTGGACCGCACCCTCATCACCGGCCAGAACCCCGCCTCGGCCGTCCCGCTCGCCCACGAAGTCGTCAAGACCCTCGGCTGACACCCCGCACCACCGCTCAAAGGCTCAAAGGCTCAAAGAAAGAGGTAATACCGATGGACAGCAATGCCACCCTTCCCAGCGTGGGTCAGACCTGGCAGGCGGACCTCGGCCCGGACACCCCGCTCGGCCACTTCACGGTGGACATCACCTTCGACTCGCCGACCCAGGTCAGCTTCGAGGTGACGGGCGGCGCCATCAAGGGCCGGAAGCAGGCGATGGAGTACACCACCACCCAGCTCCGCGACGGTCTCTACGTCGTGCGCTGGACCGAGCCCGACGCCGGTGACCACGTCACCCACATCGAGGACTACACCGAAGGCACCTGCATGGCCAGCTCCGTCATCGGAGGCCAATTCGTCCAGCTCCACGGGAAGTGGACCCGCGTCCGCTGAACCCCTGGTGACGGGCACAGGTCACGCGTCATCTTGAAGTGAGGACTTCCAGGGACAGATCTCTCCCCCTGACAACATTGTTCTCCGATGTCAGGGTGATGGCATGAACCGCGATCCTCACCGTCATGATCTGGGGGAATTCCTCAAGGCGCGCCGCGCCGAGCTCGACCCGGCCGCCGTCGGTCTGCCCGACGGCGGTTCGCGGCGTGTCGCGGGCCTGCGCCGTGAGGAGGTCGCCGTCCTGGCGGCCATCAGCACCGACTACTACGCCCGCCTCGAACAGGGCCGTATCCAGCCGTCGCCGTCCGTGCTGGAGTCCCTGGCCCGGGTGCTGCACCTGGACGACGACCAGCGCGCCTACCTGTACGAGCTCGCGGCCAAGGAAGAATTCCGCCCGCCGCGTCGGCAGCCGCGCCTGACGGCGCAGCCGCAGTTGCAGCGCATGCTCGACGACATGGCGCACACCCCCGCCTTCGTGATCGGACCGCGCACCGAGATCGTCGCCTGGAACGCCATGGGCGCCGCCCTGATCACCGACTTCGGCAAGATCCCCGAGAAGCAGCGTTACTACATCAGGCTGCTCATCACCGATCCCGCGATGCGCGAGCTGTACGCGGACTGGGAGGGCGTCACCCGGCTGGCCATCGCCCAGATGCGGATGCACAACACCAACAACCCCGGGGACAAGCAGCTCGCCGCCCTGGTGGGCGAACTCTCGGTCCGGGACGAGCAGTTCCGCCAATGGTGGGCCGCCCACCACGTCGCCGTCCGGGACACCGGAGCCAAGCATCTGCGGCACCCCGTGGTGGGGGACCTGCATCTCGACTGGAACGCCGTCACCTGGGCCGCCGACCCCGACCTGCAGATCATCGTCTGGACCGCCGAATCCGGCACCCCGACCCATGACAGCCTGCGTCTGCTGGCGTCCTGGGCAGCGGACCCCAGCCACTCGACCAGCGACAGCTCCGCCTGACCGCCGTCCGGGTATTCCCTTCAAAGGGGGGAGCCTTTCCTCCTACGCGCCCCGCGCCTAGGCGGTGTCTTCAAATGATCTTGAGTGATGGATCATGGTCGGGTGATACGTCGACATGAACTGTCAGATGCCGAGTGGGAGTTCATCCGGCCGCTGCTGCCGGACTCGCTGCGGGGAAGGAAGCGGTTGGACGACCGCACCGTGCTCAACGGGATCGTGTGGAAGTTCCGCACTGGAACGGCTTGGCGGGACGTGCCCGAGCGGTACGGTCCGTGGGTCACACTGCACACCCGGTTTCGCCGGTGGGCCCTGGACGGCACGTTCGAGCGGATGCTCCAGGCCGCCCGGGCGAGGGCGGACGCGACCGGCGACATCGACTGGCTCGTGTCGATCGACTCCACCGTGGTCCGTGCCCACCAGCACGCTGCCGGGGCCCGGAAAGGGGGCTCCGCAGCCCCGGACTCGGCCGGTCCCGTGGCGGCCTGACCAGCAAGATTCACCTGGTCCGCGATGCCTTGGCACGCCCGCTCGCCTTCACTGTCACAGCGGGAACACCAACGACTGCACCCAGGTCAGCGCCGTGATGGACGCGATACGGGTGCCCCGCCTCGGTCCGGGACGGCCTCGCATACGGCCCGACCACGTCATCGGCGACAAGGGCTACAGCTCCAAAGCCATCCGGGCTTGGCTCAGGCGGCGGGGTGTCGGCCACACCATCCCGGAACGGTCCGAACAGATCCGCAACCGGCTTCGGCGCGGCCACCGCGGCGGACGCCCGCCCGCTTTCGACAAGCAGCTCTACAAGCGGCGCAACGTGGTCGAGAGATGCTTCAACCGCTTGAAGCAGTGGCGAGGCATCGCCACCCGCTACGAGAAGACCGCCGAGTCCTAGCAGGCAGCCGTCACCCTCGCATCGCTCCTGATGTGGGCGTGACATTTGAAGACAACTCCTAGTGTCCTGAGTCTTTGATTCGGTTCAGATATCCGGTGAGGCGTTCGAAGATCTCGTCAGCGGTCTTCGTCCAGACGAAGGGCCTCGGGTTGTCGTTCCAGTCGGCGATCCAGGCCCGGATGCCCTTCTCCAGGGCTTGGACGTTCCTGTGGACGCCACGCCGTATCTGCTTGTCCGTGAGGAGCGCGAACCACCGCTCCACTTGGTTGAGCCAGGACGAGCTGGTCGGGGTGAAATGCATGTGGAACCGGGGGTGAGCCAGCAGCCACTTCTGGATCGCGGGCGTCTTGTGGGTGGCGTAGTTGTCGCAGATCAGGTGGACGTCGAGATGGTCAGGGACCTCCTTGTCCAGCTTGGCCAGGAACTTCTTGAACTCCACCGCGCGGTGCCGGCGGTGGAGCGAGCTGATGACCTCGCCGGTGGCCGCGTTCAGGGCAGCGAACAGGGTTGTCACGCCGCCGCGCAGGTAGTCGTGGGTGCGGCGCTCGGGCATGCCCGGCATCATCGGCAGCACCGGCGCCGACCGGTCCAGTGCCTGGATCTGCGACTTCTCGTCCACACAGAGGACGATGGCCCGCTCGGGCGGGTCCAGGTACAGGCCGACGACGTCGCGGACCTTCTCGATGAACTGCGGGTCCTTGGACAGCTTGAAGGTGTCCACGAGGTGTGGTTTGAGGCCGAAGGTCCGCCAGATCCGCGAGACGGTGGACTGGCTCAGGCCGCTGGCCGCAGCCATGTCCCGTGTCGACCAGTGCGTGGCGTTCTTCGGAGTGGTCTCCAGCGTCCGCACGACCACCTCCTCCACCTTTTCGTCGCTGACTGTGCGGGGCGGACCGGGCCGCGGCTCGTCGGACAGGCCCTCAAGCCGGTCGGCCGCGAACCGCTTGCGCCACTTGGCCACCGTGACCGGGTGGACCTCAAGCTCCGTTCCACCGCACGGGCGTGTGTCTCGATGTCCTTGCGCCAGCCGTGCATTCCGGGCGCGCCCTTCGGGCCGGTGCCGGCCAGGACCAGGCGGCGGACCAGGCGGGGCCGGACCAGCGCGATGTCCTGGGCGGCGAAACCGCCGAGGGAGAAGCCCAGGAGGTCGATCTGCTCCAGGCCGAGGGCCGCGGTGAAATCGATGATCTGCCGGGCCAGGTCAGCGACGGTCTTCGCCGGTGTCCCGGTCGAGGAGGCCACCCCCGGGTAGTTGACGAGGATGACCTCGCGCTCCGCCGCCAGGGCGTCCACGAGCGCGGGGTCCCAGTTGTCGAGGTTGCCGGTGAAGTGCTGGAGCATCACCAGCGGGGCCGGTCCGCCGGTCCCGAGCCCGAGGTAGGCGTAACGGACACCGTCCGCCTCGATGAACTGCGTGGGCGCGGTGTGCTGCGTCACTGGGGCCATGGCTTCTCCCTGGCGGGCCGTACGGGGGTGAGGGCCGACTGCGACCACCGCTCCATCATCAGCGGCGGAAGTGGAATCTTTGTGGCCCGCTTCTTGACCCCCGGGCGTTGGCCGGACGTGGGCATGCCAACGGTCGCGGTCGTGGCGCCGTGGCGCCGTCGTGTGTGTGCAGGTCGCGCGTGCCGAGGCCGGGTGTGCCGATGCGAGGCAGACCGCGAGACCGCCTTCGCCCTGCTGGACGCCGCCCTGCGTGACGGCCGCCCCGAGCTCCCCTTCGACCCGGCCCTGCTCGCCGCCGTCCGCGCCGCCTGGCCGCAGACGGGCTCGGCAACAACGAGACCGCTGACCTGGTCCACCTTTCTGCAACCAGGCGACGTCAACGCGGCTGTGGGCCTGTGGAAGGACTACGTCCACCAGACCGAGCGTGCTCTGTGGCACGACTACGAGTGGGGCAACGTGCACTGGTACTGCTGCGAAAACCCTCTCGAAGCCCGAGCCCTCCTCGACGCCGTGATGCAGGCCTTATCGCCACGAAGCGCCCGCGAACTTCGAAAGATCGTCAGCCGGTCAGACGCCGGCCGGAACCTTCCGTCCCCGCCCTACGACGCGGACGGAAGATGAAGAACAAGCTTAGCGTCGGCCAGTACACCGCCTTCGGCGTTCCCGCAGACTCACCGCCCAGGCGGCCAGGATCAGGACGAGGCTTGAACCCGCGACGATCCGGTCCGCAGGGGTGTCGAACATGTGATCCGATGCGGAGACAATCCCCGCCACTCCGATGGCGAGAAGCAGCACCGGCAGCCGGCGCCACCAGGGTGACAGCATGTCCATACGCCAGACGGACCAGCTCATCCAGGCAGTGACAAGCACGATGCACCAGGCCAAGCCACTCATCAGCACCCCATGAACCGCAGACACCCGAACTCCGTTGGATCGGCGCGAGGATCTTGCTCGCTGCAGGTGGGCGAAGGCAAGGGCTCACTGTCGGGAGATTCCGGAGCAATTCCTTCGGGGCGGTGTGTGCAGGCTGGGAGGGTGTGGCGGCTGGTCGTCGACGATCTTCATCGGCAGGGGCTGTGGAGTGTCCGACGATCTTGTTTCCGATCCAGATGTTCGAGGGGTACGCCGGGACCAGCGACTCCCGGTTCCGCGACGAGGTCGAGGCCGAACAAGCCCCCGCCCGCGGCCAGTACCTCGCCGAGATGATCAGCAGCTGTTCCAGGCCGCTTCCGTCGTGGGACCTGCCACGAGCCTGGTCCTGGCTCTCTACGGCCTCAGCCAGGCCGGCCGCGCCATCACGGCCGCCTCCTGGTCCCTCAAGTGCACGGGAGTTGTGGACACCAGCTCCCGTTGATCGGGGGAGGGGACGTTGTGCTCGCGGGATTTCCGCGTGCGGAGTGCCTGGACGGCGGGCCTCGGAGTCACGGGGTTCGGTTTCGCGCCTCACCGTCCACACCAGATGCATCAGGTGATCAGGCCGGCGCTGATCAGCCAGATGTGTTCGCAGGTCGAAGATGCCTTTTGCAACTCCTCGCGGGACTCTTGCGAGGCGTGGTAAAAGGTCCGCTCAATCATCCAGCACAGGGCGCGTGCCATCGCCGACGCTTGTTCTGGTTCGGTGCCGGCCTGAACGCCGGCTCGTTCCAGGACGGCGGCGATGGCTGTGATGAACAAGTCTGCCGTGTGGCTCCACAGCTCGCCGATCTCCGGCACGGTCAACGACAGGTCGATCGCCGTGCGCATGACCAGGCCGTGTTCGTTCCACAGCTCGACCGTGCGCCGCATGGCTGCTGCGATGGCCTGGCGTGGCTCGTCGGTCTGCGCGGTGGCCCGGGACCGCTCCCACAGGTGCTCGACGGTCCGGGCCACGAGCGCCGTGACCACTTCTTGCTTGGAGCCGAAGTAGAAGTACAGGGCGCCACGTGTGATGCCGGCGCCCTGCGCGATGTCGCCAACGGTCATGGCGTCATAGCCCTGTTGTGCCAGCAGAGCTTCGCAGGTGTCGAGGATGGCCCGCTCCCGGACGTCACCCTTGCGTTCGGTGGTGCGACGGCGACTGGCGGGGTGGTGGCCGGACATCACAGCTGAGCGCCCTCGGCGAAGTCGGTGGTACGGGAGAGGGGCTCCCATGCGCGGATGTCCTCGTCCACGGCCGTGCGCGCGGCGGTGACCAGTCGCAGCGCGTCCGAGCCCAGGACGAGGTGGGCCGGCGGCTGGTCGACCGACGCGATGTGCACGACGGCGTCCCCGGCCTTGGCCGGATTGCCCAGCTGGTTCCCGCTGGCCTTCTGCCGCGCTTCACGGATGGGGGTGAACAGCTCGTCGTAGTCGTCGATGGTCCGCGCGGTGCGTGTCATGGACCGTCCGGCCCAGTCGGTGCGGAAGGAGCCGGGCTCGATCGCCGTCACGTGGATCCCGAACTGCGCGACCTCCTTGCCCAGTGCCTCGAGGATGCCTTCCAGGGCGAACTTGCTGCCGCAGTAGGCGGACATGCCGGGCACGGCCATGAGCCCGCCCATGGAGGTGACGGCCATCAGGTGCCCGCGGCGGCGCCGGCGCATGTGGGGCAGTGCTGCCTGCAGGGTGGCCACTGTCCCGAATACGTTGACCTCGAACTGCCGCCGCACCTCGGCCAGTGGGGTTTCCTCGAAGGTGCCCTCCAGGCCGTAGCCGGCGTTGGCGACGACGACATCCAGGGGGCCGACGCTCTGCTCCAGCTCCGTGATCACATTCGAGGCGGCGGCGTCGTCGGTCACATCCAGGATGCGGCCGTGAGCGTACCCGGGTTTGAGCCCTTCGAAGGCCCGCAGGTCCTCCTCGGAGCGGACCGTGCCGACGACGGTGTGCCCGGCGGTCAGGGCGGCTTGGGCGAAGGCACGTCCAAGGCCCGTGCTGACGCCGGTGATGAGCCACTTCTGCTGCTGCACTGCTCCTCCAGAAAGGTCTCGCGAGGAGCTGGACTGCCCCCTCACCCAGAGAGTCTACACAGCGTCGATTTTAATCATCGAGATGCTGATTCCGGCCCCCAACGGCTCATGCTCAGCCGAGGTCAGTCCGGCCCCTCACCGACCCGCTCGCCTCGGCTGAAACGATCACGGTGTGACTGTGATCACGGCGTCGGTGCCGTCCTGGATAGGCCCCCTTTACGGGGCTACGCTTGATCTTTGACGTCCGGTGTCGAATGGTGCGTCGAACTTGATCGCTCGGTCCGGTAACCGGCGTACGCAGAGACGGCCTTCGTCTGAACATGTGCTCCGACCAAGGAACACACACGTCGAGAACGAAGGCCGTGAGGATGAGTCTGCCCCATCACGACGCCCGGTTTGATGCATTGGCGCAACTGTCATGCTTCAGGGGCGAGTTCTACTCCTGCCTGACCACTCGTTCGGACGCGTTGTTCGAGCTGGCTGATGCCGTTCTGTGCGGCGACGGGCCGGTCTCTGGCCGAACTGTCGCTGGTGGGTGAACACCGCCGCGGCCATGGAGGGCTCTACGCCGCAGTGGCCCGTGGACGCATCGATGCCGACCGGCTGCGGCGGGCACTGGCCGGAGTACCACTGCCGGATGATGGCGATATTTCACGAATCGCCATCAGCCTTCATCGAGGCGGCCCGTACAGCTTCGGCGAGCGTGGGTGCGAGGGCGGCCAGGAGTTCGACGGCCTCGGTGATGTACCGGTAGACGGTGGTGGTGCCGATCCCGAAACCGACCGCGAGCTGGGCATAGGGCTGGCCGTTGCGGAGGTGGGTGAGGGTGAGCAGGGCCTGTCGGCCCGCGCTCAGGCGCCGCCATCGGGTGCCGAGAGCGCGGCGGTGTTCCCTCAGGCGGGCGGCGAGGAAGCGGAGGGCAGAGGTGGACACGTCGACGTCGGACGGGCAGACAAGCGTGCGAAGCCTCTGGTGGAGACGGTTCTCATGGTCGAAAGCCCATCTACCAGGGGCTTCATCCGTCTGTCAGGCCAACTACCCAGCCGACGCGAGACTGGGGAGGGCTCACTGAATCCCGTAGCGTGCATGTTATGGACATGGTGCGTGAGGTGATCGTGTTCGACGCGGCCGACCTGCATGCGGAGAGCGCGTTCTGGGCCGGCATTCTGGGCGGGCACGTCTTCGAGGACGACGACTGGCACAGCGTCATCGACGCTGCTGGACAGTGGCGGATCGGCGTGCAACTGGCACCGGACCATGTTCCGCCCGACTGGCCTCATGGAAACCCCCAGCAAGTACATCTCGATCTCCACGTCGACGACCCGCGAGCAGCGCACGAAGAGGTACTCGCCCTCGGCGCCCGCCTGCTCCAGCCGGCTCCTGATCTCGATGCTGCCGAGGGTCACCAGGTGTACGCCGACCCGGCCGGGCATCCGTTCTGTATCGGCTGGGGACACCCGTCCCGGGAGGCGCTCGCGGCGTTCGTCGCCGACCGCTTGGGGCGGAGAGAGCCGGACTAACTGATCGTTTCAGAATGATCGCGAGAGCCGCCGCAGGCAGATGATCGAGCAGGCGATTTCTAGGAGACCCTGGTGAAGGTCCGCCCGGTGCTCGTAGCGGATGCGTAGGCGCTTGAACTGGTGCAGCCAGGCAAACGCTCGCTCCACGACCCAGCGCACTTTGCCGAGTCCGGAGCTGTGAGCAATGCCGCGTCGGGCGATCATCGGCTTGATGCCGCGCTTCCACAACAGGCGGCGGTACTTGTCGAAGTCGTAGCCCCGGTCGGCGTACAGTCGCCGGGGCCGACGGCGCGGCCGCCCTCGCAGACCCCGGATCAATGGGACCGCATCCACCAGCGGCAGGAGCTGGGTGACGTCGTGTCGGTTGCCGCCGGTGAGCGTGACGGCCAGCGGGGTACCGTTGCGGTCGACGATCAGGTGGTGCTTTGAGCCGGGACGGGCACGGTCGACCGGTGAGGGCCCAACATGATCCCCCCTTTCAGGGCTCGGACGTGTGAGCCGTCGACGGCGCAGTCGTCCAGGTCCAGCAGGCTCGCTCGCCGAAGCTCGGTCAGCAGGGCGGCGTGCAGTCGGGGCCACACTCCGGCCTCGGTCCAATCCCGCAGCCTGCGCCATGCCGTGACTCCGGAGCAGCCCACGGTCTCTGCTGGCACGTCGCGCCAGGCAACGCCGGTCCGCAGCACGTACAGCACGCCTGCGAGCGCTATCCGGTCCGGAACGCGCAGACGTCCGGGGTAGCGAAAACGACGCTCGGGAACGGGCGGCAGCAGCGGCGCGACGCGCTCCCACAGGGCATCCGGCACAAGATCAGCAGGCACCCGCACAGCCTGCCGATCAAGATCGCCAGACGCAAGATCGCAGACTCGTTGAAGCCATCGATAAGATCGGCCAGTGGCTTTGTTCTGGCAGGATCGACGTACCGCCGATGCCGCTTTCGCCGCAGCTTGCATCGCAATAGGTCACGGCCCCGACGAGCGCCACGAGGAAGCTCGCGGGACAGCCTTCTGGTGGACCACCAGCCTTCCTGCGTGGCCTCACGGGGTGATCGTGTTCTGGCGGCACGGCCGAGACTGGCGGTTCATCCCCCTGGACCGTGATGAGAAACCAGTCCAGGACGGCGCCGAACGACTCCCCTGGCCGGCCGAGCTACCACCGGACGAGGCCGCCCAGCGGGTCGCAGAACTGCTCGGAGAAGGACCCCGCCTGACGTGAGGCGGCGACCAGCGCAGCAGCCATTCTGAAACGATCAGTAAGACGCGAAGACCAGGAGCACTGATCAACCGGTCCGCCACCTAGCGAGCGCGACTCCGTCGCCGCGCCACCTTGACGGTCGTGTTCATCGCTCCGACCTGCGCACTAACGCGGCCCACCTCAGGAAAACCCATCTACCAACAGTTTCGCTGCGCTCTCAGGTCAACTGGCCAACAACCGGGCCAGGTTGGAAAGAGCTCAGTGAACTACTGAAGTTGAATGCGTGATGTCGGCCTGATCGGGATCAGCTGTCCATGATCAGGCCGACACAACTTCAGTGGCGGCCGAGAAATCCCTCGACCACCGTCGCCAGGGCCTCCGGGCTCTCATCCGGGCCGAAGTGGCCGACGTCGTCGAAGACCTCGAGCTCCGCGTTCGGGTACCACTGCAGCCAGGTGGACCGCATGGTCTCGGGGCCCATCGCCGGGTCGTTCGCACCGGCTACGACAAGCACCGGGGTTGGATTTCCCTCGACCCGCTCGTGGATGTCGGAGCCACGAGTCCAGGATTCGAGGTACGAGCGCAGGGCCGCCGACGAGGAGCGTTCAGAGCCGCTCACTCTGGCATCCAGCCATGCATCGTCGTGCCGGTTACCGGTGGTGACGTCAAAGATCGTCCTGCGGTTGCCGGAATCCTCCACGGCCCCGACGAACAGGTCCCACATCTCCCCTTCAAGTGGGAACCCGGACGCGGGTACCGGCGAGATGCCGACGATCGAGCGGACCCGCGAGGGGGCGTCCAGCAACATCAGCTGGGCCGCCTTGCCGCCCATGGAGTGACCGATGACCGAGAAGGTGTTCCAGCCGAGGCTGTCGGCCACGGCGAGTGCGTCCGCCGCGATCTCCTCCATCGTGTACGTGCCGGGGGTGTCCATCGCCTCGCCGTACCCACGGCAATCCACGAACGCATAACTGAACGCGCTCCCGTCCAGGTACCGCCGCAGATCGGCGAAACTCGACCTGTCGCTGAGCCAGTGGTGGAGTGCGAGGACCCGCTCCGGACCGCTGCCCTGCACCTCGTACGGAATTACGTGTCCAGCTGCATGACCTGTCACAACGTTGGCTCTCCCCCCTCCGGGTCGGGCCGGAATCCCGCAGGCTTGAGACTTCGCCCCAACGGCGTATGCGTGATGCCGGTCAACCGTCCATGATCAGGCCGGTGCCGGCCAGGCAGCCGTCGACCAGGTCCGGGCGGTACTGGACCTGCTTGAGCTTGTGCTTGACGGCGCGGGTGATCTGGCCGAGGTTGGCTGCGGCGAGGTTGCCGATGTCGCGCCTGACCAGCGACCAGATGCCCTCTTGCGGGTTCAGGTCCGGCGAGTAACTCGGCAGGTGGAAGACCGTGAGCCAGTCCGCGTGGTCGGCGATGAACTGCCTCATGGGTTCGACCAGGTGCATGCGTAGGTCGTCCCACACGAGCACGATCGGGCCGCCGAGCTGGATGTGTGCCCTGCCCAGCAGGTCGCGCAGGTCGCGCCAGCCGATGCCCTTCGGCTCGCCCTTGCGGCCCCGGTACTCGCGGATCGAGTAGAACATCCGGGATCGCTTCCCCGGCTTGTAGCAGGTCAGCCCGGCCATGGACACCCGGCCCGAGCCCCGGCCGCGCACCCGGACCACCGGCGTGCAGCCTCTGCGCCGCCGGCTCTTCGCACGCGGCGGCGTCATCGACTGGCCGGCCTCGTCCTCGAAGACGATCCAGCCGTTGCACGCCGCCGCGGTGCTCTTACCAGCGACCAGGTCTCCTTCTTCCAGACCTCGACCGCCTGGTCGTCGCGTTCGATTGCCCGCCGGGCGGACTGCTGCCAGGACCAGCCGTGCCGCCTCAGCAGCAACCAGGTGCCCTCCACCGTGTAGCTCACGTGGAACAGTCGGCCGATCAGCGTCTTGATCCGGGCCAGTGTCCACCGCTGGTCGGCCCAGCCGTGGACCAGCGGTCCGCGTCCCAACTCCCGTGCCGGCCTGGCGATCTGCTTCTCGTTGAGCCTCGGTCGCCCAGGCGATCCCTTCGACAGGACCCCCGCTTCGCCGCGCTCGCGCCACTGGCGGCGCCACCGCTCCACGGACCGCTCGCTGACCCGCAGCGCGGCAGCGATCTCCCTGTTCTTCTGCCCGTCTTCGAAGCGTTCCACGGCTTGAAGCCGGACGCGCTCCCGCGCGGCTCCCCCGGCGTCGGTCAACCCGCCGCCCTGTGCGTATCTCACGGTCCACGGCTACCGGAGCGGACCGGCCGCCGTCGGGCGAACGGCTCCGACATCACCCAATCAAGTTCAGTAGCAGACGCATGGGGCCGTGTCCGGTACGAACTTGCACTCTGGCAGCGACCTGGACTGGCGCACGACCTGACCTTCGCGACGGCCCCGCCAAGACCATACCGCGACCACCGCGCATACCGGCTACAGTCCCAGCCGCAAGGCGTTGAACAGGACAAATATAGAAGCTGAGGTGGCGGACAGCCATTGCGCGGAGTGTTGTCAATGCGCGACACGCGCGCATAAGTGTGATGGCACGTCAGCCTGACCCCCAAGAGGCCCCCAATCGCTCGCCAAGTCACTTTTGCCTGCGCCTTTCTGATGGGACATCACAAACACGACCACGGGCTTCCGAACGCCCGATCGGCCCTCCTTATCGGCCGTCAGGCATTTCTGAGGTTGCGACAGAATTAGCCATGAGTATGTTCATTCATAGTCGGCTGGTTCGGCTGGCATCCCTGAGAGATGGGGAAGAATCACTGTGAGAAGCAGAATCGAAATGCGCACGCGTACCGTTGTTGCGATCGCATTGTCGGTGGGCATCACCGCCCTTGCTGCAACCAGTGTGAACTACGCCTCGGCTTCGAGTTCCGTCCCGAATTCCGCCCCGTCGGTGCGGGAGGCCGCTGCCTCTGCCCCCAGGGAGGCGACGGCCAGACGAACTACAATTACCAGAATGACGATCCCGGACACCACCGCCAGAGAGACGATCACGGACGGATCTTCGTCAACGAGCGAACGTTTTCAGCCGAGCAGGGCGTGTGCACTGCTGTGATCAGTAGTCCCGCGACCAGCTTCAACGTCCGAAACGACAGCGACAAGACCGTCGAATTCTTCACCGGGATTACGTGCGACAACGGCGCTGCAATTGCGACGATCGGGCCCCAAAACTCCAGCAGCGCAATTGCCGGCACGCCGGTCTTGGACGCGGCGGTGGTGCCATTCGCGCTTGTCGGCAGCTTCCGGGCAATCGACAAGCGTTACTGACCCCCACGTCGACTAAGGCGGTGGTTTCTCAGCCGCCACTCCTGACCCCCAGGAGGCGGCCCGGGCGGTGCGCGCCTTGGCGGCTGCCCTCGACAAGGCACTGGCCACCGGGCCCGTCCTGAGATCCTAGCCGACCTGCTCGACATCACGGACTGATCCGGGGAGGAAGGCACTGCATGAGCCCGGCCTGGGTGCCCGGCGGAGGAGGGCCCGCCGTTCTATGAGCGGGGCCAGGCGGCGGGGGTGGTCGGCGGCAGTGGGATCTCGTCCAGCCGCAGCCACTGCTCCCGACCGCTCTGGTCGGCCACGACCAGGCAGAACCTCACATCCCCGGCCTCGTCGGCCTCGTACGGGGCGTCTCCGACAGCCCGCAGCAGAGCCCGCAGCCTCGGGTGGGGGCCTGCATTGCCTGGCCGCGCACGCCCTCACCGCGCAGGGCGACCAGGGTGAAGGAAGCGACGTTCATGCCGGTGCGGTGTCGACAGGGCCACCTTGCCGATCATCGGCCCGGCACCGACCTCACGGATGTCGTCGAACTGCTCGGCGCTGTCACCTTGGTTGGCCGGATGGGATGATCTTCTGATTGATCGTGTTGGAGGGGCTGTCCGTGGGGGCGGCCTGACCCACTTGATCCTCACTCAGCTCGCCGACCCGACCGCCGACCAGTCGGTCTTCCGCGCCCTCGACGACGGAGGCCGTGACGAGACTATCCGGCGCACCCGCCGCTCCGGGGGCGCAATCGTATGACCGAGCTCCGCCGGGCACGAAAGTGACTCGACAGGCCGCACGGTTACGACCAGGGCGAGATCAGCCGCCGCGAGACGGCAGGGGCGTACAGGTGTGACCCCGATACGCGTAAAAGGGTGATGAGTTGATCTTGAAGTCCTGGCGGGCAGCTTGGAGTACGCCGGGAACAGGCGACGCCTCACACGGGGATGGTTCCCGGCTTCGCGCTACGCGGGTGGGCGGCGTCGATAGCCAGCCGGGATGGTCCGGGCCTCGCCCGAGCGATCCGCGCCCAAGCGCCGTGCGCGCTGGCCGTGCTGACAGCTGGTCTTGCTGCTTTCACCCCGCCGGGCACCCGGCCGGCGGCTCGACGTAGGTGAGGCCGGGCTCGTCCAGGCCTCCCCACAGCAGGTTGGTCACCCGGGGGCCACTGGTGCGCCGCTCCTCGTCCGGCGATGTCGGCCGGGGCAGGTGCAGGGCGTCGTAGAGCCGGAACCGGTAAAGGTCGAAGGCCGATCCGGTGAGTTCGCCGAACAGGCCGGCGGCGCCCAGGACCCCGCCGTAGTACGCCAGCGCGGGCACGACGACAGCGATCGGAACCGCCCACCACGTCCAGGGCGTCCAGACGACGAACAGCGCGCCCCACAGCCAGGTACGGGTAGCCCGGTCCAGCACCGACCGGGCCTGGACAAGTTCGGTCCTGGCGTCGTCGGGCAGCACGAGCCACAGGGCATACCAGCACACCACCGCGTCCAGGCCGTACTTGTCGGCCGGGCGTCGTTCGGTCGCGCGCAGGATGTCACCCAGCCGGGTCGGCATACCCAGGCCGTCCTGCCACGGGGCTTCGCGCAGGAACCTGCGCGCGCGCCCCAACTCGGCGGTCATCCGGGCGTCCAGGCCGACGTTGCGCCGCGCGCGGAGGTCGCGCAGCTGGCTGACGTCTGGCTGGGAAGCCCGCTCCAGGTCACGCAGTTCCATGAGCTCCCCAACGGTCAGCGTCCCCAGACGCTGGCGGGTGTTCAGGTCGTCGCGGCGCCGCGTCCAGTGGGCGTGGCGCCGCCGGCGGTGGGCCACCAGCCGGTCTCGTAGCCAGCGCGGCCGTGACCAGTAGCCCTCGAGCAGGCGCAGCAGGGGTAGCGTCAGCCGTTCGGCGGCGATCGCCGACCCGGCCACTAGCAGCAGGCATCCCGCGACAAGGAGCACGTGTGAAAGGCCGGGCATCCGCTCGAACTGCTCCGTCGTCGCGGTCAGCTCCGCGGACCAGCCGTGGCTGCGCACACCCGAGCCGTGCGTGCTCCACCAGATCGCGGCAAATCCGCCCGCCCAGAACAGGAACGCGGGGGTCAGGATGCGAACGGCCCACTGTTTGGCGAACTCGCTGCCCAGCCCCGACCAGAACGCCGTCAGCATCGCCGGCTAGCCGTCGTACCGCTCGAGCGCGGCGCCGTCGTGCGGGCACACCAGCACGTCACCGGTCACCACCTCGCGTACCGTCGAGTAGTCCCGGTTCGGACAGACGAACAACTCCCCGAGCTGGGATGTCGAGTCACCTGGCAGGGGAGTGACCGAGCGATCGTTGTCGGTCTCCACCCGGTCGCGGACCGCAGGATGCGATTGCAGCACCTGCCTGAGGGCGGCCTCCGTGGTGCCGGCCGGCTGCTCCAGCGCCTGCCTGAGATCACGGTCCAGCCGCTCCCGATCGTCGGCGTCGGCAATCAGCACCGGAAGTTCCGCGCGGATCTGCTCGGCCAGCGCGCGCAGTTCGCTATCTGTCATCGACGCTCCTCAGGCCCCGACGTGGGTAAAGGCACCCCAGTTGTGGATCGTGCGGTGGCTGTGCAGGTCTGGCGGCAGTAGGTCGAGCCACGCAAGGAACGCATCGGCCACGGTCGCTGGCAGCCACGCGGCCTGCTCGCCGACCGCCGTGCGGAAGCGATCGGTCTTCTCCCCGTTCGTGGTGTCGCGCAACCACCGTTGGGCGGTGCGCAGCGCGTCTGCTGGCGGCATCCGTTCCCACCACCAGCAGCGGTAGAACTCGGTCATCAACATGGCGGTGGCGCGGTCGGGCACCGCCCACTGGGACGCCACCACCCCGGCGACCCCGGCCTGCAACAGCCCGGTCGGCAGCGCCACCACCTCGTCGGGCAGGTCCGTGCCGGGCATCGCCGTCTCGCAGGCGGACAGGACCGCCAACCGGACGCGCAACTGCAGCTCCAGTAGCCGGCGCAGGGTGACCTTGCCGCCGGCGAGCAGCAGGCCGCTGTCCAGCGGGCTGTCGAGCCGGGCGAATCCGTGGCAGGCGAGGTGCAGCACGTCGGCCTCCGGTGCGGCCCGTTCGAAGGCAAGGAACGTCGCGTCGTTTCCGTGCAGAGTGGTCCCGACGGTCGGGAAGGCCGCGGCGGCTGATCCCGCTTCGTGCCGCGCCATCGCGAGCCGGGCGGCCGGCACCGGCCACGGGTCGGCGATCGCCAGCAGCCGGCTCGGCGTCATCTCTGCTGCGAGCCGTCGGGCCGCCGCCAGCGACCGCGCGTTGGGCGCGTAGCTGAGCGGCAACATGTCAAGCGCGTAGCGGCGCCCAGACCCGGCCGTGCTGTCCGGCGTCCACGCCGCATGCAGCGGCAGCAGTCCAAGCAACCCACCGGCGACCAGCACTGCGCCGCCTGCTCCGTCGACGCCTTCGAGTTCGGCGAGGACCGGGCCCATGACGTCGTCCCAGAGCCATGCGGTCACGTCGTCGAGGGAACCGTCCCACCGGGCGCGGTTGTCGCGGGGCGCGGCCCGGTACCCGGAATACGCCTCGAGGTACTGGTGTGTGCGCTCCTGCACGGACTCCGCCGAGAGGTGTTGCAGCGGGACGTGTGCGACGTCGGTTCCGCGGACGATCAACGCCAGCCCGCCGGGTTTCGCGGCGGCCACATACACCAGGGGACCGGCCTGTGCCGCGCCGACGACGTCCTCGAACGTCGGTGGGGCGAGGAACTCCTCGTATTCCGGCACCGCACGAATCTCGTCGATGACGGCGTCCAACTCGTCGCGCGCAGCCCGGATGTCGTCAAGGCTGGTCCCATCCGCCATGCTGACCCTCCTGCCGACCCGGGTCGGCGTCGCGTGCCACCCTGTCGCAACCGCGCCGCGCACCGGCTGTCCCCACCAGAGTATCGTGACAAACGGACATATGCGACGAAGGGTGCGGCGATGTACGACCTGACAGCGGCCGACGTCGGCCTGCTGACCGTGCTCACCGACCTGGTCTCGGCGAGCACCTGGGACGAGGCCCGCGACGTCGTCGACCAGAATCCCGTCCTGCTGACCGACCGCGCGCTCGTTCTTCTCGACCTGGTGGGAAGCCGGATTGCCACGCCCGACAACGGCGACGACATCGTCCGGCCGCTTCGCCGCTTCCTCACCCGCAGCCGCGAGATCGGCACAGTGGCTGCCTGGGAGGAGCACTCCGGTCGACGGCTACCGTCCTGGCTCACGCCGTATGCGGATCGGATCGAGTCCACCGAGGACGTGACGGCGGAGGTACAGGCGTACGAGGAGATCCTCGCCCACGCGGAGTTCGTCGGGCTTACGCCACAACTGCGGGCCCAGATCCTCGGTCGGGCGGCCTCAGCGCTGTTGCGGCGATCCGAAGCCGGTCCACAACACGACGACATCGATCGGGCTCTGCAGCTGCTGGACGAGGCGGGACCGCTCGTCCCGGACGACAGCGAGGTCGGCGGTGAAGTGCTCAGCCACCTCCTGTTCGGCCACGTGCGCCGCTACGAGCGCGACGGTGCGGAGCGCGACCTGGCGATGGCGATGGACGTCCTGCGCCAGGAGGACCGGCGCGATGGCCACGAGGTGTCCGACCACATTCACTACATGGCGACGATGGGCTTCGCGCTGCTCGACCGCTACGAACGCCACGGCCTACCGGCGTCGCTGAACTCGGCGGTGCGGATCCTGCAGCAGGCCGTCGACGCTTCCACAGGGGACGATCCCGAGCTTCCTGGCCGGTTGGATCAACTTGGTGGGGCACGGTTGCGGCTATACGAACTCGAAGGATCCGCAGACCAGTTGCGGAGGTCGGTGGCGTGCCTGGCGCGAGCGGTCGAGATGACGGCGACGTCGGCGCCGGAGCGGCCCGGCCGGTTGAGCAACCTCGGCAACGCGTTGCTGACCCGGTACGAACGCGACGGGACACCGGCCGACCTGGACGCCGCGATCGCGTCTGGATGCGACCAGGAAACAGCGCCACACCGTCACCTCGGATCTACCGCCGTCTGATCGACGAGCACTCCTCGTCCGAGGCGTTGCGTTGACCACTTGAACCCGCACCGATGAGAGGGCGCAAGCGTCCTGCGAGCAACCGCGCGGTCCGGCCAGGGCCTGAGAGTCCGGTGTTTATACCTTGCTCGCTACCACCATGTAGTTCTCGGCCTCAAGATCGAACGTGCTCAGTTCCGTCTGGAGTCCGACCCGGTGCAGCTCGACTTCGAGTTCCTCGTACCGGTAGGGCCAGCAGGACAGCTGTTCCGACCGGACGAGAACCGGCCCGGTCGCATCAACTTGCGCGATCGCAATCTCGATGTGGTGCTCCTCCTCCCAATGCGGCGCAATCTCCCAGCGGTAGACCACGACGGCATCGCGACCGTTCCGGCGGACGAGTCGGTCCCAGATGTCCAGCCGGGAACCTCTGGCCCTCACGAGTTCCCAAGTGCGGGATGTGAGTACCAAGTGCCCGCCGGGGCGCAGAAGCCGTGACATTGACTCCAGAGCAGCACCCCTGCCTGTCGCGCCCGTGGCATGGTGAAGCGAGTTGCCAACGCAGAACACCATGTCGAACGTGTTGTCCTGGAAATGGTCGGGCAACTCTTCCCAGTTCGCCCGTACGGTCCGGACGGGTGCCCCGTACTCGTCCGACAACTCTGCAGTCCGACGAACCATCGCTTCGCTGGCGTCAGTTGCGACAACCTGCATGCCACGACCGGCGAGGCCAACCGCCAACTGTCCGGTTCCGCACGAACAGTCGAGGACGTGAGCGTTCGACGGCAGGAGACTGAGGACGTCGTCGAACGACGCAGCGAACTCGGCTGGAGGCAACTTCGCATCCGAGATGAGCCATTCGTACACCTCGGCAAGCACGTCATAACCTGTCACAGCCACTACCTCCGTCACGCGGCAGACTCACGGTAGGACGTCAGTCCATCAGCGGAGCAAGCCGGGCACCAATGGGTTTCGCGCGGGCGATGGGCATGGTGCAGTTGGTTGTCAGCGAGCTGGTCACCAACGCCCGCAAGTACGCGCCCGGTCGACTTGGCGCCCTCTGGAGGACCGGCTCACCCGCCGTGTGTCCGCAATACCAGGCTGGGGAAGCGGTCAACGTCGTGCCCGCCTCGGGTGTCAGGTGACGCTGGCAGAGAGGCGCCGGACGGGGCTGCGCTGGGTGCTGTTGTCGGTGCGCCGGTCCAGCTCGGTGCGGAGTTCGTGGATGACCTGGGCATAGACACTGACGCGCTCGCGAAGCCGGTCGTTGTCTTCCCGCAGGGCCTGGGCGGCGGCCTCGGCGTCTACTGCGCGGGCGTGCAGATGCTGGAATGCGGGTGGGATGCCGTTCGCTTCGGTCTTTCGGCGGGTGAATTCTTCTTTGAGGTCCACGTGCTTGTGGGTGAGGACCCAGCGCTTAACGCCTGCCTCGGCGGCGAGCTGCAGCGTGGTGAGCGCCCCGGTGGACCGGGTTGGACAGCCGTCGAGCAGCCGCTGCATCGCTGCGGTGATGGCGTCGCGCTCGGCGTCGCGGTCAGTGGCCATCGTTGGGTTCTCCGGTCGAGTCGTGGGCGGTGACGATGCGTTCCAGGCGGTCGAGTTCGTGCTTCGCGGGCGTGGCGGAAGGCGGGAGCCAGCGGGTCGTCGACGAGCGGCCTTAGCCGCTCAATCTGGACGAGGACGTGTTCGATGTCGCGATCGGTCCGCGCGATGTTGACGCAGTTCGGGCGGCAGTCGTCGAGGTCGGGGGTGCGGCGTGTGCCGTCCTACTCGCTGCGCAAGGGGCAAGCTGCCCGCTTCGGGTCCAGGACGCAGGTCATGCCCTTGCCGGGAAAGATCTGCAGGTCGGGGTTGGCGAGCATGGTGGTGGCGTGCCGCTTGGTGCGCAGGACTCGGCCAGCGAAGCGAGTGGCGGCCTGGACGCGGTGCCCGTAGGTCTCGGCTGCCGGGCCGCTGACCTGTTCGCCTTCACGCAAGACTGGTGTGCGTCGGCGAGGGTGTCCAGCCGGGCCAGCCAGTCCTCGAAAGCGAGGTCGTCGGGGAAGCCCGAGGCGTAGTTTCCGGCGTAGCCGAGGGTCATCTGGATGCGGAGGTGTCCGCATTGGATGGCGGCGGCAACCAGACCCCGTGGCCGGCGGACGATGAACCAGGCCAGGGTGCGGCGCAGGCGAGCGGAGTAGATGACCGGGTGGACCGGGTCGGGCGGAATGGGGTCACTGCGGCCGTGCTCGGCGCAGTAGGTCTCGACCCAGGCCAGGAACTCGGCGATGTCGTGGTTGATCCGGGTCTCCGACCGGGAGCCGCCGACGCGGCTGCGCAGGATGGTCGCGCCGTCGCGGCCGTCGGTGAACAACGTCGCCGGGAACAGCCAGGTGCTCGTGTGCAGCCGTTCCAGGACGGCGACGGCGGTGGCGACGGCCTCGGTGACGACCCACGGATCGGCCCGGATCTCGCCCTCGGGCATCTTGTCGCCGGCAGCGTCGCGGACACCTTTCCAGTGTCGGCCGCGCAGGAGGACCAGGCCGTGGGCGTGGTCTCGCTCGACGCAGCCGCGTTCAAGACTGAGAGCTTCGCCTGCCCGCATCCCCGACAGGTAGCTGATCACGATGAAGCAGGCCGTACTCAGATGCCTGGCCAGGAAACCGGCCTCGGTGTAGTCGATGGCCCCGTCGTGCCAGGGCCGGCCGTCCAACTGCCCGGTAACCGGCGCGTCCAGCGGTGCGCCTTCGATGACGGGCAGCCCCATCTCGGCGAAAACGGCGCGGTTGCTGGGGTTGTCCAGCGCGCCGCGGGCCGTGTCGAGCACCTTTCCCAGATGCGAGAGGTTGACCCGTAGCGTGCCGTCGTTGTCCCGGAGGCCGGGAAGCGGACGTCCCCGCTCGCGGTAGTCGCTCAGCAGGACGCGCAGCTCATCGGTCAGCGCGCCCTTCGGACGCCGCGGTCGGGGAACGCTCCGTCCCCCACGGCTGCGGCCGCTGCGCCCTCTGCCGGGCCTCGGCGACGTCGGCGGCCGTCAGCACTCGCATGACCTGAGCGGCCCTCGCGCCGGCCAGCTGCTCCTCCAGCAACAGTTGCTTGTGGCTAGAGACCGCCCCCGCATCCAATGGCGATGCGGCTGGGACCGGCGGGCAGGTCGGCGTAGTCGGCGAGGTTGGCGAGCAGCTCGCGGGCGCCGGGGGTGTTCAGGACGACGTCCTGGACGCGGGGGTTGAGGCCGTCGAGGTCGAGGATGTCGCGGGCGGCGGCCGGGTCGTGGAGCCGGTCGCGGACGTCTTCGATCCGGTCGGCGGCGGGCGGGACGGGGGAGCCGTCCGGGCCGGTGGGCAGGTGCAGGTAGCCGAACGAGGTCAGACGGATCGGGCGCAAGTGGAGGCCTCCTGCTCGGTGATGAGGGGCGGGAACACAGGGAGCGCCGCGCCCGGCCGGGAAGGGCGGGCGCGGCGCTCCGGGGTGGTGCTACTGGGTGGTGGTGTCGGTGACCACGAGGAACTGGTCGCTGGGCAGGTCCATCACGACCTGGGCGTTGGTGCCCCGGGCGCGCTGGGCGGCGGCGTACTACCTTCGGCTGGCCAGGTGCCGCGGGGCCTCCGGCGGGGGACCGTTCCAGTACGGTGCGGGCCTGCGCGGCAGTGGCGGCCATCAGGCGTACGCCGCCCTCCGACAGACCGAGGGTCTCGCGGACGTGCTCGGGGCTGTCGCCGTTGTTAAGCATGGAGACGGCGGTGGCGGTGAAGGCGTTGGCGGGCATCTGAGCTCCAGTCGTCGGGGCGTCGGCGGTGGTGAGGTGGGGGAGCAGGGGCACGAGGTCGTCCTCGCCGCAGGGCAGACCGAGCGCGCCCAGCAGGTCGGCGAGGTCGTCCTTGTCTCGGGCGTGGTGGGCGACCACCAGGGAGGCGGCGCTGTGCTGGTCGCTGCCGAGCGGGGTGAGTTCGAGGTCCTCGGCTGCGAGGGCCTCTTTCATGTCGGTGAACATGACCGGCCCTCCTACGCGGCCCTGGTGCGGGGCTTGCGCTGGGCGCTGTCCAGCAGCTCGCGGGTGCGCTTCTGCTGAGCCGCCGTGAGCGGCCGGGCCTTTGCGCCGTGGCGGTGCCAGAGCGGGGAGGCGAGGGCGTGGTCGACGTCGCGGTCGGTGCTGCTCATGGCGGTCCTCCCGGTGGAGGTCAGGCGTCGCAGCGCCGACCGAGGCGGCGACGTCGACGGTGCGGCCGTCGTCCAGGACGACCGGGGTGTGCAGCATCCGGACCAGCTGCTCCAGGCGGTGCGCGCGGCCGTCGGCGGGCAGGTCCAGTCCACGGCGAACTCATCGCCTCCCGAGCGCCTGGCGCCGAACGCGGCGAGCACGGCGTCTCCGGCCGGATGTCCCATCGTGTCGTTCACGGCCTTGAAGTGGTCGGCGTCGACCATGACCACGGCCACGCTGTCGCCGTGGCGGGTAAGGATCCGGCGGGCGCGTGCGGTGTAGGCGTCGCGGCGCAGCAGCCCGGTCAGCGGGTCCTTCCGCGTGGCGGCGAGCCGCTTGTGCAGCGCGATGGCGTGCACCGCCCAGCCGGTCAACGGCACGGCGGCGGTGATAAGGAGTGTGCGCGAGCCGATCCGGCCCCGGTGGTGCAGGACGGAGTCCATACTGAGGATCTCCCTCTCGTCTCGTACGGGTTGGGTGGGCCCGGGGCAGGCGAACTGGTTTGGACGCCTTGAGCACCTGTCCCGGGGCAGAGCTACAGCTCGAAGGGGCTGGAGTTGAGCCAGATGTACGGGCTCCTCCAGGGGCCAGCCTTCGCGGCGGGCCAGTCGAGCTCCCAGCCGGGCCGGTATCCGCGAGCGCCCCAGCCGTCCGGGCGCCCGTGGGGAATCTCAAGTCCGGCCCGCCGCGGCGCGTGCCGCGGCGTAGACCTCATGCGCGGCCTTCATGGCGGCGCTACGGCTGTCGGCCTGGCCAGTGAAGATGTGCACGACTTCCAGGCCGGGGGTCTCGGTGCTCCGTATGGGGACGTCGACCTCGAAGTAGGGCAGGGGCATGACGTCCATCTCCTCTCGTGATCGCGGCGCTTGAGGGACCACCGCGACCGCCCCGGGCCCCAGGCGGTGAGCCGAGGGCCGGGGCAGCACGGAGGGTCCGTCAGCCGCGGATCGCTTCGAGGGCTTGCTCCTCGAGGTCGGCGCGGCCTTCGGGGTCGTCGTCCTGGTCGTCGGCGTTGTTCGGGCCGTGGACCGTGCAGACGATGTCCTCGTCGGCCAGGTTCGCCGTTCAGCGCGCGGAACAGGCAGGTGACGCTGTAGGCGGGCACCCCACGCGTAGCCGTCACATTCGTCGTCGTGCGGGCACGGCACCATCACGTCGAACCCGACGCCACCCTCGCCGTCCACGTCGGTGCGCAGGGCGAGGGTGAGGTACTGCTGGCCGAGGCGGACCTCCGCGACGCGGTCGCCGCCAGCGACGTTCGAGCCGGGCTTCCAGCGCCACAGCGGCAGGATCTCCTCGCCGAACACCTGGGAGACGAGGTCCAGGTCACCGAGGCCGTCGCCGCCGTCCAGCCCGAGGCCGGCTTGCCGGGCCTCGCTCAGGCCCTCCAGGAACGGCAGCAGCCGGTAGAGGCTGTCGGAGAAGACGATCTCGGCGAAGCCCTCCGCCTTGAGGGTCCGGTGCGAGTCGACCATGTCCTGGCGCTGCTTGACGACCGTAACCTCCGGCACCGTGCGGTTGGCCGGTCGCGGGCCCTGCCGCTCGATGCACACGGAGCCGGGCGTGGCGACCATGAGCGCGATGGGGGAGCATGTTGTGCCGCTTGGCGGCGGCGACCAGCGGCTCCCTGGCGGCCCTGGTGACAATTGGTTGCGTTCCCCCGCAAGTTCTCGTGTTCAGTTAGGTACCCAGCGACCTGGGACTCATTGGAAGGACGAGCCTCCCTTGCTCCAGCTGGGCGTGGCTGTGGATGACCGGCATTGGACCGCCGCTGTCCCTCTCAGGGAGTGCGACCGAGATACGCGCAGAAGGGGCAACGAATAGTCCGGGCGAGCCCTTGAGGCGCCGGGCCCGGCGGCCTGTCCGCCTCGCTGCCGCGGCAGTCGGGACGTACGCGTCGAGGATCAGCTGCAGGCCGCGGCAGTCTTACGGTGAGCACGGGCCCGTCGAGCTCGCGGTGCCGCCGTTGAACAGTTGCTCAACGGCGGCGATGCGGGCCGACTGCGGCCACTCGTCGTTCAGGCAGGCCAACACGCTGATCACGCAACAGCAAGCGAAAACGTCGGCAATATGCTCCAATTCGGACATGAGTAACGAATCGCTCCCCAAGAATGCAGTGTTCGAGAAGCTCGCCGCCGGAGGCGTCGACGTATCCGAGGTGATGTCCCTGCCCGGCTATGTCGGGTCGATGACCGAGGGCCGTCCAGTCCAGCTCTTCCCATCCCTGCAGGATCTTTCGATCTATGTCGAGATCCCAGCCGACGCGATTCTTCACATGGAGAAGGCAGCTGAGACCACACTGCCCAACAATGGGGTCATCGTCTGGGTCCGCAATGACACTGAGGTGATCTTCAAGCGCACGCGGACCGTCCACACCATGGCCCGGTGGGTACGTCACGTGTTCGGCAGCCCGGACACACACACGGAATCGTCGGCGGGAGCGGGGGCGCCGCTCGTCACCAAGCCCCAGCTCGTCGAAACGAGCCGTGGTCGGTTGCGCATCATGGCCCGCGACATGATGGCCGCCGATGTGTGCCAATCGAGGTGCAACACGTGTCAATCGAGATGTCTGACGTGCCAGTCGCGCCCGATGTGAGCGGTGGCTGTCGGTGAAGCTCGACGATCTGTGCGGGTTCCTCGACGCTCGGTCCTTCCCGTCGGCGCAGGCGCGGGAGCAACCGGAGCGGGACGACGTGGCGGCGACACGAACAGCCGTCTCGGCCGCAGTGGGCGACGACGAGTTCCTCGTCGACTGTATGGCTCATGAACTGAACCTGGTCGAGAGCGGAGTGCCCCGGCGCGGGCTAACCCCGTTCTTCACCATGCCCGATCTCGGCATCCGGTTCGCCTTCGGCTACTGGCGACCCGGCAGCGCGCCCGGCCCGCACGAGCACACCGCATGGACCATCACCGCCGTGTGCCGCAACGAACTTGAGGTGCTGACCTACGACCGCGAGGAGTCCTACCGTAGGCAGACACTGGTCCCGAAGAACCGGTTCGAAGCACCGGCGGGACGTTCCGGCTTCATCTACGAGCCGTGCATTCACAACCCGAGCAACAACACAGACCGGTGGTCATTGTCGTTCCACGTCACCAGCCCTCGGGACGGGGAACAGTTGGTCGATGAGGAACGGTCGCTGCCCATCCTCGACGAGTTCGTGGCCCGAATGCTGGCCGATCGTGGCCATCCATACGACGGGGTGCTGGCTGCTCGGCAACGACAGATCGTTGTCCGCCAGGTGGCGCACTTGCTGGCCTCGGTCGACTCGTCCCAGGCCGACATCCTGCTGAACCGCTGCCATCGGGCTGGCACTACGGCGACCCGGCGATTCATCGAGCAACTTCGTGGCGGCGGCGCGGTGGCAGGATGCGACGACCATGCTTGGATGCTCGTCCGCACCCATCCAGATCTAGCGATGAGCTATCGGAACGATGAGCAAAGCGGCCTCGTCAGGCTGGGCGTGGAGACACCGGAGGGCTGGGTGGAGGAGCTGGCCATGAGCAGGGTGGCCCGCGACGCGCTCGCCTTCGCCGCGCGAACCAACGCCTTTGACGTACGTCAGTTGCCGGGAAATCTGTACGAGGACGAGCGGCGGATGATCGCCGAGGCCCTTGAGGAGTCCGGCTTGTTTACGAGGAACACGCAACCATGACGACCGTGGCCACGCACCAACCGCTGGACCGCCCACCGGCCGAGCCAACCGAATCGGCCCTAGACGCCGTCGACTTCGAGGCGCCCTACGTCATCGACAAGCTCGTAAAGGACCACATCGCCGACACAGTCGACGAAGCCGAGTGTCTCTTTACCGAGGCGAAGCGATTCATCGTCCTGGCCCAGTCGGATGCCGACGCGACCTGCGAGATGTACTCGGTACGGGTCGACGAAGCCTGGCACCAGTTCATCCTCTACACCGACGAGTACATGGACTTCTGCCGGCGCTTCTTCGGCCACTACGTTCCACACAGCCCTAGCAACGCACCGAAACAGCCCTCGACTCAGCATTACGAGCGAATGACCTTCGACGAGTTCAAGGCGCGCTACGAAGCCCTGTTCGGCGAGGCCCTCCCTGACATCTGGTACGACACACGCAACCTCACGACGTCCCGACGGGTCATCCGCGACGCGACCCCGAAGGTGTCCATCTCCCGGCACGACGGCCAATGCGATCTGCGCGACGACGCGGGCGACCTCGTCCTATCGGTCAACGACCTCGCTCACTCCGCACTGGAGTTCATCACGCGGACGGGAGTGTTCTACATTCGGGAACTACCTGGCGAGCTGACCGACGAGGAGAAGACGGCTCTCGTCGAGGCGTTGCTGGCGGCGCATGTGCTCCGTCCCGCCGCCTGACGTACAGACTCTACCCAGAACACCCTCACAGGGCAGCGGTCCCCGCCGTCCCCGCTCTGGTACCCGAACCACATGCCACTCGCTCGACCGACGCCTCCCCTGACGCTCGAACTCGCTCAATCATCAGGGAAGTGGAGTCCACCAGGGTCGGCAATCGGCGTGCCAGGCGGCAGGTCAGCACCGTGTCGAAGACGGCGACCGCGGCCGGGGGGCTGTCCTGCAGACCGGGTCGTCTGCTACCCGCTCGCGGCAGTCGTCGAGGGACAGGCGCCAGGTGCGGGGGAACGCCGTGGCGATCCGGGTCTTGCCGCTCCTGGCCGCTCCGATCGTCAGGTAGAGGCCGGGCGTGGGCAGGCCAAGTGCGGCCAGGGCGGATTCGATCATGCGGCTCCTCACGTAGGGCTGAAAGTCGACCGGAGGGTCAGCGCTGGAGCGCGTGGATGTTGTCGCCGTAGTCGTCGCCAGACGGGGTGGTGGCGTGGAGGTGGAGCGCAGGGTTGAACTGGGGTTGGAACTGCGGCGGGTGGTTGTGGACGATGGGCCGCAGGGTCAGGCCGCGCAGGGCGAAGATGCTGGCCAGTGCCCACATGAGGGCGGCCAGCCCGGTGGCGGCGGCGCGGCCTCCGGCCGGGGATGCGGACCAGACCATCGCCGGAGTTACGCAGCCGAACAGGCCCCACGCGATGCGCGCCCCGGAGTTGCGGAAGAAGCCGCCGATGGGGGAGAGCAGTCCGGTCAGCTGCCAGAAGGCGTACAGGGCGGCGGGGGCGACGGCGAGGTGGGCGGCCTGGTCGGCGAGGAAGAGCCGGATGGGCTGGTCGACCGTGCCCCACAGGCCGCTGCCGTCACCGGCGTTCGTGGCCGGGGCGGTGGTCAGGCCCTTGAGGGTGGCGCTGGCGATGTCGCCGGCGGTGTCCACCATCATGACGATGAGGCTGATCCCGACGAGCAGTCCGGCCGCCTTGATCCAGTTGGCGACCTCGTGCCAGCTGCCGCGCCGGGCCTGGAAGATCTCTTCCCACCGCTGGTAGAGGAAGCCGCCCTCTTCCCAGGACCCCTTCCACGCGGCGCGGAGCTTCGCGAGCCGCCTGGTGCCGTGCTTGCCGTCCAGTTCGAGGACCGGCGGCGGGGGAGTCTGGTCGAACAGGTCGAAGAAGGACGGGTTGTCCTGGCCGTTGACCGGCTCGTCGTTGCTGGGCATGGCGTAGCTGCTCCTTCGGCGGAGGTCGGTGGTGAGCGGTGGTGCGCTGGCCGGAGCCGGTCAGCGGATCTCGTTGCGGTGCGGGCGAAGAACGCGCCGCGCGTGATGCTGTTGTTGTGGATCTCGGTGTGGTGGGTGACCGGACCCTCATAGACGTTCTTGGTGACGGCGGAGCGCGCCTTGCTGATCACGCCGCCGATGGCGGTGGCGGCCATGGCCAGGCCCGCGAACGGCAGGGTGACCATCAGGACGCCGTTCAACGTGACCGAGGCCAGGCGCTGAGCACCAGCCAGGCCCCGCAGCCGATGCCGGTGACTCCGGCGCCGACGCCGATACTCGCGACAGCGATCCCGGCCGCCCAGGCGGGCACGATCCTCTTGTCGTCCTGCTTCACGGGCGGGGCGGTGCCGAAGGCCGGCGGCTCGGTTTCGTCGCGGAACGAGGTGGGGTGGTGGCGTACGGGCTTGCTCGCCCAGTCGTCGATCAGGCGGCGGGCTTCGGCCGCGGCCTCGGACTCGGGCATGCCGTGCTGGGTGTTAGGGGGTCCATCGGGGTTCTCCGATCACCGAGAAGGACGCCTGCTACAGCGTCCCCCAACTACAAGACCTGCTCGATGAGTGGCTGGTGCATTACCATCACCGGCCCCACGAAGGCCTGCGCCACCCTCTGATGCCGAGAAAGGCCCTCACCCCGAACCAGATGTGGGCCGCGCTCGTCGCCGTCGCCGGACACGTCCCCGTCCCGCTCACCGGCCGCGACTACCTGGAACTGCTGCCCGTGCGCTGGCAGGCCATCACCCCCGCCGGCATCACAATCCACCACCGCACCTACGACCACGATCTCCTCGCCCCCTACCGCCGCCAGCCCTCCCCCGTCGCCGGCCGCGGCGGGAAATGGCCTCTCCCCCGGCCGTCGCGCAGCGTGCCCGGGACGGGGATTTCTCCCCCACTGGAATGGGCGGAATGCCGCAGGTAGCGGAACTGGACAAGGGGCAACGCAGGCGCCGGCCAGGCGAGTCCGCTCACCGTCGGTGCGCGGACTCTGTCCACAGGCATCTGCTCTGAAGATCGCTTATGAGGGCGCCGCGATCGGCGCGGCGCCCCGTAAGTTCAGGAGCCGTCATGCCCACCACCAACATGCCGCTCGCCCCGATGACCCCGGACGCGGCCATCAGCGCGTTCAGCTACTTCCGGGCCGTCCAGGCCGACGATGTCGAAGCCGCCCGCGAGTTCTCCAGCGGCGAGCCGCGGATGCCCGAGCTGCTCGGCTCCAGTCCATGGCATGGGTGCGGACGCGGGCTTCTTCGCTCAGCCGTCGGACCCGCGCCCACTCCGCCCCGTACCGACCAGTGGCATGTGGGCGGCTCACCGGCCGGTGAGCCCTTTCCGGTTACGCAGTCAGCACCGGCAGGGCGTATGCGCCCGCCACCACAGCGAGGTACGCCGCCAAGGTCAGCGGGACGGCCCGCCCGGGGCGCCATGGGCGGGTGCCCAGACGCTCGACCAGCAGGTAATGAACGAGCAGCGAGAGGAACCAGGCCGCCGCGCCCCCGACCAGGAACAGGGCGAGAGGGCTGACGCCGGGCTGGCCGCGCTGCAGCAGCCAGTACACGGGAAGGTGCAGCAGAAAGAGGCTGTAGGACATTCGGCCGATCTCGGTGAGCAGGTCGACCGAGAGCAGCCGCGCCAGGGGGCCTAGGCCGCCGCAGAGCACTGCCGTCAGCACAGCCGCTCCCAGCACGACCACGACCGCGTACCAGTCCCCGCCCTGACCGCTGCGGCGAAGGGCGGCCGACACCGCCAGGGCCGCAGCCACGGCGAGGCTGGTCGTCGTCAACAGTACGGCGGCCGGGCGGGACACCGCGCGGCCACCTCGTTCGACCAGGTGAACGAGGCACGCGGCGCCGGCACCGGCCAACGGGGCGAGTGCCTGCATGCCGGTGACGGTGGCGACGCCGGGCAGTGCCCCGCGGGCTGCGGCGACGGCCGACATCCCGGCGATCAGGACGGCAACCGGTGCCACCGCAAAGAGTCGACGCCGGGCCAGGAGGCCGAGGAACGCCAGCACAAGTGACCACGCGAGCACGGAACCCGCGGTGAGGTCCCACAACCGCAGCGGAGCGAGCGGCGAGTCCGTCGCGCGGACGGCGCCCGGGAGTCGCCCGTGCGCCCAGCCGCCCCAGTCCCCATAGCCGAGGAGCGCCGACGGAACCTGCCGGGCCAGTTCGCGGATGACGCGTGGTGAGCCCAGCATCCAGCAGAGCGCGAGGGTCATGGCGACCGACATGAGCAGCGCGGGAGTCAGCCGCTTGGCTCTGCGGGCCAGGAAACCGACGGCTCCCGTCCCCCCGGTCGCCGTGGCCGTACGGAGCAGCGGCAAGGTGGTGAGGAAACCCGAGAGCACCAGCAGGACATCGACGCCGGTGCCGGCCCAGGAGAACCAGCGTCCGGCCGCACCGGTGTCCCGCAGGAGAACGGCCAGCACCGCCGCTCCCCGCAGACCGTCGACGGCGGCGAAGCGTCTCCCACTCGGCTCCCGGCCGGAGTCCCGCCCCGTCGACGGGGCCGGTTCGGCCGGGGGCTTCGAAGCAGGCACGGCGCTCGGCGGCGTCATGGAAGCGGCGAAGTCCGCAGGGGGCACAGTGCCGACCGGCTCGCCGAACGCGAACCGTCCTGCCTCTGCTTCCGGCGCCGGCCACATGAAGGGATCTCGATCCGTGATCCGTCCATTCCACCCTGCCCGAGGCTCCTCGGCGACCTGGGGGTACCCATAGTCCCCTGCCCAGTCTGGGGCCTGCCCGTACTCGCCGGGGCGGTCCGGAATCCGGCCGTGGTCGCTGGCCCAGCCATGCGGGCTCGTGCCGCCGCCCGGTTCCTGGGCACCTGCCTGGTCCCCGATCGGTCCCGGCTCCGAAGTCGGCCTGGCGGGCCATGGATCCGATCCGGTGTACGGATACGTCTGCTCCCACGAGGGTTGGGGACCAGAGCCGTACTCGTACCAGTAGGACCCGGAGGGGTTCGGCGGCTCGTGCCGACGGCGCTCTTCGTTCATCTCGGCCAGGTCCGAAAGCAGGAGGAAATGACGGCCTCGGCGGGACGGCCGAGGAAGGAGGTGTGGGAGCCGGTGGGGGCACCGGCCGCCAGGTCGGCGTGGAAGTCGAGGTTCCACCAGTACAAACCGGCCATGTCCCGGTCCCGGGCGACCTTGCAGGCCGCTTCGAACCAGCGCTTCTGCACGGTCGGGTCAAGCCTCCCGCCGCCCTTCCAGGCGGCCGGGTGACGGTAGGCGCCGCTCTCGGCGGGGATGCCGACTTCGGTCAGCACGATCCGGGGCAGTCGCCCGGTGCTCTTACGGTCCAACCAGCGCTGCCACCCCGCGGTCAGGTCCGCGACGGAGGCGTCGTCGCCGAGCCCGGAGAGGGGGAAGTAGGCGTCGACGCCCAGGTGGTCGACGGGGACGGGTATGTGGCGGGACACGTAGTCGTCCCAGTTGGCGTCGTAGGAAATCTCACCCGAGAAGGACCTGCGCGCTGCGGCGATCACCGAACGCCAGCGCGGGTCGCTCTCCAGCGACGTCAGCTCCGCCCCGATGACGAACGTGCGCGCGTGGTGGCGGGCCGCGAGGGCGAGATAGGGCGCGAGGAAGGTCTCGTACGACCGGAACCAGGCCGCCCTGTCGGCAGGAGCGAGGGAGCCGCGCCAGGCCAGGGGGTCGCGGGCGGTGAGGTCTCGTTCGTCGAGGAGCGGACGCAGCGTGATGCGCAGCCCGGCCGCCGCCGCGACGTCCATGAGCATCCCGAGGTGCCGTGCCGAGGGCGTCTGCGACGAGGCGCCGACCTGACTCGCCGTGGGGCCTGCGGTCGTGAACGGAAAGGTCATCGAGATCGCGTTCATGTGTTTGCCGACCATGTAGTTCACCAGGCGCAGTGCCTGGGTGCGCACGGACGAGTCCGATTCACCCCGGTACGTGTACCAGAGGACCTGTGCGCCGAGTTGGGGGTCGCCGGGGCGCCAGGGGCGGGGGACGCGTGCCGGAACCGGGTTCCGGGACGCAGAGGCGGATGCGGTGGTCGCCGCCGGGCCTCCCAATCCCGGTGTGACGCACCCGGCCGTCAGGAGGAGGGGAAGGAGCGCGAGAAGGATGAGACGACGCCGACGTGCGCGCATGCCGGTCAAGCCGGTTTCGCTATGACGACGAACTGGTTCTCCACACCGCGCAGCCAGCGCAGCAGCCCCCGGAAGGAACCGGCCGCCTCCCAGACCGCGAAGAACGGCATCAGGGCGACCACCGCGATCGGCTCCCACCACAGTCGGCGGCCGTTACCCGACACCGAAGCGTTGATCTTGAGGCCCTCCCAGTACATCCAGACCGCGTAGCCCATGGTCACCGCCCACAAGGGCAGGATCCACGGCGTGACGGGCGAGGTGTTGAGGTCGCCGAGGAGCGCGCCGACCGCGAGGACGACGCCGACGTGCTGGAAGGGGCCCATGACCCAGGTCGTCACGCTGTACATGAGCAGGGCTCTGGAGCGGCGCGGAAGGCTGCGGTTGAAGGCCAGACCCACCAGACCCCAGGACCAGCGCTCGCGTTGTTTGAGGAAGTCCCTCACGGTCGAAGGGGACGCGCCGTAGCTTCGGCCGGAGAACCAGTCACTGCGGCCCTTGTAGCGGCTGGCGAAGACCAGGGCCAGGTGGGCGTCCTCGCAGATGGAGTCCGGGCCGAAGTCCCAGCCAATCGTGGCCTCGACGGAAGCACGTAGCAGCAGCAGTTCGCCGTGCAGCCCGGCCAGCGGGGTGCCGCCGCCGGTGAGGACGGCGAAGCGGGCGATGTCGTCGGCAGGGCGTATCGCGTCGGCCAGCCAGGTCAGACGGTTGACGGCGTTCTCACGCGGGTAGGTCAGCATGCCCTGGGCCAGGTGCTTGCCGTCGGGGCCGGCGCGTCGCTGGGCGTTGATGAAGCGGGCGACCTGTTCGGCGGTGTCAGGCCCGACGCCGGTGTCGTCATCCATGTGCAGCACCCACACGTCGTCCAGGGCTTCGCCCTCGGCGATGCGCAACTCGTGGGCGTAGTGGTTGGCGCGGGCCTTGAAGCGGGTGCCGTTCGGTGTGCGGTAGGCCTTCGGCACGGTGACCACGCGGATCAGGGGGCTGGCGGCAGCCAGGGCGTCGATGCGGCCGACCGCATCGCAGCCCTCCTCCGTGAGGACGTCGATGCGCAGGGCGGGGAACCACCGCGGCAGGAACGCACAGTACGAAAGCACCGACCGCTCCAGTGCCGGGTAGGTGTCGTGCCGGCCGATGGTCGGAACGAGCACCACGAGTCGGTCGTGCAGCGCCGGGGCAGCCTCGGCCCAGTCACGTTGGCGGGCGATACGGCGGCGGGTCAGCACGGCACCGGTGATGCCGACGAGCGAACTGACCACGGGCAGCGTCCACAGGACGCTGACCACCCAGCCCATCAGGGTCGCCCTGGGGTAGTACAGCGCGGAGGAGAAGGCGTACGCGAGTACTGCGGTGACCAGGAACGGCAGGAAGCCAGGCTTCCAGGCGGCCTGACGCTTCACCAACCGGGCGGTGCGGCGGGACTGGGAGATGGAGATGCCATCTGCAGAGGCGGTCATGATCTCCCACTTGCCTTTCTAAAAGGCGACTTATCACTCAGAAGCCGAACACTCCCGACACGCCCCTGCAGAATCTTCTATCACGCTTGTGCTCTTTTCGTGAATGTGATTCCGCCCACGGACCTGTCGACGAGGGCGTGCACCCGGGGTTCGGTGGCCAATGACAGATCGTTTCGGTATTGGTGTTGCCGATGCTTCGTCGTCGCTTCAGGCAGGTGCGTCGGGGCGGTAGTGGCTCTCGGTGACCGCGATCCTGCCGCGGTGAGCGGGCCGCAGCCGGGGTGTTCGGCAGACTGGAAGCGAACGGCAACGAGCTGTACGTCATGTCCCGCGACGCCCCCTCAAGCCCGACGCCTCGGCTGCACCCGCCTGCCCCTCGCCGCCCCACAGCCGAGCCCCGCCAAGTCGGTCAAGATCTGCGCCCAGCAGTCGATCACGATCCCGCCCGAAGCAGAAGCCCGGCACCACCCGGTCTCGCCCACGGTGGCGAAGACTGGCAGCGCGTCTACTTCCGGCTCCGCAACAGCGTCGAAGGCTTCAACGGCTTCGCCAACCGAATGGCGCCAGCCGCAGACGGCCGCCGCTTCGCGGGATGCGGCGAACTTCACCGCGTCCATCTTGCCGACCAGTTCCGCAGGCCGGACATCCAGCAGCGAGTGCCCGCCGTCCCCCATCACGGCCAGAAAGTCGGGGATGTGCCCGGCGTGGCCGTCGACGTGCTCAAACGTCAGGGCAAAGCGCTGCGGGATCACCTCGATCACCGTGATGAAGTCCAGGGCCAGCAGTGCCGCCCGCTCCTCCAATGACTCAAAGCCGTGCTTGCGCCCTGTCGAGACCAAGAACTCCAGCCCCGGACGATGCTTCTGCTTAGCCCGCCAGGTGAAGCCGCGGACCGGCTTGGAGGACAGCAGCGGCACCAAAGCACTGGCCAGATGACCTCCGATCCCTTGATCTGCCACGCAGCCGTCCAGCGGCTTGCCCAGTTGCCCCGCATCACCAGTCGCGTACGGGCCACATCAAGGCCCGCGTAAGGCGGCTTACTGATCATTTCAGAGTGAGGTTCGGAGCCGTCTCAAGCAGATGATGCTGCAGGCGGGTTGGAGCAGTCCGGGGTGGAGGTCGGCTCGTATCTCGTAGCGGATCCGCAGGCGCTTGAACTGGTGGAGCCGGGCGAAGGTGCGCTCGACGACCCACCTGGTCCTGCCCGGGCCGGATCCGTGGGCGGTGCCCTTGCGGGCGATCTTTGGCGTGATGCCGCGAGCGCGGAGGAGCCGCCGGTACGTGTCGTAGCCGCGGTCGGCGAACAGCCGCCGTGGTCGGTGACGTGGCCTGCCCACCAGGCCGCGGATGCGGGGTATCGCGTCCAGCAGGGGCATGAGCTGGGTGACGTCGTGACGGTTTCCGCTGGTCAACGACACCGCAAGGGCGTTCCGTGCCGGTCCGTGATCACATGGTGCTTGCTGCCCCGGCGGCCGCGGTCGACCGGCGAAGGACCGTGTGAGCCCCCTTTCAGGGCCCGGACGTGCGAGCCGTCGACCGCGGCGTCCTCCAACAGTCCGGCCTTGCGGAGTTCCGCGAGGAAGATCTCGTGCAGGCGGGGCCAGACGCCGGCCTCGGTCCAGTCCCGCAGCCGCCGCCAGCACGTCACCCCGCTGCAGCCGATCGCCTCGGTCGGCACGTCCGCCCAGGTCACACCTGTGCGCAGCACGTAGACGATCCCCCGCTGAGCCGCACGGTCATCCGCCGGCAGCCGGCCTGGACACCGCCGACGCCGCGGTGGGCGAGGCGGGAGCAACGGAGCGACACGATCCCACAGGTCATCAGGCACAAGATCATCCGATACCCTCTCGGTCAGGACCTGGCGCAAGGCCATGGTCAGCGACGTCGCCCATGAACTGCGCACCCCGCTCAGCACCATCCGCAGCTGGCTCGAGGCGGCCCAGGACGGCCTGGCCGCCTCCGACGAGGCGTTCGTCGCCTCCCTGCTGGAGGAGGCCCTGCTGCTCCAGCACATCGTCGACGACCTCCAGGACCTGGCAATGGCTGGCTCATGCTGCCCCGCCGCTTGGCCCGCGACTACGAGACCCTGCCCACCCGCTCCGAAGCCGTGATCCACATTGCCGTGACCGACCTGATGGCCCGTCGCCTCACTGGCGAGAACACCATCTCCTGGCGCGACCCGACATCACAGACCAAACAGCGAATTCCGGTTAAAACATCAGGATAAAACGACCTCTCAGGCGCAACGACAGTCTTCGCTCGGTGACCGTGCTGCTATTTCTCGTGAACATCCACGGGTCTCAAGATCCGCAACTGCTGTCGAAACCGGCAGACAAACGCTGCCGCCTGAAGTGAACGAAGCCAGTCAGCCATGGTTTGCCGAGGGCTACATGCCTCACGTCCTTCTCCGAACCAAAGGAAGTAGCGGCCGGACGATCAAGTGCCGCAAGTGGACGGCGGGAACGGGCCAGGCCCCGCCCTCTGGACCGCGTCCGTCCGAGGTAACCGGCCTCGAACAGGGCACGCCGTGCTGATTGCAGGCCCGTCGCCGGGCCATCGTGGTGCAGCAAGCTGGAGCTACGGATGGGATACGCGGATGCCGGAATCAACCGAGGCCATGAGTCGGCGCAGTCTGCTGATGACCGGTGGTGCGGTGGCGACCGCCGTCGCCGCGACGGGCGGGGCCAGTGCTCTGACCAGGGAGGAAGCGGTGTCGCAGGGCTCGCAGAGCGGTGCCAACGCCGGCCGGGCAAGGATTGACGTCCACCACCATTTCACCGCTCCGGCATGGGTCGATTGGGCCGAGCGTGAGGGCCTGGTGCGGCGGCAGGAACTGCCGTGGTGGGCGCGCTGGGATCTGGACTCCACTCTGGCGCTGATGGACCGGGTGGGCATCGCAACGGCGGTCCTCAACCCGACCATGCAGGACCGGTACCGCTCCACCGCGCAGGCCAGGGAAGGCCTCACTGTCGTCTTCGAGGCACTGGCCGAGCTGGTGGCCGCGCACCCGGGCCGTTTCGCGATCCTCGGCCCTGCTGTCCTGGACCATCCCGACGTGACCACGTGGGCTCTCCAACACGCTTTCGACAAGCTCGGTGCCGTTGGAGTCAGCGTGAAAGCCAACTACAGCGGTATCTACCTCGGTGATCCCTCCTACGACCGCTTCCTCGCGGAACTCGACGAACGCGCCACGGTCCTTTTCACCCACCCGCTCGACCTCCCGGGCGGACCACCCGGCGTGCCCACCGTCCCCGGAATCCCGAACTTCATGTGCGATTTCCTGCTGGATACCACGCGTGCCGCCGTGAACCTGATCCGTACCAGGACACTCGACCGCTACCCGCACCTGTCAGTCGTCCTGCCACACGCTGGCGGGTTCCTCCCTCAGATCGCCACCCGCATGAAGGCCTTCGGAAGCTTCTGCACCCCACCCCTCGATGCTGCCCGTGTACAGGACTATCTCCACCGCTTCTACTACGACACAGCGGGCCCGCTGGCCCCCTCGGCCACGCTGGTGGCCACCGCCGGTGCCGACCGGATCCTCTTCGGCACCGACTGGCCGGCGGCCTCCGCCGACATCATCACCAGCTTCACGGTGCCAGCCGTCGAGACCGACCCCGTCCTCACCAACCGCCAACGTCGCGGCATCAACCGTGACAACGCCCTCCGCCTCATGCCCACGCTCAAGCGCACCTAGCTCTATAGGTTCGCTCCGGTAAGTGCATGAGTACTCTCGCCGAGACCCCAGCCGAGCGGATCGCCGGTGGCCTCGCCCTGGCCATACACCAGCGGCTTATCCGGCCCGGCGAACGGCTCCCCTCGCAGTCCAAGCTCATGGCCTCGTACGGCGTCGCCATTGGCACCCCGTCCGCCGCCCTGGGCAAACTTGCGGCCACCGGCCTCATCCGGACCGTGCCCGGGGCCGGGACGTTCGCCGTCCGTCCGAACCCCGTGCTGGACTTCTTCGCGGCCGCCTCCCTGTGCCGGACCCTCACCGCGCACTCCTTCGGTCCGGGCTCCGCCCCGGTGCTGGAGATCCGCGTGGGCGAGGACGTCGACACGTCCGGGGGCCGTGAGGGGCCGCTGACGCGCCGGGTCGACGTCTCCGCCCTGGAGGACCTGGACCGGCACGTCCTCCGGTGGATGAGCGAGGCCCTGCTGCCCTCCGCGCGCCGCCTGGTCGCGGACGGCCCGTGCGAGGGCGACGCGCACGTCATCGCCACGGCCCGGCGATCCTGCGCGACGGCGGCCGCCGCCCCGAGGACCAGCCCGCATCGCCGTCCACGGCGGCCCCACGCCCAAGGAGGAGGCCGCCGTAGTGCTGCGGATCTGGCCCGAGCGCGACGAGCCCCGCGAACCAGACAGCCCGCCGTTCTAGGCGCCCCCTAACTCCCGACCGAATCACCGACACGTCCAGGAGGACGACCACACCGAAGAACACGCTCGGTGGAAGGGCCCGGAGTCCGCCGCCCCTACGACGTCCCCGCCTTCACGCCGCGGATCCACGTAGGTCAGGCGCGGTGCAGCGTGCGGCTGATGCGTCGGCGCAGCACATACGCGCCTGCTCCCAGGCCGCCCAGGAGCGCGAGTTCGCCGACAGGCGTCGAGCCGGAGGTGGCAAGACCGCCGCCACCGGTGTGCATGCCCCCCTTCGGCTTGTCGTGCTCACCACCGGCTTCCTTGTACTCGTCCTTCTTGTACTCGTGGTCGCTGCTGTAGGAGTGGTCGTCCTTGTCCCCTTCGCCGGCGCTGGAGGCGTAGGCACCAGGGGCTGCGACGGCGAGGGCCGCCGTTGCCGCGCCCGCGGCGAGGAGAGTGCGGGCAGAACGCATGCGTCATTCCTTCCGTCGCAGCCTGCGTCAGCTGACGTACTGCCAGCTGGTGGAAACCGCGGCGGCGACGTGGCTAACGTCAACCCAGATGTGCGCGCACCACCGCCCAGGCGGGTATCCGGGTGAAGGCATGTCAGGTGAATGGATGAGGCACTCGACTGTCCGTGTCACGCGAGCAGCCAACGGCACTCATCCGGACCCTTTGGATCATTCGGCCGTGTCCCGCTGGCGCATGCCTGCACTGCGGATCAGGGGTTACTGACCTTTTCGGGTTGCCTTCGGGTAGTGACGTTGCGTGATCCCTGCGGTATGCCGGTGTTATGCGGTACGCGGATGGTGGGGGCCTGAGTGCTGAGCGGCGGGCTGCGCGTGAGCGAGCGTTCGGTGGAGCAATGGCGCCGCAACTGGCGTGAAGGCGGCATGGAGGGGCTGAAGTCGAAGGGACCCTCGAAACTGCCGAAGCTGTCGGACGAACGCTTCGATGTGCTGGAAAAGGAGCTGGCCAAAGGTCCGGCCGCGCATGGCTGGGAAGACCAGCGGTGGACTCTGGAACGCGTCAGCACGCTTGATCGGCCGCCAGTTCCAGATCAGCTGCTACATCGCGGGAGTGTGGCGGCTCCTGCACCGCCACGGCTGGTCCTGGCAGAGCCCGGCCCGTCGTGCGCTGGAACGTGACGAGCACGCGGTCGAGCTCTGGAAGAAGGACGTGTGGCCGCAGGTGGAAGCACCGCGGCGGCGCTTGGGGCCTGGATCGTTTTCGAGGACGAGGCCGGGTTCGCGATGACGCCGCCACGCGCCCGCACCTGGGGCCGGCGCGGACAGACTCCCGTGGTGAGAGTGAGGGGCCGGTCCCGGCGGCGGATCTCGGTCGCCGCGATGTGCTGCTACCGGCCCGGCGAGAGGTCCCGGATGATCTACCGGCCCCGTTTCCACTCCTTGCTGAAGGGTGCACGCAAGAGCTTCGCCTGGCAGGACTACCGCGACCTCCTGGTCCGCGCGCACCTGCAGCTCGGCGCTCCGATCATCGTCGTCTGGGACAACCTCAACACCCATCGCACCGCTGGCCTGCGTGACTACGCCGCAGGCCACGACTGGCTCACGATCGTCCAGCTCCCCTCCTACAGCACGGACTTGAACCCGGTGGAAGGGGTCTGGTCCCTGTTACGGCGAGGCCCGATGGCCAACACCGCGTTCACCGACCCTGACCACCTCACCCGCACCCTCCGCCGCGGCCTCGCCCACATCCAGCGCCACCCGGAACTCATCGACGGCTGCCTCACCGAAACCGGTCTGACCCTCAGCCCCGGCACCCGAAGCTAATCCGACAAGGTCAGTAGGGCGACTCTCCCCCCGGTCTCGTTTCTCTGTGCTGGTTTTTCCGGTTGGATCCGTGAGGATCACTTCGGGTGGGCGGTCACCCTCGTCGTGATCGCCGCAGTAGCCCCATCAGGCGTACTCCGCCCGCGCGATCCGCGAGCACCTGCGCAGCCGCGGCATCCGCGCGGTGATTCCGGAACGGGCCGACTCGCAGGCCGACCGGCGGCAGCGCGGACAGGCGGGGCGGCACCGCCGGCCTTCGACCGCGAGGCATACGAGCAACGCAACACCTTCGAGGGGTGCATCAACCACCTGAAGCGGGTGGCGCGGCATCGCCACCCGCTACGAGAAGACCGCGACCGTCCACCTCGCCGGACTTCACATCGCGGGCGTCCTCCTCTGGTCTGCCCACTGATCCAGACGAAACCGCCTGGACGGGTCCCAGCCCGGTACCGGATCCCGGTACCGGGCTCGCCCCTTGAAGCGCGCCGCTCAGCGGCTGATCAGCTGCTGAGCGTTGTTGTACATGATGTCGTCCTGGGCGGACTCGTCGAGTTCGGCGATGAGCTTGCGGAAGTCGCCGGGGGCGGCCAGGCCCTCCGCGTGCGGGAAGTCGGAGCCCATGACGATGGACTCGTGGTAGCCGAGGCGCTTGACGACGTTCACGATGTCGTCCTCCGGATAGGGCACCACGCGGACGTGCTTGCGGAAGACCTGGCTGGGACGCTCGTCCAACTGCCCGCCGATCCACGGGCCGTTGCGGCCCATGCCGCGGCTCTTGTCCATGTGACGCACGAAGTGCGGCACCCACTCGGAGCCGAACTCGGACACCAGGACGTTGATGTCGGGGAAGCGGCCGAAGAGGTTGTCGAAGATCAGCGCGGACAGCGTCTCCTCGACGGGGCGCTGGCCGTAGGTGTTCTGCCACTGCCAGGCCGACATCCGGAAGTGGATGGGGTGCGGGTCGTAGCCCCAGGAGGGCGCCACCTGCGAGTTGTAGTAGAACTCGCTGATGTGGTAGCAGACGCTCGCCTTGGCCTCGTTGACCAGCTTCCAGAACGGGTCGAAGTACGGGTCGCCGGGCGAGCGGCCGTACACGGGTCCGGTGGGCAGCAGAATGAAGCGGGCGCCCTGGTCGAGGACGTACTCCAACTCCTTGACGGCGCTGGGCAGATCCCGCAGTGACAGCAGCGCGGGGGCGTAGATGCGGCCCTGGTGGTTGAAGCCCCAGACCTCGTTCATGTACCGGTTGAAGGAGTGGTAGTTGGCGTAGAGCGGCTCCACACCCTTCACGTACTCCTCGGCGACCAGCGCCCAGCCGCCCGGGTAGATGATCGTCTGGTCCAGGCCCTGCTCGTCCATGACGCGCAGCCGGGCCTCGCGGTTCTGGTACGACTCGTGCATCGGCTCGAACTGGTACGTCTCCTCGGGATTGCCCGAGGCCATCGCCTTGAGCATCTCCTTGAGCGAACCGGGACGGTAGACCTGCCCGAACTCCGGTTCCAGGCATACGACGATGCGGTCCCCGGCGAGGATCACCTCGCGCCCGTCCGGCAGGGTCACCGGGGCGACGGCCGCACCGAGGAACTCCTTCGGAAGGTAGCGGGTGAAGGAGTCCCGCTCCTCGTACATGTGCTGGTCGCAGTCGAAGATGGGCTTGCGCTGTTCGGCCATGGCGTCGCCTCCGGGCCCCAGGAACTATTCAGTACGCCTTCTATAATTATCTAACTGATTAGAGAGCGCAAGGGGGGAGTGGGGACGGGTCCGCCACAGGTGGAGCCGGTCAGTCGAGGAGTTCGAGCACCGTCTTGGGTCCCGCGGCGTTCACGACGTCGTCCGCGCTGGAGATGTGCCGCTGCCACAGCTTCTCGGCCTCGTCCGCCTTGCCGGACTCGATCAGGCCGACCATCCGCACATGCGCCCGGTGTCCCTTGAGGGCCTGCGCCTTCTGGGCCTCGGCATCGGCCGCGCCCGCCGTGTACGAGGCGTTGGCCCGGTCGATGATGTTGCGCAGCATGCCGCACAGCAGGATCAGGGTCTGGTTGCCGGTGAGTTCCACCAGCAGGGCGTGAAAGGCGTCCTGTGCGTCGACCAGGGCGAGCGGATCATCGAGGACGGCCTTCTCGGCGGCCACCGCGTCGCGCAGCCGCTTGATGTCGTCGGCCGTGTGCTTGATGGCGAGCTGGCGGGCGCACGGCGGCTCGATGAGGGCCGCGGCGCGGTAGATGTCACCCAGGGTGGCGCCGCGGTACTCGAGGATCAGGCCGGCGAAGCGGGCGGCGACATCCGAGTCCGGAGCGCTCACCCGGGCGCCGCCGTGGGCGCCGCGGCGCACCGTGATCAGGGACTCCGACTCCAGCACCCGGAACGCCTCGCGCAGTGTGGGCCGCGAGATGCCGAACTGCTCCATCAGGCCCGACTCCGGGGGCAGGGCGTCGCCGGGCTTCAGCTCGCCCCGTACGATCTGGCGCCGCAGGTGTCCGGCGACCAGCTCGGCGGTCTTCGGTACCCGCACCTGACGTCCGACGCGACTGCGGGCGGGGACCGGCACGGTCGCCGTTTCTGCGGTGCGGGCTGCCTCGGCCACGGTGGGCTCCTCGTATAGCTAAATGAATCGTCTTAGTGCATCGAGGGTACCAGGTCAAGCCCTCGGCGATCTTCTCCGTGCGCGACCTGATCTGGTGTCCTGGCGGTTGTCTGGTATATAGATGATTCATCTATCTATAAAGCCGGTCCAGCCGACGGATACCGCGGGAGTGACCTCGATGACCGAGAACCCGGCCCCTGAGATCCTCACCGATCTCACCGATGACGGGGTCATGCTGCTGACCCTGAACCGGCCCGAGCGGCACAACGCCTGGACGCTGGAGACGGAGCTGCTCTACAACGAACTGTTCGACCGGGCGGAGCACGATCCACGGGTGCGGGCCGTGGTGCTCACCGGCGCCGGGCGCAGCTTCTGCCCGGGAATGGACATGAGCGTCCTGGACGCCGCCTCGTCGGGCGCCCGCCCCTGGCCGACCGACCAGCTGCCCCCGCGCACCCGGCCCATGTCCTTCCCGAAGCCGGTGGTGGCGGCCGTCAACGGTGCCTGCGCCGGCATCGGGTTCAACCAGGCGCTGATGTGCGACGTCCGGTTCGCCGTGCCGCACGCCAAGTTCGCCGCCGCCTTCAGCGCACGCGGGCTGGTGGCCGAGGACGGCGTGTCCTGGATCCTGCCCCGGCTGGTCGGTTACGGCAACGCCGCCGACCTGCTGCTGTCCTCGCGCCGGATCACCGGGACGGAGGCCCTGGCCATGGGGCTGGTCAACCGCCTCGTCGAACCGCAGGACCTGCTCCCGGCGGCGCTCGCCTACGCGAGCGAACTGGCCCGCTCGGCCAGCCCGTACGCGATGTCCCTCATCAAGCGGCAGCTCGCCGACGACCAGGCGAGGACGTTCACCGAGAGCCGGGACCACGCCGCCGCCCTCCTGGCCACGGCGAAACGCGCCCCGGACTACCGCGAGGGCGTGCGCAGCTTCATCGAGCGCCGGCCGCCGGAGTTCGCTGGGCTGGGGGAGACCCCGGCCGCGGCCCCGGGGCTTGTGCGGGAGGCGTCGTCATGACCCGCTCCGAGCTCCCGCTGCACCGCCGCACGATCACCGTCACCGCCTACACGGAAGGCGGCGACGAGATCTCGGTCGAGGCGGAACTGAGTGACGTGCGCCCGTGGGCGGAGCCGTCGGCCGGCGTCGTCCACCGGATGGGCCTCGCCGTGCGCGTACGTCTGGCCGACATGGTCGTCGTGCACGCCGACGCGGACATGCGCACCTTCCCGCACGCCGAGTGCCCGTTGATCACCCCGGTGTTCGACGGACTGGTCGGGCTCAGCGTCGCCGCCGGATACAACCGGGCCATCCAGGAGCGGTTCCGCGGGGTGTCCGGCTGCTCGCACCTGCACGAGCTGGCCCGCGCCCTGGGCCCCGCGGTGGTCCAGGCGGCCATCTCGGCGAACGCGGGCCTGCGGTACGCCGGTGAGCAGGCCCACGACCCGCGCTCCACGGCCGGTGTGCTGAACAGCTGCCACATCTGGGCACCGGACGGAGTGGGCCTGCGCAAGCTGGACGCGGGCTGGGCCCCGGGGACCGGCCCGCGTCCGGTGCCGCTGCTCAGGACCTTCGAGCGACGTGGACCGGGGACGTCCGGCGCCTGAATCCGTCGGAAGGTTCCTGATGTCTCATCGCCCTGGCCCCGAACGCGCTGGACCGTCTCGGCGTCCCCCGCCACCCCGCCAGGGGCGTGCAGGGGTGCGTCCTGCCCAGGCCCGGCCAGGGGCTGCTGATCCGTTTGCGAGAACCTCGCGCCGCACCGGGCGGGGGCCCACGTACATCCGTCCATACGGGGGAAGCCTCAGCCGACGTCGACCGGGCCGTCGTCCGCCTCGCCGTGCTTGCGCGAGTGCAGCTGGAGCAGGCTGTTGCCGCCGCTCTCCGGGGGACGGCTGCCGTCGGAGGAGTCCGGGCCGCTCAGGTTCTGCCGGACCGGGTCGAGGATCGTCAGGCCCTGCGACACCGGACCGGCGGCGATCTCGCCGAGTCCGTCGGCGCCGTTGAGGATGTTGCAGCTCTTCATCGTCTGCCCCGGGATCCCGACGACAGACCCACTGCGGCCGGGGGCTCAACGGGCATGACGATCCGGCCCGCCACCCTTCGCTCGTCCCCCCGGCGACGTGGTTCGCCGCCGTGGTCGGCACAGCCCTCCGACCGGGTACTAGCCCGCCGCCGCCCTCGGCTCGCGCGGCAGCCCCAGCACCTTCTCCGCGAGGATGTTCCGCTGCACCTGGGACGTGCCCGCGTAGATGGTGCCGGAGCGGGCGATGAGGTAGGTCGTCGACCAGGACGCCGAGGAGTTCGCGGCGCCCGGGTCGTCGGTGCGGTAGGTGCGCAGGGGCGGTCGGCCGACCGGCACCTGGCCGTGCAGGCCCATGATGTCCATCGCGAGATCGGTGACCTTGGTGTGGTATTCGCTCCAGAACAGCTTGGCGATCGACGACTCGGGGCCGGGCTCGGCGCCCTTGAGCCAGCCGGTGAGGATCCGGTAACCGAGACAGCGCATGATCTCGACCTTGGACCAGCACCAGGCGATGCGCTGCCGGATCACCGGGTCCTGGTCCTTGCCGTACAGCCGCGCCAGTTCGACGAGGCGTTCCACCTCCGCCCTGAAGAGGATCGGGTTGGTCGCCGCCTCCTCCCCGCGCTCCACGCCGAGCAGGCTCTGGGCGACTGTCCAGCCGTTGTCGACGCCTCCGAGGACAAGGTCGGCGCGGGTGCGGGCGCCGTTGAAGAAGACCTCGTTGAAGTGCAGCTGCCCGCTCATCATGCGGAACGGCCGTACCTCGACGCCGGGCTGGTCGAGAGGGACGAGCAGGAAGGAGATGCCGCGGTGCTTGGAGGCGTCCGGGTTCGTGCGGGCCAGGACGAAGATCCAGTCGCTGTGATGGGCGCCGGAGGTCCACACCTTCTGGCCGTCGATCACCCACTCCTCGCCGTCCCGCACCGCGCGCGTGCGCAAGGAGGCCAGGTCGGAGCCCGCGTCCGGCTCCGAGTAGCCCTGGCACCAGGTGTCCTCGCCGCTGAGGATGCGGGGGAGGAAGTAGGCCTTCTGCTCGTCCGTGCCCCAGCGCAGCAGCGTGTTGGCCAGCATCTTCACGCCGAAGGTGTCCTGCGGCAGCCCGAACGGCACACCGGCCAGTGCCAGCTCCTCCATCAGCACCACCTGGTGGAGTTTGCTCAGGTCCCGGCCGCCGTACTGCTCGGGCCAGGTCAGCGAGAGGTAGCGGCGCTCGGCCAGCAGACGGCGCCAGTCCCGGGCGAAGGCCCAGGCCGCCCCCTCGTCGAGGGCGCCGATGCCCTTCCAGTCCGGCGGCAGTGTCCCGGCGAGGAACGCCCTCACCTCGGTGCGGAACGCTTCGGTCTCGGGGGGATAGCTGATGTCCACCTGCGTACTCTCCTCGTCCGGTCCCGTGCGCACAGCTCCGGCGCCGTATTGATTGTTTCAGCATAATAGGTTATCTATTTAAGAGGAATAGCGTCGAGCCAGGGCGGGCTGACATGGGACTGCTGGACGGCCGGAACGCGGTGATCACCGGCGGCGCACAGGGCATCGGTTTCGAGATCGCCGGAGTCCTCGGCGCCGAGGGGGCGTCCGTCGTCCTCGGCGACATCAACGAGGACGCGGCGGCGGAAGCCGCCGAACGCCTCACCAAGAACGGCGTGGCAGCCACCTCGCTGCGCTGCGACGTCACCGACGAGGACGAGGTCGCCGCCCTCGTCGCCCACTGCGCCGACAGCTTCGGACCGGTCGGCGTGATGGTCAACAACGCCGGGATCACCCGGGACGCGACCCTGCGCAAGATGGCTCTCGCCGACTTCCGCGCCGTTGTCGACGTGCACCTGACCGGAGCCTGGAACGGCACCCGGTACGCCGCAGAGGCGATGCGCGCGCACGGCCGGGGCGGCAGCATCGTCAACATCTCGTCCATCGCCGGCAAGGTCGGCAACTTCGGCCAGACGAACTACAGCGCGGCCAAGGCGGGACTCGTCGGTCTCACCAAGGCATCCGCCAAGGAACTCGCCCGGGCCGGGATCCGCGTCAACGCCGTCCAGCCCGGCCTGATCCGCACCGCCATGACCGAGGCGATGCCCAAGGCCGCCTGGGACGCGAAGCTCGCGGAGATTCCCATGGGGCGTGCCGGCGAGCCCGCCGAGGTCGCCCAGGTCGTCTTGTTCCTCGCCTCCGACCTGGCGAGCTACGTCACCGGAGCCGTGGTCGAGGTGACCGGCGGCCGGTACATGTGACCCCTCATGAAAGGCAACTGCTGATGCCCGCCCTCCTGCGTGACGCGGTGATCTGCGAACCCGTGCGTACCCCCGTCGGCGGCTACGGTGGCGCCTTCTGCGACGTGACGGCGGCCGAACTCGCCGCCACCGTCGTACGCGCCGTACTGGAACGCACCGGCATACCGCCCGCGGCCGTGGACGACGTCCTGCTGGGCCAGTGCTATCCCAACGGCGAGGCCCCGGCCATCGGCCGCGTGGCCGCCCTGGACGCCGGTCTGCCCGTCGAGGTGCCGGGACTGCAGATCGACCGCCGCTGCGGCTCCGGACTCCAGGCGATCATCACCGCGGCGATGCAGGTGCAGACCGGTGCGAGCGACCTCGTGCTGGCCGGGGGCGTCGAGTCCATGAGCCAGGCCGAGTTCTACACGACCGGTGTGCGCTGGGGCGTGCGCGGAGCCGGCACCACCCTGCACGACCGGCTGGCGCGCGGGCGCGTCACCTCCGGAGGGGTCAACCACCCCGTCCCCGGGGGCATGTTGGAGACCGCCGAGAACCTCCGCCGCGAGTACGCCATCCCCCGCGAGGAACAGGACGAACTCGCCCTGCGCTCCCACGAGAAGGCCGTCGCGGCCCAGCGGGAGGGCCGCTTCGCCGACGAGATCGTGCCCGTCACGGTCCGGTCCCGGAAGGGTGACACGGTCGTCGACACCGACGAACACCCGCGCCCCGACTCCTCGTTGGAGAAGCTGGCGAAGCTGCGTCCCGTGCTCGGCCGCCAGGACCCGGAGGCCACCGTCACCGCGGGCAACGCCAGCGGCCAGAACGACGGCGCCGCGCTGTGCGTAGTGACCCACCCCGAGAGGGCCGCCGAACTCGGCCTGCGTCCGCTGGGCCGCCTGGTCTCCTGGGCCGTCGTGGGCGTACCACCCGAGACGATGGGCATCGGTCCGGTACCCGCCACCGCCCGGGCCCTGGAGCGAGCGGGACTGAAGCTCGCCGACATCGACCTGATCGAACTCAACGAGGCCTTCGCCGCCCAGGTGCTCGCCTGCACACGTGACTGGGGCCTGACCGGGACCGACTTCGAGCGGTTCAACGTCAACGGCTCCGGCATCTCGCTGGGCCACCCCGTCGGCGCCACCGGCGGCCGCATCCTCGCCACCCTGCTGCGCGAACTGGACCGCCGCCAGGCCCGCTACGGCCTGGAGACCATGTGCCTCGGCGGCGGCCAGGGCCTGGCCGCGGTCTTCGAACGGCCGACCGACGCAACCCACGCTCATGGAGGACGCTGACATGGCCGGACTGATCGCATACGGCGCCTACGTGCCGTACCACCGCCTCGCGAGGACGGATGTCGCAGCCGCCCTGGGCGGCAAGGGCGGCAAGGGAACCCGCGCGGTCGCGGGCTACGACGAGGACACCACGTCCATGGCCGTCGAGGCGGCCCGCGGCGCCCTGGCCCGCGACGGCCTGCGCGGCCGCGTCAGCCAGCTCTTCCTCGCCACCGCAGCACCCGCCTACCTCGACAAGACCAACGCCACCGCCGTCCACGCCGCACTCGGCCTCGACCCGCACGTGCTCGCCGCCGACATGGCCGGCTCCGTGCGCTCCGGCCTCGGCGCCCTGGTCACGGCCGCCCGGTCCCCGCTACCCACCTTGACGGTCCTGTCCGACCTGCGCACCGGCCTGCCCGGCGGCACCGACGAGGTCGCGGGCGGCGACGGCGCGGCGGCGTTCGTCTTCGGCGGACACCGCAACGGGGCCCCGGTCATCGCGGAGTTGCTCGCCCACGACACGGTCAGCGACGAGATCCTCGACCGCTGGCGGCTGCCGGGCGCGCCCGTCTCCCGGGTCTGGGAGGAGCGCTTCGCCGAGGAGATCTATGTGTCCCTGGCGGACAAGGCGCTCACCGCGGCCCTCGACCACGCGGCGGTCGACATCGGCTCGATCGACCACTTCGTGGTGGCGGGACTGCACGCGCGCGCGTGCGCGACGGTCCGGCGCACAGCCGGTGTCCGGCCCGAGGCGGTGACCCCGGACCTGACCGGAGCGATCGGCAACGCCGGCACCGCCCAGCCCGGACTGCTCCTCGCCGACGTTCTCGACCGGGCCCGACCGGGCGAGCTGATCGCCCTCGTCGTGCTCGGCGACGGCGCCGGAGTCCTCCTGCTGCGCACCACCGACGCGCTCCCCGCGCACCGCGCGGCCCACCCGGTCGCCGCCCAGATCGCCGCGGGCAGCGCCCCCATGCCGTACGCCACGTATCTGTCCTGGCGCGGTCTCCTCGACCGCGAACCGCCCCGCCGACCGGACCCCGAGCCGCCCTACGCGCCGCCCGCACACCGCCGCACCGGCTGGAAGTACGGCTTTGTCGCCTCCCGTTGCGAGAAGTGCGCCACCCGGCATCTGCCGCCGGACCGGGTGTGCACCTCGTGCCGGAGCGTCGACGCCATGACCGACGAGCCGATGGCGCACGTGCGCGGCACGGTCGCCACGTTCACCGTCGACCGCCTGGCGGCAACGCCCAGTCCGCCGATGCTCGTCGTGGTCGTCGACTACGACGGCGGCGGCCGGTTCCGCTGCCAGCTGACCGACGCCACCGAGGCGGACGCCGTCATCGGCGCCCGGGTCGAGATGACCTTCCGGCGCACCGTCACGGCGTCCGGCGTCCACAACTACTTCTGGAAGGCCCGGCCGGTGCGCACGGGCGAGACCGAGGGGACACACTGATGGGCTCGCACGGAATACGGGACCGGGTCGCGATCGTCGGCATGGGCTGCACGCCCTTCGGCGAGCACTGGACCCGCTCGGCGGACGACCTGCTGATCGACGCCGTCGGCGAGGCCGTCACCTCGGCAGGCATCACCCTCGACGACATCGACGCGTACTGGTTCGGCACCCAGGCCTCCGGGGTGTCCGGGCTGACCCTCAGCCGGGCGCTCCACCTGCCCGACAAGCCGGTCACCCGCGTCGAGAACATGTGCGCGACCGGCTCCGAGGCCCTGCGCAACGCCTGCTACGCCGTCGCCTCGGGGGCGTACGACGTGGCGATGGCCGTCGGCGTGGAGAAGCTCAAGGACTCCGGCATGTCCGGGCTGTCCGGCACCGTCATCCCGGGCGCGGGCGACGACAGCCGCGGGGAGATCACCGCCCCGGCCAACTTCTCCCTCCTCGCCCCCGCCTACGCCGCGAAGTACGGCCTGGCGGAGGAGGAGATGAAGGACGTCATCACCCGCATCGCCTGGAAGAACCACGTCAACGGCGCCCGCAACCCCCGTGCGCAGTTCCGCAAGGAGGTGCCGCTGGAGCGCATCCGGTCGGCCCCGATCGTCGCGGGCATGCTGGGCGTGTTCGACTGCTCGGGCGTCTCGGACGGCTCGGCGGCGGCCATCGTGGTGCGGGCCGAGGACGCCTACAAGTACACCGACAAGCCGATCTTCGTGAAGGCGCTGTCCTTCGTCGCCGGTCCGGCCGACGGGCTCCTCGACCCCGAGTACGACTTCACCACCTTCCCCGAGGTCGTCGCCTCCGCACAGGAGGCCTACCGGCAGGCCGGCATCACCGACCCGCGCGCCGAACTCGCCCTCGCCGAGGTCCACGACTGCTTCACGCCCACCGAGTTGGTGCTGATGGAGGACCTGGGATTCTCCGAGCGCGGTCAGGGCTGGAAGGACGTCACCAGCGGCGCGTTCGACCTGGACGGTTCGCTCCCGGTCAACCCGGACGGTGGCCTGAAGGCCTTCGGCCACCCCATCGGCGCCTCCGGCCTGCGCATGATGTTCGAGGCCTGGCTCCAACTGCGGGGCGAGGCACCGGCCGAGCGGACGGTCGACTCCGTGGCCGAAGGACGCTCGCTCGCCCTGACGCACAACCTCGGCGGCGGACCTGGCGAGTGCGTCTCGTTCGTGTCGATCGTCGGCAATCAACTCACCGAGTAGAACAGGCGGTTCGCGATGACGCGACTCCAGGACAAGATCGCCGTCGTCACCGGGGCCGCGTCCGGCATCGGCGCGGCCACCGCACGCCGCCTGGCGGCCGAGGGCGCCCACACGGTGGTCGCCGACCTCGACGTCGACGGAGCCAAGGCGGTGACGGAGGAGATCCGCGCCGCCGGCGGCTCCGCGACGGCGGTCCCGGTCGACCTCGGCGACATCGAGAGCGTACGGGACATGGTGGCCGCGGCGGTCGAGACGTACGGCGGTCTCGACGTCCTGCACAACAACGCGGCCGCCACCCACCTGGCCGCCCGTCAGGACCTCGCCGTCCTGGAGGCCGACCCGGCGGTCTGGGACGACACGATGCGCATCAACCTGCGCGGGACCATGGTCGCCATCCAGGCCACCGTCCCGCACATGATCGCCCGGGGCGGCGGCTCCATCATCAACACCTCGTCCGGAGCCGGCCTCTCGGGCGACCTGCGCAACCCGGCGTACGGCGCCTCGAAGGCCGCCCTCATCAATCTCACGCAGTACGTCGCCACCCAGTACGGCAAGCAGGGCGTGCGCTGCAACGCCATCGCGCCGGGGTTCATCGTGACCCCGGCCAGCTCCGGTTCGGCGCACGGGGCGATCCGGGAGGCGATGCTGCGCCACCACCTCACGCCCCGCCTGGGGCGCCCGGAGGACGTCGCGTCGGCGGTCGTCTTCCTCGCCTCGGACGAGTCGGCCTTCGTCACCGGGCACACCCTGCGCGTGGACGGCGGGCTGCTGTCCCATCAGCCGTATGTCGCGGACCTTCGCGACGCCTGACACGGTTCCTGTCACTGCCGCCGGAGGCGCTGAGATCAGCGCCTCCGGTTCTCGGCGTTACCCGGTGGCTCAGGCGAGCGTCTCCGGCTCCAGGTCGCCCAGGTAGGCCGCCCGTACCGCCGGATCGCGCCGGACCTCCTCCGGCGTACCGGCGCAGATCCGGCGTCCGAAGTCCAGGACGACGACCTGGTCGCAGACGCTCATCACCATGTCGACGTCGTGCTCGACGAGCAGCACCCCCATGCCCCACTCCTCGGCGAGCCGCCGTACCAGGTGGGCCAGTTCCCTGGTCTCGTCGTCCGACAAGCCCGCCGCCGGTTCGTCGAGGAGCAGCACGGACGGCGAGGCCGCCACGGCGCGGGCGATGGCCAGCAGCCGGCGCTCTCCGTACGACAGGTCGCCCACCGGCCGGTCCAGGCTGTCCTGGAGGCCGAACTCCCGTACCGCGACGAGGGCTTGGGCAGGGAGCGGGCGGCTGCCGGGACGGACCAGGTCCGTGAGGTACGCCCACCGGCCGGGGCGGTCGCAGGCCGCGTACAGGTTGTCCAGGACGGTCATGTCCTCGAACAGCTCCAGCGACTGGAAGGACCGGCTCAGACCGCCGGTGGCCCGCCGGTGGACCGGCAGCCGGGTCACATCCCGGTCCCCGAGACGCACGCTGCCGGACGCGGCGCGGGTGAAGCCGGTGACCGCGTCGATGGCGGAGGTCTTGCCGGCGCCGTTGGGACCGATGAGCCCCACGACCTGGCCCGGTCCGACGTCCAGGGAGAGCCCGTCGACGGCGACGACACCGCCGTAGCGGACGGTGAGGTCCCGTACCCGGAGGGGGAGTGGGGTGGCACGGGTGACGGTCGGGGGGGCCGACAGCTCGTCCTTCGGGACGGTGGCCGGCCGCTTCGGGGGCAGCTCGCGCCGGCTCCCCGCCGCGCGTCTGCCGAGCCCCTTCCCGATGCCGTCCTGGTTGCCCACCAGCGTCAGCACCAGGATGATCCCGCCGATCAGCGGCATCCACTCACTGAGTCCGGGCAGCACGAGGTCCCCGAACCGGGCACCCACCGTCCCCGCGGCGAAGGTCGCGCCGAACAGCGGACCGACGAGGAAACCGACACCGCCGATGACCGCGAGGCCGAGCGCGGTGATGGAGCCGAAGCTCGCGAAGTCGGACAGGACGACCGAGGTCGAGCGGAAGCCGGTGAGCACTCCGGCGAGCGCGGCGATGGCCGAGGAGAGGCCGAAGGCGTAGAGCTTGGCGGCGCGGACGTCGATGCCGAGGGCGGCGGCGGCGCGCTCGTTTGCCCGTACGGCGATCAGCCGGCGGCCGGTCCGGCTGCGCCGCACGTTGGCGACCACGAGTGTGGCGGCGACGAACAGCACGAGCACCACGGCGGCGTACCGCTGGGGATGGTCGACGCCGGAGATGCTGATCCCGAAGAGTGTCTGCTTGCCCACCGCGATGCCGTCGCTGCCGGGGGTCGTGGACAGGTCGGTGTTCTGGAAGACCATCGCCTCCAGTGTGGTGCCGAGGCCGAGCGTGATGATCGCGAGATTGACGCCGCGTGTGCGGACCGCGGGGAGCGCGAACAGCAAGCCGATCGGCACCGTTCCCAACACCCCTGCCAGCAGGGCGAGTTCGAACGGCCATCCCCAGTCGGCCGCCGCGTGTCCGGCGAGGAAGGCGCCGGTCCCGGCCAGGGCGTAGGCCGCGAGAGAGACCTGTCCCGCGTACCCGGTGACCACGACGATCGACAGGATGATCAGTGACAGCACCAGGGTGGTGGTGATCGCGTCGGCCCACAGCGGGGTCGCCAGGCTCACCAGCGACAGCCCGGTCACGACGGCGAGCGCCAAGGGCAGGGGGCGGACCTTCCCGGTGCCCAGTCCGGGCAGCCGGTCCAGGAACGTGCCGCGCAGCGGCAGCGCCCGGCCGCGTGCGACCAGCACCAGGGCGATGAACAGGAAGGGGACCGAGGCGGCGAGCCCGGTGACGTCGGAGCCGAAGCGGGTCAGTTCGGACTGCACGACGCCGATGACCAGACCGCCCGCCAGCGTGACGGGGAACGAGGAGAACCTGCCGACCAGGGCGGCGGCCAGGGCGCTGAGCAGGAGGGTGGTCAGTCCGGTCACCGACAGGCCGATGACCGGCACGATCAGGATGCCGGTCAGCCCCGCGAGCGCCGATCCCAGCGCCCAGTTGCCGGTGGCGATCAGGTCCGGGGACCAGCCGAGCGAGGCGGCAGCGCCCTCGTTCTCCGCGACCGCGCTGGTGCCCAGGCCGAACAGGGTGCGCTTGTAGAGGAGGTGGAGGAGCACGGTCACGGCGACGGCGATGCCGATCAGCCACATGCGGTCCTCGGAGACCGTCGCCCCGGCGATCGTCAGCAGCTGGGTGGGCAGCTTGCCCGGCACCAGCTCCAGGCTGTCGCCGTAGCGCTTGACGGCGATCGCGGTGAGCACGATGAAGACCGCCAGGGTGCCGACCAGGCGGGCCAGTGAGGAGGCTCTGCGCAGCGGGCGGAGCACCAGCAGGTGGGTGAGCACGCCCAGCAGGCCGGAGGTGAGCACGCCGCAGGCGGTGGCGGGCCAGTACGGCACGCCGTGCTGGGTGGCGAGCTCCCACTGGACGTAGGCCCCGGCCATGCCGATCGCGCCGTGCGCGAAGTTCAGGACGCCGGAGCCCCGGTAGACCAGCACGATGCCGTGCGCGGTGAGCGCGTAGAGGGCACCGAGCCCGAGGCCGAGCAGCGCGAAACGCAGGACGTCGTCCATCGAGGAACCTCCCGAGGGCAGGAGCGAGACAGCACATTCATTTAAATAATTGTGCCGAGAGTACTTCACTAACCAGAAAACGCACCCCATGCTGTTCGGCATCTCGACGACGAGCACAGCGGAGGAACCATGAACCACTCACGCCGACGCAGAACCGCCGCGGCGGGCGCCCTCGCGGTGACCGGAGCCCTGCTCGCCGCCGGTTGCGGGGGAGAGGCGGCCGGCAGCTCGAAAGAGGCGACCTCCGCCCTGAAGGGCACACCGGTCAAGGTGATGGTCTGGGCACCGGAGGACACCCAGGGCAGCGCCCAGCCCGGAGTCCGGCTCACCGCCCAGGCGTACGAGAAGTGGATCAACGCCAACGGCGGGATCAAGGGCGCCCCGCTGAAGGTGCTCACCTGCAACGAGAAGAACAACCCCGACGAGGCCGAGAAGTGCGCCCAGCAGGCGGTCGCCGAGAAGGTGGTCGCGGTGGTGGGCTCCTACAGCCTCGCCGGCGATCGCTACATGCCCATCCTGCAGAAGGCCGGCATCCCGTACATCGGCGGCACCGGAGTCTCGGCGGCCGAGTTCTCCAACCCGCTGTCGTTCCCGGTCAACGGCGGCACCCCGGTGGTGTTCGCGGCCCACGGCCGGCAACTGGTGCAGAACGGCTGCAAGAAGATCTCCGGCGTCCGCTACGACGTGGCCGCCGCCGCGGTCGTCTCGCAGTTCCTCACCGTCGGCGCGGTCTCCGCCGGAGCGCCGGCGCCCAAGGACATCAAGGTGCCGCTCACCGCCACCGATCTCGCCCCGCAGGTCGCCGCCGCGACCAAGGAAAGCGACTGCGTGAGCGTCATCATGGGCACCGCCTCGGGCCTGTTCGTGAAGTCGTACGTGCAGTCGGGCGCCAAGACGAAGCTCGGCAGCGTCGTCGGCAACCTGACCCCGCAGCTCGCCGAGAGCACCGGCGGAGCCGGCGGCCCGCTGGAGGGCGCCGCGATCACCGGCTACTTCCCGCCCAGCTCCGACGCCGCCTGGAAGGACTTCCTCGCAGCCACCAAGGGCGACAAGGACATCGACACCAGCAACGGCGCCAACGAGACGACCTGGGTGGCCTTCAAGGTCTTCACCGAGGCCGCCAAGAAACTCCCGACGATCACGGCGAAGGCCCTGGTGCAGGAACTCGACACCGCCCCGGGCATCAGCACCGGCGGACTGACCCCGCCGCTGAGCTGGAACGCGTCCACGGCCCTGCCGATCAAGGGCCTCAACCGCATCCACAACACCACCGCCACCGAACTGACCATCCGCGACGGGAAGATCGAGTGGGCCAAGCCCGGATCGACCTTCGTCGACGTCCGCAAGGTCCTGACGGCCCTGTCGTCCGGCTGAGGAGCAGGCCCGTGCACGACACCGACGCACCCCTGATCGAAGCGCGCTCCCTGTCCGCCGGATACGGCAGCCGGCCCGTCGTACGCGAGCTCGACCTGGAGGTCCGGCCCGGCGAGGTCGTCGCCCTGCTCGGCCCCAACGGCGCGGGCAAGACCACCACGCTCCGGGCGCTCTCCGGCAGCCTCGCCCCGATGGGCGGCGAGGTGCGCTGGCTGGGCGCACCCGGCCGCGCACCGCTGCACCGCCGCGCCCGCCAGGGCCTGGCGTACGTCGGAGAGCGGGCGGTCTTCACTCGGCTCGACACCGCGGACAACCTGCGGGTCGGCAGGGTGGGGTCCCAGCAGGCGCTGGCACTCTTCCCCGAGCTCGAAAAACGACTCAGAACCGGCGCGGGCATGCTGTCGGGCGGCGAGCAGCAGATGCTGTCGCTGGCCCGCGCCCTGTGCCGCGCGCCCAAGCTGCTCCTCGCGGACGAACTCTCCCTCGGTCTCGCCCCGTTGGTGGTCGACCGCCTCCTGCGCGCGGTGCGCGAGGCGGCCGACCGCGGCCTCGGCGCGCTGCTGGTCGAACAGCACGTGCGCAAGGTGCTGGACATCGCCGACCGCGTGTACGTCCTGCACCGCGGCCGCGTCACGATGACCGGCACCCCGGAGGAACTGCGCGGCAACCTCGACGCGATCGAGTCGTCGTACCTCGCGCGCACCACAGCGGATGAGACAACCTACGCAACTGATTGAGGTGAACGCCGTGCCAGGCGCACGCGAGCAGATTCGATCCCTTGTCCTATCCGGCGACACCTTCGACCAACCCCCCGTCGAACTGCGAGAGTTGCAGTTGGAGGCCGCCCGGGAGACCTTCACCCTCCACCGCGAGCGGGTTCCGCTGCTGCGCACCCGGGCGGCGGAGACCGGCGTGGAGGAGGTCACCGGCCTCGACGACCTCGTACCGCTGCTCTTCTCGCACACCAGCTACAAGTCCTACCCCGTCTCCCTCATCACCGCCGGCCGCTGGGACCGGCTCCTGCGCTGGTACACGACCGTGTCGGCGGTCGAACCCGGTGACGTCGACATGGACGGCGTCCGCGACATCGACGAGTGGACCGACCGCATCACCGCCGCCGGCCACCGCCCGTACATCACCAGCGGCACCTCCGGGAAGGTCTCCTTCCTCAACTGCGACGCCAGTGACCTGAGTTTCCTGCACGACATCCTGGAGCACCTCACCTGCTGGCCCGACCCCCTGCCCCCGAAACCCACCCGCCGCGGCTATCTGCTCGCACCCGCGAGCGGCCCGATGCGCTCCATCGACGGCTTCCGGTGGCACGCCGACGTCTTCGCGCAACCCGGCGAGACCCGGCTGCTCACCGAGGACGCGATGAGGGTGTCCGAGCTGATGAGCAGCGCGCTGCTGCGCCGCCGGATCGCGGAGGGCGCCGCCACCCCACAGGAGATCAGCTCCTTCGAGACCGCCTCCGAGTCCCGCGAGGGGGAACTCGGCGCGGCCATGGCCCAGATCGTCGACGACATCGCCGCGCACCGCGACGAGCCGCTGCTGATCGCCGGCATGAACAACCAGCAGTTCACCCTCATCCAGGCCCTGCGCGCCCGCGGCGTGCCGGACGGGAGCCTGCACCCGGACACACTGGTGCTCAGCGGCGGCGGCAACAAGGGCCGCGCCCTGCCCGACGACTACCAGCAGCAGCTCACCGCCTTCTACGACGGTGTACGCCGCGTACGCAGCTACGGCATGACCGAGCTCCAGGGCTCCTGCCTCGCCTGCGAGCAGGACAACTACCACGTGCCGCCCTGGGTGATCCCCCTGGTGCTGGACGAGCCCGGTGAGAAGCTGCTCAACCCCGGATACGGCGTCGTCGAGGGACGGTTCGCGTTCCTCGACGTCTCCCTGGAGGGCCGCTGGGGCGGGCTGATCAGCGGCGACCGGGTCTTCGTGGACTTCTCGCCGTGCGCCTGCGGCCGCCCGGGACCGGCGGTCCTGCCGGACATCCGGCGCTACGGCGACCTCGGCGGCGACGACAAGATCACCTGCGCCGCGACACTCGACTCCTATGTGCGGGGGATGATCCACTGATGAGCGGTACGACACTCGACGGCACCGCGGCCGCCCCCGTGACCGTGGTCCACGTGATCCGCGGCGAGGCCGACCAGAGCACCCCCGTCGACCTCGGCCGGTTCACCGCGCCGGCCCTCGACCTGGACCGCCTCGTATGGCCCCGCACCGAACCCGGCCCCGCCTTCCACGTTCCCGTGGCGGAGATCGTCGACCTGCTGGTGGAGACCGGCGAGGCGCTCAAGGCGGACCGCGGCGGCCTGCTCGCCGAAGCCCTGGAACGGATGGTCCCGGTCAGCCCGCTGCCCGCGGAGGTGCTGGAGCGCGCCTACGCCGTGCTGTGGCGCAGCTTCCAACGCCCCGGCCTGTACGCCCAGATCGACCACGAACTCGGCGGCGCGGACGTGCTCGACGGCTGGCGCGAGGTACGCCTGCCCGACGACCGGATCGCGGCCACCCGCGCGTTCCCGCCCCGCCTGGTGCACATCATCGCCGGCAACGCACCCGGAGTCGCCGCGATGTCCGTCGTGCGCGGCGCGCTCACCAAGGGCGTCAACCTCCTCAAACTGCCCTCGAACGACCTGTTCACCGCGACCGCGATCCTGCGCACCATGGCCGCGGTCGCCCCCGGGCACCCGGTCGTGCGGTCGTTCTCCGCGGCGTACTGGCGCGGCGGCGACGAGGCGGTGGAGAGCGTGCTGTTCCGCCCGCAGTTCTTCGACAAGTTGGTCGCCTGGGGCGGCGAGGCCACCATCCGCAGCGCGCTGAAGTACGTCGGCCCGGGGTTCGAGCTCGTTTCCTTCGACCCCAAGACCTCCATCTCGATGATCGGGCGCGAGGCCTTCGCGTCCGAGGAGAGCCTGGCCCGGGCGGCCGACGCGGGCGCCGCCGACGCCACCTTCTTCAACCAGCAGGCCTGCGTGGCCAGCCGCTTCCAGTTCGTCGAGGGATCCTGGGAGGACGCCGACCGCTACGCCGCCCTGCTGTGCGAACGCCTGGGCGTGGCAAGGGAGTTCAGCTCAGCCGGCGGCCCACGGGTCGCCGCGGAACTGCGCGAGGAGATCGACGTCCTGCGGTCCATGGAACCCGAGTACCGGGTGTGGGGCGGCTACGACGGCCAGGGCCTGGTCATCCGCTCACCGGAACCCGTGGACTTCCACCCCGACGGGAAGATCGTCGACGTGGTCCCGGTCGCCACCCTGTCCGAAGCCGTCACCCATGCCGGGGTCGCCACCCAGACGGTCGGCGTGTACCCCGACACCCGCAAGGCGGAACTGCGCGACGCCCTCGCCTGCGCCGGCGTGCAGCGGGTGGTCTCCCTCGGCAGGGCGGGCGGCATGCCACCGGGTCTGTCGCACGACGGCTTCTACCCGCTGCAACGGCTCATGCGGTGGGTGAACGACGAGTGACGGCTTCGACCGCGGCTAACGCCGGGTCTGTGTAGCGAACGGTGGAACTCAGGCGGTTTTGTTCACCGGCGTGCGGCGGTGAGTCGGCCGTCGAAGGCGATGTCGAATGCTTGGAGCGCGGCCTTCCAGCGCATAGTCCAGCGTTTGCTTCGGGTGCCGGTCGGGTCCAGGCTCATGACGGCCAGGTAGACACATTTGAGGGCGGCCTGGTCAGTGGGGAAGTGCCCCGGGCCCGGACGGCCTTGCGGATCTCCACGTCGAATTGGAGGAAGGGCACGAACTCCGCCCAGGCCGCTTGAGCTCGCCCTCCAGCGCGGATTCCGACACCCGATCGGTCAGCTGCTGCAGGAGGCCACCCTCCCCGGTGAGCTTCACGTCACCGGCCTGAGCCCGGGCAACCACTCGGCGACCAGCCCGTCATGGTCGTGAGTGGTTCTGCTCGACGCCTGCCTGTTCGCGGCCCATCGGGCGGCGATCCGGGCGCGGGAGGAGGAACCGGGCCGGTCAGGATGCGGGTGAGGTGCTGACAGGCGAAGCCGACCCCACCGGATCTCATCACACGATGTCGGGCGCCTCCGCGTCGCGGGTGTGTGGCAGGCGCAGGGTGAAGACCGTCTCCGTGTCCGGGGTGCTGGTCACCGAGACCGTGCCGCCGTGGGCCTCGGCGAGCTGACGGACGATGGCCAGCCCCAGACCGCTGCCGCCGGTCTGGCGGCTGCGGGACTTGTCGGCGCGCCAGAAGCGGTCGAAGACGCGGGGCAGGTCGTCGGCGGCGATCCCGGTGCCGGTGTCGGCGACCTCGATCAGGACCTGGTCGTCGGCGCGGCGGCAGCGCAGGGTGACGGCGCCTCCGGGCGGGGTGTGCCGGATCGCGTTGGAGAGCAGGTTGCCGATGGTCTGCCGCAGACGCGCGGGGTCGGCGTTCAGGATCGGGGTGTCCTCGATGCGGGTGGTGAGCGTGACGCCGGCGGTTTCGGCCCGGCCGAGGTGGGCGGCGGCCACCTGGTCGAGGAGTTCCGGCAGACGCAGCGGTTCGGGGTGCAGCCGGAGCCGGCCGACGTCGGCCTGTGCCAGGTCCTGGAGGTCGTCGACGATGTGCTGGAGCAGCAGGGCCTCCTCCAGCAGGGAGGCGACGAACGCCTCGTCGGAGGCGGCCAGGCCGTCCTGGGCCGCCTCGAGCCAGCTGCGGATGGTGCTGAGCGGGGTGCGCAGTTCATGGGCGACGTCGCTGACCATGGCCTTGCGCCGGCCCTCCACTCGCTCGCGGCGCTCCGCCAGGTCGTTGAAGGCGGCGGCGAGACGACCGATCTCGTCGTCGGTGGTCACCGGTACCCGCAGGTGCTGCTGCGACGGGCGGCGGGCCGCGTCGGTCAGTGCCCGCAGGGGCCTGACCAGCCGGGTGCCGACGGTGACGGTCACGGCCACGGTAAGGAGGAGCACCAGAGCGGCGACGCCGGCGACCCGGACGGTGCCGGCCCGGGAGAGGTCGAAGCCGGGCGCGGCCGATCCGGCCGGGGCGGTGACGAACAGCAGCGCGGGCGGGGCGACGTGGCGGGCGAGCTGCTCGCGGCGGGCGGTGTCGACGCACCGTTGCACGGCCTCGTTGGCGACTCCGACGGGGGTGAAGCCGAGACCGATCGTCACGGGGGCCAGGTGCTGCCGTTTCACGCAGGCGCCGACCAGGGCGTTGAGCCGGTCGAGCGCCCGCTTCTCGGTGAGTGTGGGGGAATCGAGGGTGTACAGGGCGCACGCCTCGCCGATCTTCCGGCGGAGTTCGTTGTCGGCGGTGATGACGAGGGAGGGCCTGCCGCTCGGCGTTTCCGTGACCCGGGCGGTGGAACCGATGACGTTGCGCAAGCAGGGCTGCAGCGTCCCCACGAGGTCCAGCAGTTCCTGGCGCTCGGCTCGCGGCAGTCGGTACGGGCCGACCGCGCGCGGGTCGATACCGTCCGCCTTGACGCCGGGCAGCAGCGCCGGGTCGGCCCGCAGGGGGTCGACGAGCGCCGAGGCTCTCGTGGGGAGCGCGGCGGCGGAACCGGACGCGGCGATGGGCCGGCGGCCCTGGGTGGTCAGGGTGATGTGGCGCCCGGTCCGCTCGGTCAGCCGGTTCAGGGTGGGGGTCACCGCGGACCAGTCGGGGTGGCCGGCGGCGTAGCCGATGAGCGTGTCGTAGATCTGGGCGTCGTCGGCGAGGACCTGTCCCTGTTCCCGCTGGATGGCGCTGGTGGTGGTGCGGGCGGCGAGCCAGGCGGTGGCGGCGACCGAGCACACGGCGATGAGGATCGACGTCGCCAGCAGCCGGACCAGCAGACTCCGCCGCAACGGCACCCTTCCGTCGCCCCTGCCGCTGCCTTCGGGTGTCGCCGTCGTCTCAGCGCCCACGAGTGCCGTCGGTGAGGCGGTAGCCGACCCCGAACACCGTCTGCAGGTAGACCGGCTGCCGGGGAACCGGCTCGATCTTCTTGCGGAGGTTCAGGACGTGCACGTCGATGGTGCGTTCGGTGATGTAACGGTCGTCCCCCCGCGTCCGGGCCAGTAACTGACGCCGGGTGAAGACCCGTTCCGGTTCGGCGGCCATCGTCGCGAGGACGTCGAACTCACCCGGGGTGCACTCCACTCGTCTGCCCTCGACCTCGACGACGCGGCGCACGGGGTCGACGGCGAGGGCACCCACCCGGAGGACGGGGTCGTGCGCCGCCGCGCCGGACGGCCGGGTCCGCCGTAGCAAGCTGCGGATGCGTGCCATCAGCTCGCGGGGGCTGTAGGGCTTGGTCAGGTAGTCGTCGGCGCCGAGGTCCAGGCCGAGCAGCAGGTCCTCCTCGGTGCTGCGGGCGGTCAGCATCAGCACCGGCAGGTCGCTCTCGCGCCGCAGGATGCGGCACACGTCCAGACCGTCGACGACCGGCATCATCACATCGAGGACCAGCAGGTCGGGCCGGTGGCGGCGCACCTCGTCGAGCGCCGCGCGCCCGTCATGGACGAGCAGGGCGGTGTGGCCCTCACTCTCCAGGTAGCGGCGGATCACCTCGGCCTGTTTGGTGTCGTCCTCGGCCACGAGGACACGGGCGCTCATGGGGGTCAGACTAAGGGCGGCGAGAGGAGAGGAGACGGCTTTCTGACGGCGCCCTGACAGGATCTTCATATCGGCGGCCCATGGTCTGCGCCATGTTGAACCTCTTCAATCGTGCCGCGGTGGCCACCTCCCTCGCCGCGACCGGTCTCGTCGTCCTCACCGCCTGCGGGAGCGGCGACGCGGACGAGAACCGTCAGGGCGAGGTCGCCTCGATCACCACCCCGGCGGCGGGCGGTGGTTCGGCCAAGCCGAGCGCCGATCCCGACGCGGGCCGCCCGCAGATCCGGCTGGACAGTACGCAGGACGAGATCAACCGCATGTACGACGCCTGGACCACCTGTCTCAAGGACCACGGGGTGGAGAAGAAGTACAAGACCTCCCCGAACGCCGCCGGCGTGAAGGCCTGCAGGGGGAAGGAACCGCTCGATCCGCCGGAGCTGGACCCGGCCAAGAACCCGGACTACAGCGACGACGTGCGGATCATGGTGAAGTGCATGAACGAGCACGGCATCAAGAGCGTGGTCATGCAGGAGGGCTGGGGTCTGGAGGACGGAGCCGACCTCAACGCCCCGAACTACGACGAAGTCCTGACGGCCTGTCAGGTGAAGGCGTTCGATGGAGACGAGTGACGACACCGGGGCCCGCCGTCGGCCGGGCGGACGGCGGGCGGTCCTCGGGGCGGTGGCACTGGCGGTCGTCGTGGCGGGCGCGTCGACCGTGACCGCGTGGCAGAACCGCGACGGGAAGCCGGACACCGTGGGCGCCGACGCCGTGCGGGTCGCGACCGCCGTCGTGACCAGAAGCGACCTGTCCAACGCCCAGACGCTGGACGGGACCCTCGGCTACGGCCGGACGACGACGGTGAAGGGCGGCAGGACCGGCCTGATCACCTGGCTGCCGGCGCCGGGGACCACGGTGCGGAGGGGTGAGCCGCTGTACCGGGTGGACAACGTTCCGGTGCCGGTCTTCTACGGCAGCACGCCGCTGTACCGGACCCTGGAGGCTGAGGGCACCACCGGCCCGGACGTGAAGACGGTGGCCGACAACCTCAGGGCACTCGGCTACGACATGGGGGTACAGCCACCGGTGGGCACGTGGATCACCCCGCGACCGGTCGCGCCGGACGCGTCGTCGGGGCAGCCGGCCACGGGGGCCACGGCGGGCTCCCCGGGCTCGGCGGGGTCGGCGGGCTCCGCGGGCCCGGGGACGGCGAGCACCCCGGCGGACGCAGCCCCGTCCGCCCCCTCCTCGCCCACGGCGCCCGTCCGGGTCAAGCGCGGCGACGCTGTCCTGACCGCCGGTCTCATCGCCGCCGTCAAGCGGTGGCAGACCGCGGTCGGCATGCCGTCCACCGGCGTTCTGGGCGTCGGCGACATCTCGGTGCTCTCCGGAGCCGTGCGGGTCGACGGCGTACAGGCGCAGCTCGCCGACGCGGCCGACGGGAATCTGATGACGGTGACGTCCACCGCCAAGTCCGTGACCGTCTCGGTGGACCCGGGCGAGACGGGCTCGATGAGACGGGGCGATGAGGTGACGGTGATCCTGCCCGACGATTCCACGGCCCGGGGCACCATCGCCTCCGTCGGCGCCACCGTCCGGGCCGGCGACGCGTCGAGCGGCGACGACACCTCCGGGCAACCCCGGCTGACCGTCGGCATCGCCCTGCGCGACTCCGCGGCGGTGCGCGGACTCAACTCCGCCCCCGTGCAGGTGAAGTTCACGTCCGAGACCCGCAAGAGCGTGCTCACCGTGCCCATCGGCGCCCTGCTGGCCCTGCGCGAGGGCGGCTACGCGGTCCGGTTGCCGGGCGGCCGTCTGGTGGCGGTGAGGACCGGGATGTTCTCCAAGGGCGTGGTGGAGATCAGCGGCGACGGCATCAGCGCCGGGACCAAGGTGGTGACGACCTCGTGAGCGCGCGCCCGGTCCTGGCGGTGCGCGGCGCGAGCATGGTGTACCCGGGCGGGGTCACGGCGCTCCACGACGTCTCGCTCACCGTCGAGCAGGGCGAACTGCTCGGCATCGTGGGCCCGTCCGGGTCCGGCAAGTCGACCCTGCTGAACATCATGGGCACGCTGGACCGGCCGACCAGCGGCACCGTGGAGATCGGCGGCCAGGACGTCGCGCGGCTCTCCGACCGCAGGCTGTCGGCGTTGCGGGGCCGTCGACTCGGTTTCGTCTTCCAGCAGTTCCATCTCAGCGACGGGCTGACCGCCGCCGAGAACGTCGCCACCGGTCTGCTGTACGCCGGGGTGCCGCGCGGCAGGCGTCGCGCGCTGGCCCTGGAGGCGCTCGACCGGGTGGGCCTCGCCCGCCGGGCCCGGCATCTGCCGCAGCAGCTCTCCGGCGGTGAGCGGCAGCGGGTGGGCATCGCCCGTGCGCTGGTGAACCGGCCCGTCCTGGTGCTCGCGGACGAGCCCACGGGCGCACTGGACACCGCCAACGGCGTGGCCGTACTCGATCTGCTGACCACGTTGAACCGCGAGGGGACCACCATCGCGGTCATCACCCACGACCGCGACATCGCGGCCCAGTTGCCCCGCCGGGTGGAGATCCGCGACGGCCGCCTCCGCTCCGACATCCGCACCGACGACGTCCCCGCCCGCACCGAAAGCTGGTCATGACCACCACATCCACGAGGTCGGCTGCCCGGGGCGCCGACAGCAGGCCGGTGCGGCTGGCACCGCTGGACGTCCTGGGCCTCGGGCTGCTGGGCATCCGCACCCGCAAGGTGCGGGCGGCCCTGTCCGCCCTCGGCATCTCGATCGGCATCGCCACCCTGATCGTCGTCACCGGGATCCCGGCGTCCAGTCAGAAGGCCCTGATGAGGGAACTCTCCGCGCTGGGCACCAACATGCTCCAGGCCGTGCCCGCCCGCCAGGACCCGCCGGTGCTGCTGCCGCCGGAATCGGTGGACATGGCCCGCCGGATCGGACCGGTCACGGTGGCCAGCGCGGTCGCCAACACCCATACGGAGGTCTTCCGCAACGACCGCCTCGGCGCCGCCGACTACACGGGCCTGACCGTCCTGGCCACCAGGCTCGACCTGCGCCAGGCGATCAACGCGCGGGTCGCCTCGGGCCGATTCCTCACCGCGGTTACGGAGAGGTTCCCCACCGCCGTCCTCGGGTCGGTCGCCGCCTCCCGTCTCGGCATCCCGAAGATCATCGCCGGGCAGCCCGCCCCGCAGATCTACATCGACCGCCACTGGTTCACGGTCATCGGCATCCTCGAGAAGACCCCGCTGTCACCGGACATCGACCGCTCGGTCCTGGTCGGCTGGGACGCCGCGCGCAGCGTGCTGGAGTTCGACGGCCACCCCACGGTGATCTACCTCAAGGCAAGGGAGTCGGAGATCGAGGCCGTACGCGACGTGCTGCCCGCCACCATCAACCCCGAACTGCCCGGCGTGGTCCAGGTCAGCCGCCCGTCCGACGCGCTGGCCGCCAAACGGGCCACCGAGAACACCTTCTCGGCGCTCTTCCTGGGACTCGCCGGGGTCGCCCTCCTCGTCGGCGGCATCGGAGTGGCCAACACCATGGTCGTCTCCGTCCTCGAACGCCGCCGGGAGATCGGCCTGCGCCGCGCCCTGGGTGCCAACCGGGGCCAGATACGCGCCCAGTTCCTCACCGAGTCGGTCGTCCTGTCGGCACTCGGCGGCCTGGCCGGCACCGTCCTGGGCACTCTGGCCACCGCCGCCTACGCCCTCCATCAGCACTGGCCGCCGGTCATCCCCCTCAGCTCGGTGACCGCCGGGTTCGGCGGCGCGGTCCTGATCGGCATGCTCGCCGGCGTGTACCCCTCCGTCCGAGCCGCCCGCCTGACCCCGACGGAGGCCCTGGCGACGACCTGATGAGGCCCATGGCCGGGCCGTGCCTCAGCAGGTCCGATGGACGTAGCCGTTCGCGCCCCTGGGCACCACCACCTCGTCACGGCGGACGATGCTCAGGGTGCCGCCCCGGCCGGAGCACGCCCGCGCCATGCCCTTCGCCGTGTACTCGACCACGAACACGTCGTCACCGAACGCCTCGGCGAACTCTCCGCACTCGTCCCACTCGGCGCACTCCTCCACCACGGCGAAGTCCAGGCCCACGGACCTGCGGTCGGAGACGAGTTCCACGGTGTTCTTCTGGGCGACGGCCAGGCCCTTGTCGTGGGTGTGCGCCGACAGCAGTCTCATCAGCGCCTCGGCCTGGCCGCCCTTGAGGTAGGCCGGGAAGCGGGTGAAAGAGTCGTAGTTGTCGGGCTCGACCGCCTTGTACCCCATACGGTGGGTTGTCGGGCTCGACCGCCTTGTACCCCATACGGTGCGTTTCGTCGAGTCCGGGCCGGGCGGCCGGGTCCTTGTCCAGGCAGCGTTCGGCGATGCTCCTCAGGGTGCGTCGACTCCGGAGAGGTCCGGCGCCGCGTCCGCTTTACCGGTCTGTGTACTTCTTGTCCATTCATCTCCGGCTCGCCCTTGCGCTGCGGCTTGCTCCACCTGGCCGTGGCCGGGTGCCGCTTCTGCTCGGCCCAGGCGTAGGCGACCGCCTCCGGGCCGCGGTCCTGGGCATGCGGACCGCCCGCCTGAAAGGCCATCACGAACGCCTGGCCGGTGGTGTGCTCGACAGCGTGCGCGATCTCGGGGCTCGCCGCGTTCAGCCGGGCGAGGATCTCCGCGGCCACCCCCGCACGGGCGTCGGCCCCGGCGTCGCGCCACGGACCGGTGGCGGCCTTCGCTGCGGCCGGCGCCTCCACCCGGAGCGACGCGGGGGTAGGTCACACCCAGCGGGAAGCCGTACGGGACGTCTCGGTCGCCCCTACCGCGCCGTGCCCCGGGTGGCCGGGGAGCTCGAAGTGTCCTCCCAGCCTCTCCCGGAAGGCGGCTTCTCCGCTCTTGGAGGCGTCCACACCGTACACCGACTTGCTGGGCGACTCGGGATACGCCGTCCAGTGGTCCCGGCCGGCGGTGGCGGCGACCGCCTGTTCCAGCAGCGTGCGACGGCGTGCGAAGAAATCAGGGCCGTTCGGCCTCTTGTGCGGCACGTGGTCCACCTCTTGACAGGCGCTGGTCTGGCTGAATTACTAGCCGTGCCGCACGCTAACCGAATGTTCGGTCGGGAGACAAGGTGGCGGAAATCATGACACAGATCACTCAGCGGAGTCCTTCCGAGGCGATGTTCGCGGCGGACGAGGCGTCCCGAGGGCTGGGCATCGAGCTGCTCGAGCACGGCCCGGGGAAGGCCGTGCTCCGCATGACGGTGACCCCGGAGATGGTGAACGGGATCGCCCATGGCGGCTTCGTGTTCCTGCTCGCCGACACCGCCTTCGCCTGCGCCTGCAACAGCCACGGCCCCGTGACCGTCGCGGCGGGCGCCGACATCACCTTCGTCGCCCCGGCGTACGAGGGCGACATGCTCGTGGCGACCGCCGAGGAACGCACCCGGTTCGGCCGCAGCGGCATCTATGACGTGAGCGTCCGGCGCGGCGAAGAGGTGATCGCGGAGTTCCGCGGACGAAGCCGCAACATCACCGGCACCACACCGCACTTGACCAGGGACACGACGGCGCGCCGGACGCCGGGCACGACCACGGAGGAGTCGCGATGAGCAGCGAGACGACGGCCATGGCGGCCCCCACGTCCCGCCTGGGGGAATCGCTCCCCCACCACCTGCTGGACGACGGCGAGCGCCTGACGCGGGAGCAGCTGAGAGAACTCCAGCTCGACCGCCTGCGATCGACGCTGCGACACGCCTACGACAACGTCGAGCTGTACCGGAAGAAATTCGACGAGGCCGGTGTGAATCCCTCCGACTGCCGGTCACTGGAGGACCTGGCCCGATTCCCCTTCACCACCAAGGCCGACCTGCGGGACACCTACCCCTTCGGCATGTTCGCCGTGCCGATGGCGGACGTGCGGCGCATCCACGCCTCCAGCGGCACCACCGGTCGCCCCACGGTCGTCGGCTACACCGACAACGACCTCTCCATGTGGGCGGACGTGACCGCCCGCTCCATACGCGCCGCCGGCGGCCGCCCCGGCCACAAGGCGCACATCTCCTACGGCTACGGGCTCTTCACCGGCGGCCTCGGCGCACACTACGGGGCCGAGCGGGCCGGCTGTACGGTGATCCCGGCCTCCGGCGGCATGACCGCACGCCAGGTGCAGATCATCCAGGACTTCCGGCCCGAGATCATCATGGTCACCCCGTCCTACATGCTCACCCTGCTCGAGGAGTTCGAGAAGCAGGGCATCGACCCACGAACCAGCTCCCTGAAGGTGGGCATCTTCGGGGCCGAGCCGTGGACGGAGGAGATGCGCCGCGAGATCGAGGAGCGCATGGACATCCACGCCGTCGACATCTACGGCCTGTCCGAGGTGATCGGACCCGGCGTCGCGCAGGAGTGCGTGGAGACCAAGGACGGCCTGCACGTGTGGGAGGACCATTTCTACCCCGAGGTGGTCGACCCGGTCACGGACACTGTGCTGGCGGAGGGTGAGGAGGGCGAGGTCGTCTTCACCTCACTCACCAAGGAGGCCCTGCCGATCATCCGCTACCGCACCCGCGATCTGACCCGGTTGCTGCCCGGCACGGCCCGGCCCGCCTTCCGCCGGATCCAGAAGGTCACCGGCCGCTGCGACGACATGATCATCCTGCGCGGGGTGAACGTCTTCCCCAGCCAGATCGAGGAGATCGTGCTGCGCGTGCCCGGAGTCGCCCCGCATTTCCAGATCCAGCTCACCGAGCGCGGCCGCATGGATCACATGGTCGTACGTGTCGAGGCCCGCCCTGGCGTCGGCCCTGAACAGCGCGAGGCCGCCGCCAAGGCGATCGGCCAGGGTGTCAAGGACGGCGTGGGTGTCACCGTCGAGGTGGCGATCGTCGACCCCGAGACCCTGGAGCGGTCCCTCGGCAAGCTCCGTCGCGTCAAAGATCTCCGGCAGCGATGACAGCTGACATCGCAAGAATGGCCGGGTGAGCAGAACGTCTGTACAAAGCCCGGTCGGCCGTCGTGACCGGCCCGTCTACGACCGTGACTCCGTACTGCAGGTCGCAGTCGCCGTCTTCAACGAGCGCGGCTACGACGGCACGAGCATGGAGGAGCTGGCCAGACGCCTGGGCCTGAGCAAATCGAGCATCTATCACCATGTCGCCGGCAAGGGTGAGCTGCTCGAGCTCGCCGTCGGCCGGGCACTGGACGCTCTCTTCTGCGTACTGGACGAGGCGGACGGGGCTGAAGCCCCGGACACCACGGCGACCGTGCGGCTGGAGCACGTCGTGCACCGCAGCGTCGAGGTGCTCGTCGCCGTGCTGCCGTACGTCACCCTGCTGTTGCGGGTGCGGGGCAACAGCGTCGTGGAGCGGCGGGCGCTGGAGCGGCGCCGTGAGTTCGACCACCGCGTGGCCGACCTGGTCGCCCGTGCGGCTTCCGAGGGCGGCGTCCGCGCCGACATCGATCCGCATCTGGCGGCCCGGCCGGCTGCTGTTCGGCACCGTCAACTCGCTCATCGAGTGGTACCGGCCGGAGGGCGGACGGCCGGTCACGGTTCTGGCCGACGCTGTCACGGCGGTCCTCTTCGACGGGATGCGCGATCGGCCGGGCGACTGAGGGATCAGCAGTGGCTGACCATGCGCGGGGCCTTGGGCCGGATCACTTCGACCAGCCTGCGGCGTCCGGCTTTCGGCAGAGCCTGTGGGGCCATTCCGGCTGAGTCCCGGATCGACTCGCGGGCCGTCCGGCCGTTCCTTCGGTGACGGCGCGCCGTCCGTGGTCGGCGGCGGCTCCGGGTGGGCGGTCAGGCCGTGCCGGACGGTAGCTGCGCGCGGAGGGCGAACCCGGTGGCGGTGGCCTCGGCGAGGTACATGCTCTGCCGCAGCCGTCCGTCGGCTCCCACCGCGACCCTGCCCCGCGGCCCGGACAGCGTGAGACCTTGCAGGGCGCGGGCGACCTCGGTGCCGCGCGGCGACCCGGCCTTCCGGGCGGCCTGGGCGAACAGGTTCAGGCCCTCGTACGCCGACTCCGTCAGTGCCGACGGCGATGGCGCCCACGCTCCGAACACCGCCCGGTACCGCCGTAGGAAGTCGGTGTTCTCCGCCGTGTCCAGGGCGGAGAAGTACGGCAGGCAGGACCACACCCCGCTCGCCGCCGCGCCCAGGTGCTCGCGGGTGTTCTCCTCCAGCAGGGGCGCGAGCGTACGGATGCGGCGGCGCAGCCCCGCGGCGTAGAAGCGTCGCTCGAAGTCGACGGAACTCCACCCCACCAGGCCGGAGAGCACCAGGTCGGCGCCGGACGCCTCGATGTCCTCCAGGACGTCGTCGAAGACCGACTCGCCGAGCGGGACGAGGCGCCGGCCGACGATGTGCCCGCCGTGCCGCTCGGCGATGCGGCGGCCCTGCGTGCACACGGCCCGTGGCCAGGAGTAGTCGTTCCCGATGAGGTACCAGGCACGGCCGCCGCTCTCGCGCATCAGCGCCGGGATGGACTGCGCCAGTTGGTCCGTCACCGACTCGCCGAGCCGGAACAGCGTGCCGTCCTGCACCAGGCTGCCTTCGTTCGCGGCGGTGTACAGATACGGCAGGCCCGATGCCTGCGCGTAACGGCTCACTGCGTCGAAGGTCGCCGAGCTGTGCACGCCCACCACTGCCGCCAGCCCAGGCCGCCGGTCGAGGTCTCGCAGCCGGGTCAGCGCGGTGGCGGCGTCGGTGCGGTCGTCCACCACCTCGATACGTACCGGCCGGCCGCAGATGCCGCCTTCGGCGTTGATCTCCTCGGCCGCCAGCGCCGTGCAGTTGGCTGCGGCCCGGCCGAAGAGTCCGGCGCTCCCGGACAGGCTGGTCATCAGGGCGATGCGGATCTCGTCGGCTGCGTTGTCGCCCTCCGGCATCGCGCAGCCCAGACTCGCGGTCATCCAGCGGAGGGCGTCCTCGTCCAGTTCGGTGACGGCTCGCACCCGGGTGCCTCCGGTCGCGCGGGTGAAGGTCAGGGTGATCCGCCCGGTCCACGGGGTCTCGTGCTGGAGCACGATCCGCCGGTAGGGCCGTACCTCCACTATGCGTGCCGTGCCGCGCACGGACGCCTCGCCGCCTGTGGCGGCCGGGAGAGGAATGTCGACGCAGGCCGCCGCCCCGGGCACCGCGTTCTCGAAGCGTGCGGAGAACATCCAGCCGGCGCTGCCGGTCCGCCCGAACATGCCGAACGCCTCGTCCGGCGGCAGGCCAAGGTGCGTCTCGTTGACGAGGACGATCTCGCGCATGGTGCTCCCTCAGCCGGCGGCGGTGACGCGAAGGGCCGGCTGGAGGGCCCATCGGATGCCGTGCACCGGCGTCCCGCGGGTTTCGGCGGGCCGTACGCCCGCCTGGCGGTCACGCCGGAGGGTGCTCCCGCGACTGTCATCCGCTCTTCGCATCACGCAGTCCGTCCGACCGGTCCGATGCCGCCTGCCGGTCCTTGGGCAGCGACTGCTCGTAGATCTGGCGCAGGAACGCGATCGCCGCGTCGGCCCGGTTGGGGCCCAGACGGTAACGCCGGTGTTTGCCGTCGCGCACCTCGGAGACCAGCTGTGCGTCCCGCAGGACCCGCAGGTGGGCCGAGACGGCAGTACGGCCGAGCGAGGGGAACGCGGCCGCGATGTCTCCGGCCGTGGGCTCGTTCTCCGACGCCAGCAGGGCCAGGATGGCCCTGCGCGTCGCGTCGTTGAGGGCACGGAAGACCAGGTCGCTCTCGTGAGACTGATCGAACACTGCCTGGACCTCTCGTCCTTTCGAAGCCCGGAGACAACACGCCAACACATGACTACGTGTTGACCATACGCCTTCCGTGCCCCTCGGGACAGCCCCGGACGCGCTGTCAGGGCGCCATCCGGGACGCCACGTGGGCGAGGGTCCCCTCCTGGACCTGCTCGACGATCTGCCCCTTCTCCATCAGGTACCAGCGGTCCGCCACATCCAGCGCCATGTCGAGGTGCTGTTCGGCGAGGAGCACGCCGGTGCCGTCGGCCGCGATCCGCCGTACGGCGTCGGCGAACCGGCCCACGTTGGCGGGCTGCAGGCCCTCCGTCGGCTCATCGTCGCCGGTCCGAAGAGCCCGGCGGAGCCGGACATGCTGGTCAGCAGCCCGATCTTCACTGTGCCGCCGGAGCCGGTGTGCTGGGGCGCGTCACTCGACTTGCCGCTGTCGGTGGCGCAGGCGGAGAGTGCGAGCGCGGCTGCCGACGTGACGGCGGCGGCGATTTTGAGCCGGTGGACGGGCTTGATAGAGGGCACGATTTCCTCCAACATGTCATCGCGTGAGCGAACGATGACATGTGCTGCTGGGGCCGTCAATCCTCGGAGAACCCGGTTCCGCACCCGGTGACGCACGGGTGACGAGTGCAGTGATCGTCCGTGAGCTCTCCCAGCGGATCCCCACGAAGGAGCAGGCCATGAGCGAACCCACCACGAGACAACCCATCACCGAGACCGGCCCGACGGCGGGTGCCGACACGCGGAGCGAACCTGAGGTCACAAGCGCTCTGGAACGGGCCGAGGAGACGGCACACCTGGGCGGCTTCATCACCCTCGACCGCGACGCAGGGGCAAGGCCCCCGGGCGGTCCGGGCCCGCTGTCCGGGATGACGATCGCCGTCAAGGACAACATCCACGTCGGCGGACTGCCCAACACGGCCGGCACTCCCGCTCTGCGGGACTTCGTCCCCGCGAGCGACGCACCCGCGGTGCGGCGGCTGCGGGACGCCGGGGCCGTCATCCTGGGCAAGGCCAACATGCATGAGCTGGCCTTCGGCATCACCAGCAACAACCACGCCTTCGGCCCGGTCCGCAACCCGTACGACCCCAGCCGCTTCGCCGGAGGCAGCAGCGGCGGGGTCGCCGCGCTGATCGCGGCCGGGGTCGTGCACGCAGGGATCGGTACCGACACCGGCGGCTCGGTGCGCATCCCCGCGGCCGTCACCGGCACCTGCGCACTGCGGCCCACCGTCGGGCGCTACCCCGGCGAGGGAGTGACCCCCCTGTCGAGCACCCGGGACACCATCGGCCCGATGGCGCGCCGGGTCGCCGACCTGATCCGGCTGGACGGCGTCCTCAGCGGGGACGACATTCCGGTCGCGGCACGCCCGCCGCGGTCCATCAGGCTGGGCGTGCCGACCGGTCACTTCACCGAACAGCTGCAGGACGATGTCGCCGCTCTGTGGGAGGCGGCGCTGCACTCCCTCTCCGCGGTCGGTGTGACCCTGGTCCCGGTCGACGTCACTTCGTTCGTCGAGCGCGAGTACGAGACCGGTATGGCCATCGTGCTGTACGAGACCCGCGTCGAGCTGTCCGCCTACCTGGCGCAATACCGGCCGGAGACGGACCTGGCCGGGCTCGCTGCCGGCATCGCGGGTCCGGACGTACAGGGCATCTTCGAGAACTGCCTTCTCGACGGGGCCCCGGGTCTGGTCGCAGAGGAGGTCTACCGCGAGTGCCTGGCCCACCGGCAACGGCTGCGTGCCGCCTACGCCGAGACCTTCACCGCACACAGCCTGGACGGCCTGACGTTCCCGACCACCCCGGCCACCGCCCTGGACCTCGCCACCTGCGACCAGGGCATGGTCCTGTGCGGGGAACCCGCCGACACCTTCTCCACCTTTATCCGCAACACTGGACCCGCCAGTGTCATCGGCGCCCCCGGCCTGAGCATCCCCATGGGCGTGGCACCGAACGGCTTGCCGGCCGGGCTTGAAATCGACGGCCCTGCCGGAGCCGACCGCGAACTGCTCGCCCTCGGCCTGACGCTGGAGGCGACCTGCGGCTGAGGCTGCCCGAGCCCGCCGGGCGGGCCCCCGCCCGGGCTGGGCCCAGGGCGGGACGGGCGACAGCGACCCGCGGCGTCTTCGCGGCCGGTCCGCAACGAGACGCGCCGAGGCCCGGCCCCCGACTCGCCGGCCGGGTCGGCCTGCTGGCCGCCATGTGGCCGACCCGCAGCGCGGCCCGGCTGAACATGCTCACGGTCATCGAGTCCGAGTGGGGCGAGCGGGTCACCGTACGTCGGTCTCTGCTGGGCCGCACGTGACTACGCCACCGGCGCGGCCGCCTACGACGTCGAACAGGCCGGGCTGGGCCGCCTGCGCCAGGCTGGACTCCCGGTGAACTCGACGTGCTGGTGGACATGTCGCAGATGACCGCCACCAGCACCGCCGAATCCCACCAGCAGCGGCCGCACCGGCCGGCGGAGCAGATGCTGCACTGGTCGCGCCTGCCCGTGGTGCGCGCGCCCGACGACGTTCCTCGACGTTCACCGTCCTCGCGGCGCGGTCGATCCGCGAGAGCGGGACGTGTGGCGCTGCCGCCCGGGTGGTCACGACCACCCTGCGTGATCCTGGGGGGAGCCCGCCGGGAAGGCCTACGAGCCGACCGGACCGCGAGCGCTCGGCATGACCGATGCAGTGGCCGAACAACTCGGCCACTGCAATGGCGTGCTGTTCCTCGACGGCACCGGCTTCGTTGGCCGCTTGCCGATGAGGCGGTCAGCGGAGGATGCCTGTTGCTCCCCGGCCTCTGCGCGTCATCCGTTGGATGCCAGATCGCGTCCGATGAGCTCCTTCATGATCTCGGTGGTGCCGCCGTAGATCGTCTGGACTCTTGTGTCGACGAATGCGCGGGCGACCGGATATTCCGTCATGTAGCCGTAGCCGCCGTGCAGTTGCAGGCAACGGTCGATGACCCGCTTCTGCAGTTCGCTCACGTACCACTTGCCTTTCGCCGCGTCGACGGCGGTCAGTTCACCGGCGTTGTAGGCGTGTACCGAGCGGTCGACGTAGGCCTCGGCGACGTCGATCTCGGTGGCCATCTCGGCGAGTTCGAAGCGGATGTGCTGGAGGTCGCCGATGGGGCGGCCGAAAGCCCGGCGCTCGAAGCAGTAGGCACGGGTCAGATCGAAGACCGCCCGGCTGGTAGCGATGGCTGTGGCCGTCACGCCGAGACGTTCCCGGGGCAGGTGGCTCATGAGCTCCTGGAGGCCGGATCCCACCGGGCCGAGGACGTTGGCGGCCGGTACCCGCACGTCCTCGAAGAACAGTTCGGCCGTGTCCTGGCCGGGCAGTCCGATCTTGTCCAGTTTGCGGCCGCGGGTGAAGCCGGGCATGTCCCGCTCGACCACCAGGAGAGTGAAGCCCCGCGAGCCGCCTTCGGGATCCGTACGCGCGGCGACGATCACCAGATCGGCCATGATGCCACTGGTGATGAAGGTCTTCTGTCCGTTCAGGACCCAGTCGTCGCCGTCGCGGCGGGCCGAGGTGCGGATGCCCCGCAGGTCGCTGCCGGTCCCGGGTTCGGTCATCGCCAGCGCGCCGATGATCTCGCCTGAGGCGAAGCCCGGCAGCCAGCGCCGCTTCTGTTCGTCCGTGGTCAGGTCCAGCAGATAGTGCAGCACCAGGTCGTCCTGGAGGGAGACGGTGAGACCGAAGGAGAGCGCGTGGACGCGGGCGATCTCCTCGCAGACGACCATGCGATAGCGGTAGTCCCGCTCGCCGGCGCCGCCGTGCTCCTCGCCGATCTGCAGGCCGTAGACACCCTGCCGGGCAGCCGCGGCGAACACCTTGCGGTCGATCCACCGGTCGGCCTCCCACCGCTGGTGGTGGGGGACGACCTCACGCGCGAGGAACTCGCGGACGGTCTCCCGGTACTGCTCGTGATCGTCTGTGTACAGGCCCCGTCGCATCAGGTCAGCCGAGCCTCTCGATGATGGTGACGTTGGCCTGACCGCCGCCCTCGCACATGGTCTGCAGACCGTAGCGGCCGCCGGTGCGCTCCAGCTCGTGGAGCAATGTGGTCATCAGCCGTGTCCCGGTGGCCCCGAGCGGGTGACCGAGTGCGATGGCACCGCCGTTGACGTTGACCCGGGCCGGATCGGCGCCGATGTCGGCCTGCCAGGCCAGCACCACGGAGGCGAACGCCTCGTTGATCTCGACGAGATCGATGTCGTCGATGGTGAGTCCGGACTTCTTGAGGGCGTGCTCCGTGGCAGGGATGGGAGCGGTGAGCATCATGACCGGGTCGGAGCCACGCACCGACATGTGGTGGATGCGGGCCCGGGGTGTGAGGGAGTGAGTGCGCATGGCGGCCTCCGAGGCGATCAGCATCGCGGAGGAGGCGTCGGAGATCTGGCTGGCCACCGCGGCGGTCAGCCGCCCGCCGGGCGTCAGTGTCGCGAGTTCGGCCATCTTCTCCAGTGTGGTGTCGGGCCGTGGACCCTCGTCCGACACGACCCCTTCGAACGGAATGATCTCCGCGTCGAACCGGCCCTCCCGCTGGGCCGTCAGGGCCCGGCGGTGACTCTCCAGCGCGAACTCCTCCATGACCGAGCGCTCCACGCCCCACTTCTCCGCGATCATCTCCGCGCCGCGGAACTGGGAGATCTCCTGGTCGCCGTAACGGGCGTGCCATCCCTTGCAGTCGGTCCACGGATCGGTCGACCCATAGGGCTCGCCGGCGGTGAACCCGGACAGGATGGGGAACTGGCTCATCTTCTGCACACCGCCGGCCACGATGAGGTCGGCCGTGCCGGACATGACGGCCTGCGCGGCGAAGTGGACCGCCTGCTGGGACGAGCCGCACTGCCGGTCGATGGTCGTACCGGGCACCGACTCGGGCAGCCCTGCGGCCAGCGCGCTGGTCCGCGCGATGTCACCGGCCTGCGAGCCGATCTGGTCGAGGCAGCCGAGAATGACGTCGTCGACGGCGGCAGGGTCGAAGTCGTGGCGTGCGACCAGTGAGCGGATGACGTGGGCGGCGAGATCGGCCGGGTGCGTTCCGGCGAAGCCGCCGCCGCGTTTGCCGACCGGGGTGCGTACCGCGTCGACGATGTAGGCCTCGGGCATGACGGTCCTCCAGTGTGCTGTGCGAAGGGGTGATGAGGGCGGGCCCGGGGTCAGGGCACACCCAGGCCGTGCCGCACCAGGCTCTGCGCGGTGCGGATGACACCGGTCAGCGAACCCTGCCGCGGGTTCCACCACTCCGGCGTCCAGTTGAGGGCTCCCATGACGAGCATGCGCGCCGCTCGCAGGTCGATGTCGTTCCTGATGGCGCCCGCGGCCCTGGCTCTCGCCAGCAGGTCCCGCCACAGGTCGAAGTAGGCGCCGCTGTCCGCCCGCAGACGGGCGCGTATGTCCTCGGGCAGCTGTCCGCTGTTGCGGCTGACCGCGGTCGCGAAGTCCGACAGGTGCAGCTCGACCTGCAGATGCGCCTCGACGGCGGCACAGATCCGGTCCATCGGGGGAGTGCCGTCGGGCAGCGCGGCCAGCGCGGTCTCGACGTGCTCCCGAAGCCGCAGCTGGCCGACCGCCATCACCTCGGCGATCAGCTCCTCGCGGGAGGGGAAGTAGTAGTACACGGCGGGCGGACGCACACCGGCCCGTTCGGCGATGTCGGCCAGCCTGGTAGCGGAGTAGCCCTTGAGGCTCAGCGTCCGAGCGGCCGCGGCGAGAATGCGGTTTCGGGTCGCCGCCGCCTTGACGGCCGGTGTCCCGGTGCCGGTTCTGCTGGTGGTGTTCACTGAGCGCGCCTCCTACGGCATCGAGTAGCCGCCGCTGACCGAGAAGACCTGGCCCGTCACCTGCCGGGCGCGGCGTGCCGAGGAGACCCAGACCACGGCGTCCGCGATGTCTTCCGGCGTGGTGAGCCGGCGCAGTGGGATGTTCTTGCGGACTGCCTCGATCTGCCGGTCGTCGAAGACGGCGGACTGGTCGCCCCGGGTCCACAGGCTGCCCGCCCCGATCGCGTCCGGGCTCTGGGGGACGACGAGTCCCGGGCAGACGACGTTCGACCGGATGCCGTCCCGGCCGTGCTCCCGGGCGACCGTGCGGGCGAAGGCGATCACCGCGGCCTTGGTCGCCCCGTACACCCCCTGCCGTATCTCCCCGAAGGCGGCGTCGCTGGAGATGAACACGATGGATCCGTGGCCCTCGGGCCGCATCGCGTCGAGGGCCGCACGGGTGCACTCGACGGAACCGAACAGATTGAGGTCCACCATCCGCCGCCAGCCGTCGCGGTCCGCGTCCTGGGCGACGAACCCTGGCAGGCTCAGCCCCGCGTTGTTCACGAGCACGTCGATTCCGCCCCAGGCGGCGACGATTTGTTCGACGGCCATGGCGCCGGCACCCTCGGCCGTCAGATCGATGACGGCGACCTCCGCCCCGGCCGCTCCCCGCTCCAGCGCTTCGGCACGTGTCTTGGCGGCCTGCTCCGCGTCGATGTCGCAGATCAGTACACGAGCGCCTTCCGCGGCGAAGCCGTGCACGATGCCCCGGCCGATGTTCGAGGCACCACCGGTGACCAACACCCGTGCCCCGCCGAGTTCCAGATCCATCCGCTCGCTCCCTCATGGTGCGCGGCCCGCTGCACAACCGTTGACCCGTTGCGATTTATGAATCTAGATTAGATTCAAAATTCTGACCAGCCCCGGAGCGCGACATGAAGATCTTCAATGGACTAGCCGGACTCGCCGCCGCGGCAGGCGAGTCGCTCGGCACCACCGACTGGATCGAGGTGGACCAGGAGCGCATCGACCGGTTCGCCGACGCCACGGGGGACCACCAGTGGATCCATGTGGACGCCGGGCGCGCTGCCCAGGGGCCCTTCGGTTCCACCATCGCGCACGGCCTGCTCACGCTGTCCCTGCTGCCGGTGTTCCTGCAGCGGCTCTACCAGGTCGAGGGGGTGAGCATGGCCGTGAACTACGGGCTCGACAAGGTGCGCTTCCCCGCCCCGGTGCCCGTCGGTGCCAAGCTGCGGGCCACCTCGACGATCACCGAGGTCACACCGCTCGACGGCGCGGTCCAGCTGAAGCTGTCGACGGTCATCGAGATCGAGGGCGGCGCGAAGCCGGCTTGCGTCGTGGACTCCGTCGTACGGTATCTCGGCTGATGGGCGGGCTGGTGGCGGGCCGGTCCGCGATCGTCACGGGCGCCGGCCAGGGGATCGGTCTGGCAATCGCCCGGCTGCTGCACGAGCATGGCGCACGGGTGACCGTGGCCGACGTGGACGCCACACGCGCGGAGCGGGCCGCAGCCGACATCGGTGGTGACGACCCGGCTTCCGTACTGGCTCTCGGCTGTGACGTCACGGACGAGACGGCGGTCGAGAACATGGTGGGGCGGGCCGTCGAGCGGTTCGGTGCGTTGGACGTCCTGGTGAACAACGCGGGGATCACCCGTGACGCCTCGCTGAGGAAGATGACCGCGGACGACTTCGACGCCGTGGTCGGCGTGCACCTCAGGGGGACCTGGCTCGGCGTCCGGGCGGCCGCGGCGGTGATGCGCGAGGCGGAAAGCGGCTCGATCGTGAACATCTCCTCGCTGTCCGGGAAGTCCGGCAACCCCGGCCAGACCAACTACAGCGCGGCCAAGGCGGGGATCGTCGGTATGACGAAGGCGGCGGCCAAGGAACTCGCCCACCACGGGGTGCGGGTCAACGCGGTGCAGCCCGGCCTGATCCGCACCGCCATGACCGAGGCGATGCCGCCGGACGTCTTCGCGGCCCGCGAGGCCGACGTGCCCATGAGGCGGGCGGGACGGCCCGAGGAGGTCGCCGGGGCCGTCCTCTTTCTCGCGAGCGAGCTGTCCAGCTACATGACCGGCGCGGTTGTCGAGGTGGGGGGCGGGCGGTCGATGTGAGTACCCAGGTCACCCAGGTGGTGCGCACGCGCGTGGAGGGTGCGGTCGGCCACGTCCTGCTGAACCGCCCCGAGGCGATGAACGCGATCACGGTCGAACTCGGCGAACAGCTGGAGCGCGCCCTGAGGGAGGTGGCGTCAGCGGCACGGGTCGTCCTGATCCGGGGCGCGGGAGGCAACTTCTGCGCCGGCGGCGACTTCAAGGAGCTGCAACGGCTGCGCGCCGGCGGACCGGGGGCGATGGCGCCGCTGTTCGACAACTTCGGCCGGGCCTGCGCCCTCATCGCGACCCTGCCGGTCCCCGTGGTGGCCGTCGTCGAGGGGTACGCCATGGCCGGCGGCTTCGAACTGATGCAGTCCTGCGACATCGCTCTGGTGCGCGAGGACGCCCGGATCTCCGACACGCATGCCAACTTCGGCCAGGTACCGGGCGGCGGCAGCACCCAGCGGCTGCCCCGCCTCGTGGGCCGTCAGCGGGCCCTGGCCCACATCCTCACCGGGGACCGCCTGTCCGGCGCGGAGGCCGCGGCCTGGGGGCTGGCGTACCGGTGCCTGCCGGACAACGGGTTCGAGGAGGCGGTCGCAACGTTCGCCGAACGGCTCGGCGGTATGGACCCCCGGGCACTCGGCACCGCGAAACGCCTGGTGTACGAGGGGCTGCGGCTGCCGCTGGCGGACGGCCTCGCCCTGGAGCGGGCCGCGGTGCTCGAGCACCTGGGCGGGACGGCGGCCGGTGCCGGAATCGAGAGCTTCACGGCGAGAGGTGAGTGAGATGACGGACAAACTGATCGACTCCGGGCCGGTGCTCCTGGACCTGGACACGGACGGAGTCGCACGGCTGCGGCTCAACCGTCCGGAGGCGTCCAACGGCATGGACGTGCCCTTCCTGCGCGCACTGCACGCGGCCGTCATGCGCTGCCACGCCGAGGACGGGGCGCGAGTGGTGCTGATCACCGGAGAGGGCCGCAACTTCTGCGCGGGCGGCGATGTCCACACCTTCGCCGGCCTGGGGGAGAAACTCCCGGAGTACCTGCGGGAGGCCACCTCCTGGCTGCAGATCACCACCTCCGCGCTGCTCCAGCTGCGTGCCCCGGTCGTCGCCGCGGTGCACGGCTTCGCGGCCGGAGGCGGTGGCTTCGGGCTGGTGTGCGCGGCGGACTTCGTCATCGCCGCGGAGTCGTCGCGGTTCATGTCGGGCGCGGTCCGGGTCGGGATGGCCCCGGACGCCGGAGTCTCGGTGACGTTGACCCGGCTCGTGGGTCTGCGCAAGGCCATGGAGATCCTGCTGACCAACCCCACCCTGACCGCCGCCGAGGCGCTGGACGCGGGGCTGCTCACCCGGGTCGTGCCGGACGACCGGCTGCTGGACGATGCCCTCGCGTTCGCCGGCGGCCTCGCCGCGGGCCCGCCCCTGGCGCTGGCGGCGACCAAGCGGCTGGTGTGGAGCGGGTTGGGCGCCGGCGTCGAGGAGCGACTGGCCGAGGAGGCCCGTACGGTCGCCGAACTGTCGGGCACGGCGGATTCCAGGGAGGGGCTGGCGGCGGTCAGCGAGCGCAGGCCCCCGCTCTTCACGGGACGGTGACAGGGGATGAGACGCCATGACTGAGCAACACAGCCGCGAGGACATCGTGCTGGCCGAGGACCACGGCGCCGTCCGGGTACTGACCCTGAACAGGCCCCGGAAGCGCAACGCGATCGACCTTGCGCTGCGGGTGGTGCTCGCGGAGATGCTGGAGTCCGCGATGGCCGACGACACCGTACGGGCGATCGTGCTGACCGGCAGCGGCGGCACCTTCTGTTCGGGCGGGGACATCTCCACGATGCGTCGGCAGAGCCCCGAGGAGACCCGCCCCAGGGCCGAGGCGGCCCAGCGGGTGATCCGGGCCATCTGGGACGGGCCCACACCGGTGGTGGCAGCCGTCGAGGGTTTCGCGTACGGCGCGGGGGCGGCGCTCGCGCTGGCCTGCGACCGGGTGGTCGCCGCGACCGACGCGTCGTTCAGCACGGCGTTCACCGGCGTCGGCCTCGCCGGTGACATGGGGATCACCGTGTCCCTGCCTGCCAGGACCGGTCCGGCCGCCGCCCGGCAGCTGCTCCTGCTGCCCCGCCCGGTCCAGGGCCCGGAAGCGCTCACCCTCGGCCTCGCCGACGTACTGACCGAGCCCGGGGCCGCGTTGGACTGGGCGCTCGCCGACGCCGAACGCATCGCCGAGGGCCCGCCCCTCGCGCTCTCCGCTCTGCGGGCGATGCTCGGCGTCCGCGCCGGGGGCGATCCGCGCGCGGCACTCGACCACGAGGTCGAGCACCAGATCCGGCTCTTCGACTCGGCGGACTTCGCCGAAGGGGTCGCCGCTTTCCGCGAACGACGCCGCCCCGAGTTCAAGGGATGCTGAACATGACAGAACCACTGGTGTCCTCACTGTGGCCCAGGGACGACAGTGTGCCCCTGGTCGACCACACCGTCGGCTCCCTGCTGGCGGAACGGGCCGTGACCCACGCCGACGCCACGGCTCTGGCTGGTGTCGCGCACGGTGGTGGTGCGGAACGGCGGCTGACCTACGGGCAGTTGTACACCGAGGCCCGGCGGGTGGCCGCCGCCCTGCTGAGGCTGGCCGAGCCGGGGGAGTTCGTTGCCCTGTGGGCGCCGAACGTCGTCGAGTGGCCGATCGTCCAGTACGGCGCGGCGCTGGCGGGAGTGACCCTGGTCGCCCTCAACCCCGTGCTGCGGCCCGAGGAACTCGTCCATGCCCTCAACCACTCCGGAGCCGTCGCGCTGCTGCACGCGGACGTCAGCCGCGACTACGACCTCGCGGCCGTCGCCTCGGCCCTCCGGCCCCGGTGCCCCGGGCTGCGGCACGTGGTCTCCCTCGCCGAACACGACCGGTGGAACGCCGAGCCGCGGGATCCGCCGGACGCGGCTGTCCAGGACCCCGGTGCACGGGTGATGCTCCAGTACACCTCGGGCACCACCGGCCTGCCCAAGGGCGTGCTCCTGACCCATCGGTCTCTGGTCAACGTCGCGCGCCTGACCTTGGAGACGGTTCAGGCCGAGCCGGGAGCGGTGCACGTCAGCCCACTGCCGATGTTCCACACGGCCGGGTGCGTGGTCGCCACCCTCGGCACCCTGTGGCTGGGAGGCAGCCTCGTACTGGTCGAACAGTTCCGGCCCGGCCCCGTACTGGAGTCGATGCGCGAGGAGCGGGCCTCCCTCCTGTTCTGCGTGCCCGCCATGCTGTCCGCCCTGAACGAGACCGCCCGGGAGACGGGTGGTCCGGCCCCCGCCCTGCGCAAGGTCCTCGTGGGCGGCGCCAATGTGCCCGCCCCCCTGATCGAGGCGACCCGGGAACTGTTCGGCGCCCGCGTGCACAACCTGTACGGCCAGACGGAACTCGGCCCCACCCTGACCGCCACCCGGGTCACGGACGACGACACGGACGTCAGGGACACCGTGGGGCGGCCACTGCCACAGGTGGAGTGCAAGATCGTCCACCCGGTGACCGGCCAGGTGCAGCCGCTCGGCACGCCGGGTGAGATCTGCGCCCGCGGCTACCAGCAGATGATCGGGTACCTGCACGATCCGGAGGCGAGCGCGCGCACGGTCGACGCCGAGGGCTGGCTGCACACCGGTGATCTCGGCGCCATGGACGCGCGCGGGGTGATCACCATCACCGGACGGCTGAAGGACCTGATCATCCGCGGTGGCGAGAACATCGCGCCGGCCGAGATAGAGACCTGCCTGCTGGGGCACGAGGCCGTGCTGGAGGCAGCCGTGGTGGCACTGCCGGACGAGAGGTGGGGCGAGGCCGTGGCAGCGGTCGTACGTCTTCGAGGACAGGTGTACGACGGCCTGCACGATGCCCTGGTCGAGCACTGCCGCGGCCGCCTGGCCAAGTACAAGGTCCCGCAGTACTGGTACGTCGCCGACGAGATGCCGGTCACTCCGGCCGGCAAGGTGCGCAAGTTCAAGCTCCGTGAGGCCGCCGCCGCGGGGATCCTGCGCCGGCTGGGGTGAGTCCCGTGAACCGGGTGGTTGCCTACCTCTGTCCCCGTCATTTAATCTAACGTCAATTAGAAAAAGGAGGTGTTTCGTGACATCGGAGATCGAGCGGCGCCGCGAGCACCTGAGTGCCCGGTTCCCGCGCTGGACCCCACGCACCCTCGACGACTGGCTCGACCACTGCGCCGCGCGGTACGGAGACCGCCCCTTCGTCATCACGGACGAGCGGACCATCGGCTACGCCGAGACGGCCGAGTGGGCCGCCCGTCTCGCGGACGGTCTTGCCGCGCTCGGTGTGCGCCCCGGCGACCGGGTGGGGCTGCTGATGGCGAACTTCCTGGAGTTCGCCCCGCTGAAGTTCGCCGTCGCCCGGACCGGTGCCGTGGCGATCCCGTTCAACTACCTCTACCGGCAGGAGGAACTGGCCTACGTCCTGGCCCAGTCCGAGTGCTCCGTCCTGATCTCCATGACCGCGTTCGGCGACCTCGACTACCAGACCATGCTCGACGCCGTCGCGCCCGGCTGGGACGCCGGCGCGGCGACCCCGCTGCCGCACCTGCGGCAGGTCGTCCTGCTGCCCACCGAGGGCACCGAGCCGCGCGACGGCGTGCCGACCGTGGCCTCGCTCGCGGACGTCGGCGACCGCCACCGAGGGGGGTGCCCCGGCGGAGCGGCCCGGCCGGACGAGATCGGGGACCTGCTCTACACCTCCGGCACCACCGGCTCGCCCAAGGGTGTCCTCGTCACCCATGACTCCGTGCTGCGGACCGCCTACGCCTCGGCCTTGACCCGGGCGTTCCAGGATGGCCGGAGGATCCTGTTCTCGCTGCCCTGCTACCACATGTTCGGCTACGTCGAGGGGATGCTCGCCGCGATGACGGTGGGCGGCGCGATCGTCCCGCAGACCGCCTTCGACCCGGTCCGTTACCTCGCCGGGATCCAGCGCCACCGCGCCACCGACATCCTCTGCGTGCCCACGATGACCGTGGCCCTGCTGGAACACCCCGCACGCGTGGACCACGACCTCTCCTCGCTCACCGCGCTGCTGTCCGGCGCGGCCCCGGCCCCGGTCTGGCTCTGGAAGCGGGTGCGTGCGGAACTCGGCGTGGAGGAGATCACCACGGGATACGGCATGACCGAGTGCGGCGGAGCGATGACGTTCACCCTTCCCGATGATCCGCTGGAGCGGCACGCCGGAACCGTCGGCAGACCCAAGCTGGCCGGCCCGGCCGGACTGCCCGACGGGACGCTCGCCACCTACAAGGCGATCGACCCGCTCACCGGCGAGGACCTACCTCCCGGAGCCGAGGGCGAACTGGTCTCCCGGGGCCCGACGCACATGCGGGGCTTCTGGAAGAAACCCGAGGAGACCGCGAAGGCCCTGCGCGACGGCTGGGTGCACTCCGGCGACCTGGGCCGGGTCCGGGACGACGGATACCTCGAAGTCACCGGCCGCACAAAGGAGCTGTACAAGAGCGGCGGCGAACTGGTCATGCCCAAGGAGATCGAGGACCTGCTCACCGCCCACCCCGCGATCAGCCAGGTCTACCTGGTGGGCGTGCCCGACGAACGATGGGGCGACGCCGGCTGCGCCTGTGTGGTCCGTGCTCCCGGCGCGGACTTCTCCGCCGCGGATGTCGTCGCGCTGTGCAAGCAACGGCTCGCGCGGTTCAAGGTCCCCAAGCACGTGCTGTTCCTGGACGCCGCCGAACTGCCCACCACCCCCACCGGCAAGGTGCAGAAGTTCCGGCTGGCGCAGTACGCCCAGAAGCGAATCGAGGATGGCGAAGCATGACGGCCACGCTGCCGGAGACGGCACACGAGCAGACGGACAAGTACGCACGGCTGATCCAGCCGACCAGGGTGCACGGATCGCTCTACACCGATCCGGAGGTCTTCGCCGAGGAACTGGAGCGCATCTGGTACCGCACCTGGGTCTACGTCGGGCATGTCAGCGAGGTACCTCGACCGGGCGACTACGTACGCAAGAACATCGGGCCGCAGGACGTCGTCATGACCCGGGACCGCGACGGCGAGGTGCACCTGCTGCTCAACCGCTGCGCCCACCGCGGCAACCTGGTGTGCGACGCGCCCAGTGGCAACTCCAACTCCTTCCGCTGCCCCTACCACGGCTGGACGTACCGCAACAACGGCGACCTGCTGGGCTACCCCTACAACAAGGGCTACGGCGGCAAGGGCAAGCTCGCCCTCGGCCTCGGCCGGGTCCCCAGGGTCGCCTCCCACCAGGGCTTCGTCTTCGGCAGCTTCGCATCCGACGGCCCGACGCTCACCGAACACCTCGGCGCCGCCGCCGGAGAACTGGACCGTCTCGCACGGCTCTCCCCGGAGGGCGAGGTCGAACTCACCGCTGGCTGGCTCAAGCACCGCACGCGCGCCAACTGGAAGCTCCTCGCGGAGAACGAGACGGACGGCTACCACCCGCAGTTCGTGCACGGCTCCATCTTCAGCGTCACCGGCAGCCCGATCGGCGCCCTGTACAGCGACAACTCCACGGCCGTGACCCGCGACCTGGGCGGCGGCCACAGCGAGAACGACCTGCGCCCGGAGTTCCGCCGCTTCGGCGAGCCGATGCGCTGGTTCGGCACCACCGAGGACCGGGTGCCCCAGTACGTGGCGCGCATGAGGGAACTCCACGGCCCCGCCGCCGAGGAGATCCTCGTCGAGGGGTCCCCGCACGTGATGATCTTCCCCAACCTCTTCATCGCCGAGATCCAGCTCTTCGTCATCCAGCCGCTGACGGCCGGCGAGTGCGTCCAGCACTCCACCGCCATCCAGTTCAAGGGCGCCCCCGAACTCAACCGGCGCATGGTGTCGCAGTGCGTCGGCTCGGTCGGGCCGGCCGGGATGCTGCTCGCCGACGACACCGAGATGTACGAGCGCAACCAGCGCGGCGTCGCCCTGCGCGAGCCGGAATGGGTCGACATCCGGCGCGGAGTGGACCGGGAACGCACCGACGACAACGGCTTCCGTATCGGCACCGCGACCGACGAGACGGGCATGCGGGGCTTCTGGTCGCACTACCGGAACCTGATGGAGGCCTGAGAAGTGACCGCACCGGCAACCACTGACGACTCTGCCCTCGACCTGCGCCAGGTGGAGCAGTTCCTGTACCGCGAGGCCCGTTACGCGGACGAGCACGACTACGACGCGTGGGAGGCGCTGTGGACCGACGACGCCCTCTACTGGGTGCCCGCGGGCGCCCCGGACGGTGACCCCGTACAGCAGATGTCGGTGATCAGCGACAACCGCAGTCGTATCGCCACCCGGCTGGGGCAGCTCAGGACCGGCAAGCGGTACGCCCAGTCACCCCCCTCCCACCTGCGCCGGATCGTCTCCAACGTGGAGATCCTCGACGACGACGCCGGTCCGGGCGGGGAGCCCGGAGACCTGACCGTCGGCGCCAACTTCGTGCTGGTCGAGTCCCGCGAACGCGGCAAGGAGATCTGGTCCGGGCGTACCACGTACCGGCTGCGTCTCGTCGAGGGGCGGCTGCGGCTGGCGTACAAGAAGGTCGTCCTGGTCGACCACGACCGTGCGCTGCCCACCCTGTCCTTCCTGATCTGAGGGCGGCACCGATGAACGGGAACGAGATCGTGGGCAGCGAGTTCGCCGAGGTCGCGGTGAGCGTGGACACCACCGCCAACGGTCCCCGGCTCCGGCTGGAGGACCGGCGCACCGGGCGGGTCAGACACCTGGACGCGCTCGAACTGGAAGCCCTGGTGTGGCTCCCCGACGGACACCTGTCCAGGCTGCTCGACCCCTCGGCGGACCGCTGGCGCGAAGACGCCGGCAGCTGACGGGCCGGCACATGGATGTCATCGCACCCGACGAACTCGACCTGTCCCACTACGTCCGGGCGGGCGACACCGTCGCCTGGGGCCAGGCGTGCGCCGAGCCGCGGACCCTGACCGAGCGGCTGATGCGTCAGCGCGCCGGGATCGGGCCCTTCAGATGCTTCCTCGGGATCCCGGCCACCGACACCGTGCGGCCGGACCACGCGGACATGGTCTCCTTCGTCTCCTACACCGGCAGCGGCGGCAACCGGGCCCTGCACCGGGCCGGGAAGCTGGACGTGCTCCCCGCCCCCTATTCCAGCCTCCCCGGTCTGCTCACCACGGGCCCCGTCCGCGCCGACGTGGTGCTCATCCAGCTCCCTCCGGCGGACGAGCACGGCCGGCACAGCCCGGGGCTGGCCGACGACTACCTGAGCGCGGCCCTGCACACCGCGCGGGTGGTGATCGCCGAGGTCAACGACCAGGTCCCGCAGACCTGTGGCTCCCGCACCCTGGGTGCCGCCGACATCGACGTCGTGATCCACACGTCCCGCCCGCCCGCCGAGGTCCGGCCCGCCGCGTCCGACGGCGTCACCGCACAAGTGGCGGCCCGCGTGGCCGGCCTGGTGGAGGACGGGGTCACGCTCCAGTTCGGCGTCGGAGGGCTTCCGGAGGCCGTGCTCGGGCTGCTGACGGACCGCCGTGACCTGGGCATCCACTCCGGCCTGATCAACGACGCGGCCATGGACCTGATCGAGGCGGGAGTGGTGACGGGCGCCCGTAAGACGCTCGACCGGGGCCGCTCGGTCGGCGGCCTGCTGATGGGCACCCGGCGGTTGTTCCGCTACGCCCACCGCAACCCCGCGATCCAGTTGCGCGACACCGCCTACACCCACGACCCGCGGACGCTGGCCGCCCAGCACCGGCTGGTCGCCATCAACTCGGCCATCGAGGTGGACGTCTCCGGCCAGGTCAACTCCGAGCTGGCCAGGGGGAGTTACGTCGGTGCGGTCGGCGGCGCCGGCGACTTCCTGCGCGGAGCCGCCCAGTCACCGGGAGGCCTGCCCGTCATCGCCCTGCCCTCCACCGCCGGTACCGCCAGCCGCATCGTGGCCCGGCTGTCCGGCCCGGTCAGCACGTCCCGCAGCGACGCGGGACTCTTCGTCACCGAGTACGGCGTCGCCGACCTGCGCGGACAGCCGCTGAGCGTACGCCGTGAACGCATGCTCGCCATCGCCCACCCCGACCACCGAGCGGCGCTCGAAGCCGCGCTCGAAGAGCAAGGAGCCCCGGCATGACAGCCCTGCGCCGCGCCGCGATCGTCACACCGCTGCGTACCCCCGTCGGCACCTTCGGCGGCACCCTGCGCCCCGTACCCGCGCACGACCTGGCCGCCATCGTCATCAAGGCCGTGGTCGAGCGCTCCGGGGTCGACCCGCACCGTATCGACGACGTCGTCTTCGCCCAGTCGTACGCCAACTCCGAGGCCCCGTGCATCGGCCGCTGGGCCGCCCTCCGGGCCGGTCTGCCCGTCGAGGTGCCCGGCTTCCAGCTCGACCGGCGCTGCGGCGGCGGACTCCAGGCCGTGGTCACCGCCGCGATGACGGTCCAGACCGGAGCCGCCGACGTGGTCCTGGCGGGCGGCGCGGAGAGCATGAGCAACATCGAGCACTACTCCCCGGACGTCCGCTGGGGCAGCCGCTCCGGCACCGTACAGCTCTACGACCGCCTCGACCGGGGCCGGGAACGCTCGCAGCCGCAGGAGCGGTTCGGCCCGATCAGCGGAATGATCGAGACGGCCGAGAACCTCGCCGAGCGCTACGCCATCACCCGCGAGGAGGCCGACGCGTACGCGGCCCGCAGTCACCGGCGGGCCGCCGAAGCGCGGGACGCCGGACGCTTCGCCGACGAGATCGTGCCGGTCGACCTCCCTCGCCGGCGACCCGGGGACCCCCTGTCGTGCCACCGGGACGAGGGCATCCGCCCCGGCACCACCGAAGAGATCCTCGCCGGACTGCGTCCGTTGATGCCCGACGGCACCGTCACCGCGGGCAACTCCAGCCAGCAGAACGACGCCGCCGCGGCGTGTCTCGTCGTCGCCGAGGACAAGCTCGGCGAACTCGGCCTGGAACCCATGGGTTTCCTGCGCGGCTGGGCGGCGGCCGGATGCGAGCCCTCGGTCATGGGCATCGGCCCGGTGCCGGCGGTCGCCAAACTGTTCGCCCGGACCGGGCTGGGCTTCGACGACCTCGACCTCGTCGAGCTGAACGAGGCGTTCGCCTGCCAGGTGCTCGCCGTCCTCAAGGGATGGGGATTCAAGTACGACGAGGACGACGACCGGCTCAACGTCAACGGCTCCGGCATCTCGCTCGGCCACCCCATCGCCGCCACAGGGGTACGCATCCTCGCCACCATGCTGCACGAACTGCGGCGCCGCGGCGGCAGATACGCCCTCGAGACCATGTGCATCGGCGGCGGCCAGGGCATGGCCGCGATCTTCGAGGCGGCGTGACCACCATGACGACCACCCTGACCCGCGGCCCCTACGGCATCGTCTCCTACGCCACCTACCTTCCCCGGCACCGCGTCATGCGCGACGAACTGGGCACCGCCCTCGGTATCCGGGCGGGCCGCGGCGCCCGTGTCGCCGCCTCCTTCGACGAGGACAGCACCACCATGGGCGTCGAAGCCGCCCGCCGCCTGCGGTCCGCCCCGCCCGCACCGGCGTCGCTGTACTTCGCGACCACCTCTCCCGCCTACCTCGACAAGACCAACGCCTGCGCCCTGCACGCCGCACTCGGCCTGCCGCGCGACACCTTCGCGGCGGACCTGGCAGGCTCCGCGCGCTCCGGGATCGCCGCGCTGCGCGCCGCCGGACTCGACGGCGGTCTCGCCGTACTGTCCGACGTCCGCACCGGGCGCCCCGGCTCGGCCGACGAGCGGGACGGGGGAGACGGCGCGGCGGCCTTCCTCTTCGGCTCGGCGGACGCCGCGGTCGCCGAGATCCTCGCCCACACCTCGGCCACCGCCGAGTTCCTCGACCGCTGGCGCACCCCGGGGAGCCCGTCCGGCGAGCAGTGGGAGGAACGGTTCGGCCTGGAACGCTACCTGCCGCGGATCGAGGACACCGGACAGCGCGCTCTGAAAGCCGCCGGCACCGGACAGCCCGACCACGTGCTGCTCGTCTCGCCGAACGCGGCCGTCCGCAAGCGCGCCCCCAAGGTCTTCCCCGCACGCCTGTCGGCGAGCGGCTCACCCCTCGGGCATTCCGGAGCGGCCGACGCCGGGCTCGCCCTGGCCGACGTCCTCGACCGCGCCGGCGCCGACGAGACCATCCTGCTGCTCTCCGCCGCCGACGGCTGCGACGCCCTCCTGCTGCGGACCACCGACCGCCTCCCCTCCGCCAGGCAACACGACCCCCTCGCCCGGCAACTCGCCGAGGGCCGCCCCGTCCCGTACCCGACGTATCTGACCTGGCGCGGGTGGCTGGAGCGGGAGCCGCCGCGCAGGCCCGAACCGGATCGGCCGGCAGGACCGCCCTCAGCACGCGGGGAGAGGTGGAAGTTCGGGTTCACCGGCAGCCGCTGTGAGAACTGCGGCTTCGTCCACCTGCCGCCCGCCCGTGTGTGCAAGGACTGCGGCGCGGTGGACGCGATGGCGGCCGTGCCGCTGGCCGGGACGACCGGCACGGTGGCGACGTACACCGTCGACCGGCTCGCCCACTCGCCCTCGCCCCCGCTGATCGACGCGGTGGTCGACTTCGACGGCGGCGGGCGTTGCACGCTGGAGATCGCCGACACAGTGGCCGATGAACTCGACGTGGGTGTACGGGTCGAGCCGGTCTTCCGGCGGCTGCACACCGCGGGTGGCGTGCACAACTACTTCTGGAAGGCCCGTACGACGGCCGGGACGACGGCTCGTGCGACGGCCGGTACGACGGCCTCCGCCGCGGCGGGCACGAGTGAGCGGGAGGGCACGGCATGAGCAGCAACGGGATCCGCGACAGGGTCGCGGTCGTCGGCATGGGGTGCACCTCCTTCGGCGAGCACTGGGAGCGTTCGGCGGACGACCTGCTCCTCGACGCGACCCAGGAGTGCTTCGACGGGACCCCGGCCCTGGCGGCCGATGACGTGGACGCCTACTGGCTGGGCACCCTCGGCTCCGGACAGTCCGGCCTTGCGCTCAGCCGCCCACTGGCCCTGGACCACAAGCCCGTCACCCGGGTCGAGAACTACTGCGCCACCGGATCGGAGGCCTTCCGCAACGCCTGCTACGCGGTCGCCTCCGGGGCGTACGACCGGGTGATGGCCGTCGGCGTGGAGAAGCTGAAGGACTCCGGCTTCTCCGGGCTGCTGCGCTCCGACCCGCCGGGCGACGGCACGGCGCCCGAGCTGTCACTGACCGCGCCGGCCGCCTTCTCCCTGCTCGATCCGGCGTACTGCGCGCGGTACGGGGTGGAGCCGGCCGCGATGCGGGAGGCGATGACGCACGTCGCGTGGAAGAACCACGCCAACGGCGCCCGCAACCCCAAGGCCCAGTTCCGCTCCGTGGTCGCCAAGGAGACGATCGAGCGGGCGCCGCTGGTGGCCGGACGGCTCGGGGTCTTCGACTGTTCCGGGGTTTCCGACGGCGCCGCCTGCGCCCTGATCGTCCGGGCCGAGGACGCCCTGCGCTACACGGACCGGCCGATGTACGTGAAGGGGCTGTCCCTGGTCGCGGGGGCCGTCAGGGGAGCCATGGACCCCGGCTACGACTACACCACCTTCCCGGAGGTGGTCCACGCCGCCGCCGACGCCTACCGGCAGGCGGGTGTCACCGACCCGGGCACGCAGATATCGCTCGCCGAGGTGCACGACTGCTTCACCCCGACCGAGGTGGTGCTGATGGAGGACCTGGGGTTCGCCGAGCGCGGCCAGGCGTGGAAGGACGTCCTGGACGGGGCCTTCGAGCTGGACGGCCGGCTGCCCGTGAACCCCGACGGCGGGCTGAAGTCCTTCGGTCATCCCGTCGGGGCGAGCGGCCTGCGGATGCTGTACGAGTGCTGGCTGCAGTTCCGCGGTGAAGCGGGCGAGCGCCAGCTGACGGATCCGCGTCTCGGCCTCACCCACAACCTGGGCGGGCGGCCGGGCGGATGTGTCTCGTTCGTCTCGGTCGTGGGTCCCGACCCGGGGTGACCGGTCCCGCCCGGCGAAGGGGCGTTGACCCGGAGTCGGAATTTTATTTATATTAGATTCAAAACTGGAGGCTGTGAGCGTGCGACACGATGAGAAAGAGGCGGTGGCGGCCGAGCTCTACCGGGCACTGGCCCACGGAGACCGCGAGCGGCTCGACCGGATCCTGCATCCCGCGTTCGAGGGCCGGACCACCGAGGGACTCCCGCTGGGCCTGGGCGGGACGTACACCGGAAGCGACGCCATGCGCCGCGGGTTCTGGGGCCGGATCGCCAGGAGCTACGACGCCCGGGCGGAACCCGCCGGTTTCCGCCACCTCGAAGACGGCGACCTGCTGGTCACCGGCCGGTACGTGGGCGAGGCGAGACAAGGCGGCGGCAAGCTCGACGCGGAGTTCTCCCACCTCCTGAGCTTCGAGGGTGAGCGGATCACCGGCCTCGTCCAACTGACGGACAGCGCACGCTGGTCCGAGGCCCTGGGGACCGGCCGGGCCCTGTCGACCGTGGATTTCCGCGTCACCGACGGACTCGCCGAGCTCCGGCTCGACCGCCCGCACGCCCGCAACGCCCTCGACCAGGCCATGGCCGACGACCTGTACGAGGTCGCCCAGCGCCTGGCCGCCGATCCGGACGTGCGGGCGGTACTGATCACGGGCGACGGTCCCGCCTTCACCGTGGGCGGCGACATCGCCTACTTCGCGGGCAACGCCGGCGCCGGGCTGCCCGGCACGTTGCGCAGGATGATCTCGCCGTACCACGAGGCGCTTCGTCTGCTCAGCACGCTCGACGCGCCGATCGTGTGCGCCGCGCACGGCGCGGTCGCGGGCGGCGGGCTGGGGCTGCTGTACTGCGCCGACATCGTGCTGGCCGCCGAGGGCACCAAGTTCGCCTCCGGGTTCACGGCGCTCGGGCTGTCCGGTGACGGTGGCAACTCCTGGTTCCTGCCGAGGCTCGTGGGACCCCGCCGGGCAGCCGAGTTCTACTTCGAACAACGGGTGCTCGACGCTCACGAGGCCGTCGAATGGGGCCTGGCGACACGCGTGCTGCCGGCCGGTGAACTGGCCGACGAGGCCCTCGCGGTCGCCCGGCGACTGGCCGGCGGTCCCACCCGCGCCCATGGCGAGATCCGCCGGCTGCTGCGCGAAACCTGGTCGGCCACGCTGGCCGAGCAGTTGGCGGCCGAGGGGGAGGCGGTCGCCCGCACCGCCCGGACATCGGACGTCTCGGCGGCCGTCGCCGCCTTCATCGACAAGCGCAAGCCCACGTTCCAGGGACGGTAGCGATGACAGCACTGATCACGGACAGCGACGAACATCGGCTGATCCGGGAGAGCACCGCCAAGATCGCCGCCCGCTACGGGCACGCGTACTACAGCGAACGTGCCCGGACGGGCGCGGGCGTGGAGGAGCTGTGGAGCGAACTGGGGGAGGCCGGGCTGCTGGGCGTCCACCTTCCCGAGGAGTACGGGGGCGGGGGCGCGGGTCTCGCCGAACTCGTCGTGGTCCTCGAGGAGTTGTCGGCGCATGGCATGCCGATCCTCAGCAGCGTCATCTCGCCCGCCATCTGCGGCTCGATCCTCGCTGCCCACGCCTCGCCGGAGATGAAGCGGGCCTGGCTCCCGGACATCGCCACGGGTCGCCGGAGGATGGCGTTCGCCATCACCGAGCCGGACGCCGGATCCAACAGCCATGCCATCACCACCACCGCGCGCTCCGACGGCGAGGGTTGGCGCATCTCGGGCTCCAAGTACTTCATTTCCGCCCTGAACGAGGCGGACGCCGTGCTCGTCGTCACCCGGGACGGCGATCTCGCCCCCTCGGCGTCCGGACGCAGCCCGCTGTCCCTGTTCGTGGTTCCCGTCGACTCGCCCGGCCTGCAGTTCCAGCCCATCGAGACCGAACTGGTCTGCCCGGACAAACAGTTCACCCTGTTCTTCGACGACGTCCAGGTGACCGGCGACGCCCTGATCGGGGAGCGCGGCAAGGGCCTGCGGCAGGTCTTCGCCGGCCTCAACCCCGAGCGCATCACCGCCTCGGCGCTCAGCAACGGCATCGGCCGCTACGCGGTGGGTAAGGCCCGCGACTACGCCCGCGAACGCACGGTGTGGTCCGCTCCGATCGGAGCTCATCAGGGCATCTCCCACCCCCTCGCCGAAGCGCACATCGGGGTCGAGCTCGCCCGGCTCGCCACCGCCCGCAGCGCGGAGCTGTTCGACGCCGGACAGGACGCCGCGGCAGCGGCCAACATCGCGAAGTTCACCGCCGCCGAAGCCTCTCTCAAGGCCCTCGACCAGGCGATCCAGACCCATGGCGGCAACGGCCTGTCCCGCGAGTACGGCCTGGCCGACCTGTGGTTCGTCGCCCGCATGCTGCGCACCGCCCCGGTCAGCCGGGAGATGGTGCTCAACTTCGTGGCCCAGCACAGCCTCGGCCTGCCGAACTCGTACTGATCCCCCCCATCCGAGCAACGAGGAGTACCCACATGGCAGGAGTACAGGACCGGGTCGTCGTGGTGACCGGCGCGGGCGGCGGGCTGGGGCGCGAGTACGCGCTGCTGTTGGCCCGGCACGGCGCCCGAGTCGTCGTCAACGACCTCGGTGGCGCGCGGGACGGCACCGGATCGGGCAACGCGATGGCCGACGCCGTCGTCGCCGAGATCCGGGCCGCGGGCGGCCAGGCGGTCGCCAGCTACGACAGCGTGGCCACCGAGGAGGGCGCCACCGGTGTGATCGGCACCGCCCTGCGGGAGTACGGGGCCGTGCACGGCGTGGTCAACAACGCGGGCATCCTGCGGGACGCCTCCTTCGCGAAGATGACGGTGGACCAGTGGGAGGCCGTGCAGCGCGTGCACCTCTTCGGCGGGTACCACGTCACCCGCGCCGCCTGGCCGCACTTCCGCGAGCAGGGACACGGCCGGGTGGTCATGGCCACCTCCACCTCCGGGCTGTACGGCAACTTCGGACAGGCCAACTACGGCGCCGCCAAGCTCGGCCTGGTCGGCCTGGTCAACACGCTCGCCGTCGAGGGACGCAAGTACAACATCCTCGCCAACGCGGTCGCACCGCTGGCCAGGACCCGGATGAGTGAGGACGCCGCCCCCGCCGAGCTCCTGGAGCGGCTGCCGGCCGAGTTCGTGGCACCCGTCGTCGCCCATCTGCTGACCGACGAATGCACCGATACCGGCACGGTGCTGATCGCGGGAGGCGACCGCGTCCAGCGGGTCGCGTACTTCGCCTCCAAGGGGGTGACCTTCACCGGCACCCCGAGCCTGCGGGACATCGCCGACCGCTGGTCCGACATCACCGACATGGACGGCGCCGCCGTCGGCACCAATCCGCTGGCCTGAGCCCGGAAACCCGAGCCCGGAAACCCGAGCCCGGAAAGGAGACAGCCTTCGTGAAATCCTTCGACGCCCTGGTCATCGGCGCCGGCGCGGGCGGCCTGTTCACCGCCGCCCGCCTGACCCACCACGGTTACCGCACCCTCGTGGTGGAACGCCTCGACCGGGTGGGCGGGCGCGCCTCCACCCACGACATCGACGGCTTCAAGGTCAACAACGGGGCCATCGTCATCGAGGTGGGCGGCATCACCGAGCAGACCTTCCAGGAGGTCGGCGCCAAGTTCGACGTCCGCCGGGCCAACCCGCCCATCCTGTACCGCATCGGCGGCAAGGACATCGACGTGACCGGCGGCGGCTGGGGCATGCTGCTGTCCAAGCTCACCCGCCAGGGCGCCAAGCTCCTCGGCGGCCTCGGTGCCGCGCGCGAGGACAGCGGCCTGCCCGACGCCGAACTGTCCACCGCCGACTGGATCCGCCGCTACACCAAGAACGAATCCGTGCACGGTGTCTTCCGCAACATGTGCGGATCGGTCTTCGCGGTGAGTTCCGAGGAACTGCCCGCCCGCGTCTTCCTCACCTACTTCACCCGCAAGAGCGCCTTCAAGAAGTTCGGGTTCTGTCCCGACGGCACCATCGGGATCTGGCGCGCGCTCGCCGACGTGGTCACCGCCGGCGGCGGTGAGGTCTGGCTGGACAGCGAGGTGCGCAGGCTGACGGTGGACGCCGGCCGGGTCACCGGCGCCGTCGTCGCCCGCGACGGCCAGGACACCGACATCGCTTGCCGGTTCGCGGTCAGCGACGTGGGGCCGAGCGCCACCGTGGCACTCGCCGGCGAGGAGCACTTCTCCGAGGAGTACCTGACCTCGGTACGGCGCGGCGACCGGCCCTGCGCGATGATCTCGGTCAACTTCGCCAGCCGGGAGCGCCTGGTCGAGGCCCCGGGCCTGCTCAGTTTCGCCAGCACCCGCCGCATGTGCTACGTCGCCAACTTCACCGCGACCTGCCCGGAGATGGCGCCGGAGGGCTGGCACCTCTACGTGGGCACGGCCGTCCCGCAGCCGGCTGTCGGCGACTTCGACGAGGCGGCCGAGACCGAGCTGCTCATGGCCGATCTCCGCGACCAGATCCCGGGTTTCGACCGCGCCCGGATCCTGTCCACCGTCGTCACCCGCGACGGCTGGCCCCCGCAACGTGCCGTGGCGGGCTTCGACCTCCCGAACACCACTCCCGTTCCCAACCTCTGGAACGTCGGCGACGCGGTCAAGGAGTACGCCAACGGCGGCACCACGGCCTGCGCGGAGACCGCGAAGCTCGTCGTCGAACAGATCCTGCGACACCACCCGGTCGGCGTCGCGGCCGAGCCGACCGGAGCCCCGAGGGAGCACTGATGAAGATCACCGTTGACCGTTCCAAGTGCACGGGTCTGGGCATCTGCGAGTCCCTGGCACCCGACGTGTTCGAAGTGAACGACGAGGGCGAACTCGTGCTGAAGACGCAGACCGTCCCCCCGGGGACCCTTTCCGACGTCGAGGAAGCCATCGCGGGCTGCCCGACCGAGGCCCTCCGGCTGGAGCCCTGATGGGGACCCGCCGGCTGGTCGTCGTCGGCGCGTCCCTGGCCGGGCTCCGGGCCGTCGAGGCCGCACGCAAAGGCGGCTTCGAGGGGCGGATCACCCTCGTCGGGGCCGAGCCGCACCTCCCGTACGACCGGCCTCCGCTCTCCAAGCAGTTCCTCGACGCGAACGGTGCGGACGGGGCCCCGCCGACCTTCCGCACCGAGGAGATGCTCCGCACCGACCTCGGCGCGGAACTCCTGCTCGGCGCCCCCGCCACGTGCCTGGACACCGCGGCCCGCACGGTCGTCGTCGGCGAGCGGCCCATCGGCTACGACGCCCTGGTCATCGCCACCGGCGCGATCGCCCGCCGGCTGCCCGGCACCGAGGGTCTGGCAGGCGTTCACACGCTGCGCACCCTGGACGACGCGGCCGCCGTCCGACGTGCCCTCGATGCCGGGGCGCGGACCGTGGTGATCGGCGCCGGTTTCATCGGCGCCGAGACCGCGGCCGCCGCCAGGAAACGCGGGCTGGACGTCGTCGTGGTCGAGGCACAGGCGACGCCGCTGGTACGTGCTGTCGGCCAGGCCATGGGAGGCGCTCTCGCCTCCCTGCACCGGCGCCACGGCACCGATCTGCGGTGCGGGCTGAGCGTCACCGCGCTGGAGGGGGCGGGCCGGGTCGAAAGGGTCCGGCTCTCCGACGGGAGGGTGCTCGACGCCGACCTTGTCGTCGTCGGCACCGGTGCGGTACCCGCCACCGACTGGCTGGTGGGTTCCGGCCTGACCCTGGACGACGGCGTGGTCTGCGACGAGACGCTCTCCACCGGAGCCGAAGGCGTGTACGCGGCGGGCGATGTCGCCCGCTGGCACAACCCCGTCTTCGACCGGCCCATGCGCCTGGAGCACTGGACCAGCGCGGCCGAACAGGGGGCCCTCGCCGCCCGCAACGCCCTGAACCCCCGGGCGGCGAAAGCCTACGTGACAGTGCCGTACTTCTGGTCCGACCAGTACGACACCCGTATCCAGTTCGTCGGCGTCCCCGACGCGGAGGAGATCGCCGTAACCGACGGCGACATCGAGCGCGACCACCAGTGCCTCGCCCTGTACCGCGCGGGTGACCGGCTGGTGGGGGCCCTGGCCGTCAACAGGCCCACCGAGATCATGAAATACCGGCGACTCGTCGCCCGGGGCGCCTCGTGGGAGGAAGGGCTCGCGTTCGCCCGGTCGAGGCGCAGGTCCCGGCAGACCGCCGACGTATGAGAGGGAAGAAGATGGCAGAGGGCCCGCTGTCGGGATGCAGGGTGCTGGAACTCGCGGGCATCGGCCCGGGCCCGTTCGCGGGCATGACCCTGGCGGACCTGGGCGCCGAGGTGGTCCGGGTCGACCGCCCCGGCGGCAGCGGGCTGTTCCCGGGCTTCGAGCACGTGGACGTCCTCAACCGGGGGAAGAAGTCGGTCCTGCTCGACCTGAAGCGACCGGACGCCGTGCGGGCCGTACTGGACATGGCGGCCCGGGCCGACGTCCTCATCGAGGGGTACCGCCCCGGAGTCGCCGAGCGACTCGGTCTCGGCCCCGACGACTGCCTCGCCAGGAATCCGAGCCTGGTCTACGGCCGTATGACCGGCTGGGGCCAGGACGGGCCGCTGGCCCGACTGGCCGGTCACGACATCGGATACATCGCCCTGACGGGAGCCCTGCACGCCGTCGGCAGCGCCGGCGGCCCGCCGCAGATCCCGCTCAATCTCGTCGGCGACTTCGGAGGCGGCGGGACGTACCTCGTCATCGGAGTCCTGGCCGCCCTGCGTGAGGCCGAGCGCACCGGCCGGGGGCAGGTCGTGGACGCCGCCATCGTGGACGGCACGGCCCATCTGCTCGCCGGCACCCACATGCTGCTGGCGACCGGAACGTGGCAGGACGAGCGCGGCGTGAACCTCCTGGACGGCGGAGCGCCGTTCTACGCGGTGTACGAGACCTCCGACGGCCGTCACATGGCGGTCGGCGCCCTGGAGCCGAAGTTCTACGCGGAACTGCTCGCCGTTCTCGGACTCGACGAGGACCCCGCCGCCCAGCACGACCGCACCCGTTGGCCGCGGCTGCGCGAGCGCCTCGCGGCGGCGTTCGCGAGCCGTACCCAGGGCGAATGGGCCGAGGCGTTCTCCGCGTCGGACGCGTGCGTGGCGCCGGTACTGAGCCTGCGGGAGGCGTCGGACCACCCGCACATCAGGGCCCGCGGCACACTGGTGGAACGCGACGGCGTCCTCCAACCGGCGCCCGCACCCCGCTTCTCGGCGACGCCCACCGCTCTCGGACCGCCCCCGCCGGTGCCGGGCCGGCACACCGCCGACGTCCTCAAGTCGTGGGAGGTCGAGGACGCCGAGGGCTTGCTGGCGTCGGGCGCCGCCGTACAGGCCTGACCCTTCGGCACGGTAATTCTCTAATGCACATTAGATTACCTCTGAAGCGGGGAAGTCCCTGAGGCCCCTGCATGTGCCTCTCAGGCTGTTCAGCCCGCGGACGTGGCCGTCCGCCGACCCCGGGAACCGCGTGACGGCCGCGCGCCGCCCTGTTCCTGCGCGGTGGGCACTTCCAGGCCGTGCCGCACCAGGGATTTCGCGGTGCGTACCACGACGTCCAGCGAGCCCTGGCGGGGATTCCACCACTCGTTCGCCCAGTTCAGGGCGCCCAGGACCAGCATGCGGGCGGCCCGGGGTTCGAGGTCGGCGCGGAGTTCACCCGCCTTCTGGGCGTCGTGAAGGAGCGTGCGCCAGATGTCCCCGTACTTGCGCTCCTCGGCGAGCTGCCGGGTGCGGATGTCCTCGGGGACCTGGCCCGCGTTGCGGATCGCGGCGGTGGCGAAGTCGGAGATGGCCAGCTGATAGCGCAGGTGTTCCTCCACGGCGGTGTCGATGCGGTCCATGGGGGTGGTGTCCGGCGGGAGCGCTTCGAGCGCCTCCGCCACATGCTCCCGCAGGCGGGCCACACCGACCCACATGACCTCTTCGATCAGTACTTCCCGGGAGGAGAAGTAGTAGTAGATGGCGGGAGCCTGGATCTCCGCCTGCTCCGCCACGTCACTCAGCCGTGTTCCGGCGTAGCCCTTGCGGCTGAGGACGTGGGCCGCCGCGTCCAGGATGCGTTCGCGCGTGCGCGCCGACTTGGAGTCGGATGGATCGGCCGGCGGCTTACCCGCGGATTTTCTAGGCACGGGTCAACTATAGGTCGTCGACCAGCCGCCGGACGGCCTCCACCGTGCCGGCCGGGTCCGGCCCCACCGGGTCCAGGTTCAGGGTCGTCACGCCGGCCTCCCGGTACGCGTGGATCCGTTCCGCCACCAGACCCGGCGGACCGATCAGCGTGGTCCGGGCCAGCCACTCCCGGGGGACCGCGGCCTCGGCCTCCTTCTTCTTGCCGTCCAGATAGAGGTCCTGGATGAGCTCGGCCTCGGCCTCGAAGCCGTATCGGCGGGCCAGGTCGTTGTAGAAGTTCTTGTCGCGGGATCCCATACCGCCGATGTACCGGGCGGCCGTCGGCCGTTCCAGGTCGAGCAGGTCGTCGACCGGGAGGTTCTCCCCGACGGCGACCGGGCCGCCGGCGACGATGTCGAGCGGCGGCAGTTCGGGGGAGCGGCGTGCCGTTCCCGCAGCAAGCGCGGGCCCGAAGACCTCCGCCGATTTTTCCGGCATGAAGAACAACGGAAGCCAGCCGTCCGCCAGTTTGGCCGTCGCGGTCACCGAGCGCTCCATCAGGGAGGCCCAGTAGACGGGGATGTCGGCGCGGTACGGATGGTTGATCAGCCGCAGCGGCTTGCCGAGCCCGGTCCCGCGGTCGGCGGGCAGGGGCAGCTGGTAGACCCTGCCGTCATGGGTGAGGGGTTCCTGGCGCCGCCACGTCTTCCGGCAGATCTCGATCGTCTCGGTGATCCGCCGCATCGGCCGGTCGAACGGCACTCCGTGGAAACCTTCGACGACCTGCGGCCCGGAAGCGCCGAGACCGAGGGCGAAACGGCCCCGGGAGAGGCTGTCCGCGGCGGCGGCGCTCATGGCCAGGAGGGCGGGGGTGCGACTGAAGACGTTGACGATGCCGGTGCCGATCCGGATCCGTTCGGTCGTCGCGGCGAGATAGCCGACGAGCGTCATGGCGTCGAAGCCATAGGCCTCCGGGACCCACACCAGGTCCAGGCCCGCGGACTCCAGGTCGCGCACGAGGCCGGCGGTGGCCACCGGATCGCCGGTGTATCGGGACAGCAGCATCGAGAGTTTCACGTGGTCCTCCGGTCGGTCGTGGACTGCGGTGGCCGGTTCACGCCAGACCGCCTCTGTCGACCAGCTGGGCGGCGATGACGTTGCGCTGGATCTCGTTGGTGCCCTCGCCGACGATCATCAGGGGGGCGTCGCGGAAGTAGCGCTCGACGTCGTACTCGGTGGAGTAGCCGTACCCCCCGTGGATCCGGACCGCGTCGAGCGCGATCTCCATGGCGGTCTCGGAGGCGAACAGCTTGGCCATGCCCGCCTCCATGTCGCACCGGTCCCCGGAGTCGTGGCGTTCCGCGGCGTACAGCACCAGCTGTCGTGCCGCGACGAGCTTCGTGGCCATGTCGGCGAGACGGTGGCCGACCGCCTGGTGCCGCCAGATCGGCTTGCCGAAGCTCTCGCGCTCCCGGGCGTAGCGCAGGGCGTCGTCCAGGGCCGCCTGACCGACGCCGAGTGCCCGCGCGGCGACCTGGATACGGCCCGTCTCGAGGCCCTTCATCATCTGTGCGAACCCGTGTCCTTCGACGCCGCCCAGGAGCGCGTCGCCCGGCGCCCGGTAGCCGTCGAAGGAGAGTTCGCAGCTCTCGACGCCCTTGTAGCCCAGCTTGGGCAGGTCGCGGGAGACGGTGAGGCCGGGGCCGTGCTCGACGAGCAGGATGCTGATGCCCTTGTGGCGGGGCGAGGCGTCGGGGTCCGTCTTGCACAGCAACGCGATGAGTCCGGAGCGGCGGGCGTTGCTGATCCACGTCTTGGCGCCGGAGACGATGTAGTCGCCGTCCGGCCGCCGACGGGCGACGGTGCCCATCGCCTGGAGATCGGAACCGCCGCCCGGCTCGGTGAGCGCCATCGTGGCCCGTACTTCCCCCGTCGCCATCTTCGGCAGGTAGCGGTTCTTCTGTTCCTCGGTGCCGAAGGCGAGGAGGAGCTTGGCGACGACCGTGTGGCCGCCCATCGCCCCGGCCAGGCTCATCCAGCCGCGGGCCAGCTGCTCGGTCACCTCGACATAGCAGGACGTGGACACCGGCGCCCCGCCGTAGGACTCCGGGACGGCCAGGCCGTAGATCCCGAGCGCCTTCATCTGCTCGATCAGCTTCTCGGGGTACTCGTTGGCGTGCTCCAGCTCCCGCACCACGGGCCGCACATCCCGGTCGACGAACTCCCGGACGACATCGACGACGTCCTGTTCCTCCTCGGACAGGGTGGGCATACAGGTCTCCTCACTCGGCTACCGGACTCGCGTCTCTCGATTATAGTCTAATTTAGATTAGATAATGAGAGGGGATGAGGTGACCGCGAACATTTCGGCGGGTGCGCTCAGGGCACGTCTGTCGGTACCCGGCTCGGACGAGCACAAGATGGCGAAGGCCCTCGCGTCAGAAGCGGACGAGATCGTGCTCGACCTCGAGGACGCGGTCGCGGCCACGGCCAAGGCGGACGCACGGGAACGCGTCGCCGCCTGGCTGGCCCGTGCGCCGGAGGCAGGTCCGCGGATCGCGGTCCGGGTGAACGCGCCCCGGACGCCGTGGTGTCACGAGGACGTCGTCGCGTGCGTGCAGCAGGGCGCGCGGGTGTCCGTGGTGCTGCCCAAGGCCGAGTCGGCCGGTGACCTCGCCTTCGTGGACCGGCTGCTGGCGGGCGCGGAGGCAGCCGTCGGCCGCGTCGACCCGGTCCCCGTACAGGCGCTGATCGAGACGGCGGCGGGACTGGCCAACCTGCGCGAGATCGTGACGTCGACGCCCCGGCTGACCACCTTGATCATCGGCTACGCCGACCTGGCCGCGTCGCTCGGGCGGGCCGCCGACGCGCCGGCGGAGACCTGGCTGCGCACGCAGGATGAGATCCTGACGGCGGCTCGCGGGGCAGGCCTCGCCGCCGTGGACGGTCCGTATCTCGGGGTGGCCGCCGACGAGGAGTTCGCCGGACAGGTGCGCCGTGCCGCGCGCCTCGGCTTCGACGGCAAATGGGTCATCCATCCACGCCAGATCGCGCACGTCAACGAGGCGTTCACACCGTCGGCCGAGGAGGCCGCGAGGGCCCGGACGGTGCTGGCCGCCCTGGAGCGGGGGCACGCGCGTGCCGAGGGCGCCGTCGTCCTGGACGGACGGATGGTCGACGAGGCCGTGGCGGTCGCCGCACGCCGGATACTCGCCCGCGGGGGAGGGGCAACAGCGTGAGCACCGCTCCCGAAGGCGGGTCTCGACGGCCGACGAAGAGAGGGGCACGGCAGTGAGTGCGGCGATCCCGAAGGAGACGGCACGTACGGCCGAGGGGCCGTACTTCGACGAACTCGCCGTGGGGCAGGTGTTCGGCGGGGCGCCCGGGGTGACCCTGACCTCCGGTCACGCCGCCACCCACCAGTCCATCGTGGGGGACCGGCTCGCGCTCCCGCTGGACGAGGAACTGAGCCGCGCCGTGACGGGCCAGGCCCCCCTGGCCCACCCCGCCCTGGTCTGGGACATGGCGATCGGTCAGTCCACGCTGGCCACCCATCATGTGAAGGCCAACCTCTTCTACCGCGGCCTGGTCCTGCGCCGCACCCCGCTCATCGGCGACACGCTGCGCACCTCCACCGAGGTCGTCGCCCTGCGTCGCAACAAGGACCGTCCCGGGCGCCGTCCCACTGGTCTGGCCGCCCTGCGGATCACCACCACCGACCAGCATGATCGCCCGGTACTGGATTTCTGGCGGTGCGCCATGTTGCCCCTGCGGGACCCGGACGCCGGTACCCGCCACGCGGCCGACCTCGACGCCGTGGGTGCCGAACCCGACCACGCGGCGCTCGCCGCGGTGGTGCGGGGATGGCGACTGGACCGGTTCGCGCGGCGCGTGGTCGGGCCCCGGTTCGCAGATCTGGCCGAGGGCATGGTCTGGGAGGTCGGCGGTGGGGACGTCGTGTCGGGCGCTCCCGAATTGGCCCGGCTCACGCTCAATGTGGCCATGGTGCACCACGACCGGCATGCCGCGGGCGGGCGGCGGCTCGTCTACGGCGGCCACACGATCGGCGTGGCCCTCGCGCAGGCCGCCCGAGCCCTGCCGTCCATCGTCACCGTGGCGGGCTGGCAGGGCTGCCACCACCTGGGCCCCGTCCATGAGGGCGACACCCTGTACAGCACCGTGGCCGTGGAGCGCCTGCGGTCGCTCGGCGAACACGGCGGGCTGGCGCACCTGCGCTCGCGGGTCCGCGCGGTCGGCGGCGACGAGCCCGCCCGCTCCGTCCTGGACTGGCGCTATGCGGTCGTGCTCGCATGAGGACCACCGTCACGCGGCCGACGTGAACCGCCGGACCCCGTCGACGCGTTGCGGGCTGACCGCACCCAGCTGGGCCAGGACGTCCAGGTGGGCGTCGATCTCCAGCACCGCGGTCATCCGGTGCACCGGCGGGAGTTCGTCGAGCCCGCTCCGGCGACGGGTCCACGGCAGGGCGCGGGCCACCTCGTAGGCCGTGTCCGCGCCGGCCGCGACCTGCCGGAGGACCTCGTCCAGCCGCTCCTCGTGATGCGCGATCAGCTGGTCCACCCGGGTGTGGACGCTCCTGGTCACGGGGCCGTGGGCGGGCAGGAGCAGCGCGTCCGGCAGCTGTCGGGTCAAGCGCAGGGAGGCGAGATAGGACCGTAGCGGGTAGCGCTCGGGCGAGCGTTCGAAGCCCAGCGACGGAGTGATGTGCGGAAGCACGTGGTCACCGGAGAACAGCAGGCCGTCGGTCGGGTCCCCGACCACGACATGCCCCCGCGTGTGGCCGGGCGTGGCCCGTATGTCCAGGCGGCGGTGTGCGAGATCGATCCGCTCACCGTCCCTCAGCCACTCGTCCGGAGGCCCGAACGGCATGTCCCGGTCGCTTTGTTCGACCGGTACGGCGGCGATCAGGGCCGCCAGCTCGGGGGCGCCGCACTCGCGCAGCAGCCCGACCTGGCGGGGCCATACCCCGTCCTCCAGATCGAAGCCCTCGATGGTGTGACGCTCTTCCCAGCCGACCCGGACCCGGCTGCCGATCGACTCACGCAACGCCAGGGCCTGGGTGTAGTGGTCCCAGTGGGCGTGGGTGACGATGATCTGGCCGATGTCCTCCAGGCGGTGTCCGAGGCTCTGCACCGCCTCGATCAGTGCCTTCTCGGTGTCGGGCCCGGCCCAGCCCGAGTCGATCAGCACCAGGCCGTCGTCGTCCTCGATCAGATAGACGTTGACCGCCGCCAGCCCGTCCAACGGCAGCGTCAGAGGGATGCGGTACACGTGGTCCACCACGGGGTGGGCACCGGGTTCGGTCCAGTCGTCGGGTTGGTCGAGCAGTGGGGGCGCCAAGGTGTGCTCCTGCAAGCTGACGGCGGAAGTTTTTATCTAGCGTATATTAAAATTCCCAGGTGGGTCAGGGCGCTCCAGCCGGCCGGGTGGGTAGCGGCGCGCCGGATGCGGGCGCGCCGGATGTGGGCGTGGCGGGACCGGTCATCGTGGCGCGGAGCGCCGTGCCGCTCCCTTGGTCGCCGTCCTCTTCAGCTCGTGCAGCGCCCACGAGAGCACTTCCGGGTCGCGGAGTGACTCGGCCTGCTCGAACCCGATCAGAAGGTACATGCCGAGCGTGGCGAGTCGGTCGGCCTCTTCCGAGTCGACCAGGGCGGCGAACGCCTTCCGGACGAAGCTGTGCCGCTCCAGGTCGACGCTCTCCTGGATCCGGTGGACCGCCGGGTCGATCGTGCTCCACACCCGGATCGCGGCTTCCGCGCCGTGCGGGAGTTCCATGGCCGCGTCGAGGAGGACCTGGAGCCGGTTCAGTGGGTCCGGTTCGAGACGGGCCAACTCGACGAGCCGGTGGGTGCGCTCCTGGTGCCAGTGGTCCAGCAGTGCATCCGTGAAGGCGCCCCAGTTGGCGAAGTGGTGATAGAAGGCGCCTGTCGTCACGCCCATCCGTTCGCACAGGGGGGCGAGCTTGAGTCCGCCGTAGCCCTGTGCGGCGAGGATGGCGAACGCGCAGTCGAAGTAGCGGGCGGCATCCTTGCGTGCGGGCATGCGCGGACTCCTGGTCGGGGGTGTGGGAAGTCATGGTAGGCGCCCCGCGGGTATGAGTCGGTGCCGGGCTCTAGTCGCCATAAGAAGACTTATGTTACGTTCCCGAAACGCACCCCCTTTCGAGACCGCGGCACGTGAGGTGCTGCCCGTCGGGAACCCGCTTGGGTGCGGAATCTAATCAAACTTATATTTGAATCGCTCATCGGATTCGGGCGATCTTCCTCGCGGACGTCAGGAGGAACCGTGGGATTCAGGGACGCGGACGAGGTCAGGAAGTACATCGGCGGCATCTTCGAGGCGGCGTTCGCCGACGCGGAGATCGGGCCCAAGCTCCGGGACACCGCAATGGTCCTGCAGTTCGCCTTCACCGAGCCGGACACGGTCGTGGAAGTGGACACGACGGCGGGCACCGTCGGGGACGGCACCGGCGGTGCACCCCCGCAGGCCGTCATGAGAATGGCGGCCGACGTCGGCAACGCCTACTGGCAGGGCAAGGTCAACCTCCCGCTGGCGATGGCCAAGAGCAGGATCAAGGTCGAGGGCAACGTGGCGAGCCTGCTCAAGCTGGCGCCGCTCGGCAAGAAGCTCTTCCCCCTCTACGTCGACAGCCTGCGCGGCGACGGCCGGGACGACCTCGTCCTCTGAGCCCGCCCGGGCCCGCCACCCCACCCACGGAGGAAAGATGGCCACCCAGTCCACCGAAACCGCGTCACGGGCGTACGACCCCGTGAGCATCTCCCCGTTGTCCTTCTGGGCCGGCACCTGGGAGGACCGGGAGAAGGCGTTCCGTACGCTCCGCGACGAGCGCCCGGTCAGCTGGCACCCGCCCCTCGAAGGCGCCCTGATGCCCCCGGAGAACGACGGCGTGTGGGCCGTCACCCGGCACGAGCACATCGCCGAGGTCAGCAAGAACCCGGAGATCTACTGCTCGGCACGCGGAGTGATGGTCGAGGAGGTCCCCGAGGACATCATTGAGGCGGCGTCGTCGTTCCTCGCCATGGACGCTCCACGCCACTTCCAGCTCCGGCGCCTGGTGAGTTCGGCGTTCACGCCCAAGCAGGTCGCGAGGATCCACGACCAGATCAGGCGGCAGGCCACGACGATCGTCGACGACCTCCTGGCCACGCGGGAGGGCGACTTCGTCAGCCAGGTCTCCAAGCGGCTGCCCATGTGGACCATCTACGAGATGATGGGCCTCCCCGAGGACCAGCGCGAACTGGCCGCCCATCACGCCGACGGCATGGTCTCCTGGGCGGACGAGGACGTCGCCGCGGGGCGCGAGCCGGGCGAGGTGCTCAACGAGGCACTGGTCACCCTGTTGCAGATCGGCCTGGAACATGCCGAGCGCCGCCGGGCGGAGCCGAAGGACGACCTGTGGACCAGCCTGGTCCAGGCCGAGGTGGACGGCCGGCGGCTGACCGACGACGAGATCGCCGCCTTCTTCGTGCTGCTGTCCGTCGCAGGCAACGACACCACCCGCAACACGATCAGTGTGACCGCCCGCGCCCTCCAGGACTTCCCCGACCAGAAGGCACTGCTGCTGGAGGACTTCGGGGGCCGGGTCGCCCCGGCCGTCGAGGAGTTCGTCCGGTACGTCACCCCCGTCCAGACCTTCCGCCGTACCGCCACCCGCGACACCGTGCTGGGCGGGCAGGAGATCAGGGAGGGCGACTGGGTCCTGATGATGTACGCGTCCGGGAACCGGGACGAGCGCGTCTTCAAGGACCCGCACCTCCTCGACATCCTGAGGCCGGCCAACAACCACCTGGCCTTCGGCGGCGGCGGTCCGCACTACTGCATGGGCAACTTCCTGGCGAAGATGCAGCTCACCGAGATCTTCGACCAGCTGCTGCACCGTGCGCCGACCCTTCGGGTGGGCGAGCCCGTGTACCTCGCCGGCAACTTCGTGCGTGCCGTCAAGAGCATGCCGTACACCCTCTGAGCGCGTTGAGAGGCAGTCAGATGTCGCAGTTCGCGGGAAAGCGTTACCTCGTCACCGGAGCCGCCTCCGGCATCGGTCACGAGGTCGCGGAGAAGCTGGTCGCCGCCGGCGCGGAGGTGTACAGCCTCGACCGTAACCAGCCCACGGCGAAGGTCCATGCCCACATCGAAGTCGATCTCTCCGGCCCCGCCTCCATCGACGAGGCGGTCGGCCGGCTCGACGGCTCCTTCGACGGGCTGCTCAACATCGCGGGCATCCCCGGCACGGCTCCGGGCGACACCGTGTTCGCCGTGAACTTCCTGGCCGTACGGCACCTGACGGAGTCGCTGCTGGAGCGGCTGAAGCCGGGCGGCTGTGTCGTGATCGTGTCGTCGACCGCCGGCTTCGGCTGGCAGGAGCGCCTCGGGGCCATCAGGGAGCTGCTGGCCACCGACACCTTCGAAGAAGGCGCGCGATGGTTCGCCGACCATCCCCAGCAGGGCAACGCCTACAACTTCTCCAAGGAGGCGACGACCGTCTACACGATGGCGATGGCGCTCGCCCTGGGAGAGATGGGCCTGCGTATCAACGCCGTACTGCCGGGGCCGGTCGAGACTCCCATCCTGGCCGACTTCGAGCTTTCGATGGGCAAGGACCAGCTCGACGGAGTGAAGGCGCTGCTCGGCCGGCACGCCACACCGGACGACATCGCCGGCGCCGCGCTGTTCCTGCTGACTGACCAGGCCCGCTGGATCAACGGTCACCCGCTGACCGTCGACGGCGGCATCACCGCCTCGGTCCTCTCCGGCAACGTCCCGGCGCCCCAGGTCTGAGGGGCGGACGGACATGGCCACCTCACCGAGCACCCGGGCCGCCCAGGAGGCGGCCGGACTCGACGTACTGATGGCGACCCTGCGGTCGGTCCACGCCGACGGCCGCACCCGGAGCCTGGAATGGCGCAAGCGGCAGCTCGACGGCATCGCACGGCTCGTGGAGGAGCGCGAGACGGAGATCGCCGAAGCCCTGGCCATGGACCTCGGGCGCGGCGCCGCGGAGTCCTGGCTGGGCGACATCACCTCCACCCGGGGAGAGGCGCTCTACGCACGCCGGCGTCTGCGCTCGTGGATGAAGCGGAAGCGACAGCGCATGCCGCTGAGCCAGCAGCCGGCGTCGGGCTGGGTGCAGTACGAGCCGCTCGGGGTCGTGCTGGTCATCGGGCCGTGGAACTACCCGGTGTACCTCAGCCTGGGCCCGCTGGTCGCGGCGGTCGCCGCGGGCAACTGCGCCGTGCTCAAGCCGTCCGAGCTGGCCCCGGCCACCTCCGCGCTGCTGGCGCGGCTGGTTCCGCGGTACCTGGACCCCGAGGCGGTCAAGGTGGTCGAGGGGGACGCCATGGTGACCCAGGACCTGCTCGCCCTGGGCTTCGACCACGTACTGTTCACCGGCGGAACCGAGATCGGCAAGAAGATCATGGCCGGAGCGGCTCCGACGCTGACCCCGGTGACCCTCGAACTCGGCGGCAAGAGCCCGGCGATCGTCCTTGCCGACGCCGACCTCGACGTCGCCGCGCGCCGCATCGCGTGGGTCAAGCTGATGAACTCGGGACAGACCTGCATCGCACCGGACTACGTGCTCGTGGAGCGTACGGTCCGGGAAGCCCTGGTCGACAGGATCGTCGCGTCCATGAAGGCCTTCCGTGCCGACCAGGACGGCGGGATGCGCATCGTCAACGAGCGTCAGTTCGAGCGGATCGCCGGTTACCTCGACGCCACCGAAGGCTCGGTCGTGACCGGGGGTGGCACCGACCGCGCCGCGCTGACCGTCGAGCCGACGGTCGTCGTGGACCCGGCCCCCGACGAGCCCCTCATGACCGACGAGATCTTCGGACCCGTCCTGCCCGTGCTGACCGTCGACTCGGCCGACGAGGCCATACGCTTCGTCACCCGTCGCCCGAAGCCGCTGGCCCTGTACGTCTTCACCAGAGGCAGGGCGGCACGCACCCGGCTCGTGGACGAGATCCCCGCCGGCGGCGCCGTCGTCAACCACGCGGCGATGCACTGCCTCGTCCCCTCCCTCCCGTTCGGCGGGGTCGGCGCCAGCGGTATCGGCGCCTACCACGGGGAGTGGGGCTTCCAGCGGCTCAGCCACCGCAAGGCCGTACTGGCCAAGACCTTCAGACCCGACCTCCGCGCCATGTACCCGCCGTACACCGAGAAGGCGCTGAGCATGATGCGCCGGATCCTCTGACCCGCGGCCGGACCGACACCCCAGTGAGGACGCCATGCCCAACCCAGCGCCAGACTCACCCATGTGGTACCCCGGAGCGCACCGGGGGGACAAGGAGACCAAGCCGGCGGTCGTCATGGCGGACACCGGCGAGGTCCTCACCTACGGCGAGCTCGACGACGCCGCCAACAGGATCGCGCGCGTGTTCGGGAGCCTCGGGCTCGCCCCGGGCGACCACGTGGCGATCTGCGCGGAGAACCGTGTCGACTATCTCGAGGTGGTGTGGGGCGCGCACTACGCGGGCCTCTACTACACGCTGATCAGCACCCACCTCGCCCCGGACGAGGTGGTGCACATCGTCCGGGACTGCGAGGCCGGCGCCGTGGTCCTCTCCGCGACGACCGCGGCAGTCCACCTCGACGCGGTACGGGCGGCTGTCCCCGGCACCGCCGTCCTGACCCTCGACGCAACGCCGTACGGCGGAGCCGAGGAACTGTCCGTCCTCATGAGCGGCCGGCCCGCCGAACCGCTCCCCGGCGCGGTCGAGGGCTCCGAGATGCTGTACTCCTCCGGCACGACGGGCAGGCCCAAGGGCATCAGGCCGACCTCGGTCGGCGCCCCGCTCGGCACCACGCCCCCGATCCCCGCACCGGCCCTGGCCATGTTCCAGGTCGACGAGGACACCGTGTACCTCTCCCCGGCCCCGCTCTACCACGCGGCGCCGGCCAGATGGACCCGCTCCGTCACGGCCGTCGGCGGGACCGTGGTCCTCCTGCGGAAGTTCGACGCCGCCCTGGCCCTGGAGGCGATCGCGAAGCACCACGTCACGCACAGCCAGTGGGTGCCCACCATGTTCACCCGCCTGCTCCGGCTGCCCGAGGAGGTACGGCGCGGGTACGACCCGTCCTCCCACCGGTTCGCCATCCACGCGGCGGCGCCGTGCCCGCCGCAGGTGAAGCAGGCCATGATCGACTGGTGGGGGCCGATCCTCGTCGAGTACTACGCGGGCTCCGAAGGGCACGGCATGACCGTGTGCACCACCCCCGAGTGGCTGGAGCACCCGGGCACCGTCGGCCTGGCGGTGGTCGGCCGGGTGCACATCGTCGGCGCGGGTGGAGAGGAACTCGGCCCCGGCCAGGAGGGTGTCGTCTACTTCTCCGGCGGGCCGCCGTTCGAGTACTACAAGGACCCGGACAAGACCAGGTCGGCACAGCTGCCCGGCGGTCTGGCCACCATGGGCGACATCGGCAGGCTGGACGAGGACGGCTACCTCCATCTCACCGACCGGCTCAGCAACATGATCATCAGCGGCGGGGTGAACATCTACCCCCAGGAGATCGAGAGCCTGCTGGCGAGCCACCCCGACGTCGAGGACGTCGCGGTGATCGGCGTGCCGGACGAGGAGTTCGGCGAGCAGGTCAAGGCCGTCGTCACACGGGTGCCGGGCCCCGACTCCGACGAGGCCGTGGCCGCACGGCTCATCGCCTACTGCCGCGACCACGCGGCGCACGTGAAGTGCCCGCGCTCGGTGGACTTCCGGGCGGAACTGCCCCGGCACCCCAACGGCAAGCTCCTGAAGCGCCTGCTGAAGGACGAGTACTGGGCGGGTCAGGCCACCCGACTGGTCTGACCCGCGCGCAGCCGGTCCTTTTTACCGAGGGGCCCACCCGCCGGAGCCTCCTACAGCATGGGCCGGAAGCCGCCTGCGGTCACCTACACCCATGTTTTCTAATCTATCCAAGATTCAAATCTACTGCCGGGAAGGGCCGTCGCCTGTGACCACCGAAGCCTTTGTCTACGATGCGATCCGCACCCCGCGAGGCCGCGGCAAGAACACCGGCGCCCTGCACGGCACCAAACCGGTCTCCCTGGTCGTCGGGCTGATCGACGCCCTGCGCAAGCGCAACCCGACCCTGGACCTCGACCGTCTCAGCGACCTCGTCCTCGGCGTCGTCACGCCTGTGGGGGACCAGGGCGCCGACATCGCGCGCACCGCCGCCCTCGTGGCCGGACTGCCGGACACCGTGACCGGCGTCCAGCTGAACCGCTTCTGCGGCTCCGGCCTGGAGGCGGTCAACACCGCGGCGCAGAAGATCCGCTCCGGATGGGACGACCTGTTCCTCGCGGGCGGCGTGGAGTCCATGTCGCGGGTACCGATGGGCTCGGACGGCGGAGCCCTCGCGGCCGACCCGGCCACCGCCTACGACCTGGGCTTCGTGCCGCAGGGCGTCGCCGCCGACCTCCTCGCCACCATGGAGGGCTTCACCCGCGTGGATCTCGACCGGTACGCGGCGGGCTCGCACGAGCGAGCCGCGCGCGCCTGGCAGGAGGGCCGGTTCTCGGGCTCCGTGATCCCGGTGACCGACCAGAACGGCCTGGTCGTCCTCGACCGCGACGAACACCTGCGGCCCGAGACCACCGCGGAGAGCCTGGGCCTGCTGCCGCCCGCGTTCGCCAAGGCGGGCGAGGCGGGCGGATTCGACGCGGTCGCCCTGCAGAAGTACCACCACGTCGAGTCCGTCGACCACCGGCACACGGCCGGCAACTCCTCCGGCGTCGTGGACGGAGCTGCCCTGCTGCTCCTCGGCTCCGCGCAGGCGGGACACGACCTAGGGCTCACCCCCCGGGCCCGGATCACCGGCGCCGCGACCTCCGGGGCGGATCCCACGATCATGCTGACCGGCCCGATCCCGGCCACCCGCAGGCTGCTCGCCCGTGCCGGGCTGACAGTCGACGACATCGACCTGTTCGAGATGAACGAGGCCTTCGCCTCCGCGGTCCTGAAGTACGCGGGGGACCTGGACGTGCCCATGGAGAAGCTCAACGTCAACGGCGGCGCCATCGCCCTGGGACACCCCCTCGGCGCGACCGGCGCCATGCTCGTGGGCACCGCCCTCGACGAGCTGGAACGCCGTGGCGCCCGGCGGGCCGTGATCACCCTGTGCGTCGCCGGCGGCATGGGCGTGGCGACCCTCGTCGAACGCGTCTGACGCCGTCCAACACGTCGTAGGGAAGAGGAAGACGAGACATGAGCGAGCAGGACACCATTCACTGGTCCCGTGACGAGGACGGCGTCGTCGTACTGACTCTGGACGCCCCGGGCCAGTCGGCCAACACCATGAACACCGCCTACATCGCGTCCATGGGCCGGGCCGTCGACCGGCTGGAAGCGGAGCGCGACACCATCACCGGAGTCGTGATCACCTCCGCCAAGAAGACCTTCTTCGCCGGCGGCGACCTGCACGACATCATGGCCGCACGCCCCGAGGACGCGCAGTCGGTCCACGACACCGCCACCCGGGTCAAGGACCAGCTGCGCAGGCTGGAACGGCTGGGCAGGCCCGTGGTCGCCGCCATCAACGGCAGCGCCCTCGGCGGCGGCCTCGAGATCGCCCTGGCCTGTCACCACCGTATTGCCGCGGACACCCCAGGCTGCCGGATCGGCCTGCCCGAAGTCACCCTCGGCCTGCTGCCCGGTGGTGGTGGCATCGTCCGCACGGTCCGCATGCTCGGCGTCCAGGAGGCGCTGCTCAAGGTGCTGCTCCAGGGGCAGCGGCACCGGCCGCGAGCGGCTCTGGCCATCGGACTGGTGGACGAGGTGGTCGACACGGCCGCGGAACTCCTGCCCAGGGCCAAGGCGTGGCTCCGGGCGAACCCGGAGCCAGTGCAGCCCTGGGACACCAAGGGACACCGCATCCCGGGCGGCACCCCGTCCACCCCCTCCTTCGCCGCCGTCCTGCCCGCCCTCCCCGCGAATCTGCGCAAGCAGCTCAAGGGCGCACCGGTCCCCGCACCGCGGGCCATCCTGTCGGCGGCGGTCGAGGGCGCGCAGGTGGACTTCGACACCGCGCTGCGTATCGAGTCGCGCTACTTCGTGGAGCTGGCGACCGGACAGACCGCCAAGAACATGATCCAAGCATTCTTCTACGACCTCCAGCACATCCAGTCCGGCGGCTCCCGACCCCAAGGTCACGAGAAGTCGACCGCACACAAGGTCGGTGTCCTCGGCGCGGGCATGATGGGAGCGGGCATCGCCCATGTCTGCGCCGTGGCCGGACTCGAGGTCGTCCTCAAGGACGTTTCGGCCGAGGCCGCGGAGAAGGGCAGGGACCATTCGGCCGGGCTCCTCGCCAAGGCCGTACAGCGGGGCCGGATGACCCAGGCCGACGCCGACACCGTCCTGGCGAGGATCACGGCCACCGCACTCCCCTCGGACCTGACCGGCTGCGACGTCGTGATCGAGGCAGTGTTCGAGAGTCAGGAGCTCAAGCACAAGGTCTTCGCCGAGATCGAGGAGATCGTGGCCCCCGCCGCGCTGCTGGGCTCCAACACCTCCACCCTGCCGATCACCGGGCTGGCCGAAGGTGTCGAACGCCAGGCGGACTTCATCGGGCTGCACTTCTTCTCGCCGGTCGAGCGGATGCCGTTGCTGGAGATCATCCGGGGCGAGCGGACCAGCGACGCCACCTTGGCCCGGGCGATCGACCTCGCGGGCCAGATCGGCAAGACTCCGATCGTGGTCAACGACAGCCGGGGATTCTTCACCAGCCGGGTGATCGGGGCGTTCGTCAACGAGGCCGTGAGCATGGTGGGGGAGGGGCTGCCGCCCGCCTCCATCGAGCAGGCGGGCGCCCAGGCCGGGTATCCCGCGCCGCCTCTGCAACTGGTGGACGAACTCTCGTTGACCCTCTGGCTCAAGGTCCGGGAGGAGACGATCGAGGCCCTGGAGAAGGAGGGGCGGGACGCGCCCGTCTTCGGCGCGGACGACGTCGTGCGCCGCATGGTGAGGGACTTCCACCGCGGAGGCAGGGCAGCAGGGGCCGGCTTCTACGAATACGCCGAGGGCAGGCGCCTTCGGCTGTGGCCCGGCCTGGCGGAGCACTTCGGCTCCGGCCGGCACCGGATCCCCTTCGAGGACATGCGGGAAAGGATGCTGTTCGCCGAGGCGCTGGAGGCTGCGCGATGCTTCGACGAAGGAGTGATCCTCTCCGAAGCGGACGCCAACATCGGGTCTCTTCTGGGGATCGGTTTCCCGGCCTGGACCGGGGGCGTCGCGCAGTACGTCAAGGGCTACCCGGGAGGCGTGGCGGGCTTCGTGACGCGTGCCAGGGAACTGGCCGACCGCTACGGTGAGCGCTTCCTTCCGACGCCGTCCCTGGTGGCCAGGGCTGACGCGCCCGGCGACCGTGCGTGAAACGACAGCGGAACGGGTTGACTTGAGGCTGCCTGACCGGCCGCCGTCCTGCGGTCGGCCGGACCGGCCGGAGCGAGGTCGTGAGCCGCGGCTACGTGTTCAGCAGGTGGAGGAGGACGGCGACCAGCTGCGGGCATCGGCGTCGAAGACCGATGCCCGCGGGGCGTCGATCACGTGGTGGAGGACCACCGGATACGTGTGTGCCGCGTGCCGCCGAAGACGGTGCCGAGGGCCAGCCGACGTCGGGCCTTGACCCAAGGCCGGGTGGTTAACGGATCCTTGCTGGTGGCAAGGGGGTTCGGCGTCGATCGCAACGTGGGCAACGGAATCGACGTTGATCAGATGGTCCGCCAAGACTGCTGATCGTTGAGGAGTCCCGTTGCCTGCGTCTCTGTGTGCCCTGCCACCCGGTCTGACGGCCTTCTCTCAAGAACTCACGGTGGCGGCGGGGCAGTACGGGCCTGTTTCACCTGGGCGAGTTGACCAGGTCGTACCCTTCGACCTCGTCGACGCCGTCCTGGAGGAGACCCGGTGTGTGCAGCGCCGGTTACGGGACCTACCCACACGGGTCGCGGTCTACTTTTTGCTCGCGATGCGCCTGTTCCCGGAGGTCGGCTCGGTTTCGGCTCCGCCGTGGTGAGGAAGTCGCGGGCGATGGCACGGGCCTCGGCGATCTCCGCGCTGCCCTCGAACGCGGCACCGGCCCTGATCAGACGGTCGGCAAGCGGGTCCTGGCCCTCATTTCGGGCAGCAGCATCCATGGAACCGCCTCACGTCCGAAGCGCCGAGCAGTGCCCACCCCGCATACCCCCGGAACACCACAGCACGCGCCCACACACGAGGTCACGGCGGCGCGTACCTACGGGCCGTGCTTCCGCGGCGTCGAAGCGGGCCGACCGCATCAGATGCCGGTGCAACGAGGCCGGCCGTGCCCTTGTCAGCGGTGGCGCGGGCGAGGCAGCAAGGCGAACGCGCTCTCCGCGATCGAGGTCAAGCGGTCGGGACTGTAGCCGTACGCGCCCACGACATCGGTCCCGCGGATGACGGTCAGCAGAAGGTACGCAAGGTCGTCGGGGTCCGCGTCGGGGTCGATGTCGCCGTTGCGCTGCGCCGC
>NZ_JBITLN010000009.1:0-2437 GCF_044465285.1 Streptomyces sp. NPDC049687
GGAAGCACGGTAACGTGTGGAGGTGACCGGTACTAATAGGCCGAGGGCTTGTCCTCAGTTGCTCGCGTCCACTGTGTTAGTTCTGAGGCAACGACCGTTGCCGGTATTGAGCAGAACGCATAACAGAAAAGTGTGCTTGTTCGCTCGAAACCATTAGGGTTTCGGTGGTCATAGCGTGAGGGAAACGCCCGGTTACATTTCGAACCCGGAAGCTAAGCCTTACAGCGCCGATGGTACTGCAGGGGGGACCCTGTGGGAGAGTAGGACACCGCCGAACAATCTTTGGGAAGGACCCCTGGTCCCCAGCGTTCAGCTGGGACCAGGGGTCCTTTCGTTTTTTAGAATGCTTGCAGTACGGAAGACAGGAGTCACCGATGTCCACCAACTCTCCCGACGACCGACCGGAGCGCGACCAGCGGCGACGGGACGGTGGAGATCGCGGCGATCGCGGCGGCTACCGCGGAGACCGTGACCGAGGCGATCGCGGTGGCTTCCGCCGCGACAACGATCGCGGCGGCTACGGCGGCCGACGCGACGACAACCGTGGTGGCGACAACCGCAGTGGCGACAACCGCGGTGGCCATGGCCGTCGTGACGACCGCCGCGACGACCGTGGTGATCGGGGCGGCTTCCGGCGTGACGACCGCCGAGATGACAACCGTGGCGGTGGGTACGGCCGCCGTGACGACCGTCGTGAGGGCGATCGTGGCTCTCGTCCCGCGTTCCAGCGGGACGACCGCGACCGTGGACCGCGTCGGGACGACCGGGACCGGGACCGTGGGTTCCGGCGGGATGACCGTGGTGACCGGCCGGCCTTCCGTCGCGACGACCAGCGCGGCGGGTTCGGCGACCGGGACCGTGGCGGTTACGGCCGGCGCGACGACCGCAGGGACGACCGACGTGGTGACGACCGCGGTGAGCGCGGCGGCTTCCGTCGGGACGACCGCCGGGACGACCGTCGGGACGAGCGCGGTGACCGTCCCGCCTTCCGCCGGGACGACAGCCGAGGCGGGTTCCGTCGGGACGACCGGCGGGACGACCGCCGTGACGACCGAGGCGATCGCGGGGGGTACCGCGGCGACGACCGAGGGTTCCGCCGTGACGATCGCCGGGACGACCGGGGTGACCGAGGCGGGTTCCGTCGGGATGACCGGCGGGATGACCGGCGCGGAGACGACCGGGGCGGGTTCCGCCGCGACGACCGGCGTGACGACGACCGCGGTGGCGTCCGCCGAGACGGCGACCGTGGCGGCTTCCGTCGGGACGACCGGCGGGACGACCGCCGTGACGACCGCGGTGAGCGCGGTGGCTTCCGGCGCGATGACCGGCGGGACGACCGCGGTGGGCGTGGCGGCTTCCGGCGGGACGACCGGCGGGACGACCGTGGTGGGCGGCCCGGCGGTTTCCGGGGACGGGACGACCGGCGGGACGACCGTCGGGATGACCGGCGTGGTGGCGGTCGCTTCCGTGACGAGCGGGACCGTGACCGTGAGCCGATCAAGCGGCTGCCGATCCCGGAGGACGTCACCGGCGAGGAGATCGACAAGGACGTACGGCAGGAGCTGCAGAGCCTGCCCAAGACGCTCGCCGATGACGTGGCCAAGAACCTCGTGATGGTCGCGCGGCTGATCGACGAGGACCCCGAGGGCGCTTACGGGTACTCCAAGGTGGCGCTACGGCTCGCGTCGCGTGTCGCCGCCGTACGGGAGGCGGCCGGGTTCGCGGCGTACGCGAACCAGAAGTACAGCGAGGCGCTGGCCGAGTTCCGGGCCGCGCGGCGGATGACCGGGTCGGCGGAGCTGTGGCCCGTCATGGCCGACTGTGAGCGTGGGCTCGGTCGGCCGGAGAAGGCGCTGGACATGGCCGGTGCTCCCGAGGTGCACAAGCTCGACAAGGCCGGCCAGGTGGAGATGCGGCTCGTCGCGGCCGGTGCCCGGCGTGACATGGGGCAGCTGGACGCGGCCATCGTGACGCTGCAGAGCCCCGAGCTGGCCTCCAACTCCGTACAGCCGTGGACCGCGCGGCTGCGGTACGCCTATGCCGACGCGCTGCTGGCAGCCGGGCGTGAGGGCGAGGCGCGGGAGTGGTTCGCGAAGGCCGTCGAGGCGGACCGGGACGGCAGCACGGATGCCTCCGACCGGCTCGCCGAGCTGGACGGGGTGGACTTCGTCGATGCGCTGGACGAGACCGGCGAGGAGTCCGAGGAGGCCGCGGCCGAGCAGGAGAAGGCCGAGCAGGACAAGGCCGAGCAGGACAAGGCCGACGGCGACGAGGACTGACGGTCCTCGGGGATGGTGAAGTGAGCAGGGGCGGGGGCCCCCCCCCCCCCGGGGCCCCCCCCGGGGGGGGGGCCCCCGGCCGGGGGCGCCGGGCCCCGCCCGAGGGCGGGGTGGGGGCGACAGACGGGGACGTGCGGGGCGGGGGGGGGCCCACGGGG